>CAMTXG010000037.1:0-45824 GCA_947085645.1 uncultured Gammaproteobacteria bacterium
GGCCTCCGATCACCCAATGCCGGGACCACCCCCACGAGCCAGTGATCAAGCCAGGCCTGTGCGTCGAAACCAGTTGGGTCGCCAGACTCATCAACCATGCGCCGCACAAGCATAGTGAGAATAGCGATGTGGTCTTCTAGGTCGGTGAGGGCAACCCATGAATACTCTGGAACCCGCATCAGCATTGGCATTGCTGCTTGTCGTCTCAAAATAAACCGGACACTACTGATGTCCTATTAAGAATCCGCGAGGTTGAAGACGCTAAAAAGGGCGCAGGCAGAAGGCCAACATGCTGCAATCAGCGCTTGACCTTCAACCGACTTTATTGTGTCAAATACGCGCTCACATTAGAAACCCGCGTTTAGCACCTGACCTCTGCTTTGTGTGAGCGCAGTTACGTCAGAGCCCATAAGTTGCGGTGTGCCCAACAGGATGCAGGAACTTGCGTCATGGGCCAGGCTATGGAGGACGAAGAATATTCATCGAAGGCCGGCCAACTTTTGCCCGGGCAAGGCCCTATGTTCTCCGCGGCTTGAACTTAAGCCTATACAACCCACGCTATGTCAACTAGTCATTCGGACAACATGCCTCGCCGCGCCAATATTCCATCTCTGCAGTGGTTGCTATTGCTGCTGTCTTGGTTGGTTGCTTTCGTTGCGACGTTGGGCAGCCTTTTCTTCAGCGAAGTAGCGAGGCTGGAGCCATGTGTGCTGTGCTGGTATCAACGCATAGCGATGTTCCCTATGGTGGCGATCCTCGCCATCGGGCTCTACTTGCAAGACTCAGGCAGCATCAAGTACGCCATGCCGCTGGCGGGCGGCGGGTGGATTGCGGCGTTTTACCACTGGCTCCTTTATTCGGGCTACATCCCAAAAGGCCTGCAGCCCTGCGGTAAGGGCCTATCCTGCGCCGAGGTCAGCCTGGAACTGGGAGGCTTAGTTACGATCCCAATGCTCTCGCTGGTTTCCTTCACCATCATCATCACATTGTTGCTACTTGCGAGCAGGAAAGGTAGGTTCCATTGAACCGGGAGCGAATTCTTCTAACTTCAGCGATTGCAGTCCTTCTGCTGTTTGGCGTGGGCGTTTACGTGTACGACCGGGTAGAAGAGCATCGTCTTGGCGAACTCGCAGGCCAAAGCAATTCGATCTTCAATCGCCCCCATTCGCCGACATATGGCTCCGCGCAAGCAAAGGTCCGGATCGTCGAGTTCTTCGATCCAGCTTGCGAGACTTGCAGGGCGTTCTATCCCCTGGTCAAGGATCTCGTCGACAGCCATCCCGGCAAAGTTCAACTCATCGTTCGATACACGCCGTTCCACGCTGGTGCCGACACGGCCGTCAAAGTTCTTGAGGCAGCCAGACTCCAAGACCTTTTCTGGCCGGTGAACCGCACCCTGCTAAATGCACAGCGGACCTGGGGCGCCGATCACAATCCTCGGCCCGATCTGATTTGGTCTATTGTGAACGGCACTGGCCTAAATCTTGAGAAAGCTCGCGAGGACGCTGAATCAGCTCAGGTGCTTGCGAACATCGAACAGGACATGGCCGACGCCAAAGTCTTGAATGTCACTCGCACGCCGGGATTTTTCGTCAATGGAAAACCGCTGAAGGATTTTGGTCACGATCAGCTCAAAGCGCTGGTCAAAAGCGAGCTGGATGCCGCTTACCCGCAGTGAGGCAAGCGAACATGGCAAACGTTGAATCTATCCGTAAGAAGGGCTCACTAGCCTTCGCGGGACTGGCCTGCGCTTTCTTGCTCGTTAGCGGAAGTGCGTTCGCCCAGCTGGTCCGGACGCAGCCTGCCGAGAGTGTGGTTACGACCGAGCGCGCGCGGGTCGAATTGTTGGCTCATGCGCCCGAAGGCGTCGAGCCCGGCAAGACGTTGTGGGTCGGCCTGCAGCTAACCCATCAGCCCGATTGGCATACGTACTGGAAAAATTCCGGCGATTCCGGCCTCCCCACCCAGTTGACATGGACGCTACCGCCTGGCGTCGAAGCCGGTGAGATCGCTTGGCCGGTACCCAAGAAGTACCCGATCGGACATCTGGCCAACTATGGCTACAGCGGCACGGTGCTCTTACCGGTGCCGCTCACCGTCACACCGCAATTCAAACCCTCGCTGGTGGGCGGTGATTTGGACATCAAACTGAGAGCACAGTGGCTGATATGCCGACAGGAGTGCATTCCCGAAGAAGGCGAATTCGCACTCAAGATTCCCGCGCACAGCGCTACAGGCCTCTACGCGGATGTTTTCAATGCCAGCTTTCAGAAAGCGCCCAGACCGCTGCCTGGCACCAGCACGGTTCTGATCGATGGCAACACGCTCAAGGTCAGCGTACCCGGTTTGCCGGTTGAGGCGCAAGGCCAGGTCCTGGGGTTCTTCCCCGAGACTAACGAGGTGATCGAGACCGCGGCGGCCATCACGCAATCATGGGAGGGCAAAGTCTGGAACGCTGTCGTGCCGTTGTCCCCCCACCGCAGCCAGGGTCCGTCGATGATGCCCTTGGTGCTGACTCTCGGAGACAAGGGTTGGCGCACCGAGGCCAGAGTAGGGGGCCAATGGCCCCAGTTGGCCACAGCACCCGGCGTGTCTCCTGCGCTGGAAGAAGCGTTGCGGCGAAACAGCCAAGTCCAGCCAGCATCCGATGTGCCTCTTACCTTCGCGGCAGCGCTTCTTGGCGCTCTGCTGGGGGGCCTGTTTCTCAACCTGATGCCTTGTGTCTTCCCGGTGTTGGCGATCAAGGTGATGGGTTTTGCGCGCCATGCCCACGACAAGCGCGGCCATCGCGCCAGCGGCCTCGCGTTTTCGGCTGGGGTGGTGGTCTCTTTCGTGTTGCTCGGCGCCATCTTGGTCGGCCTGCGCGCCGCTGGCCAGCAGCTAGGGTGGGGATTCCAGTTGCAGACCCCGCTAGTCGTCGCGACACTGGCGGCGCTATTTACCGTGATCGGCTTGAATCTCGCTGGAGTATTCGAGTTCGGCGTCTTCCTGCCGAACAAGCTGGTAACGCTGGAGAGCAGGCATCCAGTGGGCAACTCGTTCTTGTCGGGAATCCTCGCCGTGGCGATCGCATCGCCGTGTACCGCCCCGTTCATGGGCGCTTCTCTCGGCCTGGCTGTCACGCTGCCGACGCCGCAAGCATTGCTTGTGTTCGCGGCCTTGGGCTTCGGCATGGCCTTACCCTACCTTGCCGCCGGGTGGATTCCTGCTGTGGCCAAGTTATTGCCCAGGCCAGGCCCCTGGATGGTGACTTTGCGCCAGTTCATGGCGTTCCCGATGTTCGCAACGGTGACTTGGCTGCTGTGGGTGCTGGGTCAACAAAGCGGAATTGACGGGGCAGCTTCGCTGTTAGTGCTGCTGGTCGCCCTCAGCATGGTGATCTGGTCTCTAACGCTTATCGGTCGTTCGCGGCGCATCGTAAGTGGCATTTCATTTGTCGTGCTCGTGCTGCTGCTGTGGCACGCGGGTCAGAATGTCACAGCAGTCGACGTTCGGCCGGCCACGGCCGCTGTCAGCGAAGGTTCCTGGCAAACCTGGGAGCCGGGGCGCGTTGAGCAAATCTTGGCGACCGGCCGCCCTGTGTTTGTCGACTTCACCGCAGCCTGGTGCGTCACTTGCCAATACAACAAGAAGACCACGCTGGCCAACCCGACGGTGTTGGCGGACCTTGCAGCCAAGAATGTTGCTCTGGTTCGGGCCGATTGGACCCGGCGCGACCCAGACATCACGGCCACCCTTGGCCAGCTGGGCCGAAACGGTGTCCCCTTGTATGTGCTTTATCAAGCCGGCAGGCCACCAGTGGTGTTGTCCGAGATCTTGAGCGTGGATCAGGTGCGCTCAGCCGTCGCTTCGCTCTAACACCCCGCTCGCAAACGCGGCTGATATCGACATGGGCCATTGGCGGATGCAGTGAAACGCAGAATGCTGTGAGGCCGTGCTACCAGCATTTGAATCCAAGAGGCGAGCCATGGGGCGTTTGCGCTGGCGAGAGATCACCTTCGTTAGGCGTTACGTTCGTCACTCGCCAACTTCGTCGCCACACAATATGGCGAAGGAGTTTCAAAATGAAAACGTAAGGCGTTCTTTAACGAATTAACGTCAATCGAACTCTGACCAACTGCTAAACAGTGCTGGTCAATTACGCGAACGCATTCGTCAACAATCATCTGAGCAAACTTGTCGAGACTCAGCTCGCTCCAGGTTTCGCTTTGTCCCGAGCAGTTATCGTTATGTTGCTTGAACTCAGTAGCTTGGACTGCGAGCGCTTTGACTCGTTCGCCCGTTGGCACAGTTGTTTGCATTGATGCCTTTCAGTGTTTTGGATGCCAAGACGAAGACTGCTTGGCGAAATTGTCATTGGAGCGGGCCAGTGGGAGGGTCTGCGGCTTGGAGAGGGGTCTATCCCGGCGCAGACCGGCATGGTGTGGCCCCTCGCAGAAGCAATCCACAGAATTCGATCGAGCAATACTTTTTTTGCCTAATTGCATGTTCACTGAGCATATTTGTCGGATGAACGACTTGACTCTGTCGGCAGTTAGATAGCAACCCTCAGGTCTCAGCAAGCAATTTTTCGATCAGCTTGTCGAGTTCGTCAAAGTCCGGTTTACCAACGTAGCGCTTGACGATATTGCCGCGCTTGTTCACAACAAAGGTCGTCGGCGTAACCTTCACGTCGCCCCATGCTTTAGCCGCTGCACCAGTGTTATCTAGGGCAACCGCAAACGGTAGCTTGCGTGTGTTGACGAAATTGACGACATAGGTCGGAGGGTCATAGCTCATGGCTACAGCAAGGGTTTCATAGCCACGTGAGTGGTATTTCTCGTATGCCCGCACAATCATTGGCATCTCGGCTACGCAGGTGGCGCAGCTCGTGGCCCAAAAATTAACCAACGTGACCTTCCCGCGAAAGTCATTGGCTGTTCTCAAAGACCCATCGAGGAGAACGAACGTTGCTTCCGGGGCCTTGCTGGAGCTTGTGTTGTAAAGCAGCCCGGCGCCAAGCGATACCGCAGAGAAAGCCATCGTGGTGATGAGTATCTTCATTTTCATTTTTTGACCTCAGTTTGCCGGCTTCGGGGGCGACGACTGCGCCCTGGCCGCTTCGCGGGCTTCTGAAATGAGCCGGCGCAATGATGCAGCCACTGGCATGGGCTCAAAGGCACTAACCGTGGCTCTTCCGACATTGCCTAAGGGGAGCCTGCCCGTGCCATTTCCTAAGGGCACCAGTAGGAGCCGCAGCACTTGCCCTGCAACCTCCGGCCAATCACGTTCAGCCACAGCCAGGCGAAGCATTATCAGGTGACTGTGCAGATGCAGGCCCAGTCGTTGCTGTCCCACGATGTGTGCTGCCATTAGCCACTGCCAGCGCTGCTCGGAGCTTTGGCCTGTGCTGCGGCCGAACTGGCGGATGAGGTATGCATACGTTTTGCCGTCGTCAGGAACGATTGCTTGTTGGTGCATGCTTCTGTCTCTTTCGTCCGGGGTACGATGAAACATTAGAAACCCTGAAGCGACTCCAATGTCAAGATGCTCAACGCAGGCTCTGCATTTACACGGGAACGTTTTTCAGGGGCCGCGCCAGCGTAGTACGCCATCCCGCTTTCATTGAGGAGTAGCTATGCAACTTGACCGGACCGCCATTGCACGTGAGCTTGGCGTCACAACCAGTTTCGAAGTCAATGCGGAGGCGGAGCGCCGCATCGATTTTCTTCTTACTTACCTTATCTGGTCACAGCTAGACTGCTTCGTCCTAGGCATCAGCGGAGGAGTCGATTCGACGGTAGCGGGTCGCTTGTGCCAGCTCGCCGTCGCAAAAGCTCGCTCCCAAGGTGCGCGCTCCAGGTTCGTCGCGATGCGCCTGCCCTACGGGTTGCAAGCCGACGAGCAGGATGCGCAGCGGGCCTTGACGTTCATCGAGCCTGATGAGGTCCTTGCTGTGAACATCCGGCCGGCGGCAGATGCCATGCTCGTGAACCTGAAGGAGTCGGGACACGCGTTCGCGCATGCTTCCCAGGAAGATTTCGTCCTCGGCAACATCAAGGCGCGGCAACGAATGATCGCGCAGTACGCGGTCGCGGGAGCACGACGCGGCTTGGTCGTCGGCACAGACCATGCGGCGGAAGCGCTCATGGGCTTTTTTACCAAATTCGGGGACGGCGCGTGTGATCTGGCGCCGCTTTCGGGACTGACGAAAGGGCGCGTGCGCGCGCTCGCCTCGCACCTTGGTGCACCAGCTGAGCTTGTCAGCAAAGTTCCAACCGCCGATCTGGAGACCCTGCGTCCTCAGCTTCCAGATGAGTCGGCATTCGGCATTACCTACGCCGAAATCGACGCATTCCTCGAAGGCCGGCCCGTGTCGGAAACCACAGTGGCGATCATCGAACGCTTCTACCTCGCTAGCCGTCACAAGCGCGAACTGCCTGCGCAAACGAAATGGTCGGGTCTTGAATCCACGACAGTGGTGCTTTGAGGGCTGCTCAGGCAGACAGCTTCAAAGATTGAGCGCCCCGGTGCCAGCAGCCAGCGAAGCTTCGCGGATGGCCTCGTAGAGAGTTGGATGGGCGTGTGAGATACGGCCGATGTCCTCGGCCGAGGCTTTGAACTCGATAGCCATCGTCGCCTCTCCGATCATCTCTGAGGCATACGTGCTGACGATGTGAACGCCCAGCACGACATCCGTTTTTTGGTCTGCCAATACCTTCACGAACCCTGAAGTGTCGCCGTTGCCAAGTGCGCGACCGTTGGCAGTGAACGGGAATTTGCCGGTCCGATAAGGAATTCCCGCATCCTTCAATTCCTGCTCGGTGCGGCCCACCCAGGCCACCTCAGGGCTGGTGTAAATGATCGACGGGATGGCGCCGTAGTTGACGTGTCCCGCCTGCCCGGCGATGCACTCCATCACCATCACACCCTCGTCTTCCGCCTTGTGAGCCAGCATGGGCCCCCGCACCACGTCGCCAATGGCATAAACCCCGTCGACCGACGTGCGGCACTGCGCGTCCACATCTATGAAGCCGCGTGGGGTTCTCTTGACGTCCAGAGTTTCCAGTCCGAGACCTGAGGTCGTTGGGACTCGGCCCACCGCGACCACCAGCTTGTCACAAACCAGGGAATCTGCCGTGCCGTTAGCGTCGAGATAGGCGAGGCCTAGCGATCCGTCGCTCGCCCGTTCGACGCCCGTTACTCGCGCGCCGAAGCGAAAATCCATGCCCTGAGCCGTCAGCAGCTTCAGTACTTCGCGGGCCACGTCGCCGTCGCACATCGGCAGCAACTGTGGCAGCGCCTCGATGACCGTGACCTGCGCACCCAGCCGGCGCCAGACCGATCCCAATTCGAGCCCGATCACACCGGCTCCGATGATTGCCATGCGGCCCGGAACAGAGCGCAAGTCCAGCGCGCCCGCGTTGTCGCAAACGTCCACGTTGTCGACTTCTATGCCGGGCAACTGGCGCGGGAGGGACCCGGTTGCGATCACCAGGTTGCGAGCGGTCACCTCTTCAATCGAACCCGATCGGGAGATGGACACCCTGAAGCCGCCCTCTGCCCGCCCGAGGATCGTCGCCCGGCCCTTCAGATAGGCAACCTTGTTCTTTCGGAACAGGTATTCGATGCCTTGCGCCATCTTGGTGACGATCGCGTCCTTGCGCGCGATCATCGCCGGCACGTCCATGGAGGCGCCCGACACGCGGATGCCGTGCGCGTGGGCGTGCTTCTGGATGTTCTCGAATTCTTCGCTCGACGACAGCAGCGCCTTGGAGGGGATGCAGCCGACGTTCAGACAGGTTCCGCCGGGGCGCGGTTCTCCTTTCGGATCCGCGTAAGGGTTGGCCTCCACGCATGCGACTTTCAGGCCGAGCTGGCCGGCCCGGATTGAAGCGATGTAGCCGCCGGAGCCGGCGCCAATGACCAGGACGTCAAGGGGTTGTTGTTTTTCCATTTGCATATCCGTCGTCGTGAAGTGCGGAGGGACATTCTAGGCAGCGCTTGATTCAGCCTTCCAATCTCTCCCTGGTCACGTGGTTCCTGAGTGGATGGCTTGACCTTGTACCGACTAGATGGTTTTAAATAGAGGGTCCATGCATTGAGCATCCTCCTGACCTCATGAAACGAAGACTTTTTGCCGCATCTCTCTTGGGTCCCTTCGCATGGAACGTCCCTGCGTTTGCGCAGGATCGTCCCGTGGAAGGCCGCAACTATCTGGTCCTGCAGTCGCGGCAGCCCACGCGCGACGCGAGCAAGGTGGAGGTTCTGGAATTTTTCGCTTACAGCTGCGGACACTGCAACGCCTTCGAACCCATGATCGACGCATGGCAGAAAAAGCTGCCGCGTGACGTTCTTTTCCGACGAATTCCCGTCGCGTTTCGAGACGAACTCGTGATCCACCAGAATCTGTACTTCGCGATCGAGGCGATGGGTTTGGTGGAGCAACTGCACGCGAAAGTGTTCGCAGCCCTTCACGTCGAACGTAGAAAGCTCGACACGCCCGATCAGATCGGGACCTTCGTTGCGGCCCATGGCGTGGACCGTGTTCGCTTCCTCCAGGTGCTGGACTCTTTCGGCGTCGTGGCGAAGGTGAAGCAGGCCACTGCGCTGGTGGGCGGCTACGCCATCGAAGGCACACCGTCGATCGGCGTGAACGGCCGCTGGCTCACATCCGGCTCGCTGGCGGGATCGAACGCCAAGTCTCTCTCGGTGGCCGAGTACCTGCTCGACTTGGCGCGCAAGGGCAGATAGTGGACGACGACGACGAATTTGCCGCGATGGACCTGGCGTCCAGCAACGCCCAGGACCGCAGGATCCTGCTGTATGTGCTACTGATCAACCTGGCGCAAAGCGCGCTCGGAATGGGCGTCGGCGTATGGGCGTCCTCCGCCGCGCTGATCGGCGCGGCGCTGGACAACCTGGCGGATGCGTCGGTCTATGCCGTGGGCATCTACGCGGTCGGCCGCAGCGTGCGCGCCAAGGTGGTGGCGGCCCGCCTGTCCGGGTGGCTCTTGATCGGCTTGTCAGTACTTCTTGTCGCCGAGGTCATCCGCAGGTTCATGGGTTCGGAAGCGCCGATCGGGCCCGCCATGATGGTGATGGCCGGGGTGAACGCGGCCATCAACGTCTATTGCCTGCGCCTGCTCAAGCGCCATAAGGGCGAAGACGTCAATTTCAAGGCGTCCGCCATTTTTACCAGCAACGACTCGATCGTGAACATGGCGATCCTCGTCAGTGGATTGCTCGTTCTCTGGCTTGGCTCGAACGTGCCGGACCTGGTCCTGGGCGTTGTCTCGGCACTGTTCGCCGCCAATGGCGGCAGGGAAATCCTCGAGCACGCCCGCAAGGCTTCCCGCGAGTAGCTTGCTTCCGCCTCAAGTAATTCCATCTAGCACCAAATGACCGCCTCCACCGCGACCTACGCCCTCAGTCTCAACGAGGGCTTCTTCGCGCGCCGCAACGCGCTCGATTGGCTTTTCGCCGCCTTCGCCGCCGCCGCGGGCGGTTACGCTTTTGCCGCATACGCGGCTCACATGGACATCTACGAGAAGGCGATCCTCGCGTTGTCCGTGCCGGCTGTGATCTGGCTGGGCTGGTTCTGGCGGCCGCTGCGGGCGCTCATCGCCAGCGTAGCGATCGTATCGGTGCTGGCATGCATGTCCTACCAGGGCGACCTGCAGCGCGCCGAGTCCGTTTTCTGGCTCAAGTATTTCTTCTCGAGCCAGTCGGCGATTTTGTGGATGAGCCTGCTCTTTTTCATGAGCACGGCGTTCTACTGGGTCGGCATGCTGTCGACGCGCGCCGTCGGCTTCGACCGGCTCGGAAGCGGGCTAGCGTGGGCGGCCGTGACGATGGCTCTCGTCGGAACGATGGTGCGCTGGTTCGAAAGCCACCTGATGGGACCGGACATCGGCCACATTCCGGTGAGTAACCTCTACGAGGTATTCGTTCTGTTTAGCTGGATGACCGCGGCGTTTTACCTTTACTTCGAGGATCGCTACGAAACCCGCTCGCTGGGCGCCTTCGTGATGCTGATCGTCAGTGCGGCGGTGGGATTCCTGCTGTGGTACACGCTCGTGCGCGAGCAGCACGAGATCCAGCCACTGGTGCCGGCGCTGCAGAGCTGGTGGATGAAGGTTCATGTGCCGGCCAACTTCGTTGGATACGGCACTTTCGCCCTGGCTGCGATGGTGGCGTTCGCCTACCTTATCAAGCAGCAGGCCGGCGAGACTCGCTGGTACAAGCTCGCCCCCCTCTGGCTGCTGGGCATCGCGCTGTGCCTGGAGCCACTCGTCTTCCGGCGCGGTGCCGATACCGGCGGGGCATTCTGGCCGGTCTACTTCGGCGCGTCTTCCCTGATCATCGCGGGCATCATGCTGGCGCGGGGACGCATCGCCTCGCGGCTTCCCTCCCTCGAGGTGCTCGACGACGTCATGTACAAGGCCATTGCCGTCGGGTTCGCATTCTTCACCGTGGCCACGGTATTGGGTGCCCTGTGGGCCGCTGAAGCCTGGGGCGGCTACTGGAGCTGGGACCCGAAGGAGACATGGGCGCTGATCGTCTGGCTGAACTATGCGGCGTGGCTGCACATGCGCCTGATCAAGGGGCTGCGCGGCAACGTTTCCGCTTGGTGGGCCCTGATCGGCCTTGCCGTGACCACCTTCGCATTTCTGGGCGTGAACATGTTTTTGTCTGGACTCCACAGCTATGGGACGCTGTGATCCCCGCTTGACCCTGAAGCGACTACAAGGTATATCGTGCCCTCATCGAGAAAAATGGAGAGTCAAGCGATGGATTCCAGCAGCACAAAATCGTGCGGTACGGCCGCATGTGAATCGCTGGCCCGCGAGCCGCTGGTGGGCTCGGGACGGCCTGCGACCGACACCGTCTTCTACATCGAGAAGATGGATTGCCCGAGCGAAGAGCGCCAGATCCGGCAACGCGTGGGCCAGATTGCGGGGGTCGTAGCGCTCGGGTTCGACCTGCAGCAACATCGACTGACCGTGACGCACCGGCTTGACGACGTTTCGCCCGTGACCGCGGCGCTCGTAAAACTTGGATTGCCGCCCTCAGGTCTGGAAGAAGTGCACACGGAAGCTTTCCACGTTTCGCGCATGGATTGCAAGAACGAAGTCGCGCAAATCCGCGAGCGCCTGGGCCAGATCGCCGGCGTCGAGGGCTTGCGCTTCGACCTCGCGCAGCGTGTCCTGACGGTCGAACACCGGTTGCCCGATTCGGTTGCGATCATCGATGCGCTCGCGGCACTGGGCATGCCCGCGACCCCGCGCCAGCCAGTTGAGGTCTCAATCCGATCCACCTTCGATGTGCCGAAGATGGATTGCCGCAATGAGGAGCGGCAGGTGCGCGAGCGCTTGCAAGGCATGGCCGGCATCGAGGACCTGGAATTCGACCTGCCGCAGCGCCGGCTAACTGTCGTCCACCGGCTGACGGAGACGGACTCAGTTGTCAGGGCCCTGACAGAGATTGGCATGCCGCCGGCGGACGCGCAGCTACCTGAGCCAACGCCCGCTGCATCCGCAGGCGCGACTTTGCGCACCAACACCTTCCGCATCGAAAAGATGGACTGCCCCACGGAAGAGGGCCTGATCCGCAAGCGGCTGGGTTCGCTCCAGGGGATCGACAGCCTCGATTTCAATTTGATGCAGCGAAAGCTGACCGTGCGGCACGCCTTGCTGTCGACCGAGACGATCGTCACCGCGCTGAAGGACATCGGCTTGCCGCCGGCAGAGGCGACTGGATCCGCCCCCGGCGGCGCGCAGCGCAGCGTCTATCGGATCGAGAACATGGACTGCCCGACGGAAGAAGGCCTGATCCGCGACAAGCTGCAGCACATGCCGGGGGTTCAGTCTCTGGACTTCAACCTGATGCAGCGCAAGCTGACGGTGTCGCACACCATTTCGCCCGCTGACCTGGAGTCCGCCTTGCACTCGATCGGCATGAAGGCTGTGCCGGATGCAGGCGGTGCTGACACCCAGGAATCACCGAAACCGTCCGTCAGCAAGCGCCAGTGGGGCTTGATGGCCGTGTCCGGCGTGAGCGCCGCCGTGGCCGAAGCCATCGCATTCAGTACGGGGAATGACTCTGCCTGGCCGGTGATCGGCCTGGCGCTGGTCTCCATCGCCACCGGCGGCTGGCCCACCTACAAGAAGGGCTGGCTGGCGCTCAAAAGCGGCATCCTCAACATCAACGCGCTGATGTCGATCGCGGTGACCGGCGCGATCCTCATCGGGCAGTGGCCCGAGGCGGCGATGGTGATGTTCCTGTTCGCGCTGGCCGAGGTGATCGAAGTGTTGTCGCTGGACCGCGCCCGCAACGCGATCCGGGGCCTGCTGGCGATGGCGCCGGAGCAAGCCACCGTGCAGCAGCCCGACGGCACTTGGCTGGAGGTGCCCGCCAAAACAGTGGCCGTGGGCCAGCTCGTTCGCATCCGGCCGGGCGAACGCATCCCGCTGGACGGCATTCTGGAAAGCGGCCAGTCGGCGGTCAACCAGGCCCCCATCACGGGGGAGAGCATCCCGGTGGCAAAGGCCACTGGCGACACCGTGTTCGCCGGAACGATCAACGAAACCGGCTCCTTCGTCTATCGGGTGACGGCCGAGGCCACGCACTCCACGCTGGCGCGCATCATCAAGGCGGTTGAAGAGGCCCAGGGTAGCCGCGCGCCCACCCAGCGCTTCATCGACCAGTTCGCCAAGGTATATACCCCGGCGGTCTTTGCGGTGGCGTTGGCGGTCATGTTGGTGCCGCCCCTTTTCTTCGGGGGCGCCTGGATGGATTGGGTCTACAAGGCGCTGGTGCTGCTGGTGATCGCCTGCCCCTGCGCCTTGGTCATCTCCACGCCGGTGACGGTGGTGAGCGGCCTTGCCGCGGCGGCGCGCCGCGGGATCCTGATCAAGGGTGGCGCCTATCTGGAGCAAGGCCGCCAGCTCCGATCGCTCGCTCTGGACAAGACCGGCACCATCACGCAAGGCAAGCCGGTCGTCACCGACGTCGTGCGCATCGCGTCAGATGAGGGCGAGGCACTGCGCCTGGCGGCCAGCTTGGCCGCCCGTTCCGACCATCCGGTTTCGGGCGCTGTAGCCGCGCACTGGCGTGACAAGCGCGGTCAGGCGCTGGCGGAGGTGGACGATTTCGAGTCGCTCACCGGACGCGGTGTCAAGGGCCGCGTGGCCGGACAGTGGTACTACCTCGGCAGCCACAGGCTGCTGCAGGAACTGGGGATCGGCAGTGCGCCCGCGGAAACCGCGCTGAAGAAGCTTGAGGGGGAGGGAAAGACCGCCATCGCCATCGCCAGTCAGAACGAGGCTTTGGCCGTCATCGGGGTGGCGGACACCGTCCGCGACTCCAGCCGTGAGGCGATCGGCGAGTTGCACGCTCTAGGCGTGCGCACGGTCATGCTGACCGGCGACAACCAGCAGACGGCCAGCGTGATCGCCCGCGATGTGGGTATCGACGATGCGCGCGGCGGCTTGCTGCCGCAAGACAAACTCAAGGCCATCGATGCTGAACTTGCCGCCCACGGCACGGTGGGCATGGTCGGAGACGGCATCAACGACGCACCGGCGCTCGCGAAGTCCAGCATCGGGTTCGCGATGGGGGCAGCAGGTACCGACACTGCGATCGAGACGGCCGACGTCGCGTTGATGGACGACGACTTGCGCAAGATCCCGCAGTTCATCCGCCTGAGCCGAAAGACGGGGGCGATCCTGAAGCAGAACATCGTATTGGCACTGGGCATCAAGGCAGTGTTCCTGGTGCTGGCAATGACGGGCACCGCGACGCTGTGGATGGCGGTGTTCGCTGACATGGGAGCGAGCCTGCTGGTGGTGTTCAACGGCCTGCGGCTGCTGAAAACGCGCGGCGCCTGATCGATATGGGCGCTGGCGACATGGGACTGCTGCGGCACTGGGCGTACGACTGGGGCGGTCTCAACACCCAGCTGATGCTGTGGACCAACCGATCCGTGTCGGCAGACTGGATCGGCCTGGCTCGTGCGCTCTCTGCAATCGGCAGCTACTGGGGCGCGCCAGTCATGGGCGTATTGCTGCTGGGATGGCAGGCCGTCAAGCGCTCCGAACCTGCCGCGCTGGCACCGTTCCGGTTCGGGGTCGGCTTCCTGGTCGCCATGCTCCTGGCCTGGACGGCAAAGGTCGCGTTTGCGCTTCCCCGGCCGTCGGACCTCTATGCCAGTGACATGGTTTGGGTGCTCGGCGCACCCGACAGCCTCTATACGTTTCCCAGCGGCCATGCTGTGTACACGGGCGCCGTCGTCGGCTGCCTGTGGCCGCTGGGCCCCTGGCCTTTCCGAGTCTTTCTGCTCGCATTGGCGGCAGCCGTTGGCTGGTCCCGCGTGGCGCTGGGGGCGCATTTTCCGGCGGATATTGTTGCCGGCTTCCTGCTTGGGGGCGCTTGCGTTGTGGCAACCTATGGATGGGCCGTGTCGTTGAAGCGAGCCGCTAAGGCGTGGCGGACCACGCGATGACGCTTACCGCAGCCCGGCACCGTATTGATTGTGTCGACACCTTAATCGCCCGGTGCGCAGCATGACGCCACCCTCAGTTTGCACGTCCGACACCATCTCGACGCCATGCTTTTCCAGGCGTTGGAGATGGCACTGGTGCCTATCCTCGTTGCCTTCGCTGAGACTGCCAGCACGCCGCTATTGGCGGACCTGCTGGCCGACAGACGAGTCGGGGAGATGTTGAAAGCGCCGTCGAACTGAAGCTCGAAATGTCCCCGGACCCAATCCCACCAAGTGAATATGCAACCCCATCGACAAACTCTCTGGTTCTCGCTCGCCTTCGCCGTCTTCGCCCTCGACCAGGCCACCAAAAGCACCATCGACGCTACCACGGCCCTTGGCTGGTCCCATTCAGTCACGCCTTTTTTCAACCTGGTCCATGTGCTGAATCCCGGCGCGGCCTTCAGCTTCCTTGCCGGCGCCGGCGGATGGCAACGCTGGTTCTTTTTGGCCATCGCAGTCGCGGCTTCCGTCTGGTTGATCTGGATGTTGCGGCAACCTCGACCACGCAGCGAGTCGCTGGCCTTCAGTCTGATCCTGGGAGGCGCGCTGGGCAATGCTTTCGATCGTGCCCTCCGTGGCCATGTAATCGACTACCTGGATTTCCACCTCGCCGGCTGGCACTGGCCAGCGTTTAATGTGGCAGATATCGCCATCACCTTGGGTGCGGCTTGTCTGGTGCTGGCATCTTTCACCGTGTCGAGCCAACCACAAACTCGAGACGAGGCATGAGCAGCTCCGGTCCCCGCAAGGTTCACCAAGCGTCGCGCGGGCCGCGGGACGCAAAGGTTGAGCGCAGGCGCGTCGCCGCGGTGCTCGGGATTTCTGCGCTGGTCGCCGTGCCGACTGCACTTCTTGTGCAGTCCAGGTCTTATTCGATTGCCAGCCCTTTCAAGTTGATTGACATCACCGGCGCGGGCTATGCAGGTGACTTTCGCTTACTCGATCACAATGGCGTGCCGCGCAGCCTCAAGGATTTCAAAGGCGAAGTTGTCGTCGTCTTCTTCGGGTTCACTCAGTGTCCAGACGTGTGTCCCACTACATTGGCCGAGATCGTGCAGGCCAAGAAGTTAATGGGCCCGGACGGCGTCAAGCTTCGAGCGATCTTCGTCACGGTCGACCCCGAACGGGACAACCCGCAGGTGCTGAGGTCCTACATGGCCAATTTCGACCCGGCCTTTGTGGCATTGCGGCCAGATTCGGGACAGCTTGAACAGTTGGTACAAGAGTTCAAGATTCACATCCGCAAGAATGCGGGGCAGTCGCCTACCTCGTACACGCTGGACCATACAGCGGCCAGTTTCGTCTATGACCCGCGTGGCCGCCTTCGACTGTATGCACGGTATGCCGCTGGAGCCGAGGCGCTGGCATCGGACGCCAAGCTCCTTTTGAACGGTGCGTAGTGCAGGACCTGTGATCGATCCGCGCACATCCGCTGCCGGCTGCTTAAGCTGGGCCAATCGACTCCGCCCGGCTGGGAGCGTATGCACGCCTGGGGCCCAATCGACCGCTCCATGAGGCAGGAATAAGTATGCGCGGCCTGTCGCTTGTCACACGCGAGTAACTTTTTGTGGTGTACCTGCGCGGCCATCGCCCGCGTGTGCGCCGAACAAGTGAGGTGCATGGGTGCGGCCACTGGGGATCCCAAACCCTGCAGAGACGTTAAGGTTAGACGCTATACTTCTGCTGGAAAGGGCCTACCCATGAAGATCGGCGAACTCGCGAAAGCAACTCAGACGCAGGCGGAAACCATTCGCTTCTATGAGCGCGAGGGCCTATTGAAAGAGCCTGCGCGCAGCGGCTGCAATTACCGCCTCTACGGGCATGAGCACCTGGAACGGCTCGCCTTCATCCGGCACTGCCGATCGCTCGACTTGACGCTCGATGAGATTCGCGCTCTGCTGCGCTTCCAGGATGCGCCCCTGGAGAACTGCCATGCCGTCAATGATGTATTGGATGAGCACATCGAGCACGTAGCTCAGCGTATTCGCGACCTGAAGGAACTGCAGAAGGAACTGAAGTTGCTCCGGGAGCAATGCGATGGAGTGGCGGCCGAATGCGGCATTCTGGATGGCCTAAAGAAAGTCAACGTCCGCAAGTCCTCGGAGGTTCATTCGATCGGGCACCGCAGGCCCCCGCAGGGGGCGCGTACTCCAAAGCCGAGTGCTTGAAGCAGTTGGATTCGGTTGGCATCTCCTGGGCAGGTAGCGCTTGGATTGCTCCAGGGATCGGCGTGTGTTCCGCGGAAGCGATGGCGCGCACGACTGGCACCAACACCTTGCCCACCAAATCACGGTGGGTCTGGATGGGGCGGTGACTGTGGAGACACCGGCCGGTAACCGCCAAGGCCGGGCACTGGTGGTCCCGGCCGGGATGCGCCACAAGCTGAGCGGCGGCGTGGTGCTCTCGATTTACCTTGATGCGCTGGCGCCTGAGGCGGCGGCGCTGCGATTGCGGCCGCATTAACCGGCTCTGGCGCTCGAACCCGACCTGACGGTGCGGCTACTGGAGATGGCGAACGCAGTAGATCTCACGCCTCTTCGGGAAATTTTCTGGCCAGGCCCGCCGCGTGTTGTAGACGAGCGCTTGGACGCGGTTGTGCGCGAACTTCGTGCCTGCAGAGGTGAGACCAACAGGCGCAGCTTGGCGGCGATGGTCCATTTGTCGCCTGAACGAATGACCCATCGTGATTTATCCCGGAGCGTGCCGCCCTCGACGCTCACTAGAGTGGCCACTGGTTTCCAAGCAACGGGTCGGAGAAGCTGTCGCTGAAAATTTCATGCGTCGAGGCGGATCGCGCTGCCGAACCTGAACACGTCGGAAAATCGTGCTGACCTATGAGCGGACCAGTTTAGGCATCCATCGCACATAAATTAGTTCAGCCAACAGCTCCACCAGAGTCTGTGTGACGATCACCGCAGGCAAAATGGGTATCGCTCCAGGCACAGCCAGTGCAAGCGGGAGCACCACGAGCGAGTTGCGGGTACTGGCGCTGAACGCAACCGAGCGTCCCGCACGTGCTTCCAACTTGAACAGCTGCGCCACCGCCCAACCGATCAACGGAGCCAGGACGGCGAACGCGACGTAAATCGGCACCACGCGCAGCGCTGAGTCGATGGCGGGTCCCAACTGGGGAACCATTGCCGCAATCACCGTAAATAACACCACGGCGGTCGCTGGCACCGGCAACAAACCTAGCGCCGTGGAGGCGCGTGCTCCCCTCTTGCTCTTGGTAGCCCAGAACTGCGTGGCAGCAGCCAGAACCAAAGGCAGTGCAATTAGCCAGACGAAGGCATCGATGAAAGGCCCCACCCTGACCAGGCGGGCAGCCTCCCCGCCAAGGAAAACACCCAGATAACCTGGCAGCAACACCATCTGTGCGATAAGCAAGACCGGAGTTGCGGCCAGCAGCAGTCTCGCATCAGCCCGGCCCACATGGGCAAAGGTCACAACGTAGTCGATGCAGGGCGCGAGCAGCACAAGCAGCACCCCTAGCCGAAGCATGGGGTCGGCCGGTAGTAGCTGAATCAGCAGTCCGACAAGCACAGGGATGAGCACAAAGTTGGCGACCAGCAAACTCGTAAGGAACCGCACCTTCCCAAATGCATGTTTGAGTTCCGCCATGGGAACCTGTAGGAACGTCACATACAGCATCAAGGCCAGAGCTGGGTTGATGGCGCCTTCCAAAGCCGCAGTTCCTGGAACACTGAACGCGACGACAGCAGCAAAAACGATCGTCCCCAGGTAGATCCAAATCTGATGCCGTTCCAGCGTATCTCTCATGGGTTGCATTCGTCCGGGCTCTAGTGCATGTTGATGCAATCGTCTGCGTATAGGCAGTGCATGGGCAGTATCGCAGTGAGAGTCGAGGGAGGTGATGATTGCACTCGATGGCGGATGGCAATTTCGGGCCAGGACTAGCCGGCGGGAGTAAACTGATTCTTTACCTTGTCACCCCAGCCTTAGTGAATGCTGCAGCCGTAGGCTTGTGACTTTGGCTTGCTCACAGGCTTGCCCGTCATCGATTCATCAAGTGCTTAGGCTACATAGTTGGTGGCCGTCCTGATGTCGTCGGGGTTGGTGCCTGGCTTGCTTGCTGTCGAGCGCTTCGCCGTGTCGGTGCGCCAGTTCCGGATGTGCTCGCATCCCTGATGCACTGGCAATGAGGCATGAGACGAAGTGCGCTCACATTCATGGAGATGCATAAAACTTCTTTGGAGCGAGGGAGTCCATTACACTCATCCTTATGCCTCGCAACCGCCGCACCCGCCTGACCACAGTGTTTTTCGCACTGATCAGCCTGCTGTTCATGCAGCTGGCGGTGGCAAGCTACGCCTGCCCGGGTGCGAAGTCTTCACGGGTCGCCGAAGTCGCGACCATGGCCGAAGCTGGGATGCCATGCGCCGAGACCATGTCGCTGCGCATGGACGACGAGCAGCCTCATTTGTGCCAGGCCCACTGCCAGGCAAGCCAGCAAACGGCGGACAAGTACGAGTTGCCTGCGCTGGCATCCGCTGCCCTGGCGGATATTGCCTACACACCCTTCATTGCGCCGGACCTGCCAGAAGGTGCGCCCGCACAGGCACCGCTCTTGAAGCGCACAACGGCCCCGCCTTTAGCCGTGCAGCACTGCTGCTTTCGCATTTGACATCCCAGACCGTCTGAGCGTTGCCTGAGGCACTTCGAGTGCCCCGGCAGCTTGTTCTTCGTTGTCTGGAGATGACATGTCTAGTTTGATTTCGGCCCGTCGGTGGGCCGCTGCTGCCATGGCGGCAGCCTTGAGCCTGCGTGCCTGGGCTGGCGTGCCCGATGAACCCCTGACGCTGCGCGAAGCACTGGCCCTGGCTGCCGCGCGGTCGCAGCAACTCGTGGCCAACCGAGCCTCTACGGCCGCGTCTCGGAACATGGCCGTCGCTGCGGGCCAATTGCCGGACCCCGTCCTCAAGTTCGGCGTGGACAACCTCCCGCTGAATGGGCCGGACCGGCTGAGCCTGTCGCGCGACTTCATGACCATGCGGCGCATCGGCGTGATGCAGGAGCTGCCCGGCGCGCAAAAGCGTCAACTGCGCACCGAGCGCTTCGAGCGCGAGGCCGATCTCTCCGTCGCGCAAGGCCAGATGAGCCTGGCCAACCTCCAGCGGGACACCGCCCTCGCGTGGATCGAGCGCTATTACACCCAGCAGATGCGGGACCTGGTGCTGCGGCAGATCGAGGAAACAAGGCTCCAGATTCAGGCGGCCGAGTCCGGCTTTGGTATTGGACGAAGCAGCCAGGCCGACGTGTTTGCAGCGCGGTCGGCCCTCGTCCTGCTGGAAGACCGGTTGAGCACGGTGGACAGGCAGCAACGAAACGCCGCCCTGGTCCTCGCCCGATGGGTCGGCCCGGACGCCGAGCGGCCGGCCACCGAAGCACCGGCCTGGCAGACGAGCCGGCTTGAAGACGGCAGGCTGCAGGAGCACATCCCGCTCCACCCCGATCTGCTCGTGCTCAAGGCGCAGGTGGATGCCGCCCAGACCGAGTCGCGGCTGGCCGACGCCAACAGACGGTCCGACTGGAGCGTCGAGGTGATGTACAGCCAGCGCGGCACTGCCTACTCGAACATGCTCTCCGTCGGTGTCTCGATCCCCTTGCAATGGGACAGGGCCAATCGCCAGGACCGTGAGCTCGCGGCCAAGCTGTCCATGGTCGATGAAGCGCGCGCCAAGTACGAGGACATGCTGCGAAGCCACGAGGCCGAGGTGCGCAGTCTGCTCAACGACTGGCAAACCGGCAAAAGCCGTGTCCATCGCCATCGGGAACAGCTCATTCCCCTGGCCGAACAGCGCGCACAGGCGGCTCTGACGGCATACCGCACGGGCAAGGTGGACTTGGCTGCTGCCCTGGCTGCACGCCGCGATGAGATCGACGCCCGCATGCAGGCGCTCGCCGTCGAAATGGAGACCGCCAAGAGCTGGGCCCAGTTGAATTTCCTGTCCCCCAGCGACAGCCTCCCCACATCTCGCCAGGAAAAGCCATGAAAAACTCCCAAATCCTCGTGGTCTCCACCCTGGTGCTGGCCTTGGTCGCCGGCGGCTATGCTGCTTTTGAAATAGGGATGCGGCGCGGCGCCAGCATGGCCGCCTCCGGCACAAGTGCGCCAACTCCAACCGATGCAGCCACACAGGCTGCTTCACCGGCACCGACAGGAGCGGTGCCTCAGGGGATTGCCGAAGGCGAGGACGCCACCCGGCGCCACATGGCAGCAGGCATCCAGGCCGGGCAGACCGACCCGGCCAACGGACGCAGGATCCTGTACTACCACGACCCCATGGTGCCGGGCAACAAGTTCGACAAGCCCGCAAAGTCCCCGTTCATGGACATGATGCTGGTGCCCGTGTATGCGGACGGCGATGCCGACCAGGGCAAGGTCACCGTCAGCCCTCGCATCCAGCAGAACCTGGGAGTTCGAACCGCCATCGTCTCCGAGGGCAAGCTGGCGCCGCAGGTGAATGCCGTTGGCAGCATTGCCTTCAATGAGCGCGACCAGGCCACAGTGCAGGCCCGCGCCACCGGCTATGTCGAACGGCTGCATGTGCGCGCCACGCTGGACCGGGTCGCCAAGGGGCAGCCCCTGGCCGAACTCTTCGTGCCCGAATGGGTCTCTGCGCAGGAGGAGTTCCTGTCCCTCAAGCGCATGCCCGGCAGCGACCTCGCAGGCCTCATCGATGGAGCGCGCCAGCGCATGCGGCTGGTCGGCATGAACGACGCGCAGATCGCGCTGGTGGAGCGCACCGGCAAGGCACAAGCCCGCACCACGATCTTCTCGCCCATTGCTGGCGTGGTAGTGGAACTGTCGGCGCGCGAGGGGATGACCGTCATGGCTGGGGCGCCGCTGTTTCGGATCAACGGTCTGTCCACCGTATGGGCCAATGCCGAGGTTCCAGAAAGCCAGGCGGCGCTGGTACGGCCGGGGGCGATGGCGCGGGCCCAAAGCCCTGCGGCGCCCGGCGTCAAGTTCGAAGGCCGGGTTCAGGCCATCTTGCCCGACGTCAACGCCAGTACGCGCACCCTAAAAGCACGCCTGGAGTTGGCCAACTCCGGCTTGCGGCTGGTGCCCGGCATGTTCGTCTCGATGCAGTTCATGGACGAGCAGGGTGAAAACGCGCTACTGATCCCGACCGAAGCCGTGATCCAGACCGGCAAGCGCACGGTGGTGATGGTTGCCGAGGACAACGGCAGGTTCAGACCAGTGGAGGTCCAGGCCGGTGTCGAGTTCGGCGGCCAGACCGAGATCAAGAGCGGCCTGCAGGCTGGCCAGCGTGTGGTGGTGTCCTCGCAGTTTCTGATCGACTCCGAGGCCAGCCTCAAAGGGGTGGAAGCCCGCCTGAACGAAGCGCCTGCACAGGGCACTGGCGTCGCCGCGCCACGCCATGAGGGCGAGGCACAGATCGTGGCCATCGACAAGGATTCCATCCTGCTGTCGCATGGGCCCATTCCGTCCATCCAATGGGGGCCGATGACCATGGAGTTCAAACCGCCGCCACCGAACGCACTGCCGCGCAACTTGGAGAAAGGCGATCACGTTACGATTGAATTCTTCATGGACAAGGAAGGAATGCCCCAGCTCACGCGGGTATCACCGATGCCTGCGCCCTCGCCAGGAGCCACAAAGTGATCGCCCGGCTGATCCGCTGGTCTATCGCCAATCGCTTCCTGGTACTGCTGGCCACGCTGGTCGTTGGCGCCTGGGGCGTTCACGCCTTGCTCAGGACGCCGCTGGACGCGCTGCCCGATCTGTCGGACGTGCAGGTCATCATCCGCACGACCTATCCGGGCCAGGCGCCGCGGATTGTTGAGAACCAGGTCACCTATCCGCTGACCACGACGATGCTGTCGGTACCGGGGGCGAAGACCGTGCGCGGCTATTCGTTTTTTGGGGACTCGTTCGTGTATGTGCTGTTCGAGGACGGCACGGACCCCTATTGGGCGCGTTCGCGCGTGCTGGAGTACCTCAACCAGGTGCAGTCCAGGCTGCCGACCGCAGCCAAGGCCTCGCTCGGCCCCGATGCCACCGGCGTGGGATGGATCTACCAATACGCCCTGACCGACCGCAGCGGCACCATGGACTCTGGCCAGTTGCGGGCCCTGCAGGACTGGTTCCTTAAGTACGAGCTCAAGACCGTGCCCAACGTCGCGGAAGTCGCCTCCGTGGGGGGCATGGTGCGCCAGTACCAGATCGTGCTGGACCCCGACAAGCTGGCCGCCTATGCCATCCCCCACACGCGCATCACCGAAGCCGTGCAAAGGGCGAACCAGGAAGCCGGCGGCTCGGTGCTGGAGCTGGGGGAAGCCGAGTACATGGTGCGCGCTTCGGGCTATCTGCAGTCATTGGATGATTTCCGGCAGATACCGCTCATGACCACACCAGCGGGCGTCTCCGTGCGCCTGGGCGACGTGGCGCGCATCCAGTTGGGCCCTGAGATGCGCCGCGGCATCGGCGAACTGGACGGCGAAGGCGAGGCCACTGGCGGCATCATCGTCATGCGATCGGGCAAGAACGCGCTGGAGACCATCGAGGCGGTCAAGGCCAAGCTCAAGTCCCTGCAGGCCAGCCTGCCCAAAGGCGTGGAAATCATCCCGGTGTACGACCGCTCCAGCCTGATCGAGCGCGCCGTGAAGAATCTCTCGTTCAAGCTGCTCGAGGAGTTCCTGGTCGTAGCCGCCGTGTGCCTGGTCTTCTTGTTCCACCTGCGCTCGGCATTCGTTGCCATCATCTCGCTGCCCCTTGGGATCCTGGCCGCGTTCATCGTCATGAACTATCAGGGGGTCAACGCCAACATCATGTCGCTGGGCGGTATCGCCATCGCCATCGGCGCCATGGTCGATGCCGCCGTGGTCATGATAGAAAACGCCCACAAGCACCTGGAACATTGGGCACACGCCCACCCCGACGAGAAACTCGAAGGCGAGGAGCGCTGGCGCGTGATCGGAGACTCGGCGGCCGAAGTGGGCCCCGCCTTGTTCTTCTCCCTGTTAATCATCACACTGTCCTTTATCCCCGTTTTCACGCTGGAAGCGCAAGAAGGCAGGTTGTTCGCCCCGCTGGCATTTACCAAGACCTACGCCATGGCGGCCGCGGCGGGCCTGTCGGTGACGCTCATCCCGGTGTTGATGGGCTACCTCATCCGTGGGCGCATACCCCAGGAACGGGCCAACCCGCTCAATCGCCTTCTAATCGCTGTCTACCAGCCCTTGCTCAATGGCGTGTTGCGTGCGCCCAAGCTCACGCTGGCGATTGCCGGCGCCGTCCTGGTCATCAGCTTGTGGCCGCTGCAGCACATCGGGGGCGAGTTCATGCCAAGGCTCGACGAGGGGGACTTGCTGTACATGCCCACGGCCTTGCCGGGCTTGTCGGCAGGCAAGGCCTCCGAACTCCTGCAGCAGACAGACCGGCTGATCAAGACGGTGCCCGAAGTGGCGAGCGTCTATGGCAAGGCCGGTCGCGCCGAGACCGCTACTGACCCCGCGCCGATGGAGATGTTCGAGACCACGATCCAGTTCAAGCCGCGCGAGCAGTGGCGAGCTGGCATGACGCAGGACAAGCTGGTGGAAGAACTCGACCGCATCGTCAAGGTGCCGGGCCTGGCCAACATCTGGGTACCACCGATCCGCAACCGCATCGACATGCTGGCCACCGGGATCAAGAGCCCGGTGGGGGTCAAAGTCGCCGGAACGGACCTGGCAGAAATCGACCGCATCACGACACAGATCGAGAAGGTGCTCAAAGGCGTGCCGGGCGTCTCCAGCGCCCTGGCCGAGCGGCTCACCGGCGGACGCTACGTGGACGTGAACATCCGCCGCGACGCGGCATCCCGGTTTGGGCTGAACATTGCTGACGTGCAGTCGGTCATTGCCTCGGCCGTGGGCGGCGAGAACATCGGCGAGACGGTCGAAGGCCTGCAGCGCTTTCCCATCAACGTCCGATATCCCCGGGAAACACGCGATTCACTGCAAAAGCTGCGCAGCCTGCCCATCGTCAGTCCCCAGGGCGCACGCCTGCTGTTGTCCGACGTGGCGGATGTGCGAATCTCCGATGGCCCGCCCATGCTCCGCAGTGAAAACGCCCGGCTGTCGGGCTGGGTCTACGTGGACATCCGTGGCCGGGACCTGCGCTCCGCCGTCCAGGACATGCAAAAGGCCGTCACACAGGAGGTTCAGCTGCCTGCGGGCTATTCGGTTTCCTGGTCCGGCCAGTTCGAATTCCTGGAACGCGCCACGGCCAAGCTGAAGGTGGTGCTGCCATTCACACTGCTCATCATCTTCGTTCTGCTGTACCTGACCTTCCGCAGCATCGGGGAAGCGCTACTCATCATGGCCACGCTGCCATTCGCCCTGGTGGGGGGTATCTGGCTGCTGTATCTGCTGGGCTACAACCTCTCTGTCGCTGGCGCGGTGGGCTTCATTGCGCTGGCCGGGGTCTCGGCTGAGTTCGGCGTGATCATGCTGCTGTACCTAAAGCACGCCTGGCAGGACCGGATAGACCAGCAACGGACCGAACCTGCAGACCTGCTGGATGCCATCCGCGAGGGCGCCGTGCTGCGAGTGCGCCCCAAGGCCATGACGGTCGCCGTGATTCTGGCGGGCCTGCTGCCCATCATGTGGGGAACGGGTACCGGATCGGAAGTGATGCAGCGCATCGCCGCACCCATGGTCGGCGGAATGATCACCGCCCCATTGCTGTCCATGTTCGTTGTCCCCGCCGCCTACCTGCTCATGCGCCGCGCGCGCAAAGGCCGCATTACTGCAAGCGAGCTCTGAAGGGTATCTGTGACATGCTTTCTCCGATGGAAGTAGCCAACAAGCTGAAGGGGTGGGCCAAGCGCATCAAACGAGATGGCGTGACGCTGTTGTTCGCACTCTAAATCCCGCCATGCCTTGGTACGCCAAGGCGCTTGCGCTGTTTGTGGTCGCATAGGCGTTGAGTCCGATGGACCTGATTCCCGACTTCATTCCGATCCTTGGATACCTTGATGATGTCCTGCTACTAACTGGTCTGATCTGGATCACCATCAAGTTGCTGCCGCCGGAGGTACTTGCGGAGTGTAGCGGCCAAGCCGACGATTGGATCAGGTCGAATGGTGCAAAGCCCACCAGCCGCGCTGGCGCTGCCCTCATCGTGGTGCTATGGATCGCCATCGGAGCCGCACTATGGTTTGCGGCCATTTTCGTACCTTTATTGATCCGGCGGGATTTATTCATGAGCCCCTTCGGGCTGAGGTTGCCCAAGCCCTGGGCAAGCTGAGGGACAACGCTATCGATACTCTGGAATAAACCGCGCCGGATCAATAGGCAGTTGGCAGATCAGGAAGATACCTTCGGGGTGTCCATGCCCACCACCTTGAACCGCTTCATCTTTTCCCACAACGTCTTGCGGCTGATGCCCAAAAGCTCAGCCGAGCCAGACACACTACCGTCCGCACGCTGAAGTGCGCGCTGTATGTGGCGGCGTTCTGCCTCCTCCACCACTGCCTGCAGGGGCACAAACCCCCCCGCCTCGTCCTCAGCCCCATGCGATGGATTTCGCGTGGCCGGCGATTCCGCGTCCAGCGGTAAATCGATGACGCCTTTGTCACTGAGAACGACTGCCTGCTCCAGGTAGGCGCGCAGTTGCCTCGCATTGCCCTTCCAGGTTCGCCCCATCAGGTCACGCATGAACGGCTCCGACACTGCGAGCACCCGACCATGCTCTGCCGTCAGTTGACCCAGCATGCGCTCGGCAAGCCAGCGGATGTCTTCGGGCCGCTCACGCAGCGGCGGCAATCGCAGATTGATGACGGCCAGGCGATAGAAAAGATCCTCCCGGAATGACCCGGCCAGCATGTCTGCATACAGGTCGCGGTTGGTGGCGGCAATCACCCGAAAGTCGCTGACGGTGGTGCGCTCCGACCCCAGCCGGAAAAAGCAGTGCTCCTGAAGAGCCCGCAACAACTTGGCCTGCATGTGGTGCGGCAGGTCGCCCACCTCGTCCAGAAACAGCGTACCGCCGTGCGCGCGTTCCATGAAGCCTCGGTGCGCGCGCTGCGCCCCCGTGAAAGCCCCTTTCTCGTACCCGAAAAACTCCGCCTCCATCATGTTCTCCGGCACAGCCGCGCAGTTGACGGCAACGAAGTCGCCTTTGGCCTTGCTCGGATCCAGGCTGTGGATGAACTGCGCTGCCACTTCCTTGCCTACGCCCGATTCGCCCGTGAGAAGCACGGAAGACTTCTGCCCCGCGACCTTGCGGATCATTTCTTCGATCTTGCGCATCGACTGCGATACCCCCAGGACGGCCTCGTCGGCCTCAGGTCGGCTGGCGGAGGTGCAGCCATGTACTTGCTCCACCAGGCGTTCGATCTCGAAGGGCTTGGTGAGGTACTCCCGAGCGCCCGCCCTGATGGCCGCCACTGCGTCATTCACACTGCCATAGCCGGTCAGGAAGAACCACGGGATGGAACGGCTTGCCGGCGGCAAACCCGCAAACCAGTCGGTGGCCAATCCGTCGGGCAAGCGCACGTCGCTGATGACCACGGACCATGGCTCGGCGATGCGGCCGGCGGCCTCGGCCAGGCGGCGGCACCAGACCACCTGGTAGCCCTCCAGTTCGAAGCGCTGCTGCAGCGATTCGCCCATGATCGGATCGTCTTCAACGAGTAACAGTGACTTGCTCATTTGCATTGAGATTGGGGATACAGAAACAGAGTTCGGTCGCGGTGGCCGAATCGGCGACCAGGAGAAAGCGACCACCGAACCGGTTGGCAATTTCGCGGCATATCCACAAGCCGAATCCTCGGGGATCGTTGCCACCCTCTGAGGCGACCCGTGTCTCCAGTTCAGCGGCTGTCAGGCGCGAGCCGGTGTTACTGATGATGATTTTCAGGAACTGTGCGTCTGCCTCTACCCTGGCATGCGCTTGCCCGCCATCGCCAGCGGCCTTGATGGCATTCAGCAACAGATTGAGCATGACCTGACGCACCACTGCCGAGGGAACGCGAAAGGCCGATGAGATGTCCATGTGCAAGCTGATCTGCACGCCCAGGCGCTGCGCTTCAGGTTGAACCAGCGTGACGACGTCGTTGATATCGCCAGGCTGCAGGGCCCGATCCTCCACACGCGCCTGGGGCAGCAGTGCAGCGGTCATGGTCTGGATCTGCTTGAGACCCCTGTCGATCAGATCGATGCTGCGAATCCGCGTCTCCTCAGTTGCGCCGTGGATGCGCAAGGTCTGGGCGACGGTGAGCAGGCCCGCCAGCGGATTGTTGATCTCGTGCGCAACCGCTGCAGTGATGCGCCCCACCGCAGCCAGGCGCTCGGCAGAAAGCGCGCGCTGTTCCGCCTCCTGGCGCACCTGCAGTTCTGACAGCAGCCGCCGGACCGCGTCACCGATGCGATTGAGCTCGGGATCCTTGGCCACAGGCAACTGGGCACTCAGCTGCGCGGCATCGGTGCGGCCGATGCGTGCAATGCAACTGGCGATGTGCGCGATGGGTCGCCCCATCCGCTCGCCCAGAAGCCACCCGGCAGGCACCAGCAGTGCAGCGGCCAGCAGCGCGCCTATCGCCGCAGGCTGGGCAACGGCCACCCAGTCGGTAGCAAAGGCTGGTGCATCGATCTCGACGTAGACGAATCCCAGCAACCCACCGTCCTCGCTGCGGATGGGCTCCACAAGTGTCAGCGCGCCATCATCGGAGGACTGCTCAACGCGGTCGCGAATATCGTTCGCAGCCAGAGCAAGCTTCGCATGCGGTGACTCGCCCAGTGCCATCACCCCGGTCACCAGCCTGGAAGGATCAGAACCTGCGAGGAAGCGCCCCGTCGCGTCAAGGATCGCGGCACGTGTCTGGCCCCGCTCTATGCCCGGCAGCAAAGCCGCCGTGTCGCGCAGCAGGGTGTATGCACGCCAGGTGTCGTCGGCGGCGAGCAGGGGCCGGGCCTGGGCCCTCAGAAGCACCATGGCCTGGCGCACGGTGGTCAATACTTCTTGCCGGGCGGAGCGCGCGGAAATCTGGGCCGCCACCGCAGATACCAGCAAGGCCGAAATCAGCACGGCCAACACCAGTCCGAGCGGGACCTGGAATCGGTAGGGAAGCCGGCGAAACATGGGCTCAACCCGCCTGCGCCTGCTCGTCGGCGAGGCGTTCGATGGAGGCAAAGATGCTGGCAGGCTCCTGCGCGAACCCGTCCAGATTGAGGGCCTGCAACAGGCTCTTTCCAAGAGCGTCCTGGTCCATCCCCGCCAAGGCCGACTGCAGGCGCCGGGCTGCAGCGTCGTACATGCCGCTTTGCACCACCAACGGCGGAAAGCCGAAGGACTCAGATCGCCACACCACCTCGGTGGCAAAGGCGGCAGCCATACCCTGGCGGCGCATGGTTTCCCACACATAGCCGTCTATGCACCCTGCGTCGGCCAGTTGTGCCGCCACGGCTTCCGCGACGTTGCGATGGCCATGGGCAAAGAACGAGCGGCGCAGCTCGCCCGGACGAAGACCGGCCTGTCGCAGCTGCGCCTGCGGTACTAGCCAACCCGAGTTGGACAGCGGATCCGAATACGCCAGTACGCGCCCCTTCAGATCGGCCCAGCCCTCGATTTTTTGGCGCTGGCCCATCGGGCGAATCAGGTAGGAGCGATAGAGCGGCTGGCCTTCGAACAAGGGTACCGAAAGCAGCTCCAGCCGGGCCCGCTGCCGAACGAACGGGTAACCGCAAACCCAGGCAGCTTCCAGATGTCCGCCGAACAGGAGGTCCAGGATTTCCTGGTACGACTCGCGGGTGGTGAAGGTCACATCGGCATGCGTACGGCCGGAAAGATAGCTCCCCCAGCGCGACAGAAACGCCGCCTGGTCGGCGAGGATCACTGCCGTCAGTCCAATGCGAATGCGCGGCACATTGCGGGCACTTGCTGCGCCAGCGCAGCCCGCCAGGGCGGGCAGCACCCGGAGCACGGTTCTTCGTTGCATCGTGGGTATTTTGGTTACGAAACCGTAACTTAACTGCTTTGCGGTTGTTACTAAATTCGGACATACCCGTGGATGATCTCCGCTAAGTGCTTGAAATCATTGCTTTCCAGTGCAGGCATCCAACTTGCACTTATCCGTTGTCAGCACACACAACGGAGACACGATGGAAAACCCAAAACTCAGCCGACGCATCTTCATGATGACCAGCGGGGGCAGTGCCGCTGCCCTGGCCACGACCCACCTGGGCACCGCCCAGGCGGCGCCCTCAAGCGCTACTGGCGCGGGAGCCACCACGCTGAACTACCCGCGCCGGGCGGTCGGCAAGGCCCGCGCCATGCCCGTGAACGAAGCCGTTACGTTCAACTATCCCGATGCCAGCTCCATGTGCTACGCCATCCGCATGGGCACGCCTGTTCCTGGCGGTGTCGGCCCTGACAAAGACATCGTTGCCTACAGTGCCATGTGCACCCACATGGGCTGCCCCGTGACCTATGACGGCGGTACCAAAACATTCAAGTGCGGTTGCCACTTCTCTGTGTTCGACCCCGAGAACAACGGTCAGATGGTGTGTGGCCAGGCAACGGAGGACCTGCCGAGGATTCTTTTGGAGTACGACGCACGCACGGACAGCGTGCAAGCCGTCGCCATCAACGGCCTGCTGTACGGCCGCCAATCCAATGTTCTTTGAGGAAGCGACACCATGAGCACCGACATCAAGGACCGTATCGCGCTGCCTCCCAAAGACGCGCAAAAGAGCAACATGACATGCCACTTCTGCATCGTTGGTTGCGGCTATCACGTCTACAAATGGGACGTAAACCGTGAAGGCGGGCGCGCACCGGGCGAGAACGCCCTGGGTGTGGATTTTCGCAAGCAGGTGCCGCCCATGGCGATCACCATGACTCCGGCAATGACCAACACCATCACTGACCACTCAGGCAAGCGGTGGAACATCATGGTCTTGCCGGACAAGGCGTGCGTGGTCAACAGCGGCTTGTCTTCCACGCGCGGCGGCAAGATGGGTTCATACATGTACACCGCCGACGGAATCGGCAAAGATCGCCTGAAGACGCCTCGCATCTTCAGGGGCGTGGACTGGTTTGACACGACATGGAGCGAAGCGCTGGCCATCTACGCAGGAGTGACCAAAAAGATTCTCGACACTGACGGGCCCGCAGGCGTGATGTACGACTGCTTCGATCATGGCGGTGCGGGCGGCGGCTTCGAGAACACCTGGGGCACCGGCAAGCTGATGTTCTCTGCGTTGAAAACCCCCATGGTGCGGATCCACAACCGCCCAGCGTACAACTCCGAGTGCCATGCCACGCGAGAGATGGGGATCGGTGAGCTGAACAACAGCTACGAAGACGCGCAGGTAGCCGATTGCATCGTGGCGACAGGGTGCAACCCCTACGAAACCCAGACCAACTATTTTCTCAACCATTGGGTGCCGAATCTGTCTGGCGGTACGTCGGACAAAAAGAAGAAGTGGTTTCCCGGCGAGGCTGCGGCGGCGGCCAAGCTGATCGTGGTCGATCCACGGCGCACTTCCACCATCGCCATTGCCGAGCAGGTCGCCGGCAAGGAAAACGTGCTGCACCTGGACCTTGAGCCCGGCACTGATACCGCCCTGTTCAACACCCTGCTCACCTACGTGGTGGACCAGGGATGGCACGACAAGGCTTTCATCAGCTCGCGCACCTCGGGTTTTGAAGAGGCCATGAAGACCAACCGCATGTCCCTTGAAGAAGGGTCCAAGATCACGGGCTTGCCCATCGACAAGATCAAGAAGGCGGCCGAGTGGGCCTACAAGCCAAAGTCTTCGGGGCACCAACCCAGGACGATGCATGCCTACGAGAAGGGCATCATCTGGGGCAACGACAACTATGTGATCCAGAGCGCCCTGGTGAGCCTGGTCATTGCCACGCAGAACGTGGGGCGCCGTGGGACCGGGGTCGTTCGCATGGGCGGACACCAGGAGGGCTACACGCGTCCGCCTTACCCAGGCGACAAGAAGATCTACATCGACCAGGAGGTCATCCAGGGCCGCGGCCTGATGTACACCATCTGGGGAACCAATCCCTTCCAGTCGACCAACAACGCACAGCAGCACCGAGAAGTGCTGACGCGCCGCGCCAACATCGTGCGCGAGGCCATGGCCAAGGCCCGCGGGGCGGATGTGGCAGCGATGGTGGATGTCATCTATGACGCCTGCAAGAACAAGGGCGGCCTGTTCGTGGTCGGCATCAATCTGTACCCGACCAAGCTGGCAGAGGCCGCGCACATGCTGCTTCCAGCGGCGCAGCCTGGGGAGATGAACCTCACCTCGATGAATGGCGAGCGGCGCCTTCGCCTGTCCGAGCGGTTCATGGATCCACCGGGCTCCGCCAAGCCCGACTGTCTGATCGCAGCGGACATCGCCAACACCCTCAAGGCCCTGTACTCCCAGGCTGGTAACGCCAGCATGGCGGCACGGTTCAACGGCTTCGACTGGAAGACGGAAGAAGATGCCTTCAACGACGGCTTTCGTCGGGCGGGTCGACCCGGTGCTGGCGATATCGACAGCCAGGGCGGTGACACAGGCTACCTGGCCACCTACGAACTCTTGCGCAAGGCGGGCAACGATGGGGTTCAGCTCCCGATTGTCGAGGTCAAGGGCGGCAAGCTGATTGGCACACCCATACTCTACGGCGATGGCAAGTTCGACACCAAGGACGGCAAGGCAGCGTTCAAGCCAGCCAGCTGGAATGGCCTGCCCGCACCCGTTGCGGCCCAGAAGACGAAGCACAAGTTCTGGATCAACAATGGCCGTGCCAACGAGGTATGGCAGACGGCCTACCACGACCAGTACAACGAGCAGGTCAAGGATCGTTACCCAATGGCCTACCTGGAAATGAATCCGAACGACACTGGGGCCCTGGGCCTGACCGCTGGCGATGTTGTCGAGGTGTTCAACGACTACGGCAGCACCTACGCCATGGTGTACCCTGCCAAGTCGATCAAGGCTGGGCAGACCTTCATGCTGTTCGGCTACTTCAACGGCACGGCAGGCAATGTGACCAGCGATTGGACGGATCGCAATGTGATCCCCTACTACAAGGGTGCCTGGGCCAGCATCAGGCGCGTGGGCACATTGGCCGACTACAAGGCGACCGTGTCCTTCAAGGAAAGGCACTTTGCATGAGTGCGGGGCCCAACCCGGGGGCGGGGGTACCCGTAGCCCACCAGGCCCCGCTCCAGCCCTGGATCAGCGCGCGGGCTGAGACAGGGCTCATGGCACTGCTCGCAAGCCGCAGGAACACATCTCCCAGGCGGCTTTTCGAGCCCGGGCCCGATGCGCGTGCCCTGTCGTCTTTAATGGAGGCAGCGGTCACCGCCCCCGACCATGGCCTGCTGGTTCCGTGGCACTTTATGCTCGTTCCGAGAGACATGCGGCAGGCGCTTGGCCGAGCGTTCGCATCGGCATTGATCGAGCGCGATCCCGGCGCAACCGAGGTCCAGACCACGGCTGCCGCAGAGAAGGCGGAGCGCGCTTCATGCCTGTTGGTTGCCGTCATGCACGCGGATGAGGGTGCCAGTGGCATCACCGACCAAGAGCGCCTTGTGTCCCTGGGGTGCGCGATCCAGAACATCTTGCTCGCTGCAACATCTATGGGCTTTGCGAGCGGCCTGACCAGCGGCCGGTCGCTGGGGTCGAACGCCGTGCGCTCCCTGTTCGGGCTGGAACCTCATCAACGTGCCATCTGCTTCATCGCACTGGGCACGTCCTCGGCACCGCCTCGCGAGCGCCAACGCCCCGATCCCGATTCCGTCTTACGCGTACTGTCCGCGTGAATTTGCCAAGAACCTGTCTACTTTGAACTCCATGCTTCGTTTCATCTCCCAAGTTTCCTGCATTGCAGGATTGCTCCTTCTCGCCACTCCCGCCGCCCAGGCCAGCGATGCCCTTGCCACCAAGAGCAACTGCATGGCCTGCCATTCCAAAAACACCAAAATCGTGGGACCGGCCTTCAAGGAGATCGCCACGAAGTACGCCAATGACAAAGGTGCGACCGACAAGCTGGTGCAGAAGGTGAAGAAGGGTGGCAGTGGGGTGTGGGGGCCCATGCCCATGCCACCCAACGCAGGCCTGTCTGATACCGACGCACGGGCGCTGGTGGTGTGGATCCTGCAGATGAAGTGACAGGCTTCTGGGCCGTGCAAAAGAGTGCGGCCCCCATTGCTTCATGCGCGCCAACACCCCCTGTGGGGCCCTTGACAGCAGTCCTTGCGGCCCGCGAGGCAGGATTAGCGCACCGTCAAGCGCAGCGCCAGCGCCGCGAGGGTAATCAGCAGCACCGGCACCGTGATGACCGCCCCCACCCGGAAGTAGTAGCCCCAACTGATGCGGATGCCCTTGCCCGCCAGCACATGAAGCCACAGCAAAGTGGCCAGCGAGCCAATGGGCGTGATCTTGGGTCCCAGGTCGCTGCCGATGACATTGGCGTAAATCATGGCTTCCTTCACCACGCCGGTGGCAGCGGATGCGTCGATGGACAGTGCTCCCACCAGCACTGTGGGCATGTTGTTCATGATGGAAGACAGCACTGCGGTCAGCACACCGGTTCCGATAGCGGCGCCCCAGATGCCGTAGCCCGCGAAGGTGTTCAGCAACTGGCTGATGTACGCCGTGAGCCCCTGGTTGCGCAGACCGTAGACCACCAGGTACATGCCCAGCGAAAAGATGACGATCTGCCACGGTGCCTCGCGCAGCACCTTCTTCGTGCTGATCACATTGCCCCGGCCAGCCACAGCCAGTAGCAGCACGGCGCCCGCGGCCGCGGTGGCGCTGACCGGCACGCCCAGCGGCTCCAGCCCAAAAAAGCCAATGAGCAGCAGCACCAGCACGGCCCAACCGGTCTTGAAGGTGGCCGGGTCGCGGATGGCGGCGGACGGCAGCTTGAGCTGGTCCTGGTTGTAGGTCGCCGGGATCTCCTTGCGGAAATACACCAGCAGGATGGCGAGCGATGCAGCAACCGAGACCAGGTTCACCGGCACCATGACGGCGGCATAGTCGTTGAACCCGATGCGAAAGAAGTCTGCAGAGACGATGTTCACCAGGTTGGACACCACCAGCGGCAGACTGGCCGCGTCGGCGATGAAGCCAGCGGCCATCACGAAGGCCAGCGTGGCGCCCGGGCCAAAGCCCAGCGCCGCAAGCATCGCGACGACGATGGGGGTGAGGATCAGCGCCGCACCGTCATTGGCAAATACTGCCGCCACAGCCGCGCCCAGCAGCACGATGAGCGCAAAAAGCATCCGGCCACTGCCGCGCCCCCAGCGCGCCACGTGCAGGGCAGCCCACTCGAAGAAGCCCGCCTCGTCCAGCAGCAGGCTCACGATGATGATGGCAATAAAGGCGGCCGTGGCGTTCCATACGATCTGCCAGACCACGGGAATGTCCGAGAGCTGAATGACCCCGGTGAGCAGTGCCACGGCGGCGCCGGCGCTGGCGCTCCAGCCAATGCCCAGCCCACGCGGCTGCCAGATGACCAGCGCGATGGTGGCGACGAATATCGACAGAGCCAAAAGCATCTATTCCCTCTTTCTTGATAGTGGTTGCTTGCGACGCGACCCGCAGCAGCCCGCGAGAGGGGAGATTGCATCGGGCCCTTTAATATTTCAATAATAGTTGTATTATTGATGCCATGCAAGCCTCCACCGACACCACCATCTTCCATAACCCGGCCTGTGGAACGTCCCGCAACGTGCTCGCCATGATCCGCCATGCTGGCATTGAGCCTACGGTCATCGAGTACCTGCAGACACCTCCGAGCCGCGAAAGGCTCAAGGAGCTGATCGCGGCCATGGGAATCCCCGTGCGCGCCTTGCTGCGGCAAAAGGGCACGCCCTATGACGAGCTGGGCTTGCAGGAGCACACACTGTCCGACGAGCACTTGCTGAACGCCATGCTCGCCCATCCCATCCTGATCAACCGGCCCATCGTCGTCACCCCGTTAGGCACACGGCTATGTCGGCCCTCCGAAGCTGTGCTCGACCTGCTGCCTGCGCTGCGTGGTCCGTTTGCCAAGGAAGATGGTGAGTTGGTCATCGATGCGCAGGACAAGCGGGTCGTCTCAGCCCGCCCGGCCTGAGTCTGTTTCAACCCTTCTTGTATAGTCAGTCTGTGCAAAAAACCGCCGCCACTTCTGTCTTCGAGTCCCTGTCTTCACCCGTCCGGCTGGATGTTTTCCGCCTGCTCGTCAAACAGGGGCCGGAGGGCATGGTGGCCGGGGAGATCTCTGCCGCTCTGGACGTGCCACCGACCAACCTGTCCTTTCACCTGAAGGGCATGACGCACGCCTCGCTGCTCACCGTGGAGCAGGAGGGCCGCTACCAGCGCTACCGGGCCAACCTGGCGTTGATGGTGGAGTTGATCGGCTACCTGACTGAAGAGTGCTGCGCGGGAAACCCCGAGCTCTGCGTCGAACTGCCAGGCAAATCCAGTTGCGCCATGCCGACTGCAAAGGCGCCTGCGCCCGCCAAGAAACGCCCCAAGGCTGCTTCCGCGGTGTAGCAGTTGCGCCGCGCCAACTTGTGTCGTTTTGCAGTCATCATTTCAATATTTAATGAATCATTGAATATATCTGTCCACGTGGCGTTTTGCCCTTCACCCAGGAGTCCCCATGTCTGAAAAAATCTACAACGTGCTGTTCATCTGCACCCACAACTCGGCCCGGTCCATCCTGGCGGAGGCCTTGCTGAATCACTTTGGTGGGAATCGTTTCAAAGGTTTTTCAGCTGGCAGCTTGCCATCCGGCACGGTCAATCCGCTGGCCCTCGCTACTCTGGAACCCCTGCACGTGCGGGCTACCGGTGCGCGCAGCAAGAATTGGGAAGAGTTCGCCGCGCCTGGCGCGCCGGAACTGGACTTCGTGTTCACAGTGTGCGACAACGCTGCAGGTGAAGTCTGCCCCATTTGGCCCGGCCAGCCCATGAGTGCCCATTGGGGCGTACCGGATCCATCAGCGGTCGAGGGAACTCCCGAGGAAGTGGAGCGGGCCTTCCGAGATACGGCGGTTATCTTGAAGCGCCGCATTGAGTTGCTGCTGGCCTTGCCCCTGCAGAAGCTCGATTCCCTGGCCATCAAGCGCCAGGTCGAAGAGATCGGGCGCGCCTGAGTGGGTGCCCCTGGTCAGTCCCATCCTTGTTACACCACGACCATGAGCACCAACATTCTCATCCTGTGCACGCACAACTCTGCGCGCAGCGTGCTGGCCGAAGGCATGCTCAATCACCTTGCCAAAGTCCGCGGCCTTGATGTGCGGGCGTTCAGCGCAGGCAGCGCGCCCAGCGGACGCATCAACCCGCTGGCGCTGGAAGCACTCGCCGCCGTAGGCGTCGCAACCGATGCCTTTCGCAGCAAGAGCTGGGACGAGTTCAGCGGCGCCGACGCGCCGGTGATGCGCATCGTCATCACGGTCTGCGACAGCGCAGCCAATGAGGTGTGTCCCTACTGGCCCGGCACCCCGATTCAGATGCATTGGGGGTACCCTGATCCCTCAAACGCCCAGGGCGGCGATGAAGACAAGCGCCAGGCATTCGAGATCACCCGCCAGGCCATCGGCTACCGGATGCTCCAATTGTTGGAGTTGCCGCTGGCCGACCTGAGCGATGCAGACCTGCAGGCGCAGCTCAACAGGATCGCCCTCAGTTGAGCGCTGCACCAATTGCCACGCCTAGAAGCACGGCTTCCTTCCATTGACCTGACCCATGCATCCTGACCTTCCCAGCCTCGACTTCCAACTGCTGCAGCAGCCCAACATCGCCCGCCTGGCGGCCCCGCTGGTGTCCAGCCACCCCGCACGCATACTGATGCTTTATGGCTCACTGCGAGAGCGCTCATTCAGCCGCTTGGCCACAGAGGAAGCCGCGCGCATCCTGCAGGCCCTGGGGGCCGAGGTGAAGATCTTCAATCCGGAAGGCCTTCCGCTGGCCGACGGCGCGCCGGACACGCATCCCAAGGTGGTGGAGTTGCGCGCGCTGGCCGCCTGGTCCGAGGGAATGGTCTGGTGCTCGCCCGAACGCCATGGCGCCATGACCGGCATCCTCAAGACCCAGATCGACTGGATCCCCCTGGCCCAGGGCGCCGTGCGCCCCACGCAGGGCAAGACCCTGGCGGTGATGCAGGTGTGCGGCGGCTCGCAGTCGTTCAACGCCGTGAACCAGATGCGCGTGCTCGGCCGCTGGATGCGCATGCTCACCATCCCCAACCAGTCTTCGGTGGCCAAGGCCTTTCAGGAGTTTGGCGACGATGACCGCATGAAACCCTCGGCCTACTACGACCGCATCGTGGATGTGATGGAAGAGCTCATGAAGTTCACCCTGCTCACGCGCGACTTATCGCCGTACCTGGTGGACCGCTACAGCGAGCGCAAGGAGTCGGGCGAGGCACTGATGCGCCGGGTCAATCAGGCGTCGATTTGACGATGGACATTGTCAGGCGGAAGCACCTCGCGTCCGCTCAAGAAAAAAGGACGGCGGGTGCCGTCCTTCTTGCCTGTCTACATCGAGATCTTGTGCGTCCAGCGGGGTAAGCCGCTGCGCGACAGGTGTTTGACCAAACTGTCTGTTCCGAAGAACTTCACGCGGCCGCTTTCCATGAAAGCCAAAGCCGCCTGATCGACTTTGAGGCCAGCTTGCCGAGCTTTGATCATCAAGCCGGTAAGTGCCTCGTTACACCCCTGCGTGGTCATCGATCTTGGCTTCGCCTCGAAGACGGCGTAGTCGACCCAACCACCAGAGACAGCACGCTCACGAATGTGAGCTACGTTGATTTGCATCGCAGTTCCTTTGCAACCGTTTGCGATAGCGATCAGGCAGACACCGCGGCTCGGGTATCCATTCCCGCCGGGTGGCATCCATTGTTATCAGGGACTGCGCTTCATGCACTTTGGCCGCCTTTTTCGCTATCACGGCAGCCCCTGTGAGACAGATGGCACACACTATATATAGTGGTCAAGCAACATGCAATACGCTACCAGTAGCGTATTGCATGTTGGCACAAGTTTTTACGACTTTAGCTGCCGCCAAAGTCCCTCAGCCCCATTGAATTGAGATTTCCAGAACCTTCCAAGCTTCATCGTCGGTGCACTTTGATTGCTATTGACAACAAAAACTGGCGCATCTATTCTGCGCATAACTAGTTGCTATACACACTCAAAATGACAGCCGCCAATTCAGGAAACCTGCTGCGCGAAGTCGCCCGCATGTACACGCGGGCCCAGCGTGTGGTGGCCGAATGCAGCAGCACCACCAATACGCAGTGCCACTTGTTGACCGAGCTGGGGCGCTCCGGGCCATTGCCACTGTCCGAACTCGGCGCACGGGTGAGCCTGGAAAAAAGCTGGGTCTCGCGCGCGGTGGAGGCCATGGCCGCGCGCGGCCTCGTGACCAAGGAGCCCAACCCGGCGGATGCCCGCAGTTGGCTGGTCACGCTCAGCCCCGAAGGCACTCGCACGGTCAAGGAACTCAACGCCACCCTGGACGCCCATGCGGCGCAGTTGCTCGGATGCCTGAGTGAGCGCGACCGCGTTGCCGTCGAGAAATCGCTGCAACTGCTGATGAAGGCGCTACGACAAGACCAGGCTGCGCCTTGCTGCACCTTGCCGGGCCCGCCAAAGGACGCGGGCCCATGCTGCTGAACGGCACAGCGCGGCTCCTTCAATCTAGCCACTACCAGACCTTAATCTATGACCATCCGCACTGCTACCACAGCCGACGCTGAAGCCATCGCTGCCATCTACGCGCCCATCGTGAAGCACACCAGCATCTCGTTCGAACTGGATGTGCCGACCGTGGAACAGATGCGCGAACGCATTGCCAAGACCCTGCAGGAGTTGCCCTGGCTGGTCAGCGAAGACGCGCAGGGCCGGGTCAACGGATACGTATACGCCAGCAAGCACCGCGAGCGGGCTGCCTACCAGTGGTCTGTAGACACCACGGCCTACATCCGCGAGGACGCGCGCGGTCAGGGCATCGGAAAACGGCTGTATGGAGAGCTCAATCACATCCTGGTCGGACTCGGCTACTGCCAGGCATTCGCCGGCATTGCCTTGCCCAACGTGGCCAGCGTGGCGTTGCACGAATCTGTTGGATTCGAGGCCCTGGGCGCGTACCGCAAGGTTGGCTTCAAGCAGGGCCAGTGGCACGACGTGGGCTGGTGGCAGTGCAGCCTGCAGTCGCCGGCGCATCCAACCGTCCCACTGAAGTTCGATGCCCTGGCCGACCGCGCCGAAACACTCCAGGCCTGAAACACAAGGATCCACCATGCCCGTCTTCTTGTCCCGCTACCTCTTGGTACTAGTCGCTGTGGCCAGTCTTGGTGCGTTCGCCGCGGTCCGCGCTGTCGGCGGCCCGCTGGAGCCCGTGGTTCTGCTCGCCTCGGCCGTGACGCTGCTGCTGGCCAGCGTGATGGAGCGCCATTTTCCTTACCGGGCAACCTGGAACCAGCCGAATGGAGACCGGGCCACGGACTGGGCCAGCGCTGCCGCCATGGTCGCCGTGGTGGAGCCGATGCTCAAGCTGCTGGGTACTCTGACCATGGTGGCGGTGTATGGGCACAACAGCGGGGGCGAAGGTTCGGCGTGGCTACAGAGCCTGCCATTTGTGCTCCAGGTCGTGTTGGCCGCGCTTCTGATTGAGTTCGGCAAGTATTGGTCTCACCGGTTGCACCACCAAGTGCGTGCTTTGTGGTGGCTGCATGCGATGCACCACAGCAGTGAGCGTCTCTACGCGCTCAACAACCTGCGTTTCCACCCGCTCAACCACATCATCAACTTCGCCGTGTCGATGTTGCCAGTCATGCTGATGGGCTTCTCTGCAGAGGCCATCCTTGGCTACCTCGCGCTGTCCCAGCCGGTGCTGATGCTCCAGCACGCCAACTTGGACTTGCGCAGCGGTTGGGCCAACTACGTCTTCAGCACCAACGAACTGCACCGCTGGCACCACTCCACAGAAAGCGCCGAGGCCGATGCGAATTTTGGCAGTGCGTTCATCCTCTGGGACCAGGTCTTCGGCACCTTCCGCTACCAGCCTGGGCAGAACGATCCCGCACGGGTCGGACTGTTTGCGTCCACCACAGACTACCCAGCGCAAGCGGGCTATTGGACGCAGCTCAATTCCATGTTCTTGCCGGGATGCTGCCGCGCCTGAGACAGAAACGCTTGACAAGCTCAAATCAAAGCAAGATCATTCGTAAAAATACGAATTAAGAATATTTCTATATGTCTTGCTGCCCTAGCGATGAAGAAGACGGTCTGGTGGTGCTGAACGACGACCGCACCACGGAACTGGCAATGCTCCTAAAAGCGCTGGCCCACCCGGCCCGCATTCAGTTGCTCCGCCACCTGTCGAGCTATGGACAGTGCTACTTCGGGAGCTTGTCGGATGTGGTGGGCCTGGCGCCGTCCACCACCTCGCAGCACGTGAAGGTCCTCAAGGAAGCTGGCCTTATTCTGGGTTCTGCCGAAGAGCAGCGGACCTGCTATTGCGTCAATCCGGCGCGGCTTGAAGAACTCAAGCAGTTGGTCCAGTCCCTCTAGCGAGAGGCGAAAGCTTCTCTTTTTTTGCAACACATATTCGTCAATCTGCGAATAACGAAGGAGATGAAATGAGCGATTCCACATCGAGTGCATTCAAGGTGGCAGTGATCGGTGCAGGCCCCATTGGTCTGGCGGCGGCGGCTCATCTGATTCGACGCGGTATCGGCGTCGAGGTGTTCGAGGCCGGGGTCAGCGTCGCCACCCATCTGGAGTCCTATGCCCATGTACGTCTGTTCTCTCCCTGGCGCTACAACGTGGATTCGGCGGCACGGGAGCTGCTGCAGGGCACTGGATGGTCCATGCCGGCGTCAGACGGGCTGCCCACTGCGGGCGAGCTGGTAGAGCACTACCTCCAGCCCTTGGCCTCTGTCAGCGCTTTGGCGCCACACATTCGGTTTGAAAACCGCGTACTGGGTGTTTCCCGTGCCGGTTTCGACAAGCTCAAGACAGGTGGCCGAGAGCATGCAGATTTTGTACTGCGGGTGGAAACTGCGCATGCGATGAAGGAGGTTCGAGCCCAGGCCGTGATTGATGCTTCAGGCACCTGGGCACAGCCCAATCCCATGGGCATTCACGGCTATCCCGCGATGGGAGAGGTTGATGCTCAAGATCACATTGCCTACGGTATGCCCGACATTCTTGGATCACGCCGCGCGGCCTATGCGGGCAAGTCCGTGATGGTGGTGGGGGCCGGCCACTCGGCTGCAGGGAACCTGCTCGCGCTGGCGGCCCTGGCTGCGGAATATCCAGGCACCCAGGTGCACTGGGTGGTGCGCGGCACAGACCTTCGCAAAATCTTCGGCGGTGGCAGCGCTGATGGGCTTCCGGCGCGCGGCGCGTTGGGCTCGAATCTTCGCCGTCTGGTCGATCAGCACTTGGTGACGTTGCACCAGGGCTTTGGCGTGCAGTCCATTGAGCAGACTGGCGATGGCATGACGGTACGCGCCCTCGATCCAAGCCTAGCGCCTGTGCAAGGCATTGACCAGATCATCGTAGCGGCAGGCTCGCGGCCAAATCTGTCGCTGGCACGCGAACTGCGCACGCGGCTGGACCCTTGGATCGAGAGCAGCGAGGCGCTGGCCGATCTGATCGATCCGAATCTGCACAGCTGCGGAACCGTCAGACCCCATGGCCACAAAGAGCTGGCCCATCCTGAACCAGGCTTCTACGTCATCGGCGCCAAGAGCTATGGCCGTGCGCCTAACTTCCTGATGGCCACCGGCTACGAACAGGCACGCTCTGTGGTCGCAGCCCTCGCGGGCGACTGGGCTGCGGCGGACGAGGTGCAACTCGATCTCCCCCAAACAGGTGTCTGCTCCGTGGACCTAGCTGCGCCTGCCTCGCAAACATCAGCTCCATCATCCAGCTGCTGCGGCGGTCCGGCTGCGAAGGACGCATCGGCATGCTGCGCGCTCGATGAGGCGGAGAAGTCTGCTGGGAAGACAGGATGCGGCTGTGCCTCGGGACCAGCACCAGTGGCCACGGAGCCTGCGCTTGCAGCCACACTCGGCCGCGTAGCCTGCTGCTCCTGATCATCATCTCCAGCATTTCCAAGAGGAATCGCCTTGATCACCACTAAGTCCGCAAACACGGTAGTCAGCCTTGGCACAGCACAGACCCTGGCATGGGCCTCCACCTACTACTTGCCAGCCATCCTGGCAGTGCCGATCGCCAGGGACTTGGGGGTTTCAATACCGACGGTGTTTGCGGCGTTCTCCTGCGCGTTGGTGATCTCTGCGCTGCTGGGCCCTCGCGCTGGTCGTGCCATTGATGGACTGGGTGGACGGCCGGTGCTGATGGCGACCAGCGTCGTGTTTGCGCTCGGCTTGTCAGCACTTGCCATGGCCCAGGGACCCTGGACTCTGTTTGCGGCCTGGCTCCTGCTCGGAGTCGGGATGGGCAGCGGCTTGTACGAGGCTGCGTTTGCGGCGCTCGTGCACCTGCATGGCAAGAACGCCCGCAACCAGATCACAGGCATCACGCTGATCGCAGGCTTTGCCAGTACGGTCGGATGGCCGCTGTCGATGTGGATGGAATCTCAGTGGGGATGGCGTGGAGCCTGCTGGGCGTGGGCGGCACTGCACCTGGTAGTGGGCCTACCGCTCAACGCCTGGACGCCTCGCCGTACACCTGTCCAAGGGCTGACACCGCCATCAGTGGGGCCCGATGTGGCGATGCCGATGTCTGATCCCGGGCCGATTCGTCCGCGCCGTACCACCGCGCTCCTGGCTTTTGTCTTTGCAGCCACTTGGTTTACCAGCACTGCCATGGCGGCACACCTGCCGCGTCTGCTGCAGGAGGGTGGCGCCACGATGGCCACGGCGGTGGCAGTTGGAGCGTTGGTGGGCCCGGCGCAGGTGGTCGGCCGACTGCTTGAGTTCGGCTTACTTCGCCATGTCCACCCACTGTTGTCCGCGCGCCTGGCGGCGTTGATGCATCCAATGGGTGCAGGGCTGCTCGCTGTCGCCGGAGCGCCAGTGGCTGCATTGTTTGCGATGTTCCACGGCGCGGGCAATGGCATTCTGACAATTGCCAAGGGGACGCTGCCCTTGGTATTGTTCGGGCCAAATGGCTACGGGCACCGGCAGGGCGTGCTCATGGTGCCCGCGCGAATTGCCCAAGCCGCATCGCCCTGGGTGTTTGGCATTTGTCTGGACCGCCTGGGGGCCGGTGCCTTGTGGGTTTCTGCGGGACTTGGTGTAGCAGCGTTCGCGGCATTGCTCGCAGTAGCTACTCCCAATGACCCCGTCCAAAACCGCTGCCCTTGACCTGCAGGATTCGATCACTTCACCTGAGCACTTGCTCGCTTGGCAGGTTCGTCGGAAGGGGCACGCCGCTCTATTTCTCCTTTCTCCACCATTCGATCAAAGACCTCTTTTTGCCACTTGCGGTGTTCCGCAATCTCCTCCTTGCAGGCGTCCCCCATCGCCTTGAATCCCGTGTCTATCGAGGATCAGGATGCTGAATAAGGCGAACGGTAGCGACGCAGAGCAGAAGGAGATTGGCACAACACTTTGAAGTAGACATCTTTGTAGGGATTGCAGTCGTAGATGTCTGTGTTACGAATGGCAGCAACTGCTGCAGAACCGACCTCCGGCGTGGCAGCTTTAGGCTGGTTGCTGCCGCTCATTGTTCGCGATCCAATGACAGCTAACACCAAAGGCAGCCACTCGACCAGTACTCAAACGGACGCTCTTGAGGGGGCTCAGAAATTGAGGACTCTACTCATTTAAAGTGGTTCCATGCACAGGCTTGGAACAAAACCAAGACGGTGTCCGATCTTTACCCTTTGCCCCTCAGGTCTGAATTTGAGCGCGCAGTACGACCTTACTAAGCACCTTGAATTGGCTAAGGACGCGTGCTGATAGATCGTGCACGCCGGGCACCTTGATGCGAACGATCAGCGCAAAGGGGAGCGCACTCGGCTGTAGCTCTGCCGGGAGCAGCGTGCCAGTTATGTCCTTTACCGCTTTTTCATCAGCGGCCCCTTCATCCCTCCCCTGGTAGCGGATGACGAAGCAAGGGTCGGTCAGGTCACCGAGCGGAATGCGGCGCTGATGGTGTCTGCAGGTTTCCCATTTCAGCGCATCCGCACGCAGTGTTTGCTCGGTGTCGAACTGGGTCTTGCTGAAGAAGCCGACCGATGCCTTGCCATCCGGTTTGAAGCGGATTTCGAGGCCGGCCCGGGTATAGCTCACTGGGTGAGCCGGATCGACCGGGGCTCGATAGGCAAATGTCGCTGCAATAGTAGGCTTGAGTTCTGCCGGTAATCCTGGCGGCAACGGGATCTTGGCCTTTAAGGGCGATCCCTTGGCGATGAGGCCCTGATACATGACTACGACCTCGTCTTCGGGCGAGTAGAGAATATCCTCAACCGTGGCAGGAAGTACGCCCCAGCCGACCTCGGTTTGATCGTGCTGGTAAGGATTGAACTGCGCACGGGAAACCAGCAGGGCGTGCAGCATGATCGGATCAATCCTCTCATGCACTGTGGCCTGTACGCCAGCGGCGAGTCGCAAAGCCAGAGGCGCTGCATAGCTGGTCCCGGCACGATGGCGTATGACGCGGGATGCCGGATCGACGATTCGCATCAGGTCCGTGGCCGACCCGCCGAACGCCACCGCATCTGGCTTTACTAGGCCAGGGCTTCGCCCCGGCCCCACGCAGCTGTAGAAGGCCCGTGCTGCTTTTCCATGGTGGCCATCGCTGGCGCCGACGGCAAAGGCATTGACAGCATCCGCTGGCGGCTGGATGCGGCCTAGGTCAGTTCCCTCATTCCCATCGTTACCAACCGCGATGGTCATAAACAGATCGCCAAAGGACAGAAAGTCGTCCAACCGCACCGTCCATTCGTGTGGATCGTCATCCAGAATTGGTACGCGGGGGCCAAGGCTCAGGTTCGCAAGTGAGTAAGGTCGCCCACTGTCCCGTGCTGTCTGCAGGGTGCTGATGATCCGGTCAATGACGTCGGCGACCTGCATATCGCCAGAGGTACTGGGAAGCACCCGCACATGATCGACGTTGCAGTATGGCGGTGCAATCGTATGTTGCGCCGCCCCAATGGCGCCGAACAGAAACGCGGACGTTACCGCTTGACCGTGTTCAAGGTGATTGGGCTGGGCCGCCGCTAAATCCGGCGCATCAAGCGCATTTACCCACGGCAAAAGCTTCGGGGTGAAACCGCCGTCGAAAATCACCGCTTTAAGGGATTCGTCGATGGCGGCTTCCTGGGGAAGCGGCGGGGCA
>CAMTXG010000038.1:0-41103 GCA_947085645.1 uncultured Gammaproteobacteria bacterium
GCCGCCGTCCCCGGCCTTATGCACTGCCGAGCGCAGCCTGGATCAACCCACCACCATTGGAGACCAACGCCCAGAACAAGAAACAGTCCTGCACAGTAAATTTATGACAGTTGGTGCAGCAAAGTCATTGACACGTTCCGCGCTTCCGCAGAGCCCATTAGCAACGTGACTTCCGCTTCGTTGCCGCTCAAGAAGGGCAGAGTGTCAATTGAAAGGCAGGGTGACCCACACGCAGATTTGAGGCGCGAACAGAACTAACGACTGGGACTGGGGGTAGCGCTCATAGCCGCGTCTGCGGCCGATGCGGACTCACTGCAGCGGGAATCCTCTCACCCCGACAAATGACTGAAGCTACGGTGCGGGCTTCAGGTCTCTGCGCCTAGTTGCTGCACAAGCTCATCAACCGTGCTGCCTCCTAACTCCCTACGCCGCCAGCACATCCTGCAACGCCCGTGTGGCCGCCAGCGCGCCCAGCGCAGATTCCGTAAACCCACCATGCAGCACCACCCCGGTGGCCGCCTGCTTGGCCTCATGCTTGGCCACCGCAGCCAGGTTGGCCACCTCTTCAGCATGCCGAAACCGCCCCGGCGTGATGCGCACCGCACCAATGGCGAGCGTGGTGCACGGAAAAAACCGCTGCACGCCGTGCCGGTCTTCTGCCTGGATGCCGCCCGCCTGCCGCGCGGGCTCGTCAAACAGCGTGATGGCTTCGCGCGCGAACTCGTCCACGATGTTCTTGCAGCGCTGCAGCCAGTTGCTGCTCTGAAAGATCAGCATGAAGTCGTCCCCGCCCACATGGCCCACAAAGTCGCGCCGCGCGTCGCAGTGCGCGGTAGCCAGGCGGGCGACGAGGCGAATCATCTGGTCGCCGCGCCAGTAGCCGTAGTGGTCGTTGAAGGGCTTGAAGTTGTTGAGGTCTGCATAGCAGGCCACAAACTCGGTGCCGCTCTCCAGCAGGCGCTGCATGTGCATGCTGATGGGGATGTTGCCGGGCAAAAACGTCAGCGGGTTGGCGTGTCGCGCGGCTTCGATACGGGTCTCGGTCACGGCCCGCACCAGTTGGTCGCCGGTGCCCAGGCCCAGGTAGCGGCCGTTGTCGGTGACGATGTAGCCGTCGCTCAGGTAGCGCTGGTCTTGCGATGTGAGGATGCCCACGAGCTGATCCACGTCGCAATCGAGCTCCACCACCCGCGGCGCGTGGTTGGCGAACGCCAGGCACGATTTGCGGCCATGCACCTCGCGAAAGTACAGCGTGGCGTAGTGGTTCATGAACTGCTGGCGGTTGATAAGCGCCACGGGCCGGGTGCCGTCCACCACGGCCAGCGCGTGCAGGTCGGTGCGTTCGTGGAATATGGCGGCCACCGCGTCGTTGCTGGTGGCGGGTGCCGCGGTGGGCGCCTGCACTACCAGCAGGCTGCGCAAAATGCCGGGGCGTGCGGTCTGCCCCAGGTGGGGCAACACGGCCACTCGGCGGTCTTGCATGACGGCCAGCGCCGGGTCGTCCACGGCGTCGCGCGGCGCCATGGCGGGGCGGCCCAGCAGCCAGCCCTGGCCATAGGGGATATCCAGGTCGCGCAGCGCGCGCAGGTCGTCGCGGGTCTCTATGCCTTCGGCGATCAGCGTGGTGCCAAACACATCGGCAATGCCTTTGATGGCCTGCAGCATTTGCAGGTTTTCGGGGTGGTCGCTGATGTCGTGGATGAAGTATTTGTCGATCTTCACGAAGTCGGGCTTGACCTCGGACCACAGCCGCAGGCTGGACCGCCCGTCGCCAAAGTCATCCAGCGCCATGCGCGCGCCGCAGGCGTGCACCGCCTTGATGGCCTCGCGCAGCTGGGGCATGTCGGTGACACGTTCGTGCTCGGTGATCTCCAGCACCAGCATGCGGGCGCTGACGCCAAAGCTGCGCACGGTTTCGCCCAGCACAGTGGCGCCCAGCAGGCCCACGCCGTGCACCAGCGCGTCGGCGCTGATGTTGACAAACAGGCGGCCAGGGGTCTCGTGCTGGCCCCATTGCTGCAGGGCGGTGAAAACGCACAGCAGCTCAAAGTCCTGCAGGATGCGTTCGCGCCGTGCCAGGTCCAGCAGCACGTCGGGGGTGTGAAAGGGCGTGTTCTTGGGGCCGCGGATGAGGGCCTCGTGCGCATACACGCTGCCCTCGCGCAGGTCGGCCAGGGGCTGAAAGACGCAGTGCAGCGCGCCCTCGCGCATCAGCCGCGCCAGCGGGCCCGTGCCATGGCGTACTGCGGGCGATAGCAGTGCCAGCATCGCCTCCAGTCGATTCGATCGGATGTTGTGCATGGCGTTGGTTCGGTCCCTGAGCAAGGCCCTGACGATAGCCAGTGTGTGTGACGGCGTGGTTACAGCTTGTCACGTATGGCAAAGGCCGCCGGGCCGCCATTGCACAATGAGCGCCATGCACCAAACCCAGCCTGCCCAGGCCGTAGCGTCGGCCACCACCTTGCCTGCAAACCACGTTGACGACCATGCGGCGTTGCCCGACTACCGGACCCAGCCGCGCGACTTTTTGAAGGCCTTGTTTGACACGGCTGTGCGCAGCGCACAGCCCTTGCACGGCATGCGTGAATGGCTGCCCGCCCCGCCCAAGGGCCGCACGCTGGTGCTGGGCGCGGGCAAGGCGGGTGGCGCGATGGCGCAGGCGCTGGAAGCGCTGTGGCCGGTGGATGCACCCTTGTCCGGCCTGGTGGTGACACGCTATGGCCACACCCCGCCCCGGCCCGCAGGCCTGCCAGAGCGCATTGAAGTGGTGGAGGCAGCCCACCCCGTGCCCGACGCCGCCGGGTTGGCAGCAGCGCAGCGCATTCTGGACCTGACACGTGGGCTGACCGCAGACGACCTGGTGCTGTGCCTGATCTCGGGCGGGGGGTCGTCGCTGCTCACGCTGCCGTGTGACGGCCTCACGCTGGAAGACAAGCAACGCATCAACCGCGCGCTGCTGGACAGCGGCGCGCACATTGGCGAAATGAACTGCGTGCGCAAGCACCTCTCGCGCATCAAGGGCGGGCGGCTGGCGGCGGCTTGCGTGCCTGCGCGGGTGATCACGCTCACCATCAGCGACGTGCCGGGTGACGACCCATCGGTTATCGCCAGCGGCCCCACGGTGCCCGACGCAACGACCTGTGCCGACGCGCTGGCCATCCTCGCGCGCTATGGCATTGAGGTGCCCTCAGGCATCCGCGCCGCGCTGGAGGCGGGCACGCTCGAAACCCCCAAGCCCGGCGATGCGTGTTTTGACGGCCATGCGGTGCACCTCATCGCCACGCCGTGGCAGGCGCTTCAGGCTGCGGCCGAGGCGGCCCGCGCTGCGGGGTTGCCAGCGCATGTGCTGTCGGACGAGATCGAAGGCGAATCGCGCGAAGTCGGCAAGGTACACGCGGCGCTGGCGCGTGCGGTAGCGCAACGCGGCCAGCCGTTTGTGGCGCCCTGCGTCATCCTGTCGGGGGGCGAGACTACCGTCACCGTGCGCCCGCGTGCACCGGGTGTGGCGCGCGGCCGTGGAGGCAGGGCGGGGGAGTTTTGCCTGGGACTGGCCCAGGCGCTGCAGGGCGAGGGCGCGGTGTGGGCACTGGCGGCCGATACCGATGGCATCGACGGCAGTGAAGAGAATGCCGGGGCCTTTGTGTACCCCGACACGCTGGCGCGGGCCAACGCGGCAGCCCTGCGCATTGACGACCACCTGGCGCGCAACGACGCCTGGGGGTTTTTTGCTGGGCTGGATGACCTGCTCGTCACCGGCCCCACACACACCAACGTAAATGACTTTCGATTGCTACTGATTTTGTAGCTGCCAGCGCTTTACCATCAAGCGATAGAGCCAAATTTAATCAAAATTTTCTACGGCGGAGTGCGGAGCGCCCTCAAGCGCTGGCGCTGCACTGGCCGCGCTCTGTCCCGCCGCGTCGCGCCCGTTTGATCTTGCTCAATGCCCGGCGGGCCGGGGCGCGGCACAGTCCGTCTCATGCAGCACTCCCCATTTTTCTCTTTGCCCGCCGACACCGAGGTCATTGCCGCTGGTGAGGTGGTGCGCAGGCGCAATGAGGTGCTGACGTCTGTTTTGCACCTGGAAAGCGGCCGCGTGCTGCGCGGCGTGCTGGACGATGGCGTGATGCGCCACCAGCTCGGGGCGGTCGAAGGTCCGTTCTGGATTGACGCGGCGTCCGCATTGCTGGGCTTGCCGTTCCCTGTGGACATGGTGGCGGAAACGCGGCTGCAGGTGCGCCGTGTGCCGATGGAGGAGTTTCGCCACAGTCTGGCGGCCATGCCGACCAGTGCGCGCGGGCTGCTGCTGGACATGGCGCAGGGCTACCGCCAGCAGTCTGAACTGGCCGTGAGTCGGCTTGCGCAAGACGCCGAGGCACGCTGCGCGCAATGGCTGCTGAACCACGCCGAGCCCGACCACAGCGGTGCCATGCAGGTCACGCTGCACCAGCGCAAACGCCTGATTGCCGCGCAACTGGGCATTGCGCCCGAAACCTTCTCGCGCGTGCTGCGCCATTTGCGTGAGCTGGGCCTTATCCACGGCACCGGAAACGTGCTGAACCTGCCCCAGCCGCGGGCGTTGCAGTCCATGGCTGGATGCTGAGCTAAACCCAACGTGGTCCCGGCGCTGCGCGAAAATTGGCGCACACCGCCCTTGATTTTTGGCGCGCAGCCCGCCAGTGCATCCGTGGAACTGTCTTCGCCAGGCCACTGGGTGCGCCCCCTCCGGGGGAAGACGCCCAGCGACTCAGGGGGGGCTCCCTCCTCAGGGTTTTTCCCCGGGGTTGACTGAGGGTTCCACCCAAGCCCCGGGCCGATGGGGCTGCGTATATTTGTTGGGACCTGTCCGGTTCGACCTGTTCCCATGCCCAACGCCACCCCTCTGCGCCTGCCCGGCGCTCCCTGCCCGGAGCGTTCATGAAGCCCCCCGCCCACCCCGCGCTGCCTTACGATGCGCCCCTTTGGTGGGTGCCCGGCACGTTGGTGCTTCGGCTGGTGCTGGTGGCGATGGTGGCGGTGGCGTTGTCGGGGTCGGTGGCTGCATGGCTGGTCACCCGCGCGTCGGGACAAGAAGCCGTGCGCCGTGTGGTCAGCCAGCAGACCGATGAGGTCGAGGTGGTCGCCCGTTTGCTGGCCAGCAAGATCGAACAAAGCCAGAAGGTGCTGCGCACCGTGGCCGCAGGCATCACGCCTGCCATGCTCGAGTCGCCCTCTACGCTGGAATGGCTGCTGCAGCAGGGCCTGCCCGCCGTGCAGTTTTTTGATGCCATGCTGGTGGCTCGCGACAGCGGCGAACTACGCATCAACCTGCGCGCCGGTCGCCTGCAAAAGGCGGCGGATCTGGACACCGCAGAGCGCGACGCACTGCGCCGCACGCTGGTGGACGGCAAGCCACTGGTGTCCGAGCTGATCGCCGGGCGCACCAGCGAGGCGCGCGTGATGTTCACCATGCCGTTGCACCGTGAAGACGGCACTGTGCTGGGCGTGGTGGCAGGCGCGCTGCGACTGCAGTCGCAAGGCTTGCTACCCCCATCGATGACCTTGCCAGCGCGCGAGGATTCCAGGCTCATCGTCTTCACGCGGGACGGCACCATCCTGTCGCATTCCGACCCCACCCGCATCATGGGCCAGGTGCGCGACGAGCCCGGCCTGGCAACGGTCTATGCGCAGTGGCAAAGCCAGTCACAGCCCGTGGTGGGCCGCGGCGCCACCCACGTCCAGCCCGATCACATCGTCAGCATGGCGGGCATGCCGCTGCCGCAGTGGATCGTGGCGCGGGTCAGCCATTCGAAGGCGCTGCTCGCGCCCCTACAGGGTGCGCAACAGGAGGCGTGGTGGGTGGCTGCTGCCAGCATGCTGCTGTGCATGTTGCTGGTCGCCGGGACCATGGCGTGGATGGCGCAGCCGCTGGCCCAGCTGACCCACAGCGCGCGCCGCATGCTGCGGCCCGACGGCGGGTGGGCATCGTCCGGCGGTTTACAGGCGCAATCACAACAATACCCGCAAGATACGGTGGTGTGGCCCCGCGCAGGCGGCGAGGTCGGCGAGCTGGTGCGCGTGTTTGAGGGGCTGGTGCGGCAAAGCAGCCAGCAGCAGATCAGCCAGGCCACGATGGATGGGCAATTTCAAGCCATTCTGGACAACGCGTCAGTGGGCATCGTCATATCGCGCCACGGCATGCTGGATGTGGTGGGCCGACAGGCCAGCGTGATGCTGGGCTATGGCGCAGGCGAATTGCAGGGCCGCCCTGCACGCACGCTGCACGCCACCGACGCCGACTACGCCCGCCTGGGCGAGCGCGTGCAGGCCGAATTTGCTGCACACGGCACCTTCGACGGTGATGTGTGCTTTATGCGCAAGGACGGCACCCCGGTGTGGGCGCGGGTGCAGGGCCGTGGCGTGCGCCCTGGCGAAATGGATGGCGGCACGGTATGGATTCTGGAGGACATCACCGCAGCGCGCGAGGCGCAGGTGCAGCACGCCTGGGAGCTGACGCACGATGCACTCACCCAGCTGTACAACCGCGCAGCCTTTGATGAGCGCCTGGGCTTGCTGCTGACCGAGCGATCGGCACGCCCGCGCGTGCTCGACGCCCAAGGCCAGGAGTTGCACGGCCACGGCGTTGTGCTTTTCATGGACCTGGACCACTTCACTGTGGTCAACGACATCGCCGGACACGACGCGGGCGACGACGTGCTGCGCCACGTGGCCCGCCTGCTTGAATCGCAGGTGCGCCAGATCGGGTGGGCCGCGCGTCTGGGGGGCGATGAGTTTGCCGTGGTGCTGCCCGGCTGCGCCCTGCCAAGGGGCCAAGCCGTGGCCGAGCAACTGCGGGCATCGGTGCAGGCCTGGGAGCCGTCGTACCAGGGGCGCAGCTTTACGCTGGGGGTGAGCATCGGGCTGGTGGTGCTGGATGCCAGTTTGCAGGACGTGCCGTCGGTGCTGTATGCGGCCGACATGGCTTGTTATGACGCGAAGCGCGCAGGGCGCAACCGGGTGGAGACGCGGCATGCGAACCAGGTGGTGGTGTCGGGGAGGATGGCGTTGGGGCCGGTGTGATTTTTTTTGAGTGTTTTTGGGCTGTAGCGCTTGTCTATAAAGCGCTCGTAGCTATTGTTTTAGTAGTTATTGGTCTTCCCGCTACCCGGTGGGTCTGAGCCTGTCGGAGCCAGGGTCTGTGCGCTGATTTAGGCGGCTTGCCTTTGCGGAGAGCGGAGGCCGGGAGTCGCCCCGGCGGGCGAGGTACTTGTTCTTTGCTTCGCCAAAGAAAAGTACCCAAAAGAAAGGCGACCCCCAGTCTGCGACCCAAAAGAAAGTTACTCGCATGCCGGGCGACTCCCGGCCTCCGCCCTCCGCCCTCCACCCGAGCATGCCTCTCAAACCAGCAAGCCAAGGCTTCGACAAGCTCAGCCCGAACAGATCGCAGCACGGTGGACCGGTCGGGGGGGGCCTTCACTCCTCCAACTTGCCCAACGCCCGCAACACATTCTCCGCAGTCGCAGGCGCCGTCAACACCACCGGCATCGCAGCATCCGACCCCACACCGCGCCCCGCCGCCACCGCGTTGCGCAGCGCCTCGTACACACTGATCGCCAGCATGAACGGCGGCTCGCCCACCGCCTTGCTGCCGCCCACGTTGTCCTCCCGGTTGGCCTCGGGCCACAGCTCGACCTTGAAGTGCTGGGGGATGTCCCCCGTCGCCGGGATCTTGTACGTGCTGGGCGCGTGCGTGGCCAGATAGCCCTTGTCGTTCCACACCAGCTGCTCGGTGGTCAGCCAGCCCATGCCCTGCACAAAGCCGCCTTCGATCTGCCCGATGTCGATGGCCGGGTTGATGCTGTGGCCCACGTCGTGCAGGATGTCCACGCGTGTCACGCGGCTCTCGCCGGTGAGGGTGTCGATGGCCACCTCGGAACAGGCAGCGCCGTAGCTGAAGTAGTAGAACGGCCGGCCCGTGAGCGTGGCCTTGTCGTAGTGGATCTTTGGCGTGCGGTAAAAGCCATCGCTCCACAGCTGAATGCGGTTGGCGTACGCCTCCTTCACCACATCGTCGAACGGGCGCACCTTCTTGGGCGAGATCACCTGGCCGCCCTCGAAGCGGATGGCGCCCGCGCCGCAGCCGTCGAGCCCGCACACGAACGAGGCCAGGTTGTCGCGTACGTTGCGCGCTGCAAACTGCGCGGCGCGACCGTTCAGGTCGGTGCCGCTGCTGGCGGCGGTGGCACTGGCGTTGGGCACCTTGCTGGTGTCGCTGGCCGTGACAAGCACGCGGTGCAGCGGCACGCCCAGCTCGTCGGCCACGATCTGCGCCACCTTGGTGTGCAGGCCCTGGCCCATTTCGGTGCCGCCATGGTTCACCTGCACGCTGCCGTCGGTGTACACATGCACCAGCGCGCCGGCCTGGTTGAACAGCGTGGCGGTGAAGCTGATGCCGAACTTGACGGGCGTGATGGCCAGGCCGCGCTTGAGCACCGGGCTTGTGGCGTTCCACGCAGCGATGGCGGCCTGGCGCTGGCGGTAGTCGGCATTGCGCTCCAGCTGGGGCAGCAGCGCGTGCAGGATGTTGTCCTCCACCGTCATCTGGTAGTGCGTGACGTTGCGGCCTTCTGCACCATCCTTGCCGTACAGGTTGACCATGCGCACGTCCTGCGCATCGCGGCCCAGCGCGCGGGCAATGTCGCCCAGGATGGCCTCGATCACGATCACGCCCTGCGGCCCGCCAAAGCCGCGGAAGGCGGTGTGGCTCTGTGTGTTGGTCTTGCAGCGGTACGAGGCGATCTCCACGTCGCTCAGGTAGTACGCGTTGTCGCTGTGGAACACCGCGCGGTCGGCCACGGGGCCCGACAGATCTGCGCTGAATCCGCAGTTAGCCGCCATCTGGAGCTTCAGGCCCGTGATGCGGCCGGTGTCGTCAAAACCCACGTCGTATTCGTACGCAAACGGGTGGCGCTTGCCGGTGACCATGAAGTCTTCATCGCGGTCTAGCCGCAGCTTGACGGCGCGGCCGAACTTGTGGGCGGCCACGGCGGCCCACACGGCCAGGTGGCCGGCCTGGGTCTCCTTGCCGCCAAAGCCGCCACCCATGCGCCGGCATTCCACGCGCACGGCATGGTTGTCGATGCCAAGCGCGTGCGCCACCCAGTGCTGCACCTCGCCGGGGTGCTGGGTGCTGGAGTGGATGCACCACTGCTTTTGCTCCAGCGGCAGTGCGTAGGCGATCTGGCCTTCCAGATAGAAATGTTCTTGGCCGCCCACCTCGAAAGCACCTTGCAGGCGGCGCGCCGATTGCGCAAGGCCTGTGGCGGCATCGCCCCGCCGCACGAACACGGGGGGCAGCACGTAGCTTTGGGCCTTGAGTGCGTCGTGCACCGACAGCACGGCGGGCAGTGGGGTGATGTCGAGCTTCACAGCGCGCACGGCGCGGCGCGCCTGCATCACCGAGTCGGCCACCACCAGGCCGATGACCTGGCCGATGTGCTGCACCGTGTCGATGGCGAACACGGGCTCGTCGTGGGCAAAAGCGGCCAGCAGTTTGTCGCCAGGCACGTCGGCAGACAGCACCACGCCGCGCACGCCGGGCAACGCCAGGGCGGCGCTGGCATCCACGCGGTTGAGCTTGCCGTGGGCGACGGTGGAGAGGATGGGCGCTGCGTACAGCGTGCCCTTCACCTCCGGCAGGTCATCGATGTAGTGGGCGGCACCGGCCACCTGGGCGCGCGCGCTTTCGTGGATGTGCGACTGGCCCATGGCGCGGGGACTGGCGGGTGCGCTGGTCTGCAGCGGGGCTTGGGGTTCGGCGGCGTGGGTGTCGGCGGTGGCAGCCACCGGGTCGTCCACGGCGTCGCGGCTCACCGGGAGGCCCGTGGGGAGAGATTCGCGCTGGTTCATACCGCAGCCTCCAGTCGGAAGTTCTCCACGCTCACGGCCTCTTCGCCCTGGCTCTCCAGCCAAAAGCGCTGCAGAAGGCTGGCCAGCACCGTGCGGCGATAGGCGCCGCTGGCGCGCATGTCCGAGATGGGATTGAACTCGCCTTGCAGCGCTTGCGCAGCGCGGGCGATGGTGTCGGCGTTCCACGGCTGGCTGGTCAGCGCGGCTTCGGTCTGGCGGGCGCGGGCCGGGGTGGCAGCCACACCGCCAGCGCCGATGCTGGCGCGGCGCACCACATCACCTTCAATGTCCAGGTTGATGACCAGGCAGACGGCAGAAATGTCGTCGTCAAAACGCTTCGAGATCTTGTAGGCACGCAGGGCTTCCGTAACTCCGGGGCGGGGCACGGCGATGCGCACCAGTAGCTCGTCGGGCGCCATCACGTTCTGGCGGTAGCCGGTGTACAGGTCTTCCAGCGCCATTTCGCGTTCACCGCGCACGCTGGCCAGCACCACCTGGGCGCGCAGGGCAATCAGCAGCGGCATCGAGTCGCCAATCGGCGAGCCGTTGGCCACATTGCCCCCTAGCGTGCCGGAGTTGCGTACGGGCAGGCCAGCAAAGCGCGTGGCAAAGGTGTGCAGCTGCGGCCACTGCGAGGTCAATGCCGCAAAGGCTTCGGTCAGCGTGGCGGCGGCGCCGATGGTGATGTGGTGCGCGTCTTGCTGAACCTGCCGCAGCTCGGCCACGCGGGTCACGTCCAGAATCTGCGCGTACTGCTTGTGTTGCTTGGTCACCCACAGGCCTACGTCGGTGCAACCTGCCACCACCTGCGCCGCCGGGTGTGCAGCGCGCGCGGCCAGCAGGTCGGGCAGTGTGGCGGGAGAAATATAAGAAGAATTGGCCTCTAGCGCTTGATGGGTATGCGCTAGTAGCTCTAGTTTTTGTAGCAATAAGGGTTCGTTCACCGCCATCGCGGGCAGGCCGGCCATTTGCTGCGCAGCGTCCAGAATGGGGCGGTAGCCGGTGCAGCGGCACAGGTTGCCGGAGAGTTCTTCCTGCGCCAGTTCACGGGTGATGGGTTGGCCGTTGCACACATGGTCGAGCGCCGACGGGCCGCCCCTAGGTGCGAGGGCCCCCTCGGGGGGCAGCGAACCACACGCAGTGGGGAGCGTGGGGGCGATGTGCCTTTGGTACATGCCGAACAGGCTCATCACAAAACCGGGGGTGCAAAAACCGCATTGGGAACCGTGGCACTGAACCATCGCCTCTTGTGCGGGATGCAGCGGTATGGGTTGACGAGAAGCCGGGGCGGCATCGCCCACGGGCTGGATCAACGGATCTTCCGCCAGGTCCTCCACCGTCCAAAGGGCCATGCCGTCGATGGAATGCGCCAACCGGATGCAGCTGTTCACCGCGCTGTAGTGCAGCTTGCCGTCCCGTGCCTCGCCCAGCACGACGGTGCAGGCGCCGCAGTCGCCTTCGCCGCAGCCCTCCTTGGTGCCGGTGTTGCCCAGGTCTTCGCGCAGCACCTCCAGCAGGGTGCGGTCGGGTGGTACATTGCCCAGCGCCACGGGCTGGCCTCGGCGCAGGAATTGCAAGGGTCTTGTTGTCATGACAAACGCCACTTCGATCTTTGTTTGAAAGGTTCAACAGAGGGTAGAACGCAGTACCGTTACCGGCATATGCGCAAGCTTATGGCACCCATGCCCACACCGCTATGAGAGACCACGCCCTTTTCGACAAGATAGACCTCCATCTCATAAGGGTCTTGCACACCGTGCTTACAGAACGCAGCGTATCGAGGGCCGCCGTCCGCCTGGGCATGCACCAGCCGGCGGTATCGGCTGCGCTCAAGCGCCTGCGGGACCTGGCGGGCGACCCGCTGCTGGTGCGTTCGGGCGCCAGCATGATGCCCACCGACGCCGCGCTGCGCATGGTGGAGCCTGCGGGCGCCATCCTGCGGTCGGCCGAGGCGCTGTTCTCCGACGCACGCGGGTTTGACCCGCGCACCGCCACGCGCACCTTCCGCGTGGCCGCCAGCGACTACCTCGACCCGCTCTTTCTGCCCCAGCTCGTGGCCCGCATCAAGGTCGAAGCGCCTTTGTGCCCCATCGAAATTTTGCCCTTGTCGGCCGACGCGCACTACCACGCGCACCTGGCGCAGGGCGAGGTAGACGTGGTGATCGGCAACTGGCCCCAGCCGCCGGACGACCTGCACATGGGCCGGTTGTTTGGCGACGAGGTGGTGTGCCTGGTGGGCAAGGACCACCCCGCCGTGCGGCGCGGCTGGGACGTGGAGAGCTGGCTGGCGGCCGAGCATATTGCGCCCACGCCCACCCACCCCGGCGCGCGCGGGGTGATCGACGCGCACCTGGACAGCTTTCCTATGCAGCGCAACATCACGGCGCGCTGCGCGCATTTCAGCCTGATCCCCAGCATCGTGGCATCGAGCTTGCTTGTGCTGACCACGGGGCGCCAGTACTGCGAGCGGTATGTGGAGCAACTGCCGCTGGCCATCCTGCCGTGCCCGGTGCCCTTTCCCCGGCTCATGTACTACCAACTGTGGCACGCCCGTACGCACCACTCGGCCGCCGCCGCCTGGCTGCGCGACTGCGTGAAAACGGTGGCTGCATCGCTACGAAAAGAATAGCTGCTGGCGCATGCTGAACAAGCGCAAGAAGGTGTTTTCATTCTTATAACAAGTTGTAAAACTGAGAGACAATCCCCGCATGAGTTCTCCCCCCAATCCTTTAGCGCCTGGTGCGGCGCCGCCACGGCTGCAGCTGGTGGGCATCACCAAGCGTTACCCGGCCGTGGTGGCCAACAGCGGCGTGTCGCTCACGGTGCTGCCGGGTGAAATCCATGCCGTGCTGGGCGAAAACGGCGCGGGCAAGTCCACGCTGATGAAGATCATCTATGGCTCAGTCAAGCCCGACGAAGGCAGCGTGTTCTTCAACGGTCAGGCCGTGCAGGTGCGCAACCCGCAAGAGGCACGCGCTCTGGGCATTGCCATGGTGTTCCAGCATTTCAGCCTGTTCGACACCCTCACCGTGGCCGAGAACGTGTGGCTGGGCCTGGACAAGAGCCTGACGCTGGCCGAAGTGACCAGCCGCATCACCGCCAAGGCCGCCGAATACGGCCTCGACATCGACCCCCTGCGCCCCGTGCACACATTGAGCGTGGGCGAGATGCAGCGCGTGGAAATTATCCGCGCGCTGCTCACCAACCCCAAGGTGCTGATCCTGGACGAGCCCACCTCGGTGCTCACGCCCCAGGCCGTCGAGAAGCTTTTTGTGGTGCTCCGCAAGCTCGCGTCCGAGGGCTGCAGCATCCTCTACATCAGCCACAAACTGCACGAAATCCGTGCGCTGTGCACCGCCTGCACCGTGCTGCGCGGCGGCAAGGTCACGGGCGTGTGCAACCCGGCCGAGGAATCCAATGCCTCCCTGTCGCGACTGATGATCGGCGCCGAGCCGCCCGCGCTGGAGCACCGTGCCGTGCAGACCGGCGCCACCGTGCTGCGCGTGCAGGGCCTGTCGCTGCCGCGCGCCGACCAGTTTGGGGTGGACTTGATCGACCTGCAGTTCGAGGTGAAGGCAGGCGAAGTGGTGGGCATTGCGGGCGTGTCTGGCAACGGGCAAAAGGAATTGCTTTACGCCCTGTCGGGCGAAGACCAGCGCGCCGAGCCCGCCAGTATCCAGATGTCGGGTCAGAACGCGGGCCGCATGGCACCCAACCAGCGCCGCGCGCTGGGCCTGCACTTTGTGCCCGAAGAGCGCCTGGGGCGCGGCGCTGTGCCCACCATGGGCCTGGCGCACAACCTGCTGCTCACGCGCACCAATTCGGTCAGCGCAAGTGGCTGGATCAAGGTGGGTGCATTGCAAAAACATGCGCAGGCCATCATCGAACGCTTCAATGTGAAAGCCGGTGGCCCCAACGCGGCGGCCAAGTCGCTGTCGGGCGGCAACCTGCAAAAGTTCATCGTGGGGCGCGAGATCGACGCCAACCCCAAATTGCTCATCGTCTCGCAACCCACCTGGGGCGTGGACGTGGGCGCTGCGGCGCAGATTCGCGGGTCGATATTGGCGCTGCGCGACGCAGGCTGCGCGGTGCTGGTGGTCAGTGAGGAGCTGGACGAATTGTTTGAAATCTGCGACCGGCTGCATGTGGTGGCCAAGGGGCATTTGTCGCCTTCGGTGCCCCGCGCCGAGGCCACGGTGGAGCGCATTGGTGAATGGATGAGTGGCCTGTGGCATGCCGATGTGCAAGCGCATCTTGCGCACCAAGCCACCGCCGGGGAGGTGCAGCATGCTTAAGCTGGAACCGCGCCCCCAGGCGTCTGGCTGGTGGACCTATGGGTCGCCGCTGCTGGCGCTGGTTGTTACGGTGTTGATTGGTGTGGCCCTGTTCATGGCGCTGGGCAAAGACCCCGTGCGGGGGCTGCAAGTGTTCTTCTGGGAACCCATCAAGACGCCGTATGCGATTGGCGAACTCATGGTCAAGGCCACGCCACTGCTGCTGATTGCGCTGGGGCTGGCGGTGTGCTTTCGCTCCAACGTATGGAACATTGGCGCTGAGGGCCAGTTTGTGATCGGCGCCGTCACGGCGGGGGGCATGGCCCTGCTGGCCGACAAAACCACCGGCCCGTGGATCGTTCCTGCCATCCTGCTCGCCGGTGTGCTGGGTGGCATGGCGTGGGCGGGCATTACGGCGCTGCTGCGCGACAAGTTCAATGCCAACGAGATCCTGGTCAGCCTGATGCTGGTGTACGTGGCCACGCTGGTGCTGGGCTACCTCGTCTATGGCCCGTGGAAGGACCCCATGGGCTACAACTTCCCGCAGACCAAGACGTTCGAGAAAGTGACGCAGATCCCGCGCCTGATGCAGGGTTCGCGCGTGTCCATCGGACTGCTGCTGGCGCTGGCAGGGGCAGCGGCACTGTGGGTGTTTTTGTTCCGCACGCGGGCGGGTTTTGCCCAGCAGGTGGGCGGGCTGGCTCCGGCGGCGGCGCGGTATGCAGGGTTCTCTTCGCGCAAGGCACTGTGGACGGCGCTGCTGATATCGGGCGGTGCGGCGGGCCTGGCGGGCGCGCTGGAGGTGGCGGGCCCGATTGGCCAGCTCACGCCGTATGTGCCCGCAGGCTACGGCTTTGCCGCCATCATCGTCGCCTTTGTGGGGCGCTTGCACCCTGTCGGAATGATCCTCTCGGCCATCCTCATGAGCATGTTCTATATCGGTGGCGAGCTGGCGCAGTCGCGCATGGGTCTGCCCAAGTCGCTCACGGGCGTGTTCCAGGGGTTGCTGTTGTTCACGCTGCTGGCTTGTGACACGCTGATTGCGTATCGACTGCGCTGGGTTGGTTCGAAAGGAGGCAAGTGATGGAATCCTATGCACTCCTCATCGGTGCCACGCTGAGCGCGGGCACCGTGCTGGCTATCGCCGCCCTGGGTCTGTTGATCAATGAGAAGGCGGGCATCGTCAACCTGGGCGCCGAGGGCATGATGCTCTGTGCGGCCATCGCCGGTTTTGCCACCGTGGTGCACACGGGCAACACTTGGCTGGGGTTTGCGGCGGGCATGGCCGCTGGCGCGCTGCTGGCCGCCATCTTTGGTGTGCTGGTGATCTGGCTCAACACCAACCAGTACGCTACGGGGCTGGCGCTCAGCCTGTTCGGCGTGGGTTTTTCGGCGTTTGCGGGCATCAGTTACGTCCAGGCCAAGCTGCCAGAGCTGCCCAAATACGTGATCCCGGTACTGGGTGACGTGCCGCTGCTCGGCCCCGCGCTGTTCCGGCAGCACCCGCTGGTGTATATCACCATGCTGCTGGTGGCGGCGATGATCTGGTTTTTGTACCGCACCCGCGCCGGGCTGGTGCTGCGCTCGGTGGGTGAGTCGCCGGAGTCTGCCCATGCGCTGGGCTACCCTGTGCGCCGTATTCGCCTGGCCGCCGTGGTGGCCGGTGGCTCGCTGTGCGGGCTGGCCGGTGCGTACATTTCCACCGTCTACACCCCGCTGTGGGTGGAGGGCATGGTGGCCGGGCGCGGCTGGATTGCGCTGGCGCTCACCACCTTTGCCACCTGGCGTCCGGCACGGGTATTGCTTGGTGCCTACCTGTTTGGCGGCGTGACCATGCTGCAGTTCCATTTGCAGGCCACGGGCGTGCAGGTGGCCAGCCAGTTGCTGTCTATGCTGCCGTATGTGGCCACCATCGTGGTGCTGGCGTTGATCTCGCGCAATCCGGCGTGGATTCGCATCAACATGCCCGCGTCGCTGGGAAAGCCGTTTTATCCGGGCAGCTGAAATGGCCCAAGCCGCTGCAGTAAATGCGCGTTACCCGGCGGTAGATCGCTCCATAATTGATGTTTTTCGCGTGTTTCAACCCCCAACGTTCTCAAGAAGGAACCGACATGACTGATCTTCAGAAACGCTCCATGCTCAAGGTGGCAGCGCTCTCCGCCGTTGCCGCCGCCGCACTCGTGGGCTGTGGCAAGAAGGAAGAACCGGCACCGGCCCCCGCGCCTGCACCGGCCCCTGTGGCAGAGGCCCCGGCCCCCAAGCCCGAGCCACTGAAGATCGCGTTTGCCTATGTCGGTCCGGTGGGCGACGGCGGCTGGACCTTTGCGCACGACAACGGACGCAAGGTCATCGAAAAGGAATTCGGCGACAAGGTCGTGACCAGCTTCGTTGAAAGCGTGCCTGAGTCTGCTGACGCCGAGCGCGTGCTGCGCGACCTGGCCGGCCAGGGCAACAAGCTGATCTTTGGCACCACCTTCGGCTACATGGAGTCCATGCTCAAGGTCGCAGAAGACAACAAGGGCATCAAGTTTGAGCACGCCACGGGCTACAAGACGGCAGAAAACCTGCGCACGTACGACAGCCGCACCTACGAAGGCGCGTACATGGCTGGCGTGATCGCCGGTGCCATGACCAAGTCCAACACGCTGGGCGTGGTGGGCTCGGTGCCGATCCCTGAAGTGATCCGCAACATCAACAGCTTCACCATGGGCGCGCAGTCGGTCAATCCCAAGATCAAGACCAAGGTGGTCTGGGTGAACGAATGGTTCAGCCCACCGAAGGAAACCGAAGCAGCCACGAGTCTGATCAACGGCGGTGCTGACGTGCTGTTCCAGAACACCGACTCGCCCGCCGTGCTCAAGACCGCTCAAGAAAAGGGCAAGCGCGCCTTTGGCTGGGACAGCGACATGACCGCCTACGGCCCCAAGGCCCACCTGGCATCTGCCGTGATCAACTGGGGCCCGTACTACGTGAAGGCCACCAAGGACGCGCTGGAAGGCACCTGGAGCACGGGCCAAAGCTGGTGGGGCGTGAAGGAAGGCGCCATCGACATCGTCTCCATCGCCGACGACGTGCCTGCCGACATCAAGACCAAGGTCGAAGAGATCAAGAAGGGCCTGGCAGAAGGTACCTACAACATCTGGAAGGGCCCCATCGTGGGTCAGGACGGCAAGGAAGTGCTGGCCAAGGATGTGGTCGCCGACGACAAGTTCCTGGGCGGCGTGAACTTCTACGTCAAGGGCGTGGAAGGCAAGATCCCCGGCGGCGAAAAGAAGTAAGTAAAAATCAGTGGGCCTGTGGGCCTGCTGTACACAGAGAGGGTCGCCTGCGGGTGGCCCTTTTTCATTTCTGGTGAAGAGGCTCTTAGAGGTGCTGGCAGATGGTCGAATCAAGCTTGTGGCATCCGGTAGCCTCGGTGGGTGATGTGGCGCAGGCCCCTGTTGCCGTGCAGCTTCTTGAACAACCCGTGGTGGTGTGGCGCGACGCTGCGGGTGCGGTGCAATCGTTTGCCGACCAGTGCCCGCACCGTGGTGCCCGGCTGTCGCTGGGCCGCGTGACGCCAGAGGGACAACTGGAGTGCCCGTACCACGGCTGGCAGTTTGCGGCGGGCGGCCGCTGCACCCACGTGCCCGCGCTACCCGCGTTTGTTCCGCCGCCAGGGCACTGCGCGCGGGCGTTTGAAGCGCGCGAAGCCTATGGCCTGGTTTGGGTGCGCATGGAGCGGGGCGGTGCAGCGCTGCCCGCATTTGTGGCCGAAGGCGACGCGCGGTTGCGCAAGCTCAACTGCGGGCCTTACGACGTGGCGGCCAGCGCACCGCGCATCATCGAGAACTTTCTGGACATGTCGCATTTCGGCTTTGTGCACGAAGGCTGGCTGGGCAGCCGCGATGCCACCGGCATCGACGACTACCGCGTGGAGCCCACGTCCACCGGCCTGCTGGCCACCGGCTGCAAGGCCTGGCAACCCCAGTCCAACCTGCACTCCACCGCCCCGGCCCAGGTGGAGTACACCTACGAAGTCACGGCACCCTACGCGGCCGTGCTGACCAAGGTGCCCGAGGCGGGCACCACGGCCGTGGATGGCTGGCGGGAGTCTATTGCGCTGTTCATCTGCCCGATCACCCCGGTGCGCAGCCGCGTGTGGTTTCGCCTGGCCATGGCAGATTTTGATTCGCCGGACGAGAAACTGCAGGCGTTCCAGCACACCATCTTCACGCAGGACCAGCCCGTGCTGGAGTCGCAGACGCCACAGTGTCTGCCGCTGGACCTGCGGGCGGAGTTGCATACCGCCGCCGACAAGGCATCATCTGCCTACCGCCGCTTCTTGCGCCAGAGCGGCATCACCTTTGGAGTCTGCTGATGTTTAAAGTGCCCCCCATTTCCGCCGAGCGCCTGCCCACGCTGCTGCGCGCCATGCCCAAGGCCGAGCTGCATATCCATATCGAGGGCTCCCTGGAGCCTGAGCTGATCTTTGCACTGGCGCAGCGCAACGAATTGACCTTGCCCTATGCCAGCGTGGAGGCCCTGCGCAGCGCCTACGCGTTCACCAACCTGCAGAGTTTTCTGGACATCTACTACGCGGGTGCCAGCGTGCTGCTGCATGAGCAGGATTTTTACGAGATGGCACGCGCTTACCTGGGACGCGCCGCCAGAGACAACGTGCTGCACGCCGAGATTTTCTTCGACCCGCAGACCCACACCGCACGCGGCGTGGCGATGGAAACAGTCATCAACGGCCTGCACCGCGCGTGTGAAGACGCACGCACGGATCTGGGTATCAGCGCAACGTTGATCATGTGTTTCTTGCGCCACCTGAGCGAAGAGTCTGCCTTCGAGACCCTGGAGCAGGCCATGCCCCTGCTCGACAAGATCGTGGGCGTGGGGCTCGACTCCAGTGAGGTCGGCCATCCGCCCGAAAAATTCGCCCGCGTGTTTGCCCGCTGCCGCGAGCTGGGCCTGCACCTGGTGGCCCACGCGGGTGAGGAAGGCCCGCCCGCCTATATCTGGAGTGCGCTTGATGTACTCAAGGTCGAGCGTATCGACCACGGCGTGCAGGCCGTGCACGACGCCGCGCTGATGCAGCGCCTGGCGAAAGAACGCATTGCGCTCACTGTGTGCCCTTTGTCCAACCAGAAGCTGTGCGTGTTTCCCAACCTGGCGGACCACAACCTGGGCAAGCTGCTGGATGCGGGGCTGGCGGCCACGGTCAATTCAGACGACCCGGCGTATTTTGGCGGCTACATCAATGAGAACTTCACCCAGGTGTTTGCCGCCACGGGCCTCACGGCCAAGCATGCCTACCAGCTTGCGTTCAACAGTTTTGAAGCGAGTTTTGCGGGCAATGCCGAAAAGCGGGCGTGGGAGCACAAGCTCAAGGAAACGTTTGAGCGGTGTGTGGAGCATGACTATTGACCCTCTGAGCGCGCCAGCTCGGCACTGAGCCGGCGGGCATAGCCCTGCAGCACCTCGGCGCCGGGCTCCTTGCGCGGCCAGGTCAGGGCGATGCCGTCCTGCGCGTGGCGCGGCACCACGTGCATGTGAAAGTGAAACACCGTCTGGTCCCCTTCGCGGCCGTTGGCCTGCAGAAGCGTGAGGCCGGGCGGGTCAAACACGGCCTGCACGGCGCGCGCCACCCGCTGGGCGGTCTGCATCACGGCAGCGGCTTCTTCGGGGGTAATGTCCAGCAGCGTGGCCGCGTGCCGACGGGTTGCCACCAGCACATGCCCGGGGTTGACCTGGCCGATGTCCATGAACGCAAGGGTCAGGTCGTCCTCGTACACCCGGGCGGCCGGGATCTCGCCCGCCACCAGGCGGCAAAAAATGCAGTGGCCAGGGGGCGATGTGTCAACGAACATGGGCATGGCGGGCGGACTCCTGGTGCGTGGCAAGCGGCCATGGTAGCGGTCGCAGAGGGCGCTCCGCGGTAAAATTGCGAACAAAGGCTGCTGTCCCGGCAGCCTTTTGATTTTTCCGCCATCGGGACCATGTAGAGGAACACCATGTACAAAAACCTCGCCACCGCACTGCGTGCGGCTTGTGTGAGTGCGCTTGTGGGCGCCGTTTTCATCCCCCCCGCGTTTTCGCAATCCCGCCCCTCTGGCAAGCCAACTGAGCCCATCAAGGCCGGGTTTGTCTATGTTTCACCGATCACCGAAGCGGGCTGGACACGCCAGCACGATGAAGGGCGCAAGGCCGTCGAGACTGCGCTGGGCAGTCAGGTGAAGACCACGTTTGTGGAGAACGTGGCCGAAGGCGCTGATGCCGAGCGCGTGATCCGCGACCTGGCCGCCACCGGGCATCAGATCATCTTCACCCCCAGCTTTGGCTACATGGAGCCCACGCTCAAGGTCGCGCAGGACTTCCCGCATGTGAAGTTCGAGTCCATTACCGGCTACAAGACCGCGCCCAACGTGGCCACCGCCAACGCGCGCTACTACGAGGGCCGGTACCTCGCGGGCATCGCTGCGGGCCGTATGAGCAAGACCGGCGTGGCTGGTTTTGTGGCGGGTTTCCCCATTCCTGAAGTGCTGCAGGGCATCAACGCGTTCACGCTGGGCATGCGCTCGGTCAACCCGCAGGCCACGGTCAAGGTGGTGTGGCTCAACGTGTGGTTCGACCCGCCCAAGGAGCGCGACGCGGCCATGGCCTTGTTCAACCAGGATGTGGACGTGATCGCATTCCACACCGGCTCCACCGCCGTGATGGCGGCTGCGCAGGAGCGCGGCAAGATGGCGGTGGCCTACCACTCGGACATGCGCAAGACCGGGCCCGATGCGCAGATCGTGGCGGTGACGCACCAATGGGGCAGCTACTACACCGAGCGGGTGCGCGCCGTACAAAACGGCAGTTGGAAAAGCGCCAACCTCTGGGGCGGCGTGCGCGAAGGCATGATCCGCGTCGGCGACTTTGGCCCCCGCGTGCCTGCCGCCGTGCAGCAGGAGGTTCTGGCCGCACAAAAGGCCATCGGTGCTGGAAAGCTGCAGCCCTTCCGCGCGGGGCGCACCGCCGTGCGCGACAACGACGGGCAAGAGCGCATCGCTGCGGGCCAGGCGCTGACTGACGCGCAAATTCTGCAGATGAACTGGCTGGTGGAGGGTGTGGTGGGCAAGCTGGCCCGCTGATCCTGCACGACCTACCGGCGCTCCAACGCACCCCCTCAACCCCCATAGCCACTATGGGGTGCTGCGTATACAAGCGGTGCCACCTGCCGCTAAGCTTGCCCCCATGCCTGTTTACCGATCTGCCCTTTTGCGCTTTGCTGACGATGGCCGCGCCCTGTATGACGAAGATGGCCTGCTGGCCATAGGTCCTGATGCCCAGGGCCGCCAGCGTGTGCTGGCCGCAGGCGCCTGGCATGCGCTGGCGCCGCAGTACGCCGATCAACCCGTCACCCACCTGCCGGGGCGCATCCTGGCGCCGGGGTTTGTGGACATGCACATCCACTTTCCGCAGACCGATGTGATTGGCTCGCCCGCCGACGGCCTTTTGCCCTGGCTGGAGAACTACACCTTTCCGCACGAGTCGCGTTTTGTCGAATCCGAGTACAGCGAGCAGGTGGCGCAATTCTTCATCGCCGAGCTGCTGCGCAACGGCGTGACCACAGCGCTGGCGTTTTCCACGTCCCACCCCGAGTCGGCCCACGCCTTGTTTGCTGAGGCCCAGCGCCAGCAGATGCGCCTGGTCACCGGCAAGGTGCTGCAGGACCGCCATTCGCCCGATGGCGTGCGCGACGACACCGAACAAAGCCTCATTGACACCGAAGCGCTGATCCAGCGTTGGCACGGTGTGGACCGCCTGGGCTATGCCATCACCCCGCGTTTTGCGCCCACCAGCACACACGAACAGCTGCGCGGCGCGGGCGAGCTGGCAGCGCGCTACCCCGACGTGTGGGTCCAGTCGCACGTGGCCGAAAACCTGGACGAGATTCGCTGGGCGCGCGAACTGTTTCCCGCGTCGCGCAGCTATCTGGGCGTGTACGACGATTTTGGCCTGATGCGTGAGCGGGCGGTGTATGCGCACTGCATCCACTTCGACGACGATGACCGCGCCCTGATGCGGGACACAGGCGCCGTTGCTGCCGTCAGCCCCACCAGCAACCTGTTTCTGGGCAGCGGGTTTTTCGACTACGCCAGCGCTGACCGCGTGGGGTTTGGCTACGGCCTGGCCAGCGATGTGGGCGGCGGCACCAGCTTCAGCCCGTTCCACACCATGATGGCGGCTTACTACGTGGGGCGTGAGGGCCAGAGCAAGCAAGGCCTGAGCCTGTCGCCCCAGCAGCTGTGGTGGCAGCACACGGCAGGCGCGGCCAAGGCGCTGGGTCTGGCGGGTGTGGTGGGCAATTTGCAGCCGGGCTGCGAGGCTGATTTTGTGGTGCTCAACCCGCAGGCCACGCCGCTTTTGGCACGCAAGACAACCCAAGCGCGCAACCTGGATGAGCTTTTGTTTGCGCTGATCGTGCTGGGCGATGACCGGGTGGTGGAGCAAACCGTGATTTCTCAAGCAAAATACGGCTCTAGCGCTTGATCATCAAGCGCTACTAGCTACATATTTAATAGCGCCCGGCGGTGTGCAGTCTGCCTGGGCCACAGCGCAGGGAATTCAGCCATGAGCATCAAGAGCGACAAATGGATCCGCCGCATGGCGGCCGAGCACGGAATGATCGAGCCCTTTGAGCCCGGCCAGGTCCGCGAGGTCGAGGGCAAGAAGATCATCAGCTACGGCACCAGCAGCTACGGCTACGACATCCGCTGCGCGCCCGAATTCAAGGTGTTCACCAACATCCACAGCACGGTGGTGGACCCGAAGAACTTTGACGAGAAGAGTTTTGTGGATTTTGAAGGTGACAGCTGCATCATCCCGCCCAACAGCTTTGCGCTGGCCCGCACGATGGAGTACTTTCGCATTCCACGCAACGTGCTCACCATCTGCCTGGGCAAAAGCACCTATGCACGCTGCGGCATCATCGTCAACGTCACGCCGTTCGAGCCCGAGTGGGAAGGCTATGTGACGCTGGAATTCTCTAACACCACACCGCTGCCAGCGCGCATTTATGCGGGAGAGGGCTGCGCCCAGGTGCTGTTTTTTGAGAGCGACAAGGATGATGTGTGCGAGGTCAGCTACAAGGACCGCGGCGGCAAGTACCAGGGGCAGGTGGGGGTGACACTGCCCAAGGCCTGACAGGCGACCGAGCGGGCAGGGTGCGGGGTGAGCGGCGGTGGCGTCCTACAGCACCACTGCCGGTTGGCCGAAATGCAAGCAGGGGTAAGTTTTCTTAGCATGGATGTCATGTTCCAGCTCCATGCTGGGGCCCACGCATCTGAAAGGAACCCTGCCATGTTGACCTTTGCCTCGCCCTCAGTAGCTCCCTCGGTGGCCGCGTGGATCGGCTCTTTGGCGGCTCCGTTCACTACGTTCATTGCGACAACCAGCGAGCAGCCTGTGCGGCATCAGGCGGTTGCCAGCGCTGGAGGTGCCCGCGCGACTGCGCTAGACGATCCGTTCGTGGGTGATGCAGGCTCGCGTACATCCTCAGAGGGAAATGCCGCAAGCGGAGCGACCTACTGGCCCTGCGAACGGCTCAACGCCTTCATTCTGCAAATGGCCGCTCACGGCCACTGCGTGAGCGCCGCGATGATGCTGGGCCACCGCCCCTACGCCGTGCGGCAACTTTCCGCTGCGCAGCAGGTGCCCGATGAGGCGCTGCGCAGTCTGGCGGCAGAATTGCAGGCGTATTTCGATGCTCCTCCCGACGCTGCGGTGCAGCAGTTGGCAGCCGCGGAGACACCTGGTTAAGACAGGCTTTAAGCCTCCACACACACCCTGTTTCGGCCCTGGCCCTTGGCTTTGTACATCGCAGAGTCACCCCTGCGCAAAATGTCTGTGCCGCTGTCTTGCAGTCCGCGCATGCAGGCAACACCAGCGCTCACGGTGATGGAGCCTACGACGGGGTCTTGATGTTCGGCCATCGCCGTGACCAGCGCCTGGGCAATGGCCTGGGCGCCCGCCAGGTCTGTATCTGGCAGCAGCACCACGAACTCCTCGCCGCCCAGGCGGGCCACCACGTCTGATCCGCGCAGGCGTTCTTCGAGCGTGCGCGCAAGCCGACGCAGCACTTCGTCCCCGGCTTCATGGCCGAACGTGTCGTTCACGCGTTTGAAGTGGTCCACATCCACGGTGATCAGGCTCAAGGGCCTCCCGCTGCGGCGGGCCATCGCCAAGCCAAACGCCATCTGGGTTTCGAACCCGCGGCGGTTGAGCAGGCCGGTCAGCGCGTCGGTGCGGGCCTGCAGGTCCAGCGCCCTGTTGGCGGCCTCCAGCTCCAGCGTTCGCAGGCGTACCTTTTCTTCCATGGCCTCGCGGGCGGCCAGCAAACGGTGCGTCATGCTGCCCAGGGCCACCGAGAGTTTTGCCACCTCGCGATTGCTGTGAACTGCAGGGATGTCGGCGCCTGGCTTTCCGGCCTCAACAGCGCTGGCGGCATCAGCCAATGCGTACAGGTCCTCGCTCAGCCTGCGAGCGGCCAACCATGCCAGGGCAGACGCCAGCAGGGCAGCAATCAGCCCGATCGCCAGCGCCATGCGCACGGTGCGATTGGCATCGGCAAACGCCAGCTCCACAGGCTGGCGCGCCACAATGCGCCAGCCCAGGTCGCTGGCGGCGTTGCGCGGTTGCAGCTGGGTGGCTGCAGTCAGGTAGTGCTCCTGGTCCTGCCAGCGCACGACGGCGGTTTTGACACGCCCGCCATCGCGGTTGTTATTGACGTTGACGCCTTCTGGCAAGCGCTGGCCAGCGGCCTGCAGCTTGCGCGTTTGGCCGCTGGGCGCGAGGATGAGCGCGCCTTCCCGGTCAAAAATGAAAAGTTCGACCTCGCTATCGTCCGAACGTGGAGGCGTCAGGCTTTCGAGCACCTCCCGCGTCCATTCCCAGCTGCCATGAATGCCCAGCACGCCTACGGTGGTGGGGCCCAGGCGGATCGGTGCGGCAAAGTCCACAAACCGGTAGGGCTCGCCGGAGGCCAGCGGGGGAAGCAGTCTCTCCAGCAGGGTCGCCGGGTGTACGTCGCCCACATGCACCTGCTCCATGCCCGCTTTGAACCAGGGGCGTTCCGCCACGCTTTGCCCCACCAGCATGCCGTTGGTGGCAGATCGCACGATGCCCTGTGCATCTGCCACCCCAATCCAAAGGTTGCTGGGTTGAATGGCCTGGCTGCGCGCCAACATGTGGTGGGATTCGGCTGAATCGAGTCCCTGGGTCCATACCACCTCTGCGCTGGCCAGCACCTGGGCTTCGCGGCTGCGCTCTGCCAGCCCGGTGGCCAGCAGCTTGCCTGCGTTTTCGGCCACGATCTGAAGCGCTTCGCCAGCATCGCGTTGAAGACGCCGTTTGAACAATTCTCCGAATGCCAGAGACAACAGTACCGACAACAGCACCACCAACGTGCCAAATACCAATGCGATCTGCAAGCGCAAGCCACGGTCTGCAAAGCGGGCGATGAGTGTCATGGCTGGGCCTGCTGCATGTTTGCGCGCATCGCCAGACGCGCAGCCGCCAGGTCCCATCCTGCCCAGCCGCAGCTTTTGAACAGCACCGGGCCAGTGTGTGCCATGACTGGGCCGCGCACCACTTCGCGCAACGTAGGGATGGATGCGACATCAAGGCCGGCCTGCAGCAGATCGCCCGCCTCGTGGCTGGCGTCTTCGGTGTCCACAACGATTCTTCCCTGCTGCGCCATGTGTTGGCACAGCGATGGCGACAGCTCCGCCATATTGGGCGTGAAGGCGCCCACTGCGGCGATAAAGGCATCCGACCTGGGTGTGCCCGTCAGCACCACGGTGTGGGCAGGGGTGCAGGTTGCGACCAGCGGGCAGTGGGGCAGGGCGGCGTCTGCATCTGTGACCACCCGGGTAGTGGCGCCCATGGCGCGCACCTGCTGGGCCAGAAGTTCGGCGCTGGGCGCGCTGCGCGACGCAATCCACACCTCTTGCACGCCCAGCCCTTGGATGAAGGCGTGCGCATGCGCCAGCCCCTGCACGCCCGCACCGACTATCAGCAGCGGGCCCAGTGGGACGGGGGCCAGAAGGCGGGCTGCCAGTAGGGACACCGCAGCGGTGCGGCGCGCGGTGACGGTGGGGCCGTCCAGCACCAGGCGGCGCTCGCCTGTGGCGATGTCAAAAACCACCACATCGCCCTGGATGGAGGCGCGCCCCGTGCCTGCGTTGCCGGGCGTCAGGGTGATGAGCTTGGTCATCGCAACGCGGCTGTCGGTGGCAGGCATCACAAACAGGCTGCCGCCCTGGGTCAGGGCCAGCACCGTGCGGGCAGGCACCGAAACGGTGCGGTCATGGAGCAGCGCGGCAATTTCGTCGGCCAGCGCGCCCCAGGGCAGCCGCGCGGCGGTGGCCGCAGCGTCCAGCGTGCCAGCGGGTTCTGAAACGGGGGCAGAAAGCATGTACCTACTCTACACAGCGCGCGGCCCGAGCATGAGCGGACAAGCCCTCAGGCAAGGCCGGGTGAATCGCGGTAGGTGGACGCTCTGTGGGCCTGTCAATGTGTGGCACCCGCGCCCAGTGAAATGTCGCTTTGCACCAGAATGGCCGCCCACAGGGCCGTGTGGATGCCGCGCACCATGTCGCGCAGAGGCATGTGCGGCGTGCCTTGTGCTGGCAACCAGGGCACATGCACAAACCCGCCACGTGCGCCCGCCGGGCCGGTGCCGCATTCCAGCAAGTGCATGAGCCCATAGAGCACATGGTTGCACACGAATGTGCCTGCGGTTTGCGACACCTCGCACGGCACCCCCGCCTGCAATGCGGCGCGCAGCATGGCCTTGAGGGGCAGGTTCGAAAAGTAGGCTGCAGGGCCGCCGGGCACCACGGGCGTGTCGACAGGCTGGCGCCCCCAGTTGTCGGCAATGCGTGCGTCGTTGATGTTGATGCCGATGCGCTCCAGCGACAGGGCGGATCGCCCGCCCGCCTGGCCCAGGCACAGGGTCAGCGTGGGTTGGTGTTGCGCGACCAAGGCCTGGAGTCGATGCAGCGACTCGTCAAACACGGTGGGCAGCTGGGCGGCCACCACCACATGGCCCGCAATGCGCTGGCCGTGGAGCGCGTGTGCGATCAGCCAACTGGGGTTTTGGGTGTTGCCGCCAAAGGGGTCGAAGCCGGTGAGCAGAATCACCCGCTTTGCAGCGGGCGAGAAGCGGGAGGCATCGTTGAGCATGGCGAGAAAAGTCCGTTGACAGGGATGGCGCATGGGCGTGCGTATCCTGAAGGATGGTAGCGGTTGCCCGCAGCGCCTGTTCGGCGCGTACCATGCTGACCATGCCCTCCGCCCCTGGAGCGTGCGGGAGAACCGGTATGAGATGGGAAGGCAACCGCGAGTCGGACAACGTGGAAGACCGCCGCAGCGGAGGCGGCGGGGGCGGGGGCGGGTCCCCTATCTTTGGAGGGCGCAGCATCGGCATTGGCACCATCGTGATCGCGCTGGTCGGTGGCTGGGTGCTGGGCATCAATCCGTTGACCATCCTGGGCCTGCTCAGCGGCGGGCCCCCTGCGCAGGTGCAGTCGCAAGGCCCTGCGCAGCGCCCGCCTGCTGACGACACCATGGCCCGGTTTGTCTCCACCGTGCTGGCCGATACCGAAGACGTGTGGAAGACCGTGTTCCGCGAGGGCGGCGGCACGTACCAGGAACCCCGCCTGGTACTGTTTCGGGGCTCCACGCCCACGGCCTGCGGCACAGGCCAGGCCGCCATGGGTCCGTTTTACTGCCCGACCGACCAGAAGGTCTACATCGACCTCGGCTTTTATGAAACCCTGAAGAACCGCCTGGGCGCGCCCGGCGACTTTGCGCAGGCGTATGTGATTGCGCACGAGGTGGGCCACCATGTGCAGAACCAGCTGGGCATCAGCGGCAAGGTTGACCAGATGCGGGGGCGGGTGAGCAAGACCGAATACAACGCACTGTCGGTGCGGCTGGAGCTGCAGGCCGATTGTTTTGCCGGGGTGTGGGCGCACCACGCCCACAGCGCGCGCCAGATTCTGGAAAAAGGCGACGTGGAAGAGGCCATGAACGCAGCCGCCAAGATTGGTGACGACGCGCTGCAACGCGCTGCTGGTGGCGCAGTGGTGCCCGACAGTTTTACCCACGGCACCAGCGCACAGCGCCAGCGCTGGTTTAACAACGGGCTGCAAAACGGGAGCGTGAAGGGGTGCGATACCTTTGCGGCCCGCAGCCTGTAACGCGCTGCGCCCCCGGGGTTCTGAAACAGACTGCAGCCCATGTCGTCCGCGCCTCCGCTGACAGTCACTGGGCCTGGCACTGGCGCCGACGCCGCTGACAGCGCACAAGCCAACGTACCCATCACAGCACCAGGCCGCGCTGCGGGCCCGGCGGCACCCCCGCCCTCGGGTGCCGCAGGCGCGTGGTCGGCCGCTGCCGTCACGGTGCCCCATGCCGTGGGCCTGGGCCTGCTGGCATTTGCCCCCTTGGCGGGCGACTATTCATTGGCCGCCCTGGCGCTGTGGTCTGCGGCCTTGCCCGGCCTGCTGCTCACGCTGGTAGCACCGCGCCCCGGTGTGGTGTATGCGCCGACCACGGTGGTGGCGTTGCTTTTTGCTGCGGTGCTGGCCACGGCGCACGGGGCTGCGCCATCGCTGGGGCTCAGCGCCCGGCAGGTGCTGGCCGTCAGCGGCGCCACGGTGGCCCTGGCGTTTGTCTTTCAGTGGTTGCTGGGGGTGCTGCGGCTGGCGTCGGTGGCGCGGTTTTTGCCCATCTCGGTCACGCACGGCTTTGCAGCGGGGGTGGGCCTGTCGATGGTGCTGGGGCAGGTGGGCAACGGCTTTGGCGCGGGCGCCGCCGCGTGGTGGGATGCGTGGTGGGATGCGCGCACCGGCTGGCACGCATTGGCGGCCTTGGCCGTGGTGGGGCTGGCCTGGTGGCTGCGCCGCTTGTGGCCGCGCATGCCGGGGCTGCTGTCTGCGGTGGTGCTGGTGGCGCTGGCCGTGGCGTTGGCGGGGTTTTGGGGTGTGGGGCTGGGTGCGGTGTTTGCACCAGCCGCACCGCCCAGCGCGTTTGCATGGCCCCTGCTGCCCGATTGGTCGGGCATCCCGTGGCTGGCACTGGCGCGGGGGCAGGGCTCGGCCCTGGTCGTACTGGCGCTGCTGATGGCGCTGGTCAACAGCCTGGAGATTCTGGTCTTCAACCAGGAACTGGAGCTGGACCACGGCCTGCGGTCCAACGCCAACCTGGCGTTGCGCCGTGAGAGCCTGCTCGGTGCGCTGTGCGGTTTGGCCGGGATGATTCCCGCATCCACCAGCGCATCGCGTTCGCGCATCGTGCTGGCGCAGGCAGGCCCTTCGCGGGATGCCCCGCGCTGGCACGCCGGCATCATGCTGGGGGTGGCCGTCACCGGCGCATGGTGGTTGCACTGGGTGCCCATGGCGTGCCTAGCGGGTGGGCTGGTGCTGGCGGGGTTGATGCAGGTGCCGGGCCTGATGTGGTCGCTGCGTTACGCGCGCCGCTCGCGGGTGACGTGGGCGCAAAGCTGGCTGGTGGCGCTGGTGTTTGCCGTGATGGGTGGGGTGGGCGCGCTGGTGGCGGGCCTGGTGGTGGCCACGTTTGTGCTGCTGCACGACTCGGCCGCCAAGGTACTGCGCCATGTGCGGCTCGATGGCGAACTGCGTTCGCGCCGATTGCGCCGGGCGGGTTCGGACATCTGGCTGGCGCCGCGCATGAACCAGGTCGCGGTGTTTGAACTGCAGGGTGTGATGTCGTTTGGCGTGGCCGCCCACCTGGCCGAGCAGGTGCGCCTGATGTTGCTGCCGCGCCACCGCTGGGTCATTCTGGATGCGGGCCGGGTTCCTGCGTGGGACAGCACCGCCATGGCCCAGCTGCGCGCATTGGTGCGCGACCTGGGCCAGCAAGGCATTTCAGCCGCAGTGGCAGCGCTGGACCCGATGGCCGCAGAACACGCGGGCGAGCACGTACGCTGTTTTGCCGACCTGGACCGCGCGCTGGAATGGGCCGAGGCGGGCATCCTGTCGCAACGCCCCATCGAACAGCGCCCCGCACACCCTGAACGGGATCTGCTCGGCGAAATCGGCGAAGGCGTTCCGCGTGACGCGTCGGATGCGCTGTTGGCGCTGCTGCAGCACCAAGCTGTGCCCGCGCACGCCGTGGTGTTTAACGCGGGCGACACCGACCACGACCTTCTGGTGGTGCAGTCGGGCCATATCACGCTGGTTACCCAGTGGCCGCCGGACAAGGGCCTGCGCCTGGCCACCGTGGGTCCGGGCATGGCGTTTGGCGAGATGGCGTTTCTCAACGGCGCAGCCCGCAGCGCCAGTGCAGGGGTTGAGCAGGGCACCGCGCATCTGGTGCGTTTGTCGCGTGCCCACTTTGACGCCTGGGCCCGAGAGCACCCCGAAGCGGCCCTTACGGTGATGAATAACCTCGCACAGATCGGGGCGAGGCGTTTGGCGGCGACCACCCGCCAGTTGCGTGCGGTGTTGGAGTGAATTTCGGTTAAAAGCGGCTGTAGCGCTTTAAGGATCGGCGCTGATAGCTATCAAATCTATAGTTGCAGGCTGCGATGCGCTGCCCGGTGTTGTCTCCCGTGGTCACTGTTTTATGCGCTCCCATGGCGAAAAATCGCTTTTTTAGCCACCGGTGCGACAATAGAGGGCTAAATGACAAGTTCCTTTTCCAATCTATCGCTGGCTGAACCGCTCGCGCGCGCCGTAGCCGAAATGGGCTACGAGTCCATGACACCCATCCAGGAGCAAGCCATTCCGGTGGTGCTCACAGGGCAGGACGTGATGGGCGCCGCCCAGACCGGCACGGGCAAGACGGCGGCGTTCTCGCTGCCTTTGCTGCAGCGCCTGCTCAAGCACGAAAGCAGCTCCACATCCCCGGCCCGCCATCCTGTGCGCGCCCTGGTGCTGTTGCCCACGCGCGAGCTGGCCGACCAGGTGGCCCAGCAGATCGCGCTGTACGCCAAGTACACCAAGCTGCGCAGCACCGTGGTGTTTGGCGGCATGGACATGAAGCCCCAGACCATCGAGCTGAAAAAAGGCGTCGAAGTGCTGGTGGCCACACCAGGCCGCCTGCTGGACCACATCGAAGCCAAGAATGCGGTGCTCAACCAGGTCGAGTACGTCGTGCTCGACGAGGCCGACCGCATGCTGGACATCGGTTTCCTGCCCGACCTGCAGCGCATCCTGTCGTTCCTGCCCAAGCAGCGCACCACGCTTCTGTTCAGTGCCACGTTCTCGCCCGAGATCAAGCGCCTGGCCAGCAGCTACCTGCAAAACCCCATCACCATCGAGGTGGCCCGCCCGAACGAAACGGCCTCCACGGTGGAGCAGCGCTTCTACAGCGCCAATGACGACGACAAGCGCCGTGCCATCCACCAGGTGCTCAAGACCCGGGGTATCAAGCAGGCGTTCATCTTTGTCAACAGCAAGCTCGGTTGTGCCCGTCTGGCGCGCAGCCTGGAGCGCGAAGGCCTCAAGACCACCGCGCTGCACGGCGACAAGAGCCAGGACGAACGCCTGAAGGCGCTCGAAGCCTTCAAGAGCGGCGAGGTCGATCTGCTGGTGTGTACCGATGTGGCCGCGCGCGGCCTGGACATCAAGGACGTGCCCGCCGTGTTCAACTTCGATGTTCCGTTCAACGCCGAAGACTATGTGCACCGCATCGGCCGCACGGGCCGTGCCGGCGCATCGGGCCTGGCCGTGACGCTGGTGTCGGGCAGCGATGCCCGTCTGGTGGCCGATATCGAGAAGCTGATCAAAAAGAAGATCGAGCTCGAAGCCATCGAATACGAAGAAGACCAACCCCGTGGCCGCATCAATGATGGCCGCCGTGCCTGGCGCGAAGCGGGCGAAACCGGTGATGGGCGAGACGCCATCTCGGCAGCCCCGCGCCGCGAACGCGAATCGCGCCCGCCGGGCCGCGAACCCCGCGAGCCGCGCGAACAGCACCGTGGGTTCCGCCCCGCAGTGGCCTCCCGTGACCCGTTTTTTGAAAAGCCGTACGAAGCCAGCGCGGCCCCCGACGCGGCACCCGCTTGGGAGTCGGCCAAGTCGGCGCAGCGCAGCAGCATCTCGGCCAACATCAAGCCCAAGCGCAAGGTGGCCGCACTGTTCAAGGCCGTGCAGCCTGAGACTTCCACCCAATAATTGGGTCAAAATGGCTGCTAGCGCTTGACGGTAAAGCGCTGACAGCTATACAAAATATAGCGGCGTAAAAGCCGCTATTTTTTTAGCATTTGCTTTGCTTGGTGGCCGGGCTGCTGCGCCTGTTCGCAGTGCACCTGCAGCAGCTCCCGGTCGGCCAGCGTCGCGCCAAAGCGCACGGCGCTCAGGCAGCCTCCCCACACGCACCCGGTGTCCAGCCCCAGCAGGTCGCTGCGGTTGAGCCAGCCCAGCGTGGACCAATGGCCAAAAGCCATCAGCGTCCCGGCGGTTTTGCGCCCGGGCACGTCAAACCACGGCATCAGGCCCGGGGGCGCGGCGCTGGCGCTTTCGGTGCTTTCAAAGTCCATCACACCGTCTCCCGAGCAAAACCGTAACCGTGTCAGCGCGTTCACGATCACGCGCAGCCGGTCGGTGCCGGTGAGCTGGTCGCTCCATTGGTCCGGTGTGTTGCCGTACATCGCATGCAAGAACCCGGGCAGATCGGCGCCACGCAGCACGGCGTGCACCTCGTGCGCCCGGGCCAGCGTGTCGTCAGCGGACCAGCCGGGCAACACCCCCGCGTGCACCATCAGCAGCGTTTGCCCGGCATGCTCATGCACCCGTGCCAACGGCTGCTGGCGCACCCAGTCGAGCAGGGCATCGCGGTCAGGCGCGTCCAGCACCGTGCCCAGCGTGTCGTGGCGCGATGGCTTGCGGGCGCCATGGGCGGCCGCAAGCAGGTGCAGGTCGTGGTTGCCCAGCAAACAGCGCAGGGCGTCGCCCTGGGCCAGGCAGCGGCGCAATACGGCGGCCGAGTCGGGGCCACGGTTCACCAGGTCCCCCAGCAGGTACACGGTGTCCCGGCTGGGCGAGAACCCGATCACATCCAGCAGACGGCCCAGCGCCTGGTTGCAGCCCTGGATATCGCCAATACAGTAAAGAGCCATGTGTGTGTCAAATGGAAGTAAGCGTGGATTCTCGATGGAATGCCCGGCGGGCGCTGGTCAGACAAGTGTTTTCTGATCTGACGCGGATGCTGCACCATTTGGTCCGCTATAACGGCTACGCACCATTTTGACTGCTGAAACAGGGAGTTTGCCCGCCGTAACAGAGTGATTGGAGTGCAGTTGCCTCTGATATTTAGCGCAAGATAGAAAGACCATAGAGCGACGTGGATTGGGCAAGACACGGTTCAACAATGAATTTCCTGCCCCGCACTTGGCCGGGAGCCGCAATACCCGGGGTTACCGAGGGCCTTGATTGAATCAATCCGTGTGGCGACCATTGATGTAATCGCTTTTAATGAAAATTTTCCAGTCGTGCACAAATTCGGCACAATATTCATATAATTCACCGGTCGTCCACCTCATCACCTCTCCCCAGATACTATGACCAGCTATAAAGAACTGTTGAAGCAGCGCGAAGCCCTTGAGCAACAAATCAGCGAGGCCCGCCGCCGCGAACTGTCGGACGCTGTGGCCCAGGTTCGTGCGCTGGTCGCAGAGCACGGTCTGACGGCGCAAGACGTGTTTCCTTCTGGCAAGGCCGCAGGCAAGGTGGGTCGCAGCTCCATGGCAGGCACCAAGGTGGCCCCCAAGTACCGTGACCCCGCCACCGGCCAGACCTGGACCGGCCGCGGCAAGGCGCCCAAATGGATTCAAAACCAGGACCGCGCTCAGTTCGCAATTTGAGCCTGTTTTGCGCCCCCACAGAAAGCCCGCTTCAGCGGGCTTTTTTTGTGGCGTGTGATTCGTTCGGCAGTGGTGGTGCCCAATGGGGTGTGCAGGGTATTTTGTAAGGCGGCCCGATTTGCATCGGACTCTCCTCCCTGGCCCCGTGCAGATCCAGTCCACGATTTTCAAGCGTCAGAATGGCCTTGCGCTACGTCACGCAATACCTTCGCCGTGAAATCATCGGCCGGGAAAAACGACTCCACTGCCAGCTCCTGCAAGGTCACATCCACCGGCGTTCCGAATATGGTGGTGGTGCTGATCAGCGACAGCATGCCATGCACGCTTTCAAAGCAGAACGGCATTACTACGCCCAGCATTTCTCCGGCCAGCACCATGGGGCTGTGTTCTTCGGGCGCTGGGTATTGTTGTAACTCAGCCTGCAGCGCAATCAAAGCCGGGTCTGCCGTGGCCTGTATTTGCTGGCGCAGGCGTTCAAAAAGGTGGGCGCGCCATTGGGCCAGGTTGGCAATGCGCGGTGCCAGGCCTTCGGGGTGCAGGCTCAGCCGGAACACGTTGACCGGCGGCACAAGCAATGCGGGGCTGACGTGGGCAGCCAGCAGGGCGTGCGCGGCGCGGTTGGTGGCCACCACGTTCCAGCAGCGGTCCAAGGCAATGGCGGGGCACGGTTCATGGCCTTTGAGCACCAGCTCCACCGCCTGACGCGCGGCGGCCAGCGCGGGGTCGTCCAGTGCGCGTTCGCGGTACATGGGCGCATAGCCCGCTGCCACCAGCAGGGTGTTGCGCTCGCGCAAAGGCACGGCCAGACGCTCGCACAGGCGCAGCACCATGTCGCGGCTGGGGTTGGTGCGGCCCGTTTCCATAAAGCTCACATGGCGGGTGGAAATGTCGGCCTCGTCCGCCAGCTCCAGCTGGCTCAGGTGGCGCTGCTGTCGCCAGGTGCGCAGGTGGTCGCCAAACGATGCGGGCGACCCCACCGCAGCCGTGCGGTGCGGCAGCGCGTGGCGCGAAGGGCGGTGCGAGGGGGTGGACGAGGAAGATGGCGTGGAGGTCATGCCCCGCATCCTAGGGGCAATGCGCGCGTCGGCCATTACCTGGCAGGTCATCGACGCGGTGCGCCGCAGCGGCAACGATGCAGCCTTCTTTCAACCCCAAGGAGCTTGCCATGTTGATGAATCTGTTGTCCTCCCCCTCCACCCTGCGTGCCGTGGTCTGGTTTGATGCCTCAACCGGGGTGTTGCTGGGTGCCTTGCATCTGCTGCTCACTGCATCGCTGGCTGAATGGTTGGGCCTGCCTGCAGGCCTGCTGACCGTGACCGGCGTGATGCTGCTGGGCTATGCCGCTCTGGCCATTACCATTGCCCGCGCCCCTGCGATGCCGCGCGGGTTGCTGTGGGTGCTGATCGCCTGCAACTTTGCCTGGGCGCTTGCCAGCCTGGCGTTGCTGCTGGGCAGTGCACTTGCCCCCACGCTGCTCGGCCAGGCGTATCTGGTGGTGCATGTGGTGTCGGTGGCTGTGCTGGCAGAACTGCAATGGATGGGTGTACGGCGGCTGCCGGGGTTTGCGGCCGCGTAGTGTGCAAGCGTGCGCAATGTGCGCAGTGCCGCCACTGTGCTGCTATCACATGCCTGCTATCACATGCATAGCTGCCGGCGCTTTCCCATCAAGCGCTGTCGGCCATTTCGGTTTGACATTTTCCGCCATGGTGCGCACAGGTGGGGGTAGGTGAATGCCGGTGGCCCGGCGCGTGCCGTCGGGTCCGCTGCATATCCCCACAATTGCGGCAACACGTGAGACTGCCAGAATAGACCTTGTTGCCTTTCACAGGAGTTCGCCATGGCCTCAAAACCCAAGCTAGCCAAATCGCCGACCAAACCCGCTCGCCACGCGTTTGCCAACACCCTCAAGAACTTCAAGACCGCGTCGGGCAAGGTCGGCCAGTTCTACTCGCTGCCCGCGCTGGCCAAGCAGTTCCCTCAAATCAACCGCCTGCCCGTGTCGATTCGCATCGTGCTCGAATCGGTGCTGCGCAACTGCGATGGCCGCAAGGTCACTGCCGAGCATGTGCAGCAGCTCGCGCACTGGGCGCCGAACGCCGCGCGCACCGACGAGATCCCGTTTGTCGTCTCGCGCGTGGTGCTGCAGGACTTCACCGGCGTACCGCTGCTGGCAGACCTGGCCGCCATGCGTAGCGTGGCCGTGAAACTGGGCAAGAACCCCAAGAAGATTGAGCCGCTGGTGCCCGTGGACCTGGTGGTGGACCACTCGATCATGATCGACCACTATGGCAAGAAGAATTCACTCGACCTGAACATGAAGCTTGAGTTCCAGCGCAACCGCGAGCGCTACGAGTTCATGAAGTGGGGCATGCAGGCGTTTGACACCTTCAAGGTGGTGCCCCCGGGCTTTGGCATCGTGCACCAGGTCAACCTCGAATATCTGGCGCGCGGCGTGCACAAGCGCAAGGACGGCGTTTACTACCCCGACACCCTGGTGGGCACCGACAGCCACACCACCATGATCAACGGCATTGGCGTGGTGGGCTGGGGCGTGGGCGGTATCGAGGCCGAGGCCGCCATGCTGGGCCAGCCTGTGTACTTCCTCACGCCCGACGTGGTGGGCTTTGAGATGACCGGCCAGCTGCGCGAAGGCGTCACGGCCACCGACCTGGTGCTCACAGTGACCGAGCTGCTGCGCCAGCACAAGGTGGTGGGCAAATTTGTCGAATTTTTTGGCGAAGGCACGCGCACCCTGGCGCTGCCCGACCGCGCGACCATCGGCAACATGGCGCCCGAATACGGCGCCACCATGGGCTTCTTCCCGGTGGACGAAAAGACCATCGACTACTTCAAGGGCACGGGCCGCACCAAGACCGAAATCGAAGCCTTCGAGGCGTACTTCAAGGCACAGGGCCTTTTCGGCGTGCCGCTGGCAGGCGAGGTCGATTATTCGCAGGTCGTGAAACTCGACCTCGGCAGCGTCACCCCCAGCCTGGCGGGCCCCAAGCGACCGCAGGACCGCATCGAGCTGGGCAAGGTCAGCAGCCAGTTTGGCGACCTGTTCAGCAAGCCCAACGCGCAAAACGGATTCAACCGCCCGGCCGAGTTGCTGCACACGCGCCACCATGTGCGCAGTGGCGACATGCCGCCCCTGCTGGCCCCGCCGGAAGAGAAGCCAGCACCGTCTGGCGCGCCGCGTTTTGTGGTGGAGATGGAGCAAAACAAGCCCACCATGGCAGCCGCGCATGCCGAAGTTCCGGCACAGCAAGCCAGCCGAACGGGTGACGTGACGGTGGGCAACGGTGATGTGCTGATTGCCGCCATCACCAGCTGCACCAACACCAGCAACCCCAGCGTGCTGCTGGCCGCGGGCCTGTTGGCCAAAAAGGCGGTGGAGGCGGGCCTGAAGGTCAAGCCACACATCAAGACATCGCTGGCGCCCGGCTCGCGCATCGTTACCGAATACCTGACGGAAACCGGCTTGCTGCCGTACCTGGAAAAGCTGGGCTTCTCGGTAGCCGGTTACGGCTGCACGACCTGCATCGGCAATGCGGGCGACCTCACACCCGAGCTGAACGAGGCCATCACCAGCAACGACCTGGTGTGCGCTGCCGTGCTCTCGGGCAACCGCAACTTCGAGGCGCGCATTCATCCCAACCTCAAGGCCAACTTTCTGGCCAGCCCGCCGCTGGTGGTGGCCTACGCCATTGCAGGTACGGTGCTCAAAGACCTGATGACCGAGCCCGTGGGCAAGGGCAAGGGTGGCAAAGACATCTACCTGGGCGACATCTGGCCCAGCAGCGAAGAGGTGCACGCCCTGCTCAAGTTCGCCATGAACGGCAAGGCCTTCCGCGCGAACTACGCCAAGGTGGCCACCGACCCCGGCAAGCTGTGGGAGAAGATCAAGGGCGTCAGCGGCACCGCCTATACCTGGCCCGCCAGCACCTACATCGCCGAGCCACCGTTCTTTGCCCAGTTTGCTCTCGAAAATGTAGCTGCTGGCGCAGACCCATCAAGCGCTACAGGCCAAAATGATGCCAAAATCCCGTCGGTGTGCGGTGCACGCATCATGGCGCTGTTTGGTGACTCCATCACCACCGATCACATCTCGCCCGCCGGTTCCATCAAGGAGACATCGCCCGCAGGCCAGTGGCTGCTGCAGCACGGCGTGATGAAAGCAGACTTCAACAGCTACGGCGCACGCCGCGGCAACCACGACGTGATGATGCGGGGCACCTTTGCCAACGTGCGCATCAAGAATCTGATGCTGCCCGCCACGGCCGACGGGTCGCGCGAGGAGGGCGGGGTGACCGTGTTCCAGAACGAGGGCGCACTGCAGGGCGAGAAGATGTTCATCTTCGACGCCGCCATGCAGTACATGTCGCAGGGCACACCCACGGTGATTTTTGCGGGCGAGGAGTACGGCACCGGCTCCAGCCGCGACTGGGCGGCCAAGGGCACGCAATTGCTGGGCATCAAGGCCGTGGTGGCGCGCAGCTTTGAGCGCATCCACCGCTCGAACCTGGTCGGCATGGGCGTGCTGCCGCTGCAGTTCAAGGGCGCTGACTCCTGGGAGACGCTGGGTCTCGTGGGCAACGAAGTCATCGATGTGGTGCCTGACCCGGCGCTCACTCCGCAAAGCGATGCGCAACTGGTGATTCGCAGGGCAGACGGCTCGCGCAAAGAGGTCACCGTGACGCTGCGCATCGACACCCCCATCGAGGTGGACTACTACCAGGCCGGGGGCATTCTGCCGTTTGTGCTGCGCCAGCTGCTGGAGGGCTGAGCGAGTGAAAGCGGCAGGTAGCTGAAAACGGGGCTTCGGCCCCGTTTTGCATGGAGCAGAAATACGCAAGCGCACAGGCTCTGGAAAAGAGCACGAACACGCGCCTTACTCGTCGATACACTTGTGACGTTATGTCGATTTAACGCCCTTCAGTAGCCCGCACGTCGCCCGAACATCCCCGTATGTCGCCCCTGCCCAGCAACCCTCCACCCGCGCGCAGCCCGTGGCTGGACGCGCCCGCCACCACCGTGGTCCTGGTGGTGGCCGCGCTGGCGCTGGTGATCGTTCCGCTGGCGCAGATGCTGGGCGACGGGGCGAGTGCCCAGCATGGGCTGGAACCCTTCTTGGAACTGGTGGCCGTGCTGCTGGGCCTGCTGGTGGTGTCGGTTTCGCTGCACGCACTGGATCCGCGCGAGCAGGCGCGGTCCAACGTGCTGGTGCTGGGGTTCGGAGTGGCGGCGGCCTGCAATTTTCTGCATGGCGTGCTGGCCCATTCCACGCCTGTGCACATGCCATCGGGCACTGCAGGCATCTCGGTGTGGCTCAGCAGCTGGGCGCGCGTGGCAGAGGTGGTCACTTTGGTGTTGACGGCGCTGCAGGTGTCTACCCGCGGCCCGGCCAAAGCCTGGCTTGCGGCGGCGGGTGGCGCCACGCTGGTGCTGGTGTGGTCGGCCATGGGGTCGCTGCCCGGGTGGTTTGCGCAGGCGGCGGGTGGTGCCCTGCGGCAGTCACTCGCGTTTGTGCTGGCCTTGGCGCTGGCTTCGGCTGCGGCGCTGCTGTACCGCAGCGCAGTGCGGCACGCGCAACCGCGCGAGCGGGTGTTTGCCTGGGCGGCGGGCGCCTTTGCGTGTGGCGAGATCACAGTGGCCCTGCTCGGTGGGCATTCGACCCTGGGCGGCCCCCTGGCCCATGGGTTTCGGGTGCTGGCCTACGCGCTGCTGTACCAGGCAGTGTTCAACGCGGGCATTCGGCTGCCGTTCGCCCGGGTGCAGGAGGCTGAGCGCCGCCTGCGCGAAAGCGAGGGGCGCCTGTCGTTGCTGGGGCGCAACCTGCCCCACAGCGTGCTGTTTCAGATAGTGCGCGAGGCCGATGGCAGCTCGCGCTTCGTGCACATGGGTGATGCGATCGAGCGACTCAACGGAGTGAGTGCGCAAGATGCCATGGCCGACCCCAGTGTTTTGTACCGCCAGGTGCTCCCAGAAGACATTGACCGCCTGCGCCAGGCAGAGCAGCAGTCGTTTTTAACCATGACCAGCATGGAGGCGGTGTTCAGGGTGCGCCGCACCGACGGCCAGGTGCGCTGGATGCATCTGAACTCGTCCCCACGCCCGCTGGACGACGGGCGTGTGGTGTGGGACGGTGTGCAGACCGACATCACCGCCCACCACGAGGCCGAGGAAGCCGCGCACGCCAAGGAGGCGCTGATGGCCAACATGCTGCGCCATGTGCCGGGCGGGGTGGCGCGGGTGGATCGCGACATGCGCGTGCTGTACGTGAATGAACAGCAGGCGCTGTGGATGGGGCGGCCCGTTGACGAGGTGCAGGGGCGCAGGGTCCACGAGTTGATTTCGCCTGATCTCATGGCGCGCATGCAGCCGCATTTCGACAAGGCGTTCGCGGGCGAGTCCACGGTGTTCGAGAGCCGCGTCGACGCGCCCAACGGCCTGCTGTTCCGGCACACCACCATCGCGCCGGAAGGGGTGAACCAGCAGGGCGTGGTGCCCGCCGTGGTGCTGTTTGCCTACGACCTGACCGAGCTCAAGCGCGTGGAGGCCGAGCTGGCGGACCAGAAGGCCCACCTGGCCCGCGTGGTTAACGCCATGCCCGACATGGTGTTCCTGAAAGACGCCAATGGCGTGTACCTGTCGGTGAATCCGGTGTTCGAGCGTTTTGCAGGCCGGCCCGAGCGGCTGATTGTGGGCCGCAGCGACTTTGACTTGACCTCGCGCTCAGAAGCAGAGCGCTTTCGCAAATACGACCTGCGGGCCATGCAGGCTTGGCAGCCGCTGGTGTACGAAGAGACGCTTACTTTCGCTGAGGACGGCTACCAAGGCCAGTTCGAGACCATCAAGACCCCCATCCGCGACCTGACAGGCCGCGTGACCGGCGTGCTGGGTGTGTGCCGGGACATCACAGACCGCAAACGCGCAGAACAAGAGATCGAGCGCCTGGCGTTCTACGACGCGCTGACCGGCCTGCCCAACCGCCGCCTGCTGCTCGACCGCCTGCAACGCTCCATCGCCGCCTGCCAGCGCAGCAAGAACCAGGGCGCCTTGCTGTTCATCGAC
>CAMTXG010000039.1:0-126434 GCA_947085645.1 uncultured Gammaproteobacteria bacterium
AGCATCTGGCCGGCATGAAGGACTCCAAGGTGATCGTGGCGATCAACAAGGACCCCGAAGCGCCGATCTTCAGCGTGGCCGACTACGGCCTCGAAGCCGACCTGTTCACGGCTGTGCCTGAGCTGGTCAAGGCCCTGTAAGGCGGCTGGACAGTAACTGAGCCTCAAAGGCATCGCTTGCGATGCCTTTTTTTTGACGAAATTTCGCTTTCTCGGAGACTTTCATGAGCTACACCGCACCCGTCAAGGACATGCTGTTCGCCATCGAGCACCTGGCCAACATTGAACAGATCGCGCAGATCCCCGGCTTTGAAGACGCCGGCCTGGACACGGCTGCCGCCGTGCTGGAAGAGTGCGCCAAGTTCAACGAGGGCGTGCTGGCACCGCTTAACTGGGAAGGCGACAAGAACCCGTCGAGCTTCAACGCCGGCGTGGTGACCACGACGCCCGGCTTCAAGGAGGCCTTTCGCCAGTACGGCGAGGGCGGCTGGCAGGGCCTGCAGCACCCGGCTGATTTTGGCGGCCAGGGCCTGCCCAAGACTATTGGCGCGGCCTGCATCGAGATGACGAACAGTGCCAACATGAGTTTTGCGCTGTGCCCGCTGCTCACCGATGGCGCCATCGAGGCGCTGCTGACGGCGGGCAGCGATGAGCTCAAGGCCAAGTACCTGGAAAAGCTGGTGACCGGCCAGTGGACCGGCACCATGAACCTGACAGAGCCCCAGGCCGGCTCCGACCTGGCCCTGGTGCGCACGCGCGCAGAGCCACAGCCTGATGGCGCCTACAAGATTTTCGGCACCAAGATCTACATCACCTACGGTGAGCACGACATGGCCGAGAACATCATCCACCTGGTGTTGGCCCGCGTGCAGGGCGCGCCGGAGGGCGTCAAGGGCATCAGCCTGTTCGTGGTGCCCAAGTTCATGGTCAACGACGACGGCAGCCTGGGCGAGCGCAACGACGCGCACTGCGTGAGCATCGAGCACAAGCTCGGTATCAAGGCATCGCCCACCGCCGTGCTCCAGTTTGGCGACCATGGCGGCGCCGTGGGCTACCTGGTGGGCCAGGAAAACCGCGGCCTCGAATACATGTTCATCATGATGAACGCGGCCCGCTACGCCGTGGGCATGCAGGGCATCGCGATCTCGGAGCGCGCCTACCAGAAGGCCGTGCAGTACGCCAAGGACCGCGTGCAGAGCCGCCCCGTGGACGGCAGCATCAACGCCAGCGCGGCCATCATTCACCACCCTGATGTGAAGCGCATGCTGATGACCATGCGTGCCACCGTGGAAGGCTGCCGCGCCATGGCCACCGTGGCGGCTGCTGCGTTTGATGCCGCGCATCACCACCCCGATGCCGACACGCGCAAGCAGAACCAGGCGTTCTACGAATTCATGGTGCCGCTGGTCAAGGGCTACAGCACCGAGACCAGCCTGGAAGTGACCAGCCTGGGCGTGCAGGTGCATGGCGGCATGGGCTTCATCGAAGAAACGGGCGCCGCCCAGTACTACCGCGACGCCAAGATTCTGACCATCTACGAAGGCACCACTGCGATCCAGGCCAACGACCTGGTGGGCCGCAAGACGGCGCGCGATGGCGGCCAGGTGGCCAAGGGCATCGCCGCACAGATCGAGAAGACCGAGGCCGACCTGCTGGCAAGTGGCACACCCGCCGCACTGGTGGTGGCAAAGCGCCTGACGGCGGCGCGCAAGGCGCTGCTCGACGTGATCGACTTTGTAGCCGGTGGCACCAAGGCCCAGCCCAACGCCGTGTTTGCGGGCAGCGTGCCCTACCTGATGCTGGCGGGCAATGTGGTGGCGGGCTGGCAACTGGCGCGCAGCCTGCTGGTGGCCCAAGACCTGTTGCACAAGGGACAGGACGAAGCCTTCATGCGCGCAAAAATAACCACGGCCCAGTTTTATGCCGACCACATTCTGGTCAAGGCACCGGGCTTGCGCGATTCGATTGTGGAAGGCGCGGCCAGCGTGACCGAGCTGGCGCTGGAATCCTTTTGAGATCGAGCGTGCTGTGACGAGGCGGTTGCCCGCAGAGTGGGCAGCCCGTTGGTATAAAAATGATAGCTGCTAGCGCTTTATGGATAAGCGCTAGAGCCCTATTTCATCCAAAAATCTGTTCAGGAAGTTGTTGCCATGTCCCAATTGCCCGCCGCGCTGCAAAACCTGTCGCTGCCCATCATCGGCTCGCCGCTGTTCATCATCAGCAACCCCAAGCTCGTGATTGAGCAGTGCAAGGCGGGTGTGGTGGGCTCCATGCCCGCGCTCAACGCCCGCCCTGCCGAACTGCTTGACGAGTGGCTGGCTGAAATCACCGAAACGCTGGCCGCCTACAACAAGGCCAACCCCGACAAGCCCGCCGCGCCCTTTGCCATCAACCAGATCGTGCACAAGAGCAACGACCGCCTGGAGCACGACATGCAGGTGTGCTCCAAGTACAAGGTGCCGATCATCATTACCAGCCTGGGTGCGCGCGAGGATGTGAACCAGGCCGTGCATGCCTGGGGCGGCATCGTGCTGCACGACATCATCAACAACAAGTTTGCGCACAAGGCGATCGAAAAGGGCGCCGATGGCCTGATCGCCGTGGCCGCCGGTGCGGGTGGCCATGCGGGTGTGAAGAGCCCGTTTGCGCTCATCCAGGAAATCCGCCAGTGGTTTGACGGCCCGATTGCGTTGAGCGGCTCCATCGCCAGTGGCGACGCGGTGCTGGCCGCGCAGGCCATGGGCGCTGACTTTGGCTACATCGGCTCGGCCTTCATCGCTACGCACGAAGCGCGTGCCAGCGATGCCTACAAGCAGGCCATCGTGGACGGCAACTCCGACGACATCGTCTACAGCAACCTGTTCACCGGCGTGCACGGCAACTACCTGGCCCCGTCGATCCGCGCTGCGGGCATGGACCCGGACAACCTGCCCGAATCCGACCCCAGCAAGATGAACTTTGGCGGCGACGCGAAGAAGGCGTGGAAAGACATCTGGGGCTGCGGCCAGGGCATTGGTGCCATCAACGCTGTAACCAGCACGGCTGAACTGGTGGCCAAACTGCGCGGCGAATACGAAGCTGCCCGTGCGCGCCTGAAGCTCTGAAGTACGGCATGGGGCAGGCTGGTTGTGTACCAAGGTCTGCTATAAAATATATAGCTAAATTTCCTTGCTAAACAAGCGCAAGTGGGCATTAGCTGCGCTGCCTGATCTCATGCCGGAGTCTCGGCCCGGTCCGTTCCTGATCCGCTCCTGATTGGTTCCCGGTCCGTTCGGGCTGAGCGCGTCGAAGCCGGGGCGCTTTTTCAGGTACCGCAGGTGCTCGCTCACCCGCCGGCATTGCACCCCGCCGCAGCGCAGCGCCCCACGCGACTGCAGACAGGCGCAAGGGAGGACAATCCCCCCTTCGGCGCGTGCCCATCGGGTTCGCCGCTTCCTGTTGACCCTTCTTCCCTCATGACCTCTGCCACCTCCCGCTCTCCGCTGATCGACATGGTCAAGGGCTTGGCGTGTTTCACTATCGTGTGGCACCACCTGGTGTTTTATGGGCCGATGTCGGACATTGCCCAGCCGCTGGCACCCGCGCTGATGGACTGGCTGTATGACTACGGCCGCATGGCGGTGCAGGTGTTTCTGGTGGTGGGCGGTTACCTGGCCGTTGCCAGCCTGGCGCCCGACGGCGTGGCGCGGTTCGACCATGCGGGCACTGTGATCGCCAAGCGCTTCCTGCGCCTGGTGGTGCCCTATGCCGTGGCGCTGGTGGTGACGGTGGTGGTGGCCGAGCTGGTGCGGATCTGGATGGTGCACCCCTCGGTGCCCGCAGAGCCCACGCTGGTGCAGTTGCTGGCCAATGCCTTTTTGTTGCAAGACCTGCTGGGTGAAGAAGCATTGTCTGCGGGTGTCTGGTATGTGGCCATCGACTTTCAACTGTTCAGCCTGAGCGTGCTGGTGTGGGCGGGCGTGCGCGCGCTGCCCGGGGCGTGGGTGCAACAACACGCTGCGGCGCTGGCGCAGGGGTTGGTCGTGGTGTTGGCTGCCGCGTCGTTGTGGGTGTTCAACCGCGTGGCCTCGCTGGACATGTGGGCGCTGTACTTTGTGGGGGCCTACGGGCTGGGCATGTTGGCGTACTGGGCCGTGCGCGCGCCCCGTGCCCACGGCTGGTTGGCGCTGATGCTGCTGCTGGGCGGCACGGCACTGGCGCTGGACTTCCGCGCGCGTGTGGCGGTGGCGCTGGTCACGGCGCTGTGCCTGGTGCTGGCCTTGCGGTCAGAAGGGGTGAAGGTGTGGAGCCAGGGGCCACGGCTTGCGCCCTTGGTGCGGTGGGGGCAGATGTCGTATTCGGTATTTTTGGTGCACTTTGCCGTGTGCCTGCTGGTCAACGCGGTGGTGGGCTCGGTGTGGCCGGATTCGCCGTGGGTCAATGCGCTAGGCATGGTGGCAGCCTTTGTGCTGTCGCTGGCGGTCGGGCGCTGGATGTACCTGCGGGTGGAGCGGCACGCGCAGACCTGGGCTACCGCCATGCGCTGGCAGATCGGGCTGGTGGCCACGGGTTTGCTGGCCGCCTCGATCAGTCTCTAAGGCGGCACGCAAGCACCGGGCGCATCAGGGTGGGCACAGGCTGCTGCAACCACGCCCTTCGGGCGCCTACCGTGCGGGCGCTCCATCGGCTACCATAGGCTGTATAAAAACACAGTATTTGCTGTACCCGCTCAGGCGCAACCCTGTGTGTACACCCGCCATGCCCCAGCCCTTTTCCGAAGACCCCGACCAGCGCAGAACGACCGACCGTTCCGACATCTCGCCCGCCCCGGCAGAGGTTCGCATCCCTTTGCACGCCCTGCGGGGCCGGGGCGCTGCCACGGCCAGCGCGCACAGGTTTGCGCGCGATGTGCGCGAAGTGGTGGATGACGGGTGGGGCCACCAGCCCGGGGCGCTGGGCAGCACCGGTGGCGAAGATGCCCAAGAAAGCGGCGCGCCCGCAGCCATCGCCACGCGGGTGCACCCCGAGGCCGCGCGCAGCGCGCTGTGCGCCAACGACTCGCCCGACATCTTTTTTGACCAGTCGGTGAACCCCTACCGGGGTTGCGAGCACGGCTGCATCTACTGCTACGCCCGGCCCACCCACAGTTACCTCAACTTTTCGCCGGGACTGGACTTTGAGACCCAGATCGTTGCCAAGCACAACATCGCCCAGGTGCTGCGGGGCGAGCTGAGCGCACCGCGCTACGTGCCGCGCCAGCTCAACATCGGCTCGGCCACCGACTGCTACCAGCCCGTGGAGCGCGAACTGCGGCTGACCCGCGCCATGATGGAGGTGCTGCACCAGGCGCGCCACCCGTTCTCGCTCATCACCAAATCCAGCGGTGTGGAGCGCGACCTTGACCTGCTGGCCCCTCTGGCTGCGCAGCGCCTGGCGGCGGTGTACATCACCATCACCACGCTGGACGCCACCCTGGCGCGCCACATGGAGCCCCGCGCCGCTGCCCCCCACCGGCGGCTGCGCACCATTCGCGCACTGGCCGATGCGGGTGTGCCGGTGGGCGTGAGCGTGGCGCCGCAAATCCCGTTCATTACCGAAGACATGGAACAGGTGCTGGAGGCCGCGCGCGACGCGGGTGCCACCAGTGCCTTCTACACCGTGCTGCGCCTGCCGTGGGAGCTTGACGCTCTGTTTCGTGAATGGCTCACGGTGCACTACCCCCAGCGCGCCGATCGTGTCATGGCCCGTGTGCAAGACCTGCACAGCCTGAGCGCCACCGAGCGTGCTGCTGGAAAGGCGTACAACAGCGACTACACCACCCGCATGAAAGGCAGTGGCCTGTGGGCCGACCTGCTGCGCCAGCGGTTTGCGGGTGCCTGCCGCCGGTTGGGGCTCAACCGCGAGCGGGTGGAGCTGGACTTGTCCCAGTTTCGCCCGGGTTTGCTGCAAGGGCAGGGCAGTTTGTTCTGACCCGGGGCCGCGCTCGCTGCATGGCGCCGCCGCCAAACCGAAATCGACAAGCCGCCATTTTTAACGCCATGCCCACCCTCCATGCGTGTTCACTCTGAGCCTGTACAAGCGCCGCGCAAGGCTTCGACAAGCTCAGCCCGAATGGTTGGTGAACATGGAGCGCGGGTACTGCCCCAGTCAAACCCAGTTGCCTGGAAATTAAGCCAAAATGGCCTCTATCGCTCTTCCATAAAGCGCTAACAGCTATAAAAACAGGAGTAAATCACGGTGCGCACGCCCGCACCTGTGCCTACACGGGCGCAGCGCCACCCGTCACCCCGTCGCCCGCCACCCGTCACGCCGCCCACACCGCCAGCACCACCTGGGTGTACAGCGGAATCCCCAGCACGATGTTCAGCGGAAACGTAAGGCCCAGCGACAGGCTTACATACAGCGACGGGTTTGCCTCGGGGATGGCAAAGCGCACCACTGCAGGCACAGCAATGTACGATGCGCTGGCCGCCAGCACTGTCAGCAGCACTGCATCACCCGCAGGCACATTGGCCCACCATGCCAGGCCCAGCGCCAGGCTGGCGTGCACCAGCGGGCCCAGCACCGCATAGGCCAGCAGCCAGGGCGACTGGTGCCGCACCGCAGGCAGGTTGCGCGCGGTGGCAAGCCCCATGTCCAGCAAGAACAGGCACAACATGCCCTTGAACAGGTCGCCCGAAAACGGCTGCATGGCGGCCTTGCCTTCCTCCCCCGTCACGAAGCCGATCACCATCGCGCCCAGAAGCAGCAGCTGAGTGCCATCGGTAAAAGACTCGTGCAGGATCTTGCCAACCGAAAAGCCAGGCGCCCCTGCGGCCACCTGTGGCGCGCCCACCCCGACCGGCCCTGCCAGCGCCACCGCCGCAACGCCCGGTGCCCGCGGCGCCGCATTGCGCCGCAGCGCATTGGCCAGCACCACCGCCAAAATGATGGCTGGCGATTCCATCAGCGCCATCGCCGCGGCCATGTGGCCGCCGTAGGCGATCTGCTGCGATTCCAGATACTGGGTGGCCGTCACAAACGTCACCGCACTCACCGACCCATACGTAGCCGCCACCGCCGCAGCGTTAAAGCCCGTCAGCACCTGTCGCAGCAGAAAATATCCCACCAGGGGCACCACTATGGCCAGCAGCACCGCCAGCCCCAGGCTGCTGAGCACGCTGGGCGTGAACCCGGACGCTGACAGCGCAAACCCCCCCTTGAGCCCCAGCGCCATCAGCAGGTAAATCGACAAGAACTTGGAGATCGCAGCGGGCATCTCCAGGTTGGATCGCACCAGGCCCGCAAACACGCCGAGCGCAAAAAACAAGATAGCGGGGTCCAGCAAGCTTTGCATCATTCAATTCCTTTGGTGGCCCGATGCTAGGTCCCCCAGGGTGCAAAGTAAAATCGATTCGAACACGGCTATCTATAGATAAAAATCTATGAACATCACTTTTCGCCAGTTGCGGCTTTTTTTGGCGTTGGCAGAAACTGGCAGCGTCAGCGCCGCCGCCCGTGTCATGCACGTCACGCAGCCCACCGCGTCCATGCAGCTGCGCGAGGTGACCCAGGCCGTGGGCCTGCCGCTGTATGAAGTCATCTCGCGCCGCGTGCACCTCACCGAGGCGGGCCACGCACTGGCCCGCACCGCGCGCGCCATTGCGGGCGAGTGGGATGCGTTTGAGCAGCGCGTCTCCGGCGCCAAGGGCCTCACCAGCGGCCGTCTCAAGGTCGCCATGGTCAGCACCGCCAAGTACTTTGTGCCTCGCCTCTTGGGCAGCTTTTGCAAGCTGCACCCGCAGATCGACATCTCGCTAGAGGTGCTCAACCGCGACCATGTCATCGCCCGCCTGCGCGCCAACCAGGACGACCTGTACGTCATGTCCATGCCACCTGCCGACCTGCCGCTGGAGGACCACATCCTCATGCCGAACCCGCTGGTTGTCATTGCCCCCGCAGGCCACAAGCTGGCGGCCAAAAAACGCGTGAAACTGGAGCAGCTGCAGGCCGAACGCTTCATCCTGCGCGAAAAAGGCTCCGGCACCCGCATGGCCACCGACGCACACCTGCGCCAGATGGGCTTTTTACCCAGCACCGTGCTGGAGCTAGGCAGTAACGAAGCCATCAAGGAATCGGTAGAGGGCCAACTGGGCATCTCCATCGTGTCGGCCCACAGCCTGGGCCTGCACCACGAGGGCCTGGCCGTGCTCAACGTGCAGGGCTTTCCCATCCAGTCGCAGTGGCATTTGGTCTGGCCCAAGGGCAAGCAGCTGTCACCCATCGCCGAGGTGTTTCGCGGGCATCTGGTGGGCGAGGTGGAGGGGTGGATGGGGCGGTGAGGGGGCTGCACGCAACAAAGCACAAACTTGATCTTTGTCAATGTGGCGCGGGCGCCAGGGGGTAGGCTTGAATCGTCGCCTCCCTCATCTGAACGAACATGTTCCTGTCCCGCCGCTCGCTTCGACACATCGCCCAGATGATGCTGGCGGTGTGGATGTTTGCGGTGGGAGCAGGCGTGGCCAACGCCTGCCGGTTGAACACGCCAGACGAGCATCACCATGCTCCGCTTCAGGCGGCCATGGTCAGCACGCCGGTGGCGCTTGCGCATGGGCATGCGCCGCATGATCCCGGCGCGGCCAGTTGCCTCAGGTTCTGTGAAGAGCCTGCGCTGGCCATCCAAAAGCTCCACCTTCCCATTCTGGATGGCGAGGCAGTTGCGAATATGGTGCACCGGGCATGGGCGCCGCCTGTGTTGCCCAGCGCCAATCAACGTTCGGCGTCTGCACACCAAACGGTCTGGCAAGCGCAGCCCATTGCAGCACGCCCGCACCGTTTGACGCTATAGGCCGCATCGCGGGCCACCGCCACAGCTACCGCCATTTATGCGGTTGCGTTTCGCTCGGCCTAAAAGGCCCGCCCAATTTCAGACTGGTCCTCCACAGGCTTGTGCCATCGGCACGCCCTGTGGCGCCGTCCCTCTTTATCCCAAGGAATTCACCATGAAAAATATGCTCACCCTCGCTGCGATCTCCACGACCGTGCTCCTGACCGCCTGTGCGAATCCTCCCGCACCGGGCGCGGGAGCCGCAACAGCAGCAAAAGCCAACGAACATGAGGCTCACCATCCCGCCCGTGCGGTGCCAGTGACAGCACCCGCAACGGCCGCGCCGTCGGCCATGCAGGACCACATGAAGGCAATGCAGGCCATGCGCGACCGAATGATGAACGCCAAGACGCCGGCCGAACGGCAGGCCTTGATGGAGGAACACATGAAAACCATGCACGAGGGCATGGCGATGATGAAGGGTATGAAAAACCAAAAAGGAATGGAAGGTATGGGGCACATGCAAGGCAAAGGAGCGATGCCGGGCGTGGGGGGAATGAAGGGCATGCCCATGGACATGGCCAGCCACCATCAGATGATGGAAATGCGCATGGAAATGATGCAGACCATGATGGAAATGATGATGCAACGCATGCCGGGCGCCGCCATGCCTCCTGCTGGGAAATGACAGACAGCGCCCCCACCGTCGTGGCGGGGGCGCTGTCTTCGCTCTGCTCAACCCAACACAGGGGGTTGTCGACACCATTCCCACTGGTCAGTACCCTCACGGGATCCGGTTGAGCCCCGATGGCAAACAGGCGCATGTTGCGAACCTGAAAGGCACGACGGTGTCAGTTATCGACACGGAGACGCGCAAGACCGTTGGCGAGATTCGGTGGGCAAGGGCCCGGCCCAGGTGGGCTTCACGCCCGACGGGCGCCTGGCTTTCGTGTCGCTCTCACAAGAGGCCCGTGTCGCGGTCATCGACCCAGCCAGCCGCAAAGTGATCCGCAAAGTGCAGGTCGGCGACGTGCCGATCCAGCTGTACGCGTCGCCGGACAGCCGCTGGCTCTTTGTCGCCAACCAGGGTAGCCGCAAGCGTCCGGGTACCGACGTGAGCGTGATTGACCTCACCACGTTCGCCATGCAGCGCATACCCGCGGGCAGTGGGGCCCACGGTGTTGTGGTGGGAGCGGACGGCCGCCATGTCTACGTGACCAACCTCTACGACAACACGGTGTCGGTCATCGATGTGTAGACACGCCAGCCGGTGGCCACCATTCAAGTGGGCGCAGGGCCCAACGGCATCAGCGTAACGCCTTGAGGCACCAGGGAAGGCGCAGCCGGAGCGCGGAGTGAGCCGCCTGAACCGGGTAGCCAGCAAGGAGCAAACCCATGGACATGACAGCGCACCGGCACACCGTCGGCCATTCGGAGAACGGTTCCGCGACGTCTAAGGACCCTGTTTGCGGCATGACGGTGACCGAATCATCGGCTCACCCGGCGGTGCATGAAGGACGAACCTTCCATTTCTGCAGCGCCAAATGCCAGGCCAAGTTTGTCGCGATTCCGCTGTCATACCTCTCAGCGGCGCCTGTCCAAATACAACCCCCCGCTGCGGCTGGCACGGTTTACACCTGCCTCATGCACCCGGAAATTCGGCAGGACCACCCTGGCAACTGCCCCAAGTGCGGCATGTCGCTGGAGCCTCTGCTACCGGAGCTTGATGAACAGGACAACCCTGAACTCAAGGACTTCCAGCGCCGCTTCTGGTGGACCCTGCCGCTCACCGTGGTGGTCACCGTGCTGGCCATGTTCGGTCACCGCCTGGGCTTGTTCGACATGGTGACCCAAAGCTGGGTTGAGCTCATTCTCTTGGCGCCCATCGTGCTGTGGGCTGGGTGGCCGCTTTTTTGTGCGTGGGGCGCAGTCGGTGGTGAACCGCAGCCCCAATATGTGGACCCTTATCGGGCTTGGCACCGGTGCGGCTTTTGTTTACAGCACGGTGGCCCCGGTGGCACCCCAGGTGTGCCGGCGTCGTTCATCTTGATGGGGCGGGTGTCGGTGTATTTTGAGGCGGCGGCGGTGATCATCTCGCTGACGCTACTGGGACAGTTGCTGGAGCTCAAGGCACGCTCGCAGACATCTGCGGCGATTCGTTCCTTGCTGGGCCTGGCCCCTAAAACCGCCCGGCGCATCACCGCCGACGGACAGGAGGACGACGTGCCGCTGGCACACGTGCATGTTGGCGACCTGCTGCGCGTACGGCCGGGTGAAAAAGTTCCTACCGACGGCACTGTGGTGGAAGGCAGCAGCGCGCTGGACGAATCCATGCTCACCGGCGAACCCCTGCCGGTCACCAAACGGGTGGGTGACAAGCTGATCGGGGCCACCCTCAATACCAGCGGTGCCCTGGTGATGCGGTCTGAACACGTGGGCTCGGCCACCGTTCTGTCGCAGATCGTGCAGATGGTGGCGATGGCACAGCGCTCGCGCGCACCCATGCAGCGTATGGCAGATCAGGTAGCGGGTTACTTCGTCATGGGTGTCGTGGGGGTGGCAGTGGCCACCTTTTTTGCCTGGGGCCTGCTGGGCCCGGAGCCCAGCTGGGTGCATGGCCTCATCAATGCCGTAGCCGTGCTGATCATCGCCTGCCCTTGCGCGCTGGGCCTGGCCACCCCGATGTCCATCATGGTGGCCACTGGGCGCGGCGCCACCAGTGGCGTGCTGTTTCGCGATGCCGCCGCGATCGAGAACCTGCGCAAGGTGGACACGCTGATCGTGGACAAGACCGGCACCCTGACCGAAGGGCGGCACATGTTCGAGCGTGCCATTGGCCATGGCCGCTTTGCAGAAGGTGAGGTGCTTCGCCTCGCTGCCAGCCTGGACCAAGGCAGCGAACACCCGCTGGCCGCCGCTATCGTGGCCGCCGCAAGGCAGCAAGGCATGGAACTCGACAAACCCGAGCAGTTCGACTCTGAGTCCGGCATTGGCGTGCGCGGCGTGGTGGGAGGCGCAACCCTGGCCTTGGGCAACACGGCCCTCATGCAGCAACTGGGGGTGGACATAGCGCCCATGGTCACGGCGGCCGAGGCCCTGCGCCAGCAGGGCGCCAGCGTGATGCTCCTGGCGGTGGACCGGGCACTGGCGGGCTTGCTGTCGGTTTCTGATCTGATCAAGACCACCAAGGCCGAAACGCTTGCGTCGTTGCGCCAGGCAAACATCCGGGTGGTCATGGCCACCGGCGATGGGCTGACCACCGCTCGATCGGTCGGCCAACGCCTGGGCATCGACGAGGTGCACGGGGAGGTCAAGCCTGCGGACAAGCTCAAACTGGTGGAGCAGCTTCAGGCCGAGGGACGCGTGGTGGCCATGGCGGGCGATGGCATCAACGACGCACCTGCGCTGGCGCGGGCGGACGTGGGCATTGCCATGGGCACCGGAACCGATGTGGCCATGAATAGCGCCCAGCTGACGTTGGTGAAAGGCGACCTGCGCGGCATTGCAACGGCCCGTGCACTCTCGGTAGCTACCGTGGCCAACATGAAGCAGAACCTGGCGTTCGCTTTTCTCTACAACGCGCTGGGCATCCCGCTGGCAGCTGGCCTGTTGTACCCGTTCACCGGCTGGCTGCTGTCACCCATGATCGCTGCGCTGGCCATGAGCCTGAGCTCGGCTTCGGTGATCGGCAATGCCTTGCGTCTGCGTGGTCAGGCAGTTCGTGAAGGGTGAAGGAGGGTTGCTTTTTGATGTTCTCTTTTCGCTGGGAATGGCGAACTTGGTGAGTGCGCACCTACGGGTTGTCTGGGGTCTGCAGGGTGGCGTTACCTGCACCGGCAATGCTGCCGTGGCAGTTCCGAAAAGCGGGATTGTTCGATCGGGGGCGTCGCCTTTGGCCGCGATTGCAATCGCAACACTGTTCTGTTCTGCAACCCGTTGATCTCCGTTCGATGCCGAACACAAGGGCCTCACAGATACGGCGACATCAACCTTGCCACGCCGTTGCGAAGCCGGGACGGAAGCGGCAGAGCCATTATCTCGGCGGCCTCCATGCGGTGGGCGTTGTCGATGCGGGCCGACACCAAGGTATCGAGGCGCCGTACAAGTTCGGGGTCGATGCACGCCAGGTTGTATTCGAAGTTCAAACGCAGGCTTCGCGCGTCCCAGTTGGTCGATCCAATCAGCGACCAGTGTTCATCTACCAGCAGCAACTTGGTGTGATCGAAGGGCGGAGGGCTCAGGTAAATGCGGCAGCCGCTGGCCAGCAGCTCAGGCAACTGCGGGCGTGTGGCCCAGTCCATCACACGCAGGTTGCTGCGTTCTGGCAGCACGATGTCCACGGCCACACCCCGCAGGGCCGTCACCTTCAGCGCCGCGAGCAGGGTTTCGTCGGGCAGAAAATAGGGGGTCACAATGCACACCCGCGTTCGAGCCACGGCCAGTGCACCCATCAGCACCTGGGGGAGGTTGTCGATGTCGGCGTCGGGACCGTCCGCAATACCCCGGGCGGCAACCGGTCCGCACCGGGCAAGGGGCGGAAACCACACCGCGCCAAGCAGGTGCTCGCCGCAGGCATAGGCCCAGTCCGCAGCAAAGGTGCGCTGCAGATCGGCCACCACTGGCCCCTGTACACCGAAGTGCAGGCACCGCACCGGGTTTGCCGGTTGCCGGGCCAGCCAGTGGCCCACGCGGATGTTCATCCCGCCGGTGAAGCCGAGGGTGCCGTCGACCACCATGATCTTGCGGTGGTTGCGCAAGTTGGCATAGCGCGTGCGCAGGGGGTTGCGCGTTGGCGAGAACGCTGCGGCGGTGATGCCTGCTTGATGCAGGGCACGCAGCATGTCCGGTCGGCTGTAGCGCAGTCCCAGTCCATCGAGCAGCACTCGCACCTCGACGCCGCGTTCACGAGCGCCCCGCAAGGCCAGCAGAAAGGCTTTACCCGCAGTGTCGTTGTCAAAAATGTAGGTAGCCAGCGTGATCGATTGCTGCGCACCTGAAATAGCAGCAAGCATGGCCGGATAGGCTGCGTCCCCGTCTACCAGCACATCGATGTGGTTTCCAGCCAGCAGCGCCTTGCCGGTCAGGCGCGTGCAAAGCTGCTCCAGGCCTGCGAGATACACATCGACTTCCAAGATGGCTGGTGCAGCGCTTGCAGGGGCTTCGGTCGATATGGGGTGCTTGTCATTCTCCCAGGCAGCACGCAGGTCGAGTGCGACGGTGCTGCGCTGAATACGGTTGATACCGAACACCAGATAGAGGATTGAACCGATGCCCGGCGCCAGCCATGCAAGTCCAACCCAGCCGATCACGGCGCTGACGTGGCGCTTGCGCAGCACCGCATCAACGGTAACGGCGGCCGCCGCAGTGGCATGCATCACTGCAAACACATGGGGCCAAGCTTGCATCAGGACATCCAGCATGCGATAGCTTATAGCGTCCCGCGGGTCATCGAACCACGGGCATCGAACGCACGATCAAATGGACAATTACGGGCCCATTCAGTGAGCTACCTCCTGCTCCGAGGGCATCCGCGCGAACGCCACGCCTGTATTGCAGGAAACAGCGCGAACACCAGCTGCCCCGCCAGTCCAGCCCGGTGCGGCCACTGTGTGTACAGCGCCAGGTGTTCTGCCAGGGTGCGGCCGGCCAGCAGCGTTGACAGTGCGGCTTCGGCGCCCATCAGCAGCAGAAAGGCGATGGCACCCATCCCCACCGCAGCAAGGGCCGATAGCGGCCAGCGCCGCAGGATGCGTTTGCAGACCAGCCAGGCGATGGTCAGCATCAGCGGCAGCTCCACCAGCACCGCAATCAGCTCGCCCAGCCGTGGCGCCAGCACCAGCGTGCGCAATACGCCCAGCACAAACCCCGCAGCAAAGACTGCGGCGACGTAGGCGGTGCCGGTGAGCAGCATTCGCTTCACGGTGATGAAGGGGCCGGTTTTTTCGCGTGTGTTTCTGCGCTACGGGTCTGCAGCGCGCAATACAGGCAAGGGTGTGAGGTAACTCGAACTCAATATTCAATGCATGAATGCAACCGGGACGTCGCTGAGTTGCGCGGTTTGCAGGGCTGCAGATCCGATGAGTAAGTGATGCATGGCCCCCGACCCGCGGGTGGCCATCGCGATCAGGTCGGCCTTTTGACTGCGTGCAAACTGGGCAATGCCGGGTTTGGGGTCGCCAACCAGGCCGTGCACCGCATGGGGGATGCCTGCGGCTGCGAGGATCTCCGCTGCGCGCGCCAGCACTGCGTCAGACTGTTTGCCGCTCCATTCCTGCAGCACGTCATCGTGGGGCGGGAGAATGGCCGCCGCTAGCGTCAGGCCGGGACGGAAATGGACCAGGTCCACGTGCATACGACCCAGCCGTTCAGCGCATTCGGCAAGGCGCTGCACGGCCTGCACAGACTCGGGCGATTCGTCTACCGGTGCGACCACCCGCAGGGTGATTCCCAGGGCGGAAGGTAGCTGAACGCCGGGGCGCACCAGCACCACGGGGCAGTGGGCGGCCGGAGCGACGCGCAAGGCCACCGACCCCATTGCATAACCTCCCAGTGGGCCGTGTCTGCCGCTGCCCATCACCAGCACGCAGTTTTCATAGCGCTGCGCCACATCCAGGATCGTGTCTGCAGGCGGGCCGATGCGGACCAGCAGCTCGGGGTTGTGGCCGCTCGCCTGCAGCAGCGCACGCGCGGGCTCAAGCGCCTGCCCACCCAGCTCATGCGCTGCCGCTTCCAGGGTGGCGTGGTCTATGCCAAAGCCTGGGGCCAGGCGCAATGGCGGCCGTTGCGCGTTCAGCAGAATGACTTGGACTGTGGACCAATCGCCGCCGTACGCTGCCACCAGGCGGCAAGCGTGGAGGGACGCTTCTGTGTCATCAACGGCAACAAGAATATTCAACGGGTTCATCAGCAAGAGGTGGTCGGGGTGGAAAGGTTGGACACGGTTACGGCGTGATCGCCACCTTGAGCACGCCATCGCGCTGGTGGCTGAACAGTTCATAGGCTTTCTCGATGTCATCGAGTTTGAATCGGTGGGTCACCATCGGCGCCAGATCCAGCCGTCCCGCCTGTATCACCGACATCAGTCGGCGCATGCGCTCCTTGCCACCGGGGCAAAGTGTGGTGATGATCTTGTGGTCACCCAGCCCCGCAGCGAAGGCGCCAAGCGGGATGGTCAAGTCGCCGGAATACACGCCAAGACTGGACAGGGTGCCACCCGGACGCAGCACGCGCAAACACGCCTCAAACGTCGCCTGCGTGCCCAGCGCTTCAATGGCAACGTCTACGCCGCGGCCGCCGGTCAGGCGCATGATCTCCTCCACGGGGTCCTGGCGGCTCGCGTCGATGACCACGTCGGCACCCATGCGGCGGGCAATTTCCAGTCGTCCTGCGATGCGGTCTACCCCGATCACGGTGGTCGCACCGCTGAGCTTGGCGCCCGCAGTGGCGCACAGGCCAATCGGCCCTTGCGCGAAAACCGCCACGGTATCGCCGATGCGGATGCCCCCGCTCTCGGCTCCGCTGAAGCCGGTCGACATGATGTCTGGGCACATCAGCACCTGTTCGTCGGTCAGTTCATCGGGCACCACGGCCAGGTTGGTCATCGCATCGGGCACCAGCAGGTACTCTGCCTGGCAGCCGTCGATGGTGTTGCCAAAACGCCAACCGCCCAGCGGCTTCCAGCCATGGGCTGTGCCCGCACCGTCCTGCGATGCGCACCCGCACTGGCAGGCGTTGCTCCAGCCGCTGGGCGTAATCGCACCCGCGATCACACGCTGGCCCTCCTGGTAGCCACGCACTGCGGAGCCGAGCTTCTCGATCACGCCCACCGGTTCGTGCCCAATCGTCAGGCCCTTGGCCACCGGGTACTCGCCCTTGAGGATGTGCACATCGGTGCCGCAGATCGTTGTTGTGGTCACGCGGATGAGCGCGTCCAGCGGTCCCACGTCTGGAACCGGTTTTTCTTCGAGAACGATGCGTCCCGGCTCGACAAACACGGCTGCTTTCATCTTGGGCATGAACTTCTCCTGTCTCTGGTGAGAGGGCTTGGGTCGGCTAAGCCCAATGTCGCTCGGTTTGGGTTGCAGCAATTGACGAAGATCAACCGGGCGCCGATCTTTTCGGCTGTCCGGACCGCAGGTGGCCCTGCCCGAACCGGTCAGGAGTTTTCCGCTGGAGCTGCGCCTTGCGGTGATCCGCCGAGGCGGCGCAGCACGGCCTTCTCCACCTTCAGCACGATGAGCAGCGCCAAGCCCACCGCCACGATGCGCAACCCCCACGCCAGCGGCAGCGCCTCGGTGCGGAACAGCTGCTGCATCACCGGTGCATACGTAAAGAGCAACTGCATTGCAAAGACGCCGCCCACGGCCGCCAGCACACGCGGGGTGCCACGCACGCCCTGCCAGGTGAAGGAACGCGCCTTCAGATAGCGCACACTGAACAGGTAGAACACTTCCATGCACACCAGCGTATTGACCGCCACAGTGCGCGCCGCCTCTACGCTGGCCCCGTGCCACAACGCCCACTCGAACATGCCGAAGATGCCCGCCAGGAACAGCGTGGATACCAGCACGATGCGCCAGACCAGAAAGCGCGAAAGCAGCGGTTCGCCGGGGGGGCGGGGTGGCCTGCGCATCACCCCCGGTTCGGGGGGCTCAAAGGCCAGCACCATCGCCAGCGCGACGGAGCCGACCATGTTCACCCACAGCACCTGCGCTGGCAAGATGGGCAAGGCCACGCCGAGCAGCACCGCCAGCAGCAGCGACAACGACTCCCCGCCATTGACCGGCAACATGAAGGTCACCGTTTTCTTCAGGTTGTCGTAGACGGTGCGCCCCTCTTCCACGGCGTGCGCAATCGAGGCGAAGTTGTCGTCGGCCAGCACCACCGCGCCTGCCTGTTTGGCAGCCTCCGTTCCTTTGCGGCCCATGGCGATGCCGACATCGGCCTGCTTGAGCGCTGGCGCGTCGTTGACCCCGTCACCCGTCATCGCCACGATCTCGCCGTTGGCTTGCAGGGCACGCACCAGGCGCAGCTTGTGTTCGGGGCTGGCGCGCGCGAACACCCGTGCGTGGCGCACGGATTCGCGCAGGGCGGCGTCGTCCATGGCCTCCAGCTCGGGCCCGGTGATGGCCTGGTGGTCGTCGCCCATGCCTAGCTGCCCCGCGATGGCGCTGGCCGTCACACCGTGGTCACCCGTGATCATCACGACGCGGATACCCGCGTCGCGGCACTGGGCTACCGCCTGCATCGCCTCCGCGCGGGGTGGATCAATGATGCCGACGATGCCCAGCAGCGTCAGCCCGTGCTCTGCATCGCTCTGTTGAAGATCTGGCCCGGTGGGCAGTTCGCGTTCGGCAAGTGCCAGCACGCGGCGCCCGGCACGGGCCTGGGCGTCGATCGCAGCGCGCCAGCTTGTGGCGTCCAGCGGCTCGGCACTGCCGTCGGGACCCGCCTGCTGCGTGCACATGGCGAGAACCCGCTCTGGCGCACCCTTTACCAGCAGCACGTTGCCGTTGCCGTCGCTGCGCCTATGGAGTGTGGCCATGTAGCGGTGCTCGGACTCGAAGGGGATCACATCCAGCCGCTCGCGTTCGATTCTCAGCGCGGCCGGATTCACGCCGGCCTTCATGGCCAGGGTGAGCAGGGCGCCTTCGGTCGGGTCGCCAGCCAGCTGCCATCCCTTTCCGTCCTCATGCAGGCTGGCGTCGTTGCACAGCGCTGCGACTTGCGCCAGCCTCAGCACGACAGGCGCCGTTTGCGTCAGATGCGCCGCGTCCAGGGCCTGCCCGTCCAGCGCTAGCGCGCCCACCGGCGCATAGCCCGCACCTTCGACTTCGAGCGGCAGCCCGGCGCACACCACCGACTGAACCGTCATCTCGTTGCGGGTCAAGGTCCCGGTCTTGTCGGAGCAGATGACCGTCACCGAACCCAGCGTCTCGACAGCGGGCAGGCGGCGGATCACGGCATGGCGCCGTGCCATGCGCTGCACGCCTATTGCCAGCGTAATGGTCAAGATGGCTGGCAGACCTTCGGGAATCGCGGCCACCGCAAGGCCCACAGCGGCCATGAACATCTCCGCAGCGGACATCCCGCGCAGCAAGGTCCCGAACAAGAAGAGCAGCGCCGCAGTGGCCAGGATCACGATGGTCAGGCGGCGCCCAAAGACATTCATCTTTGCCAGCAGCGGCGTTGTACCTTGTTCTACCGACGCAAGCATGCGGCCGATACGTCCCATCTCGGTGGCTGCGCCGGTTGCAACTACCACGGCACGCGCCTGGCCCTGCGTGACCAGCGTGCCCGCATAGCCCATGCACCGGCGGTCACCAATTGCCGCGTCCTCAGCAACAGGGTCGCTGTGCTTGGCCGCAGGCACGGACTCGCCGGTGAGAACGGATTCGTCAATGTGCAGATTGCGCGCCTGCAGCAGCCGCACGTCCGCCGGAAGGCTGTCTCCAGACGCCAGCAGGACCACATCCCCGGGCACAAGCTCAGCCGCATCCACGTCGTGCTGGCGGCCATCACGCAGCACCACCGCGTGTGGTGAAAGCAGTTGGCGGATGGCCTGCAGCGAGCGTTCGGCCTTTCCCTCCTGAACGAAACCCACGAGCGCGTTGATGAGCACGGCGGCTGCGATCACGCCGCTGTCGATCCAGTGTCCCATCGCGGCCGTCACCGCCGACGCCAGCATCAGCACGATGAGCAGCAGGTTGTTGAACTGGCGTGCCAGCCGGGCCAGCGGACCGGCCTGCGCGACTTCAGGCAGACGGTTGGGCCCATGAATTTCCAGTCGTCGCGCGACTTCAATCTGCCCTATACCTTGCTGTGACGACCCCAGTGCCTCCAGAACCTCGACGGCTTGGCCCGCATGCCAGGGCAGCGCAGCGGTGGCAGGCGCTGTATCCGTGTCAGCAGGTGGAGTGCTGCCACCGTCGCCATCCCTTTGGTTTGCGCGGCTGTCGCCGTTCTTCCGGGTCTTCTCTGCGGGCATCTGTGCTCCCATTCTTGATAGCGGTAACGAAAGACCGGTCATGCTGCGCAGACGCATCGAAAGACAGAGGCGCCGCCGCCTTCACGTCGCGCGCAGCAAGCACGAGCTTTGTGAAGTGTGTGCTTCATCCCGCTTTCGGCATGAGCCGTCTCCCGAACGGATCGGTCAGCTTACGGCCGCACCGCACATCAAGGCTTGATCTGGGACAAGACGGGGGGCGACAGCGTGGCTGGTCCTTTTTACTGTGAACCTGAAAAGGATCGGAGACGGTGAATGCGATGAAGTGCCTTGTCGCAGGTCTGCCCGCGCCGCTGCTGGCGATGGCCATGGCCGTCAGCGGCCGCGGCGATCCGCGCAGGGTCGCTGAGCGGGTCCGCCTCGGCGCAGACACGCATGCCAACTGATCGGGGTTGGTCAGGACTGCTTCGTGGAGGTGGCTACTACTGCGTCAGCCCGGCGCTCTGGCTACAGTTGCCGTCTGGCGGCAGTTTGACAGCATATCCAGCCCTGGGTCATATGCGCCGGTCTTTACATCCATCAACCCCAGCACCGAGTGAAAGTAGTTGTCGTGGGTGATGCGCCGCTCGGCCAGGTCATGCTGCAGGCAGCCGGTGGCGACCTGGGTGCGCGCCTGCATGGCGGGTGAGAGCCAGGTAATCCACGGCACATGCTTTTGCACATCGGGCGCAATGGAGTAGGGCAGCCCGTGCAGGTAGAGGTTGTTCTCGCCCAGTGATTCGCCGTGGTCTGCTACATAAATCATAGCTGTTTGCGCTTTATCCTCCTGCGCTGAGAGCCATTTGAGCACTGAATCGAGAAACTGGTCGGTTTCGACGATGCTGTTGTCATACGCGTTGACGACCTGCTGGCGATCACATTCCTGCAGCGATGTGGAGGTGCATTCGGGGCCAAACTTCTTGTTGCCTGGCGCCGAGCGTTTGTAGTAGGCGGGGCCGTGGCTGCCCATCTGGTGCAGCACCACCACGGTGCCGCGCTGGCGTTGTTCGGTGGGCAGGGCGGCGATACGAGTGTCCAGGTCTTGCAGCATCACGCGGTCCAGACATTCGCCGCCAGCGCACAGTGCGGGGTCTATCGCCACGTCTTTCTGCTTGCTGGTGATGATCTCACCCACGCGGTCGCACACCCCTTTGCAGCCAGACTGGTTGTCTACCCACAGCACGGCCAGGCCCGCGTGGTGCAGCACGTCGATCAGGCTTTCGAAGTTGGCCGCGCGCGCCTCGTAGCCTGTGCGGCCCAGGTGCGAAAACATGCAGGGCACGGATGCGGCGGTGCTGGTCCCGCACGACCACGCATTGCGTGCGCTGACCAGGTCGGTGCGGGCAGACAGCAGCGGCGTGGTGTCGCGTGCATACCCATTGATGCCGAAGTTGCCGCTGCGACCGGTTTCGCCCAGCACCAGCACCAGCAGCGGGGGCTTGGCCTGGCCTGCGTAGCTGGCGCCCAGTTGTGCGTCGCGCCCTATGGGCAGCAGCTTGCTGGTGTCCATGCGCAGCGGCTTGGTGGCGATGTTGCCAAGGGCGTACACGCTGTTGAGCGGGTTGATGAGGTAGCGCAGCTTGGTGTGATTGCGCATGGTGGACGCGAAATCCTGGAACACCAGCAGCAGGCACACCACGACGACGGCAACAGAGCCTGCCAGCAGCAGGCCGTTGTGCGCTGCGTTGCGCAGGGCGCTCAGCCGCCGCACGGGGCGGGGCAGCAGCCACCACAGCGGCGGCACGGCCAGCGCCAGCACGGTGCCCAGCATGCGCCAGTTGAGCAGGTCGCCCGCCTCACGCACATCGGTCTGCAGCACGTTGGTGAGCATGCTCGCGTCAATGACTACGCCGTAGGCCAGCATGAAGTACGCGCCAAACGCCGCCATCACCACCAGCACGGTGGCTGCGGGCTTGAGCGTCCAGCGCCAGGCCAGCAGGCTCAGCAGTGCGGCATTGCCCGCTGCCACGATGAATACAAACGCAATGGCAAAGCCCCAGCCGCGCAGGCTGCCCTGGCCGGGCAGTTGCGCCACTTCGCGCCACAGGGGCACGTTGCAGGCCGTGGCCAGCCAGGTGCTGATGAGCACCACCACCCAGGCGGGGTGCAGGTGGCGTGTTGTGGTGGAGGCGGGCCGGGGCGCGGTGCCCGTGGCCAGGTGGGGAAGCAGCAGGCGCTGCAGTATCAAAGACATGGGGCGCACTGTGGCGCCCGAGGCTTAAGGCCGCATTAACGTGCGGACTGCGGCAGCAGGTTTCTGGCGTGGTGCGCCAGGTGGTCGGCCATGAAGGTCTGGATGAAGTAGTAGCCGTGGTCGTAGCCCGCATGGCGGCGCAGGCTGAGCGGCTGGCCGATGGCCTGGCACGCAGCTTCGAACAGGTGTGGGTGCAGTTGGTCGGCCAGAAACTTGTCGGACAGGCCTTGGTCGATGAGGATGCCCGCAGGGTAAGGCGCGACCGGCTGGTGCTGCATGAGCACCGTGGCGTCGTGCTCGATCCAGCCCGTGCGGTCTGCGCCCAGGTAGCCCGTGAAGGCTTTCTCACCCCATGGGCACTGGGTGGGCGCGCAGATGGGGGCAAAGGCCGACAGGCTCTGGAAACGGCCCGGATGGCGCAGCGCCAGCGTGAGCGCGCCATGCCCGCCCATCGAGTGGCCGGTGATGCCCAGGCGGGTGCCGTCGATGGGCAATTGGGCTGAGACCAGCGGCAGCAGCTCTTTCAGAAGGTAGCTCTCCATACGCCAGTGGGTGTGCCAGGGCGCTTGGGTTGCGTCCAGATAAAAGCCTGCGCCCACCCCAAAGTCCCAGCTCTCGGCATCGCCCGGCACGTTGGCGCCACGCGGGCTGGTGTCGGGCGCGATGAGGGCCAGGCCCAATTCGGCGGCCAGGCGCTGGGCACCGGCCTTGACCATGAAGGTTTCTTCGGTGCAGGTGAGGCCCGCCAGGAAGAGCAGGGCGGGCACGGGGCCTTGCTGCGCCTGCGGGGGCAGGAACACCGAGAACTTCATCGGCAGCCCGATTTCGGTGGAGGCGTGCTGGTAGAAGCGCTGCTCGCCGCCAAAGCAGGCGTGGGTGCTTTGCAAGTCCAAGGGAGTGGTCATGATCAATGCTCTGGTATTGATAGCTGGCAGCGCTTGATAGATAAGCGCTAGAGGCTGATTTGGCTTGAAATTTGCGGTGCTGCTGGAGCGAAACCGTTCACGCTGCGATTGTGAAAGTGCTGGTCACAGGACAAGCCCTGGCTTCGACAGGCTCAGCCCGAACGGTTGGGGATCCGTTCAGGCGCCCTCAAACGCCGGTTGCACCGCAGAGGTCAGGCCGCCGCGTATTTGACGACCGAGCGGATGGACTTGCCCTCATGCATCAAATCAAACGCTTCGTTGATGTCCTTGAGGCCCATGGTGTGCGTGACAAAGGGCGCCAGCTGGATCTTGCCCGCCATCGCGTCTTCGACCATGCCGGGCAGCTCGCTGCGGCCCTTGACGCCGCCGAACGCCGTGCCCATCCACTTGCGGCCCGTGACAAGCTGGAAGGGGCGGGTGCTGATCTCTTGCCCCGCGCCCGCCACGCCGATGATGACCGACTGGCCCCAGCCGCGGTGCGCGCATTCGAGCGCGGCGCGCATCACGTTGACGTTGCCAATGCACTCAAAACTGTGGTCCACACCCCAGGTGGTCATCTCCACAATGACCTGCTGGATCGGTTTGTCATGGTCCTTGGGGTTCACGCAGTCGGTGGCGCCAAAGGTGCGGGCCAGATCGAACTTGGAGGGGTTGGTGTCCACGGCAATGATGCGCCCGGCCTTGGCGAGCTTCGCGCCCTGGATCACGGCCAGGCCAATCCCGCCCAGTCCGAATACAGCCACAGTGTCGCCCTCTTGTACCTTGGCGGTGTTCTTGACGGCGCCCAGGCCCGTGGTCACGCCGCAGCCCAGCAGGCAGACCTGCTCGGGGTTGGCGTCGGGGTTGACCTTGGCGAGCGACACCTCGGCCACCACCGTGTATTCGCTGAACGTGCTGCAGCCCATGTAGTGGTAGATGGGCTGGCCGTTGTAGCTGAAGCGCGTTGTGCCGTCGGGCATTACGCCCTTGCCTTGCGTGGCGCGCACAGAGACGCACAGGTTGGTCTTGCCGCTCTTGCAGAACAGGCACTCGCCGCATTCGGCGGTGTACAGCGGGATCACATGGTCGCCCGGCTTCACGCTGGTCACGCCTTCGCCCACTTCCACCACGATGCCCGCACCTTCGTGGCCCAGCACCACGGGGAACAGGCCCTCGGGGTCGTTACCGCTCAGGGTGAAGGCGTCGGTGTGGCACACGCCGGTGTCGGTGATGCGGATGAGCACCTCGCCCTTTTTGGGCGGGGCCACGTCGATCTCGACAATCTGCAGGGCTTCTCCGGCTTTGAAGGCGACGGCGGCGCGGGATTTCATGGGGTGGTCCTTTCAGTCATTCGGGTGGGGTGTGGGGGCTATTTGAGGTACGAGCGCAGCAGCGCCAGCGTTTCGTCCACGGCCTTCTGGGAGGGCGCTGGCTTTTCCGCAAGCGTCTCGCGTACGTGGCTGTCCAAGAGGTTGGTCATCAGCCCATGCACTGCGCCGCGCATGGCCGCCAGCTGCTGCAGGATGGGGCCGCACTCGCTGCCCGCCAGCACGGCGCGCTCCAGCGCCTCGGCCTGGCCTCTGATGCGGCGCAGGCGGGTGATGGCGCGTTGCTTGTCTTCGGCGGTGTGGGGCATAGGGAGGAGGGCCGGGTGGCGCTGACGGTTTGAAAATGTCGGAGCGTACTGGGGTGCAGTATAGAGTGATGGTGCTTATGGATACAGCGCTATGGGCTATAAATACGCATTTACTCAGGGGGAGTATCTATTCAGCCGCCCAGCACGCGACTACTTCGCGGTGTTGAGTCGCGCATGTTTTTGCCCCCGGTCGGTGACAGCATGGGCGCGGCGGCTTGCGATTCGGCCATTAAAAAAGCCCGCTGTCAGTGCCAGCGGGCTTTGGGGATCGCGTTGCAGCGCCGTCGTGTTGTCAAGCGTGCAGAGGAGCCGACTGGCTTGCTCTATTCATCCATGTCTGCCCATACAACTCAGGCGTTCCAGCGCTGGGCAGCGCAGGCAACACCTCTTGTGCAAACAACGTCATGCCCGCAAGGGCTTGGCGGTTGTCGAGCAAGCCATTGGCGTTGAACACACAGCGCAGCGCGTTGATGCCGCTGCGCTCGTGCAGCGCGGTGAGTTGGGCGTGGCACTGCTGCGGGTCGCCATAGATGAATTGTTCGCGCAGCATTTGCTCGGGGTCGATGCGCGGCACCTGGCTAGGCGGTACGCCGCGGCGCGCAGCGAAGAAAGCGCGGCGCTGTTGAAGCAGGGGCCAAAGGCTGTCAAGTTGCGCTCTCACCGCGGCTTGGCTGGTACCAATGCAGACATGCCGCGCGAGCGATGACCGTGCGAGCAGCGTCGACTGCCGGCCGTTCAGCAGCGCGTGTACATGCGCTAGTTGGGTATGTTCAGGCGGCTCAAGGCTGAGCAGCAACGGTATGTCGCGCTCTATCGCAAAGCCCAGCGTTTCAGCGGTCGATCCGGCCACATACAGCGGCACCTGGGGCACGTGTTGCTGCAGCGCCATGCAGCCGCGCTCAAAGCGCTCTCGGGTTTCTGAGTTGCAGATACCCAGCGACTGCAGTGTTTGCGGATCAGTGCCCCGGCCAACGCCAGCGTCGATGCGGTCCCCGCTCTGGTAGGCCAGTTGCGCCAGCTCCTCGGCCAGCAGCAGAGGCTGGTGCAGCGGCATCACCAATGCCGACGTTCCCACCCGCAGGCGGTCTGTGCGTGCCAGCAGGGCAGCGGCCAGCAGCAAAGGTGACGGATAAGGGCCAGAGTCGTCCAGCAGCCGAAACTCATGGAACCACACACCGTCGAAACCCAGCTGGTCCGCTGCTTCAAAGATGGAGAGAAAAGCACGGGTGTCGCCCTGTGTCGCCTCGCGCGACCATCCGGCCAGGTCAATGCGCTGGAAACTCATGGGGTCACCTGGGCAGCCTGGCTGCCCGTAAAAAAGTGCAAACCGCGCACTGTGTGCGTGGTGACGGGCTCGCCATAGGCTTGCGCCAGGCGCTCGGGTGTCAGAACCTGTGCCGGTGTGCCGCGCGCTACCAACCGACCGTCGGCCATCATGGCCAGCTGATCGCAGTACAGGCTGGCCACGTGCAGGTCGTGCAGCACCACGACCACCGCTCGGTCGCGCGACGATTCTTTTAAAAGGGCCATCAGCCGGTGGTGGTGCGGAATGTCCAGGTGCGCAGCCGGCTCGTCGGCCAGCAGCAACTGCGGCCCATGGGCCAACGCGCGTGCCACGCTGACCCGTGCCTTTTCGCCCCCTGACAGCGTGGCCACCCGGCGGTCGAGCAGCGGCACCAGTTCGCAACGCTCCAGCAACGCGCTGGGCAGTTCAGGTGCCTGCAAATGCAACAGTTCGCGCGCGCTCAGGTCCCAATGGCTGGTGGCCTGCTGCGCCATGTAGCCCACATGGCGCGCCAGCTCGCGTGCGGGCCAGTCGGCCAGTGCTCGACCGTTGATCTGCACCCTGCCCGACGCGCACGGCAAGAGGCCGAGCGCCGTGCGCAGCAGGCTGGTTTTGCCCGACCCGTTGGGCCCGACGATACCCACCAGCCCCCGCGCAGGAATCGCGAGATCGACACCGTCGAGCAGCCGCCGTGTGCCAACAGACACGCACACGCCTTCAAGCATCAGCGCGGGGAGGGTCATGGCCGCCTCCACAGCAGCAGCGCCAGGAAGAAAGGCCCACCGATCAGCGCAGTCAACAGGCCCGCAGGAATCTCGCTGGGCGCCAGCGCCGACCGCGCCACTGCATCGACCAGCACCAGCAAAATGCCTCCTGCCACAGCACAGGCTGGCACCAGCCGTGCGTGAAGCGGCCCAATGCACCAGCGCAGCACGTGCGGCACGATCAGGCCCACGAAGCCGATCAACCCGCCCCAGCTCACGGCCAGCGCAGTTGCCAGCGAGGCCACCAATATGGCCCACGCAGAAAAGCGCGGAACGCGCACGCCCATGCTGTGTGCGGTGTCCTCACCCATGCCCAGTGCGTCAAGTCCGAACGCCAATGAGCGCACCAGCAACACCAGCACCACCAACGCCAGTGCCATCCACACCAGTTCGTCGGGGGTGGGGGTCTGTACCCCGCCCAACTGCCAGGAGATCACTGCGCGCAAGTTGGTGGATTCGTCGCCGTACACCATCAGCAGCAGGCTGCGCAGCGCGGCAAGAATGGCGGCCAGTGCAACGCCAGCGAGCAAGAGCCTTCCGGTCTGCCACTCGCCGCCCAGGCGTCCAATCAGCAACACCAGCCAGCTGGCGCCCCAAGCCCCGGCGAAGGCCAGCAGTGGCAGGCTCCAGGCCTGTGGAACGACTGCGGGTATGAGCAGCGCGACCGCTGCCCCGACCGCCGCGCCGCTTGCACTGCCCAGCAGGTAGGGCTCTGCCAGCGGGTTGCGAAACACGCCTTGGAACACCAGTCCGGCAAGCGCCAGGCATGCGCCAACAAAAAATGCGGCGGCCACGCGCGGTGCGCGCCATACCCGCACCAGTTCGGCTTCAACACCGCTGCCCGACCACCATGCCATCGGCGTCACAGTCGCGGCGCCCACGCTGAGCGCCAACACCACGGCAGCGAGTCCTAGCACGGCAAAACCAGTCCACGCCACGACGGGCGATACACGTTCTTGGGTGGTGAGGGTGCTCACGTGAAGCGCTCCGGGTGCAGTGCGCGGGCGTATTCGGCCACGGCGTCAATCTGTCTTGGCCCGGGGATCAACTTGTGCCCGCGCTCGAGTACCACCACACGACCGTTCTTGACGGCGCGCAGGCTGCGCCAGCCAGGTCGTTCAGCGATGAGGGCCGGGTCCTTGGGCGACTGTTGAAGTGAAATGATCACGTCCGGGTCGCGCACAAAAATCGCCTCGGCACTTACCTGTTGGGATCCCCTCAGGTCGGCAAATACGTTGCGTCCGCCGGCCCAGCCCAGCGCGTCGCTTGCATAGTGGCCGGTGCCTATGGTCTGAAAGGCGCCACGCGCGGCCGCTGCTGTCTCCAGGTACACGCTACGGGGCGTGGCATCTGTCACCTGCCGCGCAATGGCTTGCAGGCGGCTTTCCAGGTCGGAGCGCAAAGCATGCGCCGCGTCATCCGTTCCCGTGGCGCGTCCCAGCAGATCAATGTTGCGCAGTACCGAGGGCAGATCAGGATGCGCCAGAACGACGACTGGCACATCCACTCGCTCGAAAGCATCCACCAGCGTCAGCGCCGAATGGTGCGAAGGAGTCACGACCACCATGTCGGGGCGGTGGGCGGCTACCGCCTCTGCCGAATAGCCAAGGCTGCCGCCGATGCTCGGCTTTGCCCGCGCCGATTCTGGCCAGCGCACGCGCCCGCCGATGGCCGCGACCCGGTCTTGCAAGCCCAGTGCCCACAGCAACTCCACGTTGCTGGGAAACACGACCACGATGCGCTCAGGCGGGCGCGGCACCCGCACGTGCCTGCCAGCGGCATCGACGATTTCGCGAGGAAACGCGCTGGCTGTCCATGCGCTGGAACCTAAGGTGATGCTTGCCATGCCAAGGATCGCAGAGCGGCGTTTCATTTGTCGAAGGTGTAGCGCATGCGGGCGAACAAGGTGCGCGGCGCACCCGCATTGCCAGCCTCTTGCGCCGACAGGTCGTCACCGATGTAGTACTTATTGCTGAGGTTGTTTACACCCGCCTGCAGGGTGAGTGAAGGCGTGGCCCTGTAGCTCACCGCCAAGTTTGCGAGCAGGTAGCCCGGGAGCTTTTGGGGATTGACAACGTTGTCGCGCAGGAATCGCGAGCCGACATAGTTGGCGTTGATGCTCGCGTCCCAGCGACCATCGCTGTACGTTACGCCAGCGCCGGCAATATTGCGCGCCGACATGCGCACACGGTAGCCGCCAAAGTTGGTGCTGGGTGCGCCGGTGTTGGTGTACGTCTGAAAGTCACGCAGCTTCGCGTCTTGCCAGGTGTAATGGGCGTAGCCGCGCCAACGTGACGACATGCGCCATTGCAACTGGGATTCGACGCCCTTCACGCGCAGGGTCGCATTGCTGAAAACAAACGAGTCGGGCCCGTTGCGGTATGCGCGTTGTCCGTCCACTTTGTCGGCTTGGAATGCACTGATCTGGTAGGCCCAGCTTTCGCTGCCTGAGCGGCCTTTTATGCCCAGTTCCTTGCTGCGTGTGCGTTCGGGCCTGAGGATGTCGGGCGCCACGACCCCGCCGCGCGTATTCAGTGCCACGGCCTGGGGACGGAACCCTTCAGTTACATTGGCGAAGGCCGTATGCGTTGCCGTTGCAGAGTCCGCAAACACCCAGTCAATGCCCACGCGCGGGCTGGTGCGGCTGGCCTCCTGGGCAGAAATCACGGGTGTGTTGGATCGGCCCAGCGTTTGCTGAAATCTGTCGTGCCGAAGGCCTGCCGTCACGCCGACTGCACCCCATTCCACGCGGTCCAGTAGATATAAGCTGCGGACCTCCTGGTTGAAGCGTGATCTTGTGGTGGCGCCCCGTACACCGCGAGGGTCGTTGTTCACGTTGCTGACTGGCGTGTCGTAGTTCGGGCCGCGGTAGGTGGGAGCGTTGGTGAACGCAGGTGAAGCCTGGTCTTGCCAGCTGCGCTCCAGGTTCATGCCAACTTGCAGCTCGTTGGTCCATCCGCGGCCCGTGGCCAGGTGCGTGAGCGCCAGGTCGTGAAACATGCCACGGTCCGCCGTGTCGATCTCGGCGTAACCCTTGGTGACCGCTGCAGGTGGCGGAACAATGGTGATCCCACCAGCGAACATCCGGTTGTATCGCGCGAAGCTTGTGAGATGGTTGAACGACCAACCGCCGCCAAAATCGACCTTGTTCTTCCAGGACAGTGACTGGTATGCGCCCGTGACATGGGAGCCTGCAATGCCGAAGTTGTCGCGCGAGGTGATGCCAAACATCGGCCTCCCGTTTTGCAGCGGCACGATGGAACCTCTGTCGGCTTGCACCTTTGAGTCATAGAACTGAAAGCCCGTGGTCCAGTCACGCGTGACCGCAAAGTCACCGCCCAGCAATACGGCGGCCTGGTTGCGACCGGCATCCCGCTGAAAGCCGTTGTAGTGCCCGCTAGACAAACCAGCGTACAAATTGCCCTGATCGAAATCCCAGCGGTAGCGCGCGCTGGCATCGGTGCGGCCGAAGCTGCCAAGGGTGGTGGCGATTTCCCCTCCGGCGCGCTCGGGCTTGAGGAAAAATTGCGCAACGCCGCCAATGGCATTTTTGCCATAGAGCGCCGACGCAGGGCCCTTGATGAACTCGATGCGGTCTATCAGGTCCGGCGCGACCAGCGTCACATCCGCATTGCCTTGCAGGACGCGCAACGGTACGCCGTCGATCAGCACCAGCACATCCTGGGTATCGCGCAGCCCACGTGTTTCAAACCGGGTGTAGTAGTTGCCCTGCGTTCCAAACTGCAGGCCCGGCACGGTTCGCAGGGTGTCTTCCAGCGTAATGGCACCCACAGCGTCCATCTGGGACCGCTCTACAACCGTGGCTGCGAACGGCAAGCGCAGCGGGTCAGCCTCCATGCGAGTCGCTGTGGAGATGGTTTTTTTCTCTGTGATCGTCAGCGCGGGCAAGGAGGCTTCAGTCTCCTGCGCCCCAACAGTGGTGGTAGTCAGTGCGAAGCTGGCCCCAAAGACACTGCACCACTGCGCGACGGCAAGGCCTTTGAACGCAGTGTGCCGACGCACCGCTTGCGCCGACAAGGCGTCGGCGCGGCTGCGCTGGGATAGCTCGGAAAGTGTCCATTGCCCGGCGTTTTGCGGCTGCGCGATGCGCAGGTCGAAACGGGTAGTTCGTTGGTTCATTTGCGAAGATCTCAATTTATTTTGGGGACTTGCGCCGGCGTATTGGTTGATGGCTGGGCGACACCGGCATTCGGAGAGCTGCAGGTGGGGCATTGCGCGAACCGTTGGAGCGTTGGCAGCGCCACGCGTGGTGGCAAACGAAGTTGAAACTTCACGCAATCATCAAACCCATGACTAAAAAACCGCCTGCATTTCAAATTTAATGATAATGAGTTATCAGTATCGTAACATGGGACAATCGGTACCCGCGCGAACTATCACGAATCTCTTCGAACCGCATGGAACGTTTCTCCCGACAGCGAACGGCTATTCGCAATGCAATTGACGGTGCAGGCAGGCCCTTGTCCCCGCAGGAAATCTGCGATGCCGCCCAGACTGAGGTGCCGGGTCTGGGTATAGCCACGGTGTATCGAAACCTCAAGCAGTTGGTGGAGGCAGAGGAGATCACGGCGGTGGTCCTGCCGGGAGAAAGTCCGCGGTATGAGTCCATGCATCAGGGTCATCACCACCACTTCCAATGCAATGAATGCAAGCGCGTGTTTGATATTCACGATTGCCCGGGCAATCTGGATCGCCTGGCGCCAAAGGGCTTTCAGGTGGAGCATCACGAGTTGACGTTGTATGGACGTTGTGATGAATGCGCACGCACTACAAGCAGACTTGGCAGCAAGAGTGGTTGAGTACTGACACCGTTACGCTGCTGGGCGTGTGCGTCGTCATGATGCTTGCCGCTGTGCTCGCTGTCCGCATTCGGCTCGGAACCCGACGATGTCGAAATGAAAAAAGCCCGCAGGCCAGGCCTGCGGGCTTTTCAAGGTGAGCGTATCAAGCGGCGCAACCTGCGCCGCACATCCATCAGCGGTTGCCGATGGGCGGCACGTCGCGGCGCACGGAGCCGGTGAACAGCTGGCGTGGGCGGCCGATCTTGTACTCGGGGTCGCCGATCATTTCGTTCAGCTGGGCGATCCAGCCCACGGTGCGGGCCAGGCTGAAGATGCCGGTGAACAGGTTCACCGGAATGCCGATGGCGCGCTGCACGATGCCGGAGTAGAAGTCCACGTTCGGGTAGAGCTTGCGCTGCACGAAGTAGTCGTCTTCAAGGGCGATCTTTTCCAGTTCCTTGGCCAGCTTGAAGAGTGGGTCGTTTTCCAGGCCCAGCTCGGCCAGCACTTCATTGCAGGTCTCTTGCATCAGCTTGGCGCGGGGATCGTAGTTCTTGTACACGCGGTGGCCAAAGCCCATCAGCTTGACGCCAGAGTTCTTGTCCTTGACCTGCTTGATGAAGTCGCCGATCTTTTCTACGCCGCCCTGGGCCTGGATGTCGTACAGCATGTTCAGCGCTGCTTCGTTGGCGCCACCGTGTGCGGGCCCCCACAGGCAGGCCACGCCGGCTGCAATCGCAGCAAACGGGTTGGTGCCGGACGAGCCGCACAGGCGCACGGTGGAGGTCGATGCGTTTTGCTCGTGGTCAGCGTGCAGGATGAAGATGCGGTCGAGGGCGCGTTCGAGCACGGGGTTGACCTTGTACTCTTCGCAGGGCGTGCCAAACATCATGCGCAGGAAGTTGCCCGAGTAGCTCAGGTTGTTCTGCGGGTACATGTAGGGCTGGCCCATACCGTACTTGTACGACATGGCCACCAGCGTAGGCATCTTGGCAATCAGGCGGATCGCCGAGATCTCGCGGTGCTGCGGGTTGTTGATGTCCGTGCTGTCGTGATAGAAGGCCGACAGGGCACCGACCAGACCGGTCAGCACTGCCATGGGGTGTGCATCACGGCGGAAGCCACGCAGGAAGAACTGCATCTGCTCGTTGACCATGGTGTGGTTGGTCACACGGCTGGTGAAGTCGGTCTTCTGCGCTGCGTTAGGCAGTTCTCCATACAGCAGCAGGTGGCAGGTTTCCATGAAGTCGCAGTTTTCAGCCAGCTGCTCAATGGGGTAGCCGCGATACAGCAGCTCGCCCTTGTCGCCATCGATGTAGGTGATGGCCGACTGCGTGGCTGCCGTCGACATGAAGCCCGGGTCATAGGTGAACATGCCCGTCTGCGCATACAGCTTGCGGATGTCGATGACATCCGGGCCAATGCTGCCCTGGTAGACCGGCAGGTCCACGCTGGGGCTGCCGTTGCTGAAGGACAGGGTGGCTTTGTTGTCAGCTAGCTTCATTGTTACTTTCCTTAGGGTTGCCGATGATCATCCGGGCTTGATGGGCTGGGGCTTGAAAGCGCAAACTAATTAAAAGATGCGTTTTCAGGCCACCAGCACGGGGGTGCCGCCGCTTTGCCGCAGCATACCCAGCACTTCATGGACCTCGGGTGCATCCAGCGTGTCCTCGGGGTCCTTGCGGCGAAGCAGCAGGTCCAGAAGGTCGTTGTCTGCAAGGTCCATCAGGGCCGCGAGGCCCCGGGCGTGGCGCTGGTTGAGCTCGGGCTCGAAGCGGGCGAAAAACTGCTCAATGAACAGATCGTTTTCCAGCAGGCCGCGCCGGCAGCGCCAGTGCAGCTTGCTCAGTTCGCGCTCAGTCAGCAGCGGGGAGGCTGCTGACTGAGCGGTGGTGGCGGTCTCAGCCATCGCGTGTCGGTCTGTATTGGCGCTGAGGCAGTGCAGATGGCACGTCAGACGGCGCGGCGCACCATCAATTCTTTGATCTTGCCAATGGCCTTGGTGGGGTTCAGGCCCTTGGGGCACACGTCCACGCAGTTCATGATGGTGTGGCAGCGGAACAGGCGGTACGGATCTTCCAGGTTATCGAGGCGCTCGGCCGTCGCATCGTCGCGGCTGTCGGCGATGAAGCGGTAGGCCTGCAGCAGACCGGCCGGGCCCACGAACTTGTCGGGGTTCCACCAGAAGCTGGGGCAGCTGGTGGAGCAGCTGGCGCACAGAATGCACTCGTACAGGCCGTTCAGCTCGTCGCGTTCTTCAGGAGACTGCAGGCGTTCGCGGTCGGGCGGAATCTGCTCGTTGATCAGGTACGGCTTGATCGAGTTGTACTGCTTAAAGAACTGCGTCATGTCCACGATCAAATCGCGAATCACGGGCAGGCCGGGCAGGGGCTTCAGAACAATCGTGCCCGGAAGGGTGTTCATGTTCGTCAGGCAGGCCAGGCCGTTCTTGCCGTTGATGTTCATCGCGTCCGAGCCGCAAACACCTTCACGGCACGAGCGGCGGAACGACAGCGTAGGGTCTTGTTCCTTGAGCTTCATCAGGGCGTCGAGCAGCATGCGTTCATGGCCGTCGAGTTCGATCTCGATGGTCTGCATGTAAGGCTTGGCGTCCTTGTCCGGGTCGTAGCGGTAGATTTGGAATGTGCGTTTTTGCATGGTTCTTCTCTCGTGGGGCTACTCTTTAGAACGTACGGACCTTGGGAGGCACGCTGTCCACCGTCAGGGGCTTGAGGTTGACTGGCTTGTAGGCCAGGCGGTTACCTTCGCTGTACCACAGGGTGTGCTTCATCCACTCCTGGTCGTTGCGGCCCAGGGGGAAGTCGGCGTGGTCGGCAGGGTGCTCGTAGTCGTACACGGTGTGGGCGCCACGGCATTCGGTGCGTGCAGCGGCCGAGACCATGGTGGCCTGCGCCGCTTCGATCAGGTTGTCTACTTCCAGCGCCTCAATACGGGCGGTGTTGAACACCTTGGACTTGTCCTTCAAGCCCACGTTGGCGACCCGGTTGCGGATGTCAGAGATCTTGCTCACGCCTTCGTCCATGCTGGCTTGGGTGCGGAAAACGCCCGCATGCAGCTGCATGGTGGAGCGGATTTCGCCCGCCAGGTTTTGCGCGTAAATACCTTCTTTGGAGCTATCCAGCTGGTTCAAGCGTTCCAAGGTGCGGTCGGCCGCATCCTTGGGCAGGGGCTTGTGCTCCTTGTTCTTGTTGTTGAACTCAACGATGTGGCGGCCAGCGGCCTTGCCAAACACCAGCAGGTCCAGCAGCGAGTTGGTGCCCAGGCGGTTGGCGCCATGCACCGACACGCAGGCGCATTCGCCCACGGCGTACAGGCCGTTGACCACTTCGTTGTTGATACCGTTGGCTTGCGCAACCACCTGGCCATTGATGTTGGTCGGCACACCACCCATCTGGTAGTGGATGGTGGGCACCACAGGAATTGGCTCCTTGGTGATGTCCACGTTGGCGAAGTTGACGCCGATCTCGTACACCGAAGGCAGGCGCTTGTGGATGGTGTCTGCACCCAGGTGGTCCAGCTTGAGCAGGATGTAGTCCTTGTTGGGACCGCAGCCACGACCTTCCTTGATTTCCTGGTCCATGCAGCGGGACACAAAGTCGCGCGGGGCCAGGTCCTTCATGGTGGGCGCATAGCGCTCCATGAAGCGTTCGCCATTGCTGTTCAGCAAAATAGCGCCTTCGCCACGGCAGCCTTCGGTCAGCAGCACACCAGCACCGGCCACGCCAGTGGGGTGGAACTGCCAGAACTCCATGTCCTGCAGCGCAATACCAGCACGTGCGGCCATGCCCAGGCCGTCACCGGTATTGATGAAGGCGTTGGTCGATGCCGCAAAGATGCGACCAGCACCGCCAGTTGCCAACAGCACGGTCTTGGCTTCCAGGATGTACAGGTCGCCGGTTTCCATCTCCAGTGCAGTCACGCCAACCACATCGCCGTCGGCGTCACGGACCAGGTCCAGGGCCATCCATTCGACGAAGAAGTTAGTCTTGGCCTTCACGTTCTGCTGGTACAGCGTGTGCAGCATGGCGTGGCCGGTGCGATCGGCGGCTGCGCAAGCGCGCTGCACGGGCTTTTCGCCATAGTTGGCGGTGTGGCCGCCAAAGGGGCGCTGGTAAATGGTGCCGTCGGGGTTGCGGTCAAACGGCATGCCGAAGTGTTCCAGCTCGTACACGACCTTGGGGGCTTCGCGGCACATGAACTCGATGGCGTCCTGGTCGCCTAGCCAGTCAGAGCCCTTGATGGTGTCGTAGAAGTGGTAGTGCCAGTTGTCCTCGGACATGTTGCCCAGCGATGCGCTCACGCCGCCTTGTGCCGCCACGGTGTGCGAACGGGTGGGGAACACTTTGGACAACGAAGCCACGTTCAGGCCTGCGCGGGAGAGTTCAAGCGCGGCACGCATGCCGGAGCCGCCTGCGCCGACGATGACGACGTCGAACTTGCGGCGGGTGATGTTAGCGTTGGTGTAGCTCATTATTTTTTGCCTTCAGTCGCGGGGATCAATCAGAGACGCCACAGAACCTGGATACCCCAGCCAGCACAGCCGAACAGCCAGACGATGCTGAACACCTGCAGTGCCAGGCGCAGGCCCACGGGCTTGATGTAGTCCATCAGCACTTCGCGCAGGCCGATCCAGGCGTGCCAAGCCAGTGCAATGATCACGGAGAAGGTCAGCACCTTCATCCACTGGGACGAGAAGATGCCCGCCCATTTGTCGTAACCGATAGGGCCTGTGGAGAAGATCACCTGGGCCAGCAGGGCCAGGGTGAACAGAGCCATCAGGACTGCCGTTACACGCTGGCTGAGCCAGTCGCGCAAGCCATAGTGGGCGCCGACGACGACGCGCTTGGAACCGTAATTGACGGACATGGGTGCTTTCCTCTTGTGCGGCGGTGTTTGCTGCGGGATGGCAGCGGTCACCGCTTTTTTTATGATTTGGTTGTCGATCGATCAGTACAGACCGAACAGCTTGGCGCCCAACACCAGGGTCAGCGTAATGCTGATGGCGAGCACGACAAAAGCTGAGGTCTTGCCGAATTCCTTGGTCACGGCGCTGTGGCTCACGTCCATCCACAGGTGGCGCAAGCCAGCGGTGAAGTGGTGCAGGTACGACCAGATGAGCGCCAGCGCCACCAGCTTGATGAACCAGCCGGGCACAAAGCCAATGCCAATGTTGAAAGCCGCAGCGAATTTGGCGAAGGAGATCTCAGACGACACCGAGGTGTCGAACATCCAGATGATGAAAGGCAGCAGCAGGAACATGATCAGCCCGCTTGCGCGGTGCAGGATCGACACCCACGCGGCAGGAGTCATGCGGTAGGTGGTGAGGTCCTTGAAGGCATTGATGTTGCGGAATTCAGGCCTTTTCTTGGCGAGTTCTGTCATGTTGTGTGCTTTCGTGGATGTAACTGCTTTGTAATTTGAAGATGCAAAGAACGCAAAATTCTATTGCAACGCAACAAGGAGGGTCGTCCTTGTGCGCAAAGATCGACATTTCCGCTCAGGTGCCAGGGTCGCGTCAGCTCAGTTCGTTACGGTAGTGGTGGGTATCCGTCAGGTACAGCCCGCGCCGTAACTCCATCGGAACATCGTTGTACGTGTAGGCCACCCGCTCCACACTCAGCAGCGGCGTCACCGGGGTGATCTGCAGCAACCGGGCCTGTTCCTCATCAGGTAGCACTGCTCGGATTTTCTCCTCGGCGCGAACCATGCGTACACCGAAGTCAATTTCAAACATGGCGTAAGTAGGGCCTTGGTAATTGGCCAGCTGCTCGGCCGTCAGTCCTTTAAAAGCCTGCCCGGGCAGCCAGATGTCTTCCAAAATGGTGGGCACGCCACCAAACGACAGGATTCGCTTGGCTTGCATCACGGCGTCGCCGCTGCGCAGGGCCAGGGCGCGCGCCACGTCAGCGCTTGCGCGCACTCGGCGGCAATCGATCACGCTGCGCTGGGCGGGGCCTTCAACCCGCGCGTCGCCGGTGTCGGGCAGTAGCTTCAAAAAGCGGTACTGCACATGCTGTTCGGCATGGGTGGCCACAAACGTGCCCTTGCCCTGTCGGCGCATCACCAGGTTTTCGGCGGCCAGCTCGTCAATGGCCTTGCGTACGGTGCCCTGGCTGACGCGAAAGCGCGCGGCCAGCTCCATCTCGCTGGGGATAGCCTCCCCCGGTTTCCACTCGCCCTGCTGCAGGCTTTGCAGGATCAGCCCCTTGATCTGCTGGTACAGCGGGCTGAACGCCGGCGTGGCAGCGCCCGCAGCGCCGGACGGCGTGGCGGAGGGGTCGGCGGCGAACGGAAGGGACGACATGGCGAAATGGGCGGGTTGGAGGTTCGTCTACGGTGTCGCGGTAGCGCACTTGCACCATGACAAAGTGACGTCAAACGGGTGGTCATCATATCTTATATAAGACATAAGACAAATTGACCGACACCACCATTCGGCGGTACACTCCACGGCTGTTTTGCGGGGCACGGGCTGCTGGTAACAGGCGCTGGTGCTTGCTTTGCATCACCCTCTGTTTTTTCACTTCCTGGAGTTTTTCACCATGAGCAAGAAGCCTGTTCGCGTGGCCGTCACCGGCGCCGCTGGCCAAATTGGTTACGCCCTGCTGTTCCGCATTGCCTCCGGCGAAATGCTGGGCAAAGACCAGCCCGTCATCCTGCAACTGCTCGAAGTGCCCGTGGAAGGCCCCCAGAAGGCGCTCAAGGGCGTGATGATGGAACTCGACGACTGCGCATTCCCCCTGCTGGTCGGCATGGAAGCCCACAGCGACCCAATGACCGCCTTCAAGGACGCCGACTACGCCCTGTTGGTCGGTTCGCGCCCACGTGGTCCGGGCATGGAACGCGCCGAGCTGCTGGCCGTCAATGGCGCCATCTTCACCGCGCAAGGCAAGGCCCTGAACGCCGTGGCCTCGCGTAACGTGAAGGTGCTGGTCGTCGGCAACCCTGCCAACACCAACGCCTACATCGCCATGAAGTCGGCACCTGACCTGCCACGCAAGAACTTCACCGCCATGCTGCGCCTGGACCACAACCGCGCTGCCAGCCAGATCGCTGCCAAGACCGGCAAGGCCGTGGCGGACATCGAGAAGCTGACCGTCTGGGGCAACCACTCGCCCACGATGTACGCCGACTACCGTTTCGCCACCATCAACGGCGAAAGCGTCGCCCAGATGATCAACGACCAGGAATGGAACGCCAACACCTTCCTGCCCACCGTGGGCAAGCGCGGCGCCGCCATCATTGAAGCCCGCGGCCTGTCGTCGGCTGCCTCGGCTGCCAACGCCGCCATCGATCACATGCGCGACTGGGCCTTGGGCACCAATGGCAAGTGGGTCACCATGGGCATCCCGTCGGACGGCCAGTACGGCATCCCCAAGGACACCATGTTCGGCTTCCCTGTCACCTGCGAAAACGGCGAGTACAAGATCGTGGAAGGTCTGGAAATCGATGCTTTCTCGCAAGAGCGCATCAACATCACGCTGGCTGAGCTGCAAGGCGAGCAGGACGGCGTCAAGCACCTGCTGTAAACCAAGTCGTGCACAACATGCAGCCGACGCCACAGGCATCGGGCCTTGATCAGGCCGCCCGGGTTCCCGCACAGGGGCAGGGCGCTGCGCCACCCCATTCATCTGCGGACCCATCGCCACATCCGCGCGATGTGCTGCTGGGTGCCCAGGCGCACGCCGGCTTTTTGCCAGTCTGCGACCATTACAGCGGCGTGGAAGCACGCATGCGCAAGAGCCTGCAGTTGCAGGCGGAAATGACGCAAGAGTTCGGCACCTGCGTTTTTGACGTCACCCTCGATTGTGAAGATGGCGCGCCCGTGGGGCTCGAAAAAGACCATGCCCGTTTGGTAGCGGCCCTGGCCTTGAACGCTGCGCCCGATGCCCGTGTCGCCGCGCGCGTCCATGCGGTAGACCACCCGTCGTTTGCCAACGACGTCTCGACGATCGCGGGCGAGGCTGGCCACAGGTTGTGCCACCTCATGGTGCCCAAGGTAGAGTCGGTTGATGATGTGCTGCGGATAGAACGCGCACTGGATCTCGCCTCTGCTGCCCAGTTGCCCATCCATGTTTTGATCGAATCCCCCGCGGCCGTGCACCGTGCGTTCGAGATTGCCGCGCACCCCCGGGTGCAGAGTCTGAGCTTCGGCCTGATGGACTTTGTGTCGGCCCACGGCGGCGCCATTCCCGCGCATGGCATGAGCTCACGCGGTCAGTTCGAACACCCACTGGTCGTGCGCGCCAAGCTGGAAATTGCTGCCGCCTGCCACGCTCATGGCAAGGTGCCGTCGCACTGCGTGGTCACTGAGTTCAACGACGCTGGCGCCATGCAGGCCGCGGCCACCCGTGCATCGCTGGAACTGGGCTACATGCGCATGTGGAGCATCCACCCCGCACAGATCCGTCCCATCTTGCAGGCGTTTGCGCCGCGGCAGGATGACATTGACATTGCTTCAAAAATAATAGCTGCTGCCGCATTTTCTGATTGGGCTCCGATCAGTTTTGGTGGCACGCTGCATGACCGTGCCAGCTACCGTTTTTATTGGCAGGTGCTGGAGCGTGCTCACAGTACCGGGCGCACTCTTCCCTTGGCCGTGCTCCATTGGTTTGACGTGCCGGCTAGCAGGCCTCTTTCGTGAAACCCTCTCAGATCTTCTCCACGCAGGACCCCTTTTCCATGAAATCCCTGATCGCCTCTGCCCTGATGCTGCTGGCCCCAGCCCTCGTCCTGGCGCAAGCGCCTGCATCGAAGGGGGAGACCAAGCCCGCCACCAAGCCTGCCGCCAGTTCCACTGCCAAGGCCGCTGCAGCCAAAACAACCGCCAAAAAGGTCGAGCCCGCCAAGGCCGATCCAACCAGCAGCCGCACCCAACTCAAGAGCGCAACCGGTCAGGTCGCTGCCGGCATCATTGCGGCCGAGGCCGCACTCTCGCCCGCCGAGCTGGAGATTGCCGAACGTGTGCACGTGGGCCGCATCCCCTGCGAGCTGGGCGCTTTCGTGACGGTGACGGCTGACGCTGCGACCCCAGGGCTCTTCCACATTGAAGGCAAGGGTTTCAAGTACCACATGTCGCCCGTGACCACTACCACCGGCACGGTGCGCCTGGAAGACAAGAAGGGTGGCGCGGTCTGGCTGCAGATTGGCAATAAATCCATGCTCATGAACCAGAAGCTCGGTCAGCGGCTGGCTGACGAGTGCATGAGCCCGCAGCAACTGCTGGTGGCTGAAGCGATCAAGAAGAACCCACCTGTGAGTGTGCTGGAACCCCTTAAGTAATCGCTACGTCGGCGGGTTCAGAAACACAAACCCTGCCCCAGCAACAACGAATAAATGCCCTGTACTGTTAGTGCCCCAAGTTGGGAATTAGTTGAATAAATCTACCGACAATCCCCGCCATGCGTCGTTGCAAATACTCGCCATGCCGCCCGGCATGTCTCCGCTTTGCGCCTAGCTTGGCAGCGATTCCGGCAGATTTCTTTACTCAACGAACTTCCAACTCGGGACACTAGGCCCTGAGGCCTTTGTGCCCACGGTGCCACTGCACACCGCCCCACTTTAGAACGCAACCGGAGAAAAATGATGTTGAAAGCCTACCGTGACCATGTGGCAGAGCGTGCCGCTCTGGGCATCCCACCCCTGCCATTGACTGCCAAACAGACGGGCGAGCTGATCGAGCTGCTCAAGAACCCCCCCGCAGGCGAAGAAGCGATGCTGGTGGACCTGATCACGCACCGCGTGCCTGCGGGTGTGGACGATGCTGCCAAGGTCAAGGCCAGTTACCTGGCCGCCGTGGCGCACGGTACAGAGGTCTGCACACTGATCGGCCGCGAGCGCGCTACGCAGCTGCTGGGCACCATGCTGGGTGGCTACAACCTGACGCCCCTGATCGATTTGCTGGACGACGCCGCTGTGGCTTCGGTGGCGGCCGAAGCGCTCAAGAAGACGCTGCTCATGTTCGACCAGTTCCATGACGTCAAGGAAAAGGCCGACAAGGGCAACACCTTTGCCAAGGCCGTGCTGCAAAGCTGGGCCGATGCCGAGTGGTTCACCAGCCGCCCCGAAGTACCCCAGAGCATCAAGCTCACCGTGTTCAAGGTCACTGGCGAAACCAACACCGACGACCTGTCGCCCGCGCCCGATGCGTGGAGCCGCCCTGACATCCCGCTGCATGCACTGGCCATGCTCAAAAATAAGCGCGACGGCATCACGCCCGAAGAAGACGGCAAGCGCGGCCCCATCAAGTTCATCGAAGACCTGCGTGCCCGTGGCAACCTCGTGGCCTACGTGGGCGACGTGGTGGGCACGGGTTCGAGCCGCAAGTCGGCCACCAACAGCGTGCTGTGGTTCACGGGCGAAGACATCCCGTTCGTGCCCAACAAACGTTTTGGCGGCGTGTGCCTGGGCAGCAAGATTGCTCCCATCTTCTACAACACCATGGAAGACGCCGGCGCCCTGCCCATCGAGCTGGACGTGAGCCAGATGAACATGGGCGACGAGATTGAGCTGCTGCCTTTTGCAGGCGAGGCGCTCAAGGACGGCAATGTGATTGCCGAATTCGAAGTCAAGAGCGAGGTGCTGTTTGACGAAGTGCGCGCCGGTGGCCGCATTCCGCTGATCATTGGCCGTGGCCTCACCACCAAGGCCCGCGAAGCCCTGGGCCTGCCACCGTCCACGCTGTTCCGCCTGCCACAAGTGCCTGCTGCTACCGGCAAGGGCTTCACGCTGGCGCAAAAGATGGTCGGCCGCGCCTGTGGCCTGCCTGAAAAGGACGGCAACCAGATGGGCGTTGTGCCTGGCACCTATTGCGAGCCGCGCATGACCTCGGTCGGCTCGCAAGACACCACCGGCCCCATGACCCGCGACGAACTGAAGGACCTGGCCTGCCTGGGCTTCAGCTCTGACCTGGTGATGCAGTCCTTCTGCCACACGGCAGCCTACCCCAAGCCTGTGGACGTGAAGATGCACCACGAGCTGCCTGACTTCATCAGCACGCGCGGCGGCATCTCGCTCAAGCCCGGCGACGGCATCATCCACAGCTGGCTCAACCGCATGCTGCTCCCCGACACCGTGGGCACAGGTGGTGATTCACATACGCGTTTCCCCATCGGCATCAGCTTCCCTGCAGGTTCGGGTCTGGTGGCGTTTGCTGCCGCCACGGGCGTGATGCCCCTCGATATGCCCGAATCGGTGCTGGTGCGCTTCAAGGGCCAGATGCAGCCCGGCGTCACGCTGCGTGACCTGGTGCACGCGATTCCGCTGTACGCCATCAAGGCCGGCCACCTCACCGTGGCCAAGCAGGGCAAGGTCAACATTTTCTCGGGCCGCATCCTGGAGATCGAAGGTCTGCCGGACATGAAGGTCGAGCAGGCGTTCGAGCTGTCCGACGCGTCGGCCGAGCGCTCTGCCGCCGGTTGCACCGTGCGCCTGAACAAGGAGCCCGTGATCGAGTACATCAACTCGAACATCGTGCTGCTCAAGAACATGATCGCCCAGGGCTACGCCGACGCACGCACCATCGGCCGCCGCATCAAGGCGATGGAGGCCTGGCTGGCCAACCCCCAGCTGCTGGCACCGGATGAAGATGCCGAGTACGCCGCCGTCATCGAGATTGACTTGGCCGAGATCACCGAACCCATCGTTTGCTGCCCCAACGACCCCGACGACGCCAAGACGCTGTCGGACGTGGCAGGTGCTGCCATCGACGAAGTGTTCATCGGCTCGTGCATGACCAACATCGGCCACTTCCGCGCCGCCTCCAAGCTGCTAGAAGGCAAGCGCGACATTCCCGTCAAGCTGTGGATGGCACCGCCCACCAAGATGGATGCGCACCAACTCACCGAAGAAGGCCACTACGGCGTGTTCGGCGCGGCCGGTGCCCGCATGGAAATGCCCGGCTGCTCGCTGTGCATGGGCAACCAGGCCCAGGTGCGTGAAGGCGCCACGGTCATCTCGACCAGCACGCGCAACTTCCCCAACCGCCTGGGCAAGAACACCAACGTGTTCCTGGGCTCGGCCGAGCTGGCTGCCATTGCCTCCAAACTGGGCAAGCTGCCGACCAAGGAAGAGTATCTGGCGGCCATGGGCGTGATCGATCAGGACAAGGCCAGCGTGTACCGCTACATGAACTTCGACCAGATCGAAGAATACGCCGACGTGGCCAAGGGCGTGACGGCCTGAGCGGCAGGTTCCTGCTGAACAAAATAAAACGGCCCTGAAGGGCCGTTTTATTTTTCCCGATTTTCCATGTCCTCATGGGGAAACCGGGTTGAATTTCTTATCCGTGGATGTGTTTCTGTATCAACGCCAGCGCCTGTTCGGTCGGCAATGGGCGGCTGAGGAAGTATCCCTGAATCTGATTGCACCCATGGGCGCGCAAAAACTCCAGCTGCGCGGGAGTCTCGACCCCTTCTGCGATGGTTTGGAGTCCCAAGCTTTTGGCCAGCATGATGATGGCGACTACGATGGCGCGGTCGTTGGCATCGTCGGCAATGTCACGGACAAAAGACTGGTCGATCTTGAGCTTGTTGATCTTGAACCGCTTGAGATGCCCTAACGACGAATAACCGGTTCCGAAATCGTCGATCGACAACAGCACGCCGCGCGCGTGCAGATCGTCCATGATGGCAATGGCGTCCTGCGTGTTTTCCATGGTCACGCCCTCTGTCAACTCCAGTTCCAGAGAGTGCGCTGGAAGGCCCGCAGACTGCAATATATCGCTCACCAACCGGGGTAACTGCGGATCTCGAAACTGCACGACGGACAGGTTTACGGCCATGGTCAGCGTGGTCAGCCCTGCGTTGTGCCAGTGCTTGAGTTGAGCCAAGGCCTGACGTAAAACCCACTCGCCAATGGCAATGATTTGCCCGCTGGCCTCTGCGATCGGAATGAACTCGGCCGGAAAAACAGCACCCAGTTCGGGGTGGTTCCAGCGCAGCAGTGCCTCCACACCCACTATGTTGTCGCCATCGAGCGCCATTTGCGCCTGGTAGTGCAAGCTCAACTGGTCGCGCTTGAGTGCATTGCGCAATGCGTTTTCGACCCGCAGCGTGCGCTCCGACCGCTGCTGCATCTCGGGCTTGTAGAACAAGAATGCGTTGCGGCCCTGGTGCTTGGCGCGGTACATGGCAATGTCGGCGCATTTGGAAAGCGTTTCGTAATCTGCGCCGTCATCTGGAAACATGGCGATGCCGATGGATGGCGTCACAACCAAATCATGCTCGCCAATCAGGTACGGTTGCGACAGGACACTTAGGAGTTTTTCCGCCACATGGGCTGCCGCATCTGCGTCGGCGCCCGCTATCAACAACAAGAATTCGTCACCGCCCAGGCGCGAAACCGTGTCCTCCTCGCGCACCGACTGCTTCAGACGACGACCTAGTTCGATCAGCAAACGATCCCCTGTGTGGTGTCCCAGGGTGTCATTCACGTTTTTGAAGTGGTCCATGTCCAGCAGCAACACCGCAAAGGGTAGTTTGTTGCGGCTGGCGATGCGCAAGGTCTGACTCACCCGGTCATTGAGTAAAAGGCGGTTGGGCAAGCCTGTGAGGGCGTCGTAATGCGCCAGGTGCTGAATGCGCGCCTCACTGGCTTTGTGCGCCGTCATGTCGCGCACAAAGGCGCAATTGCGCTCTTCATCGCCAAATTTCACGTAATTCGCAACCACTTCAACGGGGAACAGTCTGCCGTCTTTGGTGCGCTGCTGTGTCTCAAAGCTGAGTGTGCCCGTGACACGCAGATCGTCGAACCGGAGCGCCCAACTCTGTTGCGTGAACTGCGCATCGATTTGCGCAACATGCATGCCGGAGAGCTCTGCGCGGGAGTAGCCAAGGCTTCGGCAGGCTGCCTCATTGACATCCACAATGCAAGCGTCGGGCGTCATCCAGAACAGCGCCTCACTGGATGCCTCGATGCTGATGCGCGTCATGCGCAAAGCATCTTCGGCACGGGTTCGCGCGGCCTCGCGTTCGAAATTGGTCAGCGCGAAGCTGATGTCGGCCGCCATTTCATTGAGCAGTGCGCGAGCGGCCTCGTCAAACGCCTGGGCCTCGCCGGCAAAAAGGGTGAAAACGCCCGCCAGCACATTGCTGCGGAACAGGGGTAGCGTCGCCGAAGCGGCCCAGCCATGGGCGTCGCCCGATCCAGACCCAAGAAGGCCAGTGGGGAACATCGACAAATCCTTGCGCCAGACCGGACTCAGCGGGGATTGGCGGGAAGCCGTGGGCGGTTCATCGGCATCGGCATCGGCCATCAACAGGTCCAGGCCAATGCCGTGCCCTTGCGGGAATTCCTGCGCACCTTCGCCGTAGGCGACAGCGATCTCCACTTCGGTGGTATTGGGGCGAATGAGCCCTATCCATGCCAGGCGCATACCGCCAAATCGCACCGCGTCGCGGCAGATTTGAGTAAACAGCTCGTGCTCCGAGGTGCTGTGCACAATGGCCTGATTGCACTGGCTCAAGGCGGCGTAGAGTTGTGACAAGCGCTGAATTTTTGCCTGTGCGGCGGTGCGCTCGGTAATGTCGCGGGCCACCGACAGAACGCCGCACACTTCGCCCGAAGCGGCCACAACCGGGCTGCAAACAAGCTCAAAAAGCCTGCGCTCAAGCGCATCCGTGCCGTGCAGCCAATGATCCTGTACCACGGGCAGGCAGTGGCGATGGGTTGCTTCAATTTGTTTCCCGATCGCGTCTGAGGCTGCACTGTCGAATAGCGCATGCACGGTATGGCCTAGCAGCTCGTGCGGTGAACGGTTTAAAAACCGCGCGAGTGCCGGGTTCCCAGCCGTGCATGTTTCGTCCAGCCCGGTCTGCCATATGAGGTCGGGGATGGCATCAAATGTGGCACGCAAACTGGCTTGCGACGCGGCCAGCTCCGCCGTGCGCTGCTGCACTTTCGCCTCCAGCGATGCATTCAATTCGGTCAACTCAGAGTGCAGGCGCAGGCGGGTGTGTTCCAGGTGAAAGCGGTGCAGGGCATGGTCAATTGCATGGGGCAATTGGGTTAAATAGTTGTCCCGCTTGACCAGGTAATCACTGGCACCCAGGCGCAGCAAAGCGACCGCTGTGGCCTCGTCGCCCTTGCCGGTGATGACGACAAAGGGCAGGTCAATGCGGCGCAACTTGGCCTCGCGAAGAAACTCCAGGGCGTCCATGCCGGGCACCCGCAAATCGGTCAGAACCAGGTCGTACTGCAGCGGCTCGCCCAGCAGGGTCAGCGCATGCTCACAGCTGGTTAGCACGCTGAGCTTGAGGTGCGGCGCGTAGTTGGCGAAGTGCTCCACCGTGAGCTCGGCGTCCATGGTGTTGGGTTCGACATACAGCACCCGTTGGTCGCGCGTGGCATCGTCATATTCAAAGGGTTGCTGCGCCTGCCGGCGTTGCGCCAGGTTGCGCAGCATGGACGGCAGTGTTTCCAGGTAGGCCCCGTTCTTTGGCACATAGTCCGATGCCCCGGCGCGCAAGGCCTGGGCGACTGTTTCGTCATCTCCCATGCCGGTGACCATGACGATGGGCAGGCGCAGCCCCCGTTTGCGCAGCTGTGCCAGCACGTCGATACCATCCATGTCGGGCAGATGGTTGTCCAACATCAGCACGTCAAAGCTGCGCTCGTCCAGAATCTGCAAACACGCGGCGCCAGTCTCCACAATGGTGATTTCAAAATCCGCAGCCGTCGCCTCAAAGTGGGCGTGGGTCAGGTCCGCATCCAGCGGGCTGTCTTCTGCATAAAGAAGTTGAATCAGGGGGGGCATATCGGTATGTTTGTCGGTGTCAGGGCGGTGTTGCAGCTGCCAGAGTGTGGCAAGGGACGGTGACACGGAAACTTGCACCCAGACCCGGGGCGGATTCAACGGTGATGGCGCCGTCCATTTTGTCCACAAGTTTTCTCGCCAGCGCAAGCCCCGCACCGGTGCCCTCAAATTCACTGGAGCGCACGAGGCGGCTGAACAAACCGTAAATGCGGTCTTCGTACTTCAGGTCAAAGCCGGTGCCGTTGTCCGTCACCTTGAACTGGCATTGCCCGCCCCCTACGGCAGCGGTAATCGTCACCGTGGGGGGGAGCGCCTGTGCGCTGAACTTGATGGCGTTGTCGATCACGCAGCCCAGTACCCGGCGTAGTCCACGCTCCCACAGCCTCACACTGACATTGGGAGCCTCCACATGGCAGAGCGTTGCGTTTTCCGACATGGCGTCTGCATAGTCTTGGAGGACGGACTGCACCAAAACCGCCAAATTGACTTCGGTCGTCGTCATGACTTCGGTATCGATGCGCACAAAGGCCAACAAGTCATCGATCAGCTGGTTCATGTTCCGCGACGCCAGCAGCACCTGTTTCATGCAGAACTGCGCACGGTCGGGTAAAACGCCCTGGTGCTTGTGCACGACTTCTTGCGCGTAACCAGTGATGCCGCGCAGCGGTGCCTTGAGGTCGTGCGAGAGTGTGTGGGCAAACTTTTTCCACTCTGCGTCGCGGCTCTCCAGTTGCTGCTGCGCGCTGCGCATCAGCGCAATGCTTTCTTGGGCGTGGATCGTCTGCTGCTGCAGGGTCAGCAATACCGTGGTTTGGCGTGCCAAGGCCCGCAGTGCATCGCATTGCGCTGGGGTGAGCGTGCGGGCCACGTGGTCCATCACCCACAACCCGCCCACATCGGGTTCGTTCTCGGCGGAGAGCGCAATGCGGGCGAAAAAGACCACTTTGGACTCTCCAGCGACCCAGGGGCTGTTGCAGAGCAGTGCATCTGCGCGTGCATCGCACACCTGAAAAAGCACGTCTTTAATTTGCTCAGATTCGCCACGCGCCGCCAAAGGCAGGGGCAGTGCGGGCGCAAGGGGCTCGATGGAAAGCCCGCCCGCCAGTTCCGCCCGGAACCAATGCCGACTGCCATCGGCCAGGACGATCAAGGCCAGTGGCGTTTGGCAGACCATGGCAGCCACACGGGCAAGATCAGCCAACCCCGGCGCGGGTGGGCCTTGTGCCGCAACACCGGCGGTTAGCGTTGCCAGGTGCGGGGATTCGTTCGATGGTTGTGTGGCGCTCATGGGAGGGTACAGAGGCTATCTGCACCCGACATATTAGGCGCTACGGGTTGCATCTACCACAAAAATCGCAACGCCGCAGAAAGCCTGAACCCGTACTGGAATATCGCCAAGATTTTTGCGCAGGAAGCCTTGCTTACTTTCGAGTGCCTGCATCGGTCTGGAACAGGCGCACCAAGCGATCCAGGCGCGCAGAAAGGCCAGACATCTCTTGGCTGATCTGGGAGATACGGTGCACAGAACTGGCTGTATCGGAACTGGCCGTGACAATCTCCCGCAGTGCTACCACCACCTGGCTGCTGGCCATCTTTTGCTGCTGGGTGGAGAGCGAAATCTGCTCGGCTGCGGTGCTTGCCTGTGTGGCAGCGTCAAAGATATCACCCAGGCGCTCGGCCGTGGCGCTGCTGGCGGCACTGCCGGCGGCGATGCCTTTGGCGCCTTTTTCGGAACTCAGCACCAGGCGGCTGATGGAGCTCTGAATCTCAACGATTTTGCTGGTGATTTCTTCGGTCGACGCACTCACGCTGTCGGCCAACCGGCGGATCTCGCTGGCCACCACCGAAAACCGCTTGCCGGCCTCACCGGCGCTGGCGGCTTCCAGTGCTGCATTGAATGCAATCAATTTGGTCTGATAGGCCACGGTGTTGATGATGTCCATGACCTTGCCGATTTCTTGGGACTTGGTGCCCAGTTCGACAATTTCCTGCAAGTTGTTTTTACTGTCCGCACTGATGTCGTTCATGCGATCCAGCACCAGCTCCATGGCTTCGGTCCCCTTGCGGCTCCCGTCGAGCGTGCCCGCAGCGACCTGCACTACGGCCTTGGAGTGGTCTGCGATCATGGTGGAAGACGACGACAGTTCTTCCATGGTGGCGGAAATTTCTGCCACGGAAGACGACATTTCGCTTGATGCGGCTGCCTGCGCAGAAACCGCGCCGTTAATTTCATCGGCTGCGGACAGAACCTTGGCGGCGTTGTCGGAGACGTCGTCCACCATGGATCGCAGGTTCAAACCCGCCTGGTTGACAGCGCGGGCAATCATTCCAATCTCGTCACATCGATCAAAACCCAGGTCGGCCGCGGCCTCCCCGCAGGCCACTTTTCGGCGGCTCCCATCAACCGCTTCAAAGGGCTGGTAATTTGTGCCTCAATGAACCAGTCCGCCAGCAACAATCCTGCTGCCACGCCAGCCACCAGGACGGCCAGCGTCTGCCCATCCAACGGCGCCAGCCACAACGCAACCGTGATGGCTGCACCCAGCGCCAAAAACGGCAGGCGCACGCGCCACGCCACGGGCAGCAACTGCAAGGCGCTCGTCCAGCTCAGGAGGCCGGTGCGAACGATCAGACCGCGGTGAAACGCAATCCCCTGCGCCTTTCCTTGTTTGAATCAGGCGTACAACTTCTCCGCCGCTTCGATTTGCGGCCGGGTGGGCTTGGTTCGCACCGACAAATAGCCCGCCAAGGTGCCATTGCGCACCATGGGTGCAGCATTGGCATCCACCCAGTAGTGGTCACCATCTTTGCGGCGATTTTTTACAACTGCGCGCCAGGTGTGACCGGCTTTCAAACTGCGCCACATGTCCGCATAGGCCTCTTCCGGCATGTCGGGGTGACGTACGATGTTGTGCGCCTGCCCCATGAGTTCCTCGTCAGAGAACCCACTAACGCGTATGAAAGCCGCATTGGCATAACCAATGCGGCCTTTGGTATCGGTCATGGACAGGAGCGTCTCGTTGTCCGGGAGTAGCAACTCACGCTGCGTGACGGGATGGTTGATGCGCATAAAAGAATATCCTTCACCGCGGTCAGCGGTGACCCTCAAATCGGGGGGCACGGTGCCAGTCGAACAGCAAGACGACCGGGTCATCCTGGGCGTCTGGCCGCCACCCCAGCGCGCGCAAGCCGGTGAGTAGGTTGCGAGCGGCCAACAGCGGCGGCAGGGGGTGAATTGCGCAATGCGGCATACGCACTAAATCGGCCGTTCTTTCCAGGGCCACCACCAAGTCCGCGCCCTGAACGGCCGACAGGCGCAGCAGAACGCGCCTGGCGCTTGTGGTCGTGCGCGCTGGCGTCAGCCCGGCCAAGGTTTCCACGGCGACGACATCACCAGGGTGGGTGTTTGCATGCACCGGCTGCACCTGCGCCGCTACCACCCCGGCCCGGCTCCCGCGCAAGGAGAACTGAACCAGGTCAATGGCGGCGGTTGCCCCTGAATCGGTGCTCTGCTCGCTCATCCCTTGCCTGCGCTGTAGTGGGACAAGACAGACTCCATGTCCAGAAGCGTCACGGAGGTGCCCTCCTGTTCAATCGCACCCGTCACCAGGCCCTTGAGGTGCTCCGGCAGGGTGGGTGGCGGCGGCAGGATATTGCTCAATGGCACATCGATCACGTCCAGCACGTTGTCCACCAGAATGCCGCTGCGAATGGATCGGCCGCGGCCCAGCAAAATCGGTGTATCGGTGCGCGCAGCGTCGGGCGCGACGCCCAATAGCTCGTGAAGACGTATGACGGATTCGATTTCTCCGCGCACATTGATCACGCCAATCAAGGACGCCGGGCAACCCGGTACGGCAAAGATTTTGCGCGGCCCCAGCACCTCGGTCACGCTGCTGCCCACAAAGGCATAGCGTTGGGAGCGCAAGGTGAACACCACCAGCTTGGTCGATTCTTCCTCAACATCGACCACCGCCTCCTGGGCGCTGCGCCGCTGGGTGAGCACCTGATCCAGGGTGGATTCGTTCATGGCTTGCTCCCAAGGGGCGGCGCTGCCTGGGCCAGTTCCACCCGGTTGCGCCCGGCGCGCTTGGCCACATACAAAGCTTTGTCAGCGGCTTCACGCACGCTCATCAGCGAGTCATGGTCGGTAACCGCCGCCACGCCGGCGCTCAGCGTACAGGAGAAGTCGGTGTCGGCAGCGTGGAACTTGATTTTGGAAAATGCGTGGCGCAGCTCGTTCACCAATACATCGGCCTGTGTCAAGTCAAGGTCTCGCAAGACCAGCGCAAACTCTTCGCCCCCGTAGCGCCCCACGGTGTCAGAGGCGCGCAGGCGCTGCTGCATCAGGCGTGAGAGTGCCAGCAGAACCTGGTCGCCAGTCGGGTGTCCGTAGGTATCGTTCACGTGCTTGAAGTGATCAATGTCGATCATCACAAAACACACGCTTTCATTTTTGCGCGTGGCGGCCGCTACCACGCTGGCAAGGGCGCGCGTCGTTTCGCTGTGGTTGAGCAGTCCGGTGAGGCTGTCGCGGGCCATCATGCCGCGCAGCACCCGCATGCGCTCCGCCCGAACCGATACCGCTTCGACGAGTTGCTCAGCGTTCACCGGCTTGGTCAGAAAACCCTCTGCGCCCACGCGCAGGGCCGAGAATTGCTTTTTGTGATCCAGCTCGCTGGAGAGAAAAATGATGGGAATACTCGCGTATTCCGGTAGTTGACGAATCAGTGTGGCGAGTTCACGACCATTGCACTGTGGCAGGTAAATGTCCATCAGGACAAGGTCGGGCCGGAACGTTGCAAGCACACTTTGAATGTCTGCGGGATCGATCAATTCATAGGTCAGCATGCCCGCTTCTTGCAGCATGACGGCGTGGTAACTCGCCACTTGGGGCTCGTCGTCCACAATGAGGATGCGATAAGGCGTGGGCTTCTTCTGGCCAGTGAGCATGTCCAGTGCACCGACCAACTCCAGGGTATTGGCAGGTTTGCACAAAAACGCCTGTCCACCGGCCTGCACCGCCTTGATGCGGGCGGCAAAATCACTGCGGGCCGACAAGAAAACAGTGGGCACGCGCGCGCCTAATTCTGCATGCAGTACCGTCAGCGCCTGCGCGCCCTCCAGGGAGCCTTCCGGGAAGTGAATGTCCATGACCAGTGCATTGGGGCGCTGGGTCAGAACCGCTGCCCGCAGTGCTGCAGTCGAGCTGAACCCCTGGCACTGGTACCCAAAGCATGCAATCTGGCTTGTGATTTGCTCCAGTAAAAGCGGATCGTCGTCGCACACATAAACCAGATTTCCGTCCATTGGGTTATCACGGGCTGACGCATCACCCGGCATGGAAAAAGAGGGCGAGCCATCCCAAGAGTCGCTCATTGAGGCGTCCAGCAATACCTGGGTGCGGGCGCGCAAGATTGCCAAAACTTCACCGATCCGGGTCACGCACTCGTTGGTCAATGCGCCCGTGCCAGAGTCGAGCGTGGCTATCGCACAGGCCTCGGCCTGCTCGGCAGCGCCTGCCAGTTCAACAAATCCAAACGAACTGGCAGTGCCTTTGAGGTTGTGCAATGCGCGGTGCAATGCGTTCACGGTGTCTACATCCGTGCCACTGGCCTGTAACGATTCCCACAAGGCGTTGATGGCTTCCAGCCGACGAGGCAAATCTTCGACAAATGTTGCCCTCAGCTTATGGATGCGTTGCCGCGCTGTCAGCGGCTTGGGAGCTGTGGGGGTCTCGCTGGAAGACATTACACGCTCCGGCGGGCTTGCATGACCGCATCGATGGCTGGCGCCAGGGTTTCTTCCAGACTGAAGTCTTTCACCAGGCAGGCGTCCAAACGGGGCTCTTGGGCAAGCAAGGGGCCAGCGTCGTCGCCGGTCAAAAGAACAAAGGGAATGTGTTGCCCCTGCTCGCGCAATTGCCGGAACAGGTCAATGCCGCTGAGCAAGGGCATGTTCATATCACTGACGACCATGTCCACATCCGGGTTGGCGTCAAATTTCTGCACCGCATCGGCTGCGTCTTGTGCCACGACCAGCACATGACCTGCCTCTTCCAGAATAGCGGCAGTCATTTCTGCAGCCATGGCGTCATCGTCTACCAGCAGTATTTTCATGGTGCGTCCTTAGGTTTGGATTGGCGTGTATCTACCGACCGAGCGTTGCCTTGGGTTTGAAAAAACGTTCTATCTGTTTGAGCACATTGGCGGCGTTAAAGGGTTTGACCACAAACCCCACGGCTCCAGCAGAAATGGCAGAGCTGACCCGATCCATGGACCCGTGGGCGCTGACCATGATGACCTTGATGGCCGGGAACTCTTTGCGGATTTCGCGCAGCACGCGCAAGCCGTCCGCACCGGGCATATTGATATCGAGCAACACCACATCGGGCTGCTGTTGAAGGCACAACTCCAGCGCAGCGACCCCGTTGCTGGCTTCACCTGCCACTACGTGGCCGGCATCTTGCAGCAAGGTCTTGAGCACACTGCGCATCAGACTCTCGTCATCCACAATCACAATGCGCGGTCCGCCGGCGCGAATGATCGGCTCGGCGTTGGCAACGGGGTTCATGGCGACAGCGCTTGGGGCGCGCACAGCCGTTTCGTCTGCCGCATGGGCCGGGTTTTCGCGCACTTGCTCACTGCGCTCTTCCAGGGTCTTCAGAACGGCCGACAATTCACTGGTAAACGTTTCGTCACCCACGGTGGCCTTCTGCTGGTGTGTGTTCAGCAAATGCTCACCCTGCACCGCAACGTCGCCAATTTCACCCAGGCCAAACACCTTGGCAACGCCTTTGAGGTTGTGAAACACCGTGTGCAGGGCTTGCACCGTGCTTTCTTGCACCGGCGTTTTTTTAAGGGTTTCCGCCAATGATTGCGCCGCAGCCAGGCGCTCAGGCAGAGACGCAATGAACGAAGCGCGCAGCTGATCGAGTTTGCTGCCACCGGCACTGGGTTGTCCCGTAATCATGATGTTGGATGTTCCTTCATGGTGCTGCGTCCAACGGTCTATGCCAGCAAACTGCGCAAGGTGTCGACCAGATTGTTGCGGTCAAAGTCGCCTTTGACAATGTAGGCGTCGGCCCCCGCCTGTATGCCGCGCCGCTTGTCTTCTTCCTTGGCCAGCGATGTCACGATGATGATGGGGCGATCGCGGTAGTTTTCCTCCTGGCGCAGCTTGGCGGTCAGGGTGAAACCGTCCATATGCGGCATCTCCACATCGGTCAGAACGGCGTCAAACAACGCAGATTGTGCTTTGCGCAGTCCGTCCACACCGTCTTCGGCCAGCGTCACATCGTAGCCGCTGGCCTCCAATACATCGCGCTCGATTTCGCGGGTGTTGAGGGAGTCGTCCACCACCAGGATGCGCATGCGCCGTGCGCGCCCAGCGCTATCCGCGGTGTTCGGCGCTGACTGCACGCGGGCCTGGCGCGCGGCATCCAGCAGCGCCGGGGCATGCAGGACGTTCACCAACTCGTTCTCGCCGGTGGTCACCATGCCCGATACCAGCGCCTGGGTGCGCAGGTGCAGGGGCAGTGGCTTGATCACCATGTCGCGCTCGTCCACCAGCGCATCGACCATGATGGCGAGCTTTTCCCCGCGCACCCGCAGTATCAGCAGAATCAGGGAGTCGCCCGCTGTGGCGGCATGGTCCAGCACACTGGCGCCACCGCCAGTGCCGTGCAGCACGCTGCCCAGGGTTACCACCGGCACAAACTCGTTGCGCAGGATCGTTACCTGGCGCTCGCCCACCGTCAGCAAGGCGCTGGTCTGGCAGCGCACCAATTCCGCCACGTACTGCGCGGTGAAGGCGTAGTGCAGCTCGCCCACGGCCACCAGTAAGACCCGCATTACGGACAGCGACAGGGGCAACCGCAACGCAAAGGTGGTGCCTACACCCTGGCGTGTTTCCACGCTGATCACACCGCGCAGGTCATCGAGCACACAGCGCTTGACCACGTCCATGCCAACACCCCGCCCCGAGAGATCGGTGATGATGCTGGCGGTCGAAAACCCGGGCATGAAGATGAAGTCGATGACCTCCTGATCACTCAATGCAGGGGCCTTTTCGGCGCTGACCAACCCTTTTTTGACGGCTTTGTCGCGCACCTGCCCAATGGCGATGCCCGCGCCATCATCACAGACCTCGATCACCATCCAGCCGCTATCGGAACGAGCGCTGATGCGTATCTGGCCCTGGCCGGGCTTGCCCGCGGCGATGCGCGCTTGCGGAGTTTCCAGGCCATGGTCCACGCTGTTGCGGATCAGGTGAATGAGGGGGTCCGACAGCTTGTCAATCATCTGCCGGTCCAGTTCAAACTCGGAGCCGTGGACCACGCACTGCACGTCTTTGCCCACCGAGCGCGCCAGCTCCCGCACCAAACGCGAGGCGGGTTCAAACACGACCGACAGGGGCAGCATGCGCATGCGCAGCGTGGTGTCATGCAGCTCCACCATCAAGGCCTCTTGCGCCAGCACGTCGTCGCTGAGTGCCAGTGCGTACTGGCGCAGGGCGGCACCCACGGGACCTTGGGCATGGGTGCGCGCCAGGGCGTTTGCGTCGTCCAAGCGCTGGCGCAGGCCCGCGTGGCTGGAGACGACCTCACCCATCAGATTGACCAGTTCGTCGAGCTTGTCCAAACGAATGCGCACTGTCTCGGCAGCGCGCAGTGTGGGCTCCGGCGCTGGCGTACTGAGCGCTGGCGCGGCCGTGCGCTCAGGGGCTTGGTTGGCAGGTGCGGGTGACAAGGCGTGTTCGGCGTGCTTGGCACGTTCTGGGGCGGACGCAGCAGCCGGGACAACTGCTGCCGGGGCCGGCGGCGCGTCCATGGCAGCGCCTTCCGACTTCTCAGAAGGCGCTGCAGAAGGCGCTGCCGCCGCGCGCGCCAGCGCGGCACAAAGGCCCGGGTCGGCTGCGGGCAGCGTCGCAGGGTTCGCGCTGTCGGCCAAGGCGTCAATCAAATCGGCCAGCGCATCGACCCCGCGGTGCAGGAGTTGCCCCAGGCTGGTGTCATAGGCCAGAGCGCCACTGCGCAACTGCATCAGCACTTCTTCGAGCTGGTGCGCGGTGTCGGTAATGCCCGCGAGCTTGAGCATGCGCGATGAGCCCTTGACCGTGTGCGCTGAGCGAAACACGGTGTTGATCACTTCCGCATCCTGCGAGCCCGAATCAAGCTGCGACAGCCCTTCGTTGAGGCGGTTGACGTGGTCGCGTGCCTCTTCGACAAACCGGCCAATGAATTTTTTGATGTCTAAAGCCATAGGTAGTCTCTGGATGTTCAGACAGGGCGGGTAGGCAGGCTTGCCAGCTGGCGTTCACACAGCTGGTGCATTTCCTTGCTGGGCAGCTCAACGGGCACGTACTGCAGTCCGCTGGGGGCAGCATTGGCCAGCAACTGCTGCACGGCACGCAAGGATCGCCGTGCCAGCTCGTTGGCGCCCTGTTCGCGGTATAGCGCGCCCAGGTAGTAGTGCGCTGGCCAGCAGGTGGCGCAGGCATAAACGGCGCGTTTGAAGCCATCAATGGCACCATCACGCTGTTGCTGCCAGCGGTGAATGTGGCCCAGCAGGTACAAGGCGTCGACCGACCACTCGTGCAGCGCCAAAATACGCTGCACCAGCGCCGAGGCCTGCTCATAGTCCTTGCGGTTGAGCAACACATAGGCCATGAGCAGTTGGGCTTCGACCTGGTCCGGCTGCGCCTGCAGCAGCAGCGCAAGCGCCTGATGGGCAGGCTCAAATGTTTTGGCCTGTACCAGTGTTCGGGCGCTCTCCAGGGTCGGCTCTGATGGCTCGGCCGCCCGGTCCCGCTTCTTTGCGGGTATGGCTTTGCCGGGCTCTGCCTGCACGGGTGGTGGCGCGGCGCGCGCACGTGGTGGCGCTGACGCCGGGGCGGATGCCACAGGCGAAGGGGTATGCACGGCTTTTTCTACCCCAGGCCCCCTGGGTGAGAAATAGAACAATCCCCCTTCCTCACGCAGGTGAAAGACGCCCAGGTCGTTGGCCAGCGTTTCGGTCACGCCGGTGAGCAGCACGCCGTCTGCGCGCAACAGCGTGCGCAGGTTTTCCAGAATGGATTGGCGTGTGGGGGTGTCGAAATAGATGGATACGTTGCGAAAAAAAATCACGTCGAAGTCGCGCAGATCCGGGGGAACGCTTGGACTCAGCAGGTTGAGTGCTTCAAACTGAACCATGGCGCGTACCGCATCACGCACCACCCACGCTGCGCCATCCCGATCAAAGTACCGTGCGCGAAGGTGGTCTGGCACTCCCCGAAAGGAGAAGTCTCCGTAACGTCCCTCTTTGGCCTTTTTCAGCACGCGGGTATCGATATCGACCCCCAGCACCACGCACTGCTGCGCCGCCCGCTCGCCATGGGCGTCCAGCAAGGCCATGGCGATGGAGTAGGGCTCTTCCCCCGAGGAGCAACCGGCACTGAGTATGCGCAACTTGGCCCCCAGCCCACGCGCATCCAGCAGGCGCGGCACCAGCGTCTGCACTAGCCAGTCGAGTTGCACACGCTCGCGCAAAAAATAGGTTTCATTGATGGTCAGGGTGTTGACCAGCGCCTGGAACTCTGCCGGGTCGGCGCGTAATCGCCGCAGGTAAGGCTCTGCGAGGAGCGCTAATACGCCCATACGCGCTTGCACTGCGGCTTCCAGCCGTTTGGTGTTGTCGCCGCTCAGGTCCAGACCGCAGCGGTCTTTGACCAGAGCCTGAAAGGGGGCGATGTTCGGCGCCATCACGACAAGCGCTGTGCTGCCAGGCGCTGCATGGTCATGGCCAGATCGCCCAGCGCAACAATGTGCTGAACGTGCCCGCGCTCCACGGCCAACCGGTTCATGCCATAAATCACCGAGCTGGCCTCGTCCTGGGCAATGGTGGTGCCACCGGCCTGCCGAATATGCCCCATGCCTGCAGCGCCATCGCGCCCCATGCCCGTCAAAATAATGCCCACACTGCGGGCACCAAACACCTGCGCAACCGAGGACAACAACACGTCGCAACTGGGGTGGTACAGGTCTTTAGGCTCCGGCGGGGCCAGAAAAACCGTGCCGTCGGGCTTGACCGACATGTGAAACTCCGAGGGCGAAATCAGCACCTCTCCCCTTTGCACCCGCTCACCTTGCGTGGCTATCCGCACCGGCAGTGGACACAGGTGCGCCAGCCACTCGGCCAGGCCTGCGGCAAAACCATCGGAGATGTGCTGGGCAATCAACACGCTGCCCGCAAAGTCGGGCGAAAGAGCCGCCAAAATCTGCGCCAATACTTGGGTGCCGCCGGTTGATGAGGCGATGGCAAATACCGGCCCTGGCAGCTTTGCACCGCCCGGCGCCACAGCAGCAGGCGGGGGGCTGGGGGCTGTTCTGTGCGGCAGCGCAGGGGCTGGCAGCGGGCACACGGGCGCGGCCCGTGATCGCAGGCGCGTCAGCACCGGCACGCCCGCCAGCAAGCGCACACGCTGCACAAACTGCCCGCCCTTCAAGGAGGTGAAATCCGGCTTTTGCATCACCTCTAGTGCCCCCAGTGCCAAGGCTTCCATGGCATTGTCGGCGTGGGCCACATCGCTGATGACCAAAATGGGCACGGCCTTGCTGCGCATGATGGCCTCAATGGCTTGCAAGCCCCCCATGATGGGCATTTCCAGATCCATGGTGATGAGGTGGGGCGACAGTGCGCGCGCCATTTCAACCGCCTGGACTCCGTTGGTGGCTTCGCCTACAACTTCAATGCCCGGCGCCTGCTCCAGGGCGTCACGCAGCACATCGCGTACAAACGCGCTGTCGTCCACAATCAACACGCGAATAGGCGCGGCCATGGATTAACGCTGTGCTTGCGGATCGATCTGGAACTGGCGCACCAGCGTGTCGAGGCGCGAGGACAGACCCGACATTTCTTTGCTGATCTGGGAAATGCGTTGAACCGACTGGGCCGTGTTGGCGCTGGCGGTCACGATTTCGCGCAGTGCCACCACCACCTGGCCACTGGCTAGTTTTTGTTGCTGGGTGGAAAGCGAAATCTGCTCGGCGGCGGTGCTGGCTTCAGTGGCCGCGTCGATGATGCTACCCAAGCGTTCGGCCGTGGCGCTGCTGGCGGCACTGCCGGCAGCGATGCCTTTGGCACCTTTTTCGGAGCTCAGTACCAGGCGGCTGATGGCGCTCTGAATCTCGTTGATTTTGCTGGAGATTTCTTCGGTCGATGCGCTCACGCTGTCGGCCAAGCGGCGGATCTCGCTGGCCACCACGGAAAAGCGCTTGCCGGCCTCACCCGCGCTGGAGGCTTCGAGCGCGGCATTGAATGCAATCAACTTGGTCTGGTCGGCCACGGTGTTGATGATCTCCATGATCTTGCCGATTTCCTTGGATTTGGCGCCCAGCTCAATGATCTCTTTCAAACTGTTTTGGTTGTCGGCGCTGATGTCGTTCATGCGCTCAAGCACCTGCTCCATGGCTTCGGCACCCTTGCGGCTGCCGTCGAGCGTGCCCGCAGCAACCTGCACCACCGACTTGGAGTGGTCTGCAATCATGGTGGAGGACGACGACAGCTCTTCCATGGTGGATGTGATTTCCGCCACCGATGACGACATTTCGCTTGATGTGGCAGCCTGCCCCTGCACGGCTTGGGTAATTTCTTCGGCTGCAGCGAGCACTTTCACGGAATTTTCTGCCACCTCCGACACCAGAGCAGCCAGTCGCTGGCGCATGGCCTGCGCCGCCTGGTCCAGATCGGCAACCTCATCGCCGCCCGTCAAGGCTTCATGCGGGCGCAAGTCACCTTGGGCAATGCGGTTGACTCCCGTCACGACCACAGCCATGCGCGCGCCCAAATGGCGGGCCAGTACGACGGCCATGGCCAGTGCGCCCAGCATGGACAGCACACCCATTAGCAGTGCATTGCGTGTGGCCTCGGTTCGCGCAGCCACGAAGGTGCTGGTGTCCATGGACACTTCAATAACAGCAGTCGCCTGCCCCTCGGAGTTGGCCAGCGGTGCGAGCATGACGGCCATGGGCACACCGGCCACATCGCGGTCAAAGCGCAGGCGCTCCCCTTGCAGGGCACGGGTCAGCCGCGTTGCATCCACCGCTTCGGTATCCCCCAGCGCCGAGCCCACCACCTCGAAGCCGTCTGCCGTCTTCGCATAGAGGCGGCCATGCACGGCATAGTCTGCCTGGAGCTTTTTGAGAAATGCGTCACCCGCCTGAATACCCACCTCGACCGTGCCGATGGGCTGATCCTTCCAGCGCATGGGCACAACACCGCGCACGGCGTAACCGCCCGCCGCCTTGGACAGGCCAGAAACTACTTTTTGTTCTTTATTGGCCAGAACCACGAATGGGCGCGTTTGCGTCAGGTCGTCGCCAAACTGGCTTGGGTTGTGCACACGCAAAAAAGAAGTGCCGGGCGGGGTGTGAAACTGGATTTGCTCCACCAGGTAACGCGCTCGCTGGTTCTCCAGGGTGGGGGCCAGGTAGTCGAGCAAGGCCTTGCGGTCGCGGGCGGCGAACCGCTCTTGAACGCCCGGATTGGTGGCCAGCTGCGCGGCCACCATTTCCGCCGCCAAGGTCTCTTTTTTGATGTCTTGCTCCAGTACGGCCAGTTCGGCTTGCAAGGCGGCCTGCTTGGCGTTGTCGATCAGGCGGTTCATGCTGGTGAGGCTGAAAAACGTCAGCCCCCCTGCGACCAGCGCAATGGCTATACCCATGGCCAGGGTGATCTTCATCCACAGGCGAATGTTCTTATTCATGGAAGCCTTTCATTCTTTTGCACAATGCGGCCAGGCTGGGGGCTGGCCCATTCCGAACAACAACGATTCATCCTACACGGATGAGGGCGGATTCAAAAGTGAAGTGCAACACCAGGCAGGCGTCAGAGGCTGTGTGTTGTCAAGTCCCACATGAGACGGCATGGCGCCAGGCAGAACACTGCGGCAAAACAGTGGGATGGGCAGAGAAATTCAAAAAGCAGGAGCTGCCAGCGCTTACCCAGTAATGGTTTCAGATATTTTTCATATTGAAACGCAATAGATAAAAGCGAAAACAGCTATCTTTATGATAGCTTCAGGGAGTGTTCATCACATCAGCCGAGCAATCAGCGCCCCCTCGGCCGGGCCTTCGAGCGGAATGCGCACGCGCAGCGGGCTGCCCGGGGCGACCTGCAGTTCCTCGCCTTCAAGGCCGCGCATCTGCGTGAGCTGCACCGTGCGGTTGCCGCTGGGGTGGATGATTTCCAGCCGGTCGCCCACGGCGAAACGGTTTTTGGTCTTGACTTCGGCCCAGCCATCCTGCACGCTTTTCACTTCAGCCACGAACTGGCTGCGCTGCGACTCGGAGCTGCCAGTTTCGTAGTTCTGGTAGTCGTTGGCAGGGCGGCGCTCCAGAAAGCCGGCGGTGTAGCCCCGGTTGGACAGGCCTTCCAGTTCGGTGATGAGCTCGGGGTTGAACGGGCGGCCGGCCACGGCATCGTCGATGGCGCGGCGGTAGATCTGCGCGGTGCGCGAGACGTAGTACTGGCTCTTGGTGCGGCCCTCGATCTTGAGGGAATCGACACCGATCTCCACCAGGCGCTGTACATGCTCCACAGCGCGCAGGTCCTTGCTGTTCATGATGTAGGTGCCGTGCTCATCTTCCATGATGGGCATGAGCTGGCCGGGGCGCTCTTTTTCTTCGAGCAGGTACACCTGGTCGGCCAGCGGGTGGCGCTCGCCGCCGCCGCACGATGCGAAGGCGGCGTTGTCGTCTTCCTGCGCCTTGTTGAAGTTGAAGTCGCCTTCCATGCGCACAGCCATGGCTTCACCGGTGTTCGGGTCCACCGCTGCAGGCTGCGTGGCGTAGTTCCAGCGGCAGGCGTTGGTGCAGGTGCCCTGGTTGGGGTCGCGCCGGTTGAAGTAGCCCGAGAGCAGGCAGCGGCCTGAGTAGGCGATGCACAGCGCGCCGTGCACGAACACTTCCAGTTCCATGTCGGGGCATTCCTGGCGGATCTGGGCGATTTCATGAAGGCTCGGCTCGCGCGACAAGATGATGCGTTTGATACCCACCTTCTGCCAGAACTTCACAGTCGCGAAGTTGGTGGTGTTGGCCTGCACCGAGAGGTGGATTTCCGCCTCGGGCCACTTCTCGCGCACCATCATGATCAGGCCCGGGTGGGCCATGATGAGCGCGTCGGGCCGCATGGCGATGATGGGCTCGATGTCGCGCAGGTAGGTGCGTACCTTGTCGTTGTGTGCCAGCAGGTTGCTGGTCAAAAAGAACTTTTTGCCGCGTGCATGCGCTTCGCGGATGCCCTGCTCGATCTGCTCCTGGCGGAACTCGTTGTTGCGCGCACGCAGGCTGTAGCGTGGCTGGCCGGCATATACGGCGTCGGCACCGAAGTCGTAGGCGGCGCGCATCTTGTCGAGCGAGCCGGCGGGCAGCAGCAGTTCGGGGCTTTTCAGGGTTATGGTGCGTGATTGTCCGTCAGGGCCCTCCTACGCGCACGGGGCGGGTAGGAAGCCTGCAGTGGGGGGAGGGGAGATCAGTCTTTCGGCCGGAAGCCGATGACCAGTGACGACGGCACGCGGCCGTCCACGTCGCGCGGCAGGGTTTCGGTCTTTTGCAGGGCGCGCAGCACGGCGTCGTCCCAGGCCTTGTTGCCGCTGGACTGGATCAACTTGGCGCCGGTGATGGTGCCGTCGGGCGCGGCGCGCACTTCCACCTCGGCGCGCGGGTTGCCCGCCACGGCGTCGGGGTAGACGATGTGCGGTTTGACCTTGGCGGCCACCTTGCCGCCGTAGCTGCCTGAGGGGCCTGCGTCGCGCTGGGCTGTGCCCGTGGCGGTCTCGCCGCCCGTGGCGCCCGCCATGCCCCGAATGCGGCGCATATTGGCTTCGCGCTGCTCGGCCAGTTGTTTGGCCTCCGCCTCGGCCTTGCGCTTGGCGGCTTCCTCCGCCTTGCGTTTGTCTTCGGCCAGCTTCTTTTGCTTTTCTTGCTCGGCTTTTTTCTGTTCCGCCAGCTGCTTTTCGCGCTGTTCCTTTTCCCGCGCTTTCTCCTTTTGCAGGCGTTCTTTTTTCTCTTGCTCAGCACGGTCCCGGCGCTCGTCCTCCTTGCGCTCGCGATCACGCTTGTCGCGCTCTGCCTGCTGTTCGCGCGCTTTCTTCTCCTGCTCCAGGCGCTTCTTTTCTCGCTCGATGGCGAGGTCGGCTTCGCGCGTATCGGGCGGCTCTACCGCGCGGGGCGCTGGTGGGGGCGGCGGTGTGGGGGCTATGACCTCGGGTGTGGGCGGCGGCGGGGGAGGTGGTGGCGGCTCCACCGCACGCGGCGCTGCCTGCTGGGGCACGGCGGCCCACAGTTCAGCCTCTACGGCGGGCTGGTCTGAACTGCCCTTCCAGTTCACGCCCCACGTCAGCGCGCCGATCAGCACTGCATGCACCAGCACCGCCAGCGTGATGGCGCGCAAGCGCGCCGGGGGGCGGGGTGGGGCAAACTGGTCGCGGTCGTCTTGGGCGTGCATGGAGGATGAAAACGGGCGGAGGGAGCGGATCAGCCGCCTTGTTTGACGGACAGGCCTACGCGCTGCACACCGGCCTTTTGCAGGGCGTCCATGGCCTTCACCACGTTTTCATACTGCACGCCCTTGTCGGCGCTGATGACCACTGCGCTGTTATTCGCATCCCCCTGGCTTTTCTGCCAGCGGCTGGCGGCATCGCCAATCTCGCGCTGGGTCACGCTGCGCGTGGCTTCAGGCGTCTTGAACTGCAGTGTGCCGTCCTTGTTGACGATCACCTGCGCCACCACCTTGGGCATGTTCTTGCCCTTGCCCACGCTGGGCACGTCAATCACGCCGGGCGTGAGCATGGGGGCGGTCACCATGAAGATGATGAGCAGCACCAGCATCACGTCGATGAACGGGACCATGTTGATCTCGTTGATGGTGCGGCGGCCGCGGCCGCGGGATGCCATTCCGGGCATGTTGCAGCCCCCTTAATGGCCCGAGGCCGAGTGGCCTGCGGGTGCAGGCTGGGCGCCCAGGTTGCGCTGCAGGATGTTGGAGAACTCTTCGATGAAGGTCTCCTGGTGCGTGGCTACGCGGTCAATGTCGCGGGCAAAGCGGTTGTAGGCGATCACCGCCGGGATGGCGGCAAACAGGCCCAGTGCAGTGGCCACCAGCGCCTCGGCAATGCCGGGGGCCACGGTGGCCAGGGTCACCTGCTCCATGCCCGCAAAGCCGGTGAACGCATGCATGATGCCCCACACCGTGCCGAACAGGCCGACATACGGCGACACCGAGCCTACGGACGCCAGGAATGACAGGCTGGACTCCACAACATCCATCTCGCGCTGAAAGCTGGCGCGCATGGCGCGGCGGGCGCCGTCGAGCAAAGTGCCCGGGTCCACGATGCGGCGCTCGCGCAGCTTTTGGTACTCGCGCATGCCGCTGGCAAAAATGCGTTCCATGGGGCCTGCCCGCTTGGCGTTTTGCGCGGCGCTGGCAAACAGGTCATTCAGGCTGGTGCCCGACCAGAAATCGCGCTCGAATTCATCGTTCAGGGTCTTCACGCGCTTCAAGGCAAACAGCTTGCGAAAGATGGCGGCCCAGCTGGCGACCGAAACGATCAGCAGCAGCAGCATGACGAGTTGCACCACCCAGCTGGCTTGCAGCACCAGGCTGATGATGGACATGTCTTGGGAGTTCATGGTGTGAGTTGTTCCAGAAGGGTGTTCGGAATTCTTGCGGGTCGCAGGGTTGCAGCATCTACCCATCCGATGCGGATGGTGCCTTCGCTCAGCAACAATGGGGCTTGTTCGGTCATCTGCTCTGGTTTCAGGAGCGCGCGCTGCACAATTGTCAACGATGCGCGGCCCGTGGCCTGCAGGGCGGCGGTAACAATCAGTTCATCATCCAGCCGTGCTGGGCGGTGGTAGCTCAGCTGGGCATCGGTTACGACAAACATGCCCCCGGTTTGTTCCCGCAATCGTTGCTGGCCCACGCCCAGCGACCGCAGCCACTCGGTACGGGCCCGTTCAAAGAACTTGAGGTAGTTGGCGTAAAACACGATGCCGCCCGCATCGGTGTCCTCCCAATACACGCGGATGGGGAACTCGAATGCCATCGCGCTTTACCCCAGCACGCTGCGCAGCCGCGCCACCGACTCCTGCAGCTGCGCCATGGAGTTGGCGGTGGAAAAGCGTACGAAGCGTTCGGGCTCCGCCGTACCAAAGTCGCGCCCTGGCGTAACGGCGATATGGGCGCGGCGCATCAGTTCAAACGCAAAGTCCCAGCTGCCGTTGACACCCAGGCGCTCAGCGGCCTGCGTGCAGTCCGCCCAGGCGTAGAAGGCGCCATCGGGCATCACCGGCACCGAAAGGCCCAGCGACTGCAGCGCGGGGATGAAAAAATCGCGCCGGGCCTTGAACTCGGCGCGGCGGCATTCGTATTCGGCAATGCTTTCGGCCTCGAAGCAGGCCAGCGCCGCGTGCTGCGACACGGTGCTGGCGCAGATGAACAGGTTCTGCGCCAGGCGCTCGACCACCGGCACCATGGCGTCAGGCACCACCATCCAGCCCAGGCGCCAGCCGGTCATGTTGAAGTACTTGCTGAAGCTGTTGATGCTGATGATGTTGTCGTCGATGGCCAGCGCGGTGTGGCCGAACTCTTCCTCGTACGACAGGCCCAGGTAGATCTCGTCGATCATCGTGATGCCGTCATGCGCGCGCACCACGTCGTGGATGCGGCGCAGCTCATCGGGCGCAATCGAAGTACCCGTGGGGTTGGATGGCGATGCCAGCAACACGCCCCGCGTCTTTTCGCCCCAAGCGGCACTCACCTTGTCGGCGCTCAGCTGGTAGCGCTCTGCCGGCGTAGTGGGCAGCAGCACGGCCTTGCCTTCTGCGGCGCTCACGAAGTGGCGGTTGCAGGGGTAACTGGGGTCGGGCATCAGGATCTCGTCGCCCGACTCGATGAGTGCCAGGCAGGCCAGCTGCAGCGCGGCCGATGCGCCCGCCGTTACCACGATGCGGCGCGCGGGCACGTTCACGCCAAAGCGGCTCTGGTACCAGCCGCTGATGCGTTCGCGCAAGGCGTCCAGGCCCAGCGCGTTGGTGTATTGCGTGGTGCCGCTGTGCACGGCGCGGGCAGCGGCCTCCTGCACCAGCGGCGGGGCCGTGAAATCCGGCTCGCCGATGTTCAGGAAGATCATCGGCTCGCGCGTGCCTGCCACCTCGCGGGCCAGGGCCTGCGCGGCCTTGGCCACTTCCATCACGTAGAACGGTTCGATGCGCTCGGCGCGCGTGGAAAACTTCATGGGAAGGTGTCCTGCCCGGTGTGTGTCGGGCGTTGGTTCACAACCAAAAGGGAGAAGGCTCCGGGCGTGGCAGTGGGTTGCACGCGCGGGGTGCATTCGGCGGTGCGCTCAGGCGTCGTCGGTGGGCGCTGGAGCCGATGGTGATGCACCTGATGCCTTGTCGGCCGCCACTTCCAGCGCACGCAGCTTGGGAGCCAGGCCGTTGAGCACGGCGTTCACGTACTTGTGGCCGTCGGTGCCGCCAAACTCCTTGGCCAGTTCGATGCACTCGTTAAGCACCACGCGCCACGGCACATCCAGGCAGTGCAGGAACTCGTACACACCGATCCACATGGTGGCGTGCTCGATGGGCGAGATCTCGGCCATCTTGCGGTCCAGCAGCGGGGTGATCAGCGCATCCAGGTCGGCGGCGGTGTTGATGCAGCCGTGCAGCAGCGCGTCGTAGTGCACCGAGTCGGCCTTGTGAAAGCCCGCCAGGTCGCGCGTGAACGCGTCAATGGCTTCGGGAGCGTTACCACCCACCAGGTGCTGGTACAGGGCCTGCAGCGCAAATTCGCGTGCGCGGCTGCGGTTGGACTTGGACGCCGCCTTGCGCACGCCCGTGCTCTTGAGCCCGGTGCGCGCTTGCTTGGGAGGCCGTGCCGACGACGGCGTGGGGGTGTTTTCTTCGCTCATGACAGATCGTCCAGCAGGTTGGCCATTTCCACCGCAACGCGGGCGGCATCGGTGCCTTTTTCGGTCTGGCGGGCGATGGCCTGCTCGACGTTTTCGGTGGTGATGATGGCGTTGGCAATAGGGATCTGGTAGTCCAGCGACAGGCGCGTGACGCCCGCGCCGGATTCGTTGGCCACCAGCTCGAAGTGGTAGGTCTCTCCACGGATGATGCAGCCCAGCGCAATCAGCGCGTCGAACTCATCGCTTTCGGCCATGGCCTGCAGGGCCACGGGTACCTCCAGCGCGCCGGGCACCAGCACGTGCTTGATGTTTTTTTCTTGCACGCCCAGCGCCAGCAGCTCTGCGCGGCAGGCGGCTGCCAGCGTGTTGGTAATGCTCTCGTTGAAGCGGGCCTGCACGATGCCAATGTGCAATTTTTTGCCGTCCAGCTTGTCCGCTGTTCCTTTGTCTGCGCCAAACATAGTGATGTGATCCTGCTCTTTATTCTTTGGGGATGAAGCCGGTGATTTCGAGGCCGTAGCCGGTCATGCTGGGCATGCGGCGCGGCTGGCCCATCAGGGCCATCTTCTGCACGCCACATTCACGCAAAATTTGTGCGCCTACACCATAGGTGCGCAGGTCCATGCGCCCACGTTCGGGCGCCTGGGCAGAGCGGGCCGTGCCTTCAAACTGGGCCAGCAACTGCGTTGCCGTTTCGCCGCAGTTCAGCAGCACGGCCACGCCCTTGCCCTGTTTGGTCAGGTACTGCAGGCTGGTGTCCAGGCCCCACGAGTGCATGGAGCGGTTGACTTCAAGTGCGTCGAACACCGACAGCGGCTCGTGCACGCGCACGGGCACCACGTCGTCTGCGCTCCACTGGCCCTTGACCAGCGCCAAGTGCACAGCCTGGCTGGGCTTGTCGCGGAACGCGTGGGCGGTGAATTCGCCATAGGCGGTCTGCATCGTGCGCTGGCCGACTTTCTCTACCAGCGACTCATTGCGGCTGCGGTGCTCGATCAGGTCGGCAATGGTGCCGATCTTGAGGCCGTGCTCTGCCGCAAAAAGCTGCAGATCAGGCAGGCGGGCCATGGTGCCGTCGTCCTTCATGATCTCGCAGATCACCGATGCGGGGCTGCAGCCCGCCATGGCGGCCAGGTCGCAACCGGCTTCCGTATGGCCTGCACGCATCAGCACGCCACCATCGACCGCTTGCAGCGGAAAGATGTGGCCGGGCTGCACCAGGTCGGTGGGCTTGCTGCTGCGGTCCACCGCCACCTGCACCGTGCGGGCGCGGTCGGCGGCCGAGATACCGGTGGTCACGCCTTCAGCCGCCTCGATGGACACGGTGAAAGCCGTGCTGTACACCGTGCCGTTGCGCGCTGCCATGGGAGGCAGCTTCAAGAACTCGCAGCGCTCGCGGGTGAGCGTCAGGCAGATCAGGCCCCGGCCAAAGCGGGCCATGAAGTTGATGGCCTCGGGCGTCACGTGGTCGGCGGCCAGGACGAGGTCGCCTTCGTTTTCGCGGTCTTCTTCATCCACCAGGATGACGATGCGCCCGGCGCGCATCTCGGCCACGATGTCCTCGACAGGCGAGATCGGCACGGGGGTGAGGGGGGAGGTCATGAAATGAAGGCTTTCGTTGGGGCCGCTTGCGTGTCAGCGGTGCGGCGCAGCGCAGGTCCCTGTGGTCGGGGCCCCGGCTGTGTTGCCAGCGAAGAACCCCCAGAACCGCCCAAAGAACATGCGATGCGGCGCTGCCGCACGTTACAGGGGCCCACTGGTCAGCAGGCCACTGCAGAAACAAAGGCGAGATTTTAGTTCACGCACGCCCAGCGCGGCAGGTCTTGCCCTGCAGAGACCGCAAACACGTGCTCAGCGCTTGCGAGAGCTCAGATGGCCGCGCCCTGCAGCACCACATCCGACGTGGGGTAGGCCACGCAGGGCAGCACGCAGCCTTCTGCCTTTTCTTCGGCCGTCAGGCCCGGCCATTCGATGGCGTAGCGCACCGTGCCCAGGGCCAGCTGGCCCAGGCAGGTGCGGCAGGTGCCGTTGCGGCAAGAACTCGGCCAGTCGATGCCGCCTTGCTCCAGAGACAGCAGCAGGGGCTGCTCGGGCCAGGCGTCGCACCGCTGGCCATCAGGCTCGATCTTGGCGATGAAGAAGGGGGCGGCCGTGGGTGTGTTCATGGGGCTTGTTTCGTCAGGGGTTGCGGGCTGCGTGCGTCCACACCAGCAGCAGGTTGTTGGATGGCATCGCATGCCGGGCCGCCAGTTGCAGCCCCGCCTGGGCGGCGACGGCGGCCACGTCTTCGATGCGGCGGATGCCCCAGCTGGCGTCCTGCGCGCGCAGACTGGCGTCGAACGACAGGTTGCCGGGCGCGGTGGGCACGCCGTCATCCAGATACGGGCCGTAGGTGACGAGGTGGCCGTCGGGTGACAGGTGCTGCGCGGCGCCTTGCATCAGCCCCGTGCAGCAGGCCCAGGGCGCGATGTGCAGCATGTTGGCGCAATAGACCAGGTCGAACGCGGCGGTGCCAAACGCCGGGCCCTCGCTGGGCCAAGGGCTTTGCAGCACGTCCAGCCGCTGCGGCGCCAGCACGTTGCGGGCGCCGGTCTGTGCCACCCAGCCGGTGATCGAGCCAAAGTGGGTAGCGTGCTGGTCGGTGGGCTGCCAGGTCCAGCCGGGCAGGGCGGCCGCAAAGTGCGCGGCGTGCTGGCCGGTGCCACTGGCAATCTCCAGCGCGGCGCCAATGGGTGGCAGCAGGGCCAGGAGGTGCGCCAGGATCGGGCCCTGGTTGCGTTCGGCGGCGGGGCTGTGCTGGAGTGAGGCAGTGGACACGGAAAATTGTGGTATTTTTGGCGTCTGGCGCTTGTCTGATAAGCGCTAGCAGCTATGAAATTTATAGCACTCCAAAGTGCGCAGCCGTGGACTGTACCGCAGACGCTCCATGTGGTGGTGCTGCCTGTTTTTTAGGCGGTACAAGAAGTTTCCTTGCAAATCAACGACTTAAAACTGTCATACAAGGCTTGTTCAGAGTTATCCACAAGATTGTCCAGTGCGGGCAGGGATAACCAGCGGTTTTGAGGCCTTCTGAAGGCGGTTGGCAACAAAATTCAATTGGGTTTTGACTCTGCCTGTTTTTTGAGCATCACAAGGATAGTCTTTGTAAATCAATCACTTAAACATGTCATACAAGGCTTATCCAAGGTTGTCCACACCTTTGTCCAGTGTCAGCAGGAATAACAGACGCCCATATTTTTTGCTCTGCCTAAAAAACAGGCATTGCAGGGTGTTCCCTTACAAATCAATCACTTGGAGTCGTCATACAGGGCTTGTCAAAACTTATCCACATGATTGTCCAGTGCTGGCAGGGATAACCCGTAGGCGGACATTCAAGCCGTGACTTTCACGCCCTTCCAGAACGCGACGCGGCCCTTGATTTCTTCAGCCTCGGGCTTGGGGTCGGCGTAGAACCAGGCGGCGTCGGTGTTCATCTCGCCGTTGACCAGCAGCGACAGGTAGCTGGCCTGGCCCTTCCAGTGGCAAGTGGTCTTGTGGTTGCTGAAGGTGAAGTAGTCGCGGTGGAGTGCGCTTTCGGGGAAATAGTGGTTGCCTTCCACCACCACGGTGTCATCGCTCTCCGCAACCACTACGCCGTTCCAGACTGCTTTCATGGGAAATCCTTGGTAAAAATGGCCGCTAGCGCTTGTTTTATAAGCGTTGATAGCTATGAAATTGTGAGTAATGGGCTGCCGCGGCGGGGCGGTGCCCGGGAAAGGTGTTGCGAGGCAGATTATTCCCAATGTGCTGTGCGTGTGCACGCGGACGTGGTGACCTGTGGGGCTTGGCGGGCTTGGGCTCCCTGCATCCAGTCGCCTGCGCAACCGGCTGTCCCCCTGTGCGTGGCTTACAGTGCAGCGCGCGGCGCCAATGCCTTTGGGCAGTTGCCAGGTTTTTTTCGCTTCATTTCACTTCGTCATTGAGACAACAGGAGAACCTTCACCATGGGTATTGATTTCAAAGGCCGTGTGGCCATCGTGACCGGCGCAGGCGGTGGTCTGGGCCGCCAGCATGCGTTGGCCTTGGCAGCGCGCGGTGCCAAGGTGCTTGTCAACGATCTGGGCGGCGCGGTGGACGGCAGCGGCGCCACGGTGGGCGCCGCGCAGGCGGTGGTTGATGAGATCCGCGCAGCGGGCGGCGAGGCGCTGGCCAATGGCGCTTCCGTCACCGACTTTGCCGCGGTCGAGGCCATGGTGCAGCAGGCCATCGACGCCTGGGGCCGGGTCGATGTGCTGGTCAACAACGCCGGCATCCTGCGCGACAAGTCGTTCTCGAAGATGAGCATGGACGACTTCCGCCTGGTGGTGGACGTGCACCTGATGGGCGCAGCCAACTGCTGCAAGGCCGTGTGGCCGCACATGGTGGCCCAGCAATACGGCCGCATCGTGATGACCACGTCGTCCACCGGCCTCTACGGCAACTTCGGCCAAAGCAATTACGGCGCGGCCAAGCTGGCGCAGGTGGGGCTGATGCAGACCCTGGCGATTGAAGGCGCCAAGTACAACATCCACGTCAATGCGCTGGCCCCCACGGCCGCCACCCGCATGACCGAAGGCCTGATGCCGCAAGAGGTGCTGGACGCCTTGAAGCCCGAGGCCGTGGTGCCCGCCATGCTGGTGCTGGCGCACGAAAGCGCGCCCACGCGCACCATCCTGTGTGCCGGTGCGGGCACGTTTGAAGCGGCGCACATTACCCTGACCCAGGGAGTTCATCTGGGCATTGGCGCTGACGTGCCCGAGCAGCTGGCTGCGCGCCTGGCCGAGGTGACGGACCGGGCGGGCGAGCAAGTACCACAAAGCGGTGCTGCGCAGGGCACCAACGAAGTTGGACGCGCCTTGGCCGCAAGGGCTTGACATCCGTCTGGGCGGACCAGCGCTTGACGTGCTAAGTTCCGGGCCGACAGAAGAGTTGGATCGGTACAAACATATGAGCAAATTGCACGAGAGACTGGCCGCCTACCCGGCGCAGGCCCTGGGAGGGATTCGCCGCGGCATCGAAAAGGAAGGGCTTCGCGTGCTGCCCACCGGTGGCCTGGCCCTCACGCCCCATCCGCTGGCGCTGGGCTCTGCACTCACACACCCGCTGATCACCACCGACTACAGCGAGTCGCAGCTGGAGCTCATCACCGGCGCCCACAAGGGCGTGCAGCAGTGCCTGGACGAGCTGACCGAGGTGCACCAGTTTGTGCACCACACCTTGAAGGACAGTGGCGAGCTGCTGTGGGCGTCCAGCATGCCTTGCGGCCTGCCCACCGACGAGACCATCCCGATTGGCCGCTACGGCAGCTCCAACGTGGGGCGCGCCAAGAGCGTGTACCGCATGGGCCTAGGCCACCGCTACGGCCGCCGCATGCAGACCATCTCGGGCATTCACTACAACTGGTCGCTGCCGGGCGTGGACAGTGAGCAGTATTTTTCGCTCATCCGCAACTTCCGCCGCCATGCGTTTGTGCTGCTGTACCTGTTTGGCGCGTCGCCCGCCTTGTGCCCCTGTTTTGTAGAAGGGCGCGAGCACCGACTGCAGCGCATGGAGGGCGGCAGCGCGCTGTACCTGCCCCACGCCACATCGCTGCGCATGGGCCGTCTGGGCTACCAGAGCGACGCGCAAGCCACGCTGGCCGTTAGCTACAACGGCCTCACGGGCTACGCCAACTCTCTGCACGAGGCACTGACCAAGCCATACCCCGCATACGAAACCGTAGGCGTGCGCAACCCCGGTGGCGACTACAACCAGCTGGGCACCAGCCTGCTGCAGATCGAAAATGAGTTCTACGGCACCATCCGCCCCAAGCGCACCGTGCGCACCGGTGAGCGCCCACTGCACGCGCTGCGCGAGCGCGGTGTGGAATACGTCGAAGTGCGCCTGATGGACCTGGACCCGTTCGTGCCGGTGGGCATCACCGCACCCACCATGCGTTTGCTGGATGTTTTCTTGCTGCACTGCCTGCTGTCCGACAGCCCGCCTGATACACCGGCCGAGATTGATGAACTCAAGCAGAACCAGCACCTCACTGCAGAGCGGGGCCGCGAGCCCGGCTTGCAGCTGTCGCGCAACGGCCAGAGCGTGTTGCTGACCCAATGGGGCGCCGAGGTGCTGGCCGCCTGCGAGCCGCTGGCCGCCGCGCTGGACGCCACCCATGGCACCGACGACTACAGCACTGCGCTGCGCGATGCCCGCGTGCTGATGGCTGCGCCCGAGCGCACGCCATCGGCCCGCGTGCTCGACAGCGTTATGCGCCAGCACGGCTGCGGCTTTGAGTCCTTTGCCCGCCAGCAGTCTGTTGCCGCGCGAGATGCGCTGCTGGGCCTGCCTTGGAATGCAGACCAACAGGCGCGTTACCTGGCGATGGCCGATGAATCGATTGCGGCGCAGAAGGCGATTGAGGCGGCGGACACGTTGCCGTTTGAGGCCTGGCGTGAGCAGTACATGTCGGTGAAGGAATTGGGGTGATTGCGGCACGCAGCTGCCTTAACTCCTGATTTGATAGCTGCCAGCGCTTATCCATCAAGCGCTAGAGGCCAATTTGGCTTGAAATTCAGCCCTGCAGCTGCAACAAAGCCTCTTGCCGCCAGTATTCGGCAGCGTCCAGAAAACCCTCCCACACACAGCCGTTGCAGCCGCGCCCGCAGCAGGTGGTGGGTTCGGGTGGCGGGTTGCGCAGCGTGATGCCCGCATCTGCCGCGCGCTGTTGCAGCGCCTCAAACATCTGCTGTGCCGAGGCGCCGTCCACAGCGCGGGCAGGGGCTGCGGCGGTGGCCAATGTCACGGTTGGCGGCGCCCTGCCTTGGCGCGGCGCAGGCTGTATTGCACGCCAAACGCAATGCCCAGCACCAGGGCGAACCAACCCACCAGGGCCGCTTGCGACATAAGGTCGCGCACGCTGGTGGAGCGGGCGACGTACGGCGCCAGCAAGATGACCAGGCCAATCAGCGCCAAGGTCACGCTCTTGAACAGCAGCTCCTTGTTGGCCTTGGTGGCTGGGGCTTTGCGCGGGGTGTCGAGAGGGGCTGGCATGTGGTCAGAAAACGCCGTGGCGTGGGACAAAGGGAGACCGCGATTATCCTTGCCACCCTTAGCCCGCTCCCAACGAACAAGAAAGTACCCCCCGCATGGCCATCCAGTGGTTCCCCGGTCACATGCACCTGACCCGTAAAGCCATCACCGAACGCATCAAGGACATTGACGTGGTGATCGAGGTGCTGGACGCGCGCCTGCCCGGCTCCAGCGCCAACCCGCTGTTGGCAGAGATCACGGGCCACAAGCCCACGCTCAAGGTGCTGAACAAGCAGGACGTGGCCGACGCAGACCGCACAGCGCTGTGGGTGGACTGGTACAACGCCCAGAGCGACACACGCGCCTTGCCGCTGGATGCGTCGGACCCAGCCCCCACGCGCAAGCTGATCGACGCCTGCCACCTGCTGTCGCCCAACCGCGGCGGCATGGCCAAGCCCATGCGGGTGCTGATCTGCGGCGTGCCCAACGTGGGCAAGTCCACGCTCATCAACACGCTCAGCAACAAGCGCCAGGCCAAGACGGGCGACGAAGCCGGCATTACCAAGCTGGAGCAGCGCATCACCCTGGCCGACGACTTTTATCTGTGGGACACGCCCGGCATGCTGTGGCCGCGCATTGTGGTGCCCGAGAGCGGCTACAACCTGGCCGCCAGCGGCGCCGTGGGCCGCAATGCGTACGACGAGGAACTGGTGGCGCTGGAGCTGCTGCGCCGCCTGCAGACAAACTATGCGCCCTTGCTGGAGGCGCGCTACAAGCTGGGCCTGCCTGTAGGCGCTGTGGCCGAGATGCACGACGAAGAGCTGCTCGAAGCCATCGGCCGCAAACGCGGCGCCATGCTGGGCGGCGGCAAGGTCAATCTGCAAAAGACGGCAGAGATTGTGATGACGGACTTTCGCACCGCCATCCTGGGCCGCGTCACGCTGGAGACGCCCACCGAGTTCGAAGCCTGGCGCGCTGCCGGCCTGGCCGAAGATGCCAAGCGGCAGGCCAAGAAGGATGCGCGCGCCAAGTCCAAAGGCAAAGGCTCAGGCGTGCGCGAACCAGCGCCCGGCAGCGACGAGGATGGATCGCTGTAAAGACGCTTAGCCTGCGGCGCGTGCCTTGTCGCCACAGCGCTGGCACAGCCCCTTGATCTCCAGGCCCCTGGCTTCAAACCCGGGCAGGTAGGCGGCCACCTGTGCGCTCAACGCGTTGAACTGCGGGTCGTCGTGCCATTCGGCGATCTCGCCGCACTGGGTGCACACCAGCATCATGCTGGGGTGGTCGTGTTCAGCGTCGGTACACACCACGTAGGTGTTGGTGGCGTCCACTTTGTGCACCAGGCGCTGCTCCATCAAGAAGTCGAGCGCGCGGTACACCGTGGTGGGGGCCACGCGGCCTTTGCGCGTCTGCATGTCGTCCTGCAGGTCATAGGCCTTGGCGCTGCCCCCGCGGTGCAGCAGCAGCTCCAGCACCTCGCGGCGCTGCTCGGTCAGCTGCGCGCCGTTGTGGCTGCAGTGCGCGCGGGTCGCGTCCAGCCACTGGCCCAGAGCCTGCGGGTCTGTCGCATCGGGCATGGCATGGGGGGCGTGGCTGTGGGGGGCTGTGGACTTTTTCTTGGCAGGCATGCGCGGCAGTTTAGCGGTGCCACCGCCCATCATTTCCACGGTCAATAGCAACCCCCCATCTCGTCAATCCCTAAAGCGATCAGGGAGCGATGCCCAGCCAAGCCAGGCCGGTAGGTGCAAAACCCATGTCCAGCCGCTTGCTCACCTTAGCGCCGGGCACGTCCACCACCGCCACCTGGCGGGCGGCAGGGTCTGACACCAACAACTCATCGCGTGTGAGGCTGCTCACCATGCTGGGGAAGGGCGCGGCCGTGGGCATCTGCGCCACCACGTTCACCTTGGCGCGGGTGGCAAAGGCGTTGGCAGGTGTTGTGATGTGCAGCGCGCCCTGGTCGTCCAGCACTGCGTAGTTGCGGCCCGCGCGGTCAAACCCTTGTGCGCGCACCGTGCGGCCCTCGGCCCAGTTCAGGCGCGTGACGCGGCCTGCGTCGGCGTCGATGACGAAGAGGTGCCCTGGCGATGCCAAGCCCACCAGCTGCGCCACCTTGTCGTGGCCTTTGATGGTGCCAATGCGCACGCCCGTGGGCATGTCGGCCGGGTTGGGCAGCTTGCGTGCGGCAAACGTGGCGCTGGCACCCGCGCCCGTGCGGGTGACCACCAGTACACCATCGCTGCAGCCAAACGCCGTGTGTTTTGCATTGGTAAAGCTGCCGTGCAGGTTGGGGCAGGTTTCTGCAAAGCGCTGGACAAACGTGAGCCCGGTGGCGGTGCGGCGATACAGCTCGATCTGTACCGGCAGCGTGCCCGTGCTGGCGGGGTCGCGGTAGGTGGTCAGCAGGTGGTCGCCCAGCGGTTCTGCTGTGCCGTGCATGGGCAGTGGCAGCGGCAGGCGCGCGTCCGCCGTGCCCTTGCCAATGCCCGCGTCGCTCAGCAGCACCACTTCCGCGTTTTTGTTGTCGGCCACCAGGCCGTCGTTGAACAGCGCGGCCTGGCTGCCGTGCGTTTCGAAATGGGTGGGGCGCACGGCGGGCAGGCGCAGGCTCAGCAGGCGCGGCGCCTGGCGGTAGTCGTGCAGGTGGTCGCCATGGTCTTCTTGCCACAGGCCGCCGTCGATGAACTGGGCCTGGTCTTGTGTGCGCTGCAGGGCAATGGCGTAGCGGCCGCCCGGGCTGGCGTACACGGCGGCCGGTGGGTGGTCCAGCGTGAACGACTGGGCCAGCTTGCCTTCGTCCAGATCCCAGATGCGCACGCTGGCGCTTTCGGCCTGCAACACGGCCAGGCGGCCTGCGGAGTCGATGCGCTCGGCTTCGTCAACGGGCGCATCGCCCGACCCCCCACCGCCGCAACCGGCCAGCAAAGCGGCACTGGCCACGGTGAGTGCGCCAAGGCGCAGGAAGCTGTGTCGATTCATTATGAAATCCCTCAAAGTTTACGTTACAACATTACAGTAATAGTATAACAATTGCTCCCGAATCGCCCCTGTTTCAAGTGAGGGTCGCATGGGACGCGGGTCGTGCTTTTTTCTGGTAGCCGATTGAGTAAGCCGCGGTTACGATGGTTGCCCGTACCGCCACCCTAGTACAGCACTCCGAAAGTATCGGAACATGAAAACGCGTCTTCGCCCCCAGGGCAGCGTTGCAAATCCTCGCCATAGCGGTTGCTATGGCTGTGGTTTGCGCCTCGCCCTGAGCGCGAATCCATCACTTTCATTTTGTCCCTCTACTTCCGGGTTGCTGTACCAGTCGCCATGGCCGAAGCCTCTGTGACCCCGCTGCTGCATCAACCCGATGCCACCACCCGCCATCTGGTATGCGTTACGGGCTGGGCGGTGATGTTGCTGGGGGTAATGATTGGCTTGCTGCTGATGCTGGACGAATCGGTGCAGCCTGCTCGGGTGGCGCTCAATCTGGTGGCGAGCGCAGTGGGTGGCACCGCGTTGCTGCTGGCGCGCCAGGGCCGCTGGACGCAGGCGGCCCACCTGCTGGTGTGGGGCCTATGGGTGTCGGTGTCGCTGGTGGCGGCGCGCAACGGCGGGGTCAACGGCCCCAACCTGCTCAATTACCCCGTCATCATCGTGCTGGCCGGCTGGCTGCTGGGTGTGCGAGCCACGCTCACCCTGGTGGGGCTGACGGCGCTGCTGTTCACGGGCTTCATCTGGGCGGACGTTCAGGGCATGCTCAAGCCGGTGCAGGTAGCCAACCGCGTAGCGGGGGCGGTGTACCTGGCGGGCATTCTGGTGGTGACGGCGGCGGCCACGCTGCTGTCGCGCCGCAACTACATGTATCGCGTGCACGAAGCGCAGCAGACTGCGGCCAACCTGGCCGCCAGCGAGGCCGAGCTGCGCAAGCTGCTGCGCGCCGTGGAGCAAAGCCCCGAGAGCATCGTCATCACCAACCTGCAGGAAGACATCGAGTATGTGAACGATGCCTTTGTACGCCGCACCGGCTATGCGCGCGATGAGGTGGTGGGCGGTGCGTCGGCCAACTACTCAAGCAACGGCCTGGCGCCTGCGCAGCGCGAAGGCCTGCGCTCCACACTGGCGCGCGGCGACTCGTGGGCGGGTGAGCAGGTCAACTACCGCAAGGACGGACAGGCACTGATCGAGTCGGTGCTGGTCGCACCCATCCGCCAGCCCGACGGTCATGTCAGCCACTACGTGGAGCTGAAACAGGACATCACCGAGCGCAAGCGCGCGGCCGATGAAATCCATCGCCTGGCGCATTTCGACAGCCTCACCAGCCTGCCCAACCGCTTCACGCTGATGGAGCGGCTGTCGGTGCTGAAGGCGCGCGCGGGGCGCACACCTGCGGCGCAACACGCTTTGCTGCTGCTGGACCTGGACCGCTTCACCACCTTCAACGATGCGCGCGGCAGCGAGATGGGCGACCGCCTGCTGTGTGCGGTGGCGCTGCGCCTGTCTGAAATACTGCCTGCGCACGGTTTGCTGGTGCGCGTGGCCGGGGATGAGTTTGCAGTGGTACTGCACGGCCTGGGTGCTGACGTGTCGCTGGCGGGCAGCCAGGCCCTGATGTTTGCTGAAAAACTGCAGGCAGCGCTGCTGCGCCCCTTGCGGCTGGATGGCGATACCGAAGAGGCCCAGCTGGGTGCCAGCGTGGGCATCACCCTGTACCCGCAAACGGCCGATGACGGTGCACACGATGCCCTGCGCCGCGCTGGCACCGCGCTACACCGCGCCAAGCAGGCGGGCGGCGGGCGAGCCGAGTTTTTTGAGCAGGGCATGGGCGAGGCGGCCGAGCAGCGGTTTCGGGTGGAGCGCGAGCTGCGCCAGGCCATCGGCGCGGGCGAGCTGCGGCTGTACCTGCAGTCGCAGGTGGACGTACACGGCCAGCTCACCGGCGCCGAAGTGCTGGTGCGCTGGCAACACCCGCGCGACGGGCTGGTGGCGCCGGGGGTGTTCATCCCCATTGCAGAAGAATCGGACCTCATCGTCAGCGTGGGCAGCTGGGTGCTGGCCGAGGCCTGCGCGCTGCTGGCCCAGCCCGCGTTCCAGGCGCGGCGGATGCGGCTGTCGGTCAACCTCAGTGCGCGGCAGTTTCGGCAGGCGCGTTTCGTGCCGCAACTGCGGGCGCTGCTGACAGCCAGCGGCGCCGACCCGCGCCTGCTGACGCTGGAGGTGACCGAAGGCCTGGTGATTGACGACTTCGACGACGTGGTGGCCAAGATGCGCGAGCTGGCCACGCTGGGTGTGGAAATGTCGCTGGACGACTTTGGCACGGGCTATTCATCGCTGGCTTACCTCAAGCGCCTGCCGATTCAGGAGCTCAAGATCGACCGGTCGTTTGTGCACGACGCGCCCACCAACGCCGACGACGGCGTGCTGGTGGAAGGCATCTTGTCAGTGGCCCGCCACTTTGGCCTGCGTGTGGTGGCCGAAGGCGTGGAGACCCGCGCCCAGGCCGATTTTTTGAGCCAGCGCGCACCCGACATCGTCTACCAGGGCTACCTGTTTGGCCGCCCCGAGCCCGACACGGACTGGCTAGCCCGCCTTGCCCCCGTAGCTGCTGCACAGGCCCAAGGGTAGGCGGGCGGACCCATGCAGGCTCGCAGATCGAGGGATGCGAAGAAATACATATAAAAATAGCCGCTAGCGCTTGATAGGTAAGCGCTAGCAGCTATTGATTCAGGAGCACTAGAGACGGTGCCGCCACAGCGCCGCGGACCCTACTTGTTCTTGTCTTTGCCGCGCGGGATGACGGCGGTCATGGGGGGCATGGGGCGGTCAGACCCGCTGCCTTCTTTGGGGAGCGAAGTGTCCTTCTTGGGTTTCTTCGCCATCTTGTTGCTGCGTTGTTCGCCTTTGGCCATGGTGCCTCCTGTAAAGGTCTCGAAATGGGACCGCAGCGCAGGATGGTACGCCACAACGGGGGCGCCACAGCAGTGGTGCAACGTGCTTTTCAGTGGCTTTCGGGCGAGGGAGTTCAGCTCCTGTCTTGGCCCCCCATCACCGGCGCAGGTCGTCAGCGCGTCAACGCTGGGGCGCGTCCACGGCGAAAGACCTTGCGGGCGCCAAGGACCATCCGGCGCGCAAGCGGTTTGCGGGCAGCGCCATGGTGGGGTACGAAGTGCGCAACTTTGATGAGGTGGAGTTCCAGACCTCCACGTTCAAGGAATACGACCTGGCAGGCCGCGGCACCCGGCAATACACGGGCGCTGGAGCTGTACCGCAACTACGCCAACGAACTGGCGGCCAACGGGTTTGCGGTGCTGTACGACTCATCACGCACCCAGCGGCAGGGCAGTGGACCAACTTTCTAGCCAGCTTAAGCAGCACCGGCCGCGACTTCATCAAGAAAAACCGCAGCGAATACGTGACGTACGCCGCTGAGGCCGGTGGCACTCGCACCGGCACCTTCCAGAAGGGCAACACCACCGTGCGCCTGGTGTCCATCGAATGGACGCGTGACGACCGCGACTTCAAGTCCCAACAAGGCACCTACATCGCAGTCGATGTGCTGGAAACCAAGGCTATGGAGCCGAACATGGTGGTGGTCGCTGCATCGGACACCAGCAAGTCCATGACCGCCAACGGCAAGGTCACCATTGACGGAATCCTGTTCGACACCGGCAAGGCCGACGTCAAACCCGAATCCAAGCCATCACTGGACGAGATCGCCGCCTTCCTGAAAGCCGAGCCCACCGTCACGCCGCACGTTGTGGGCCACACCGACAGCGTAGGGGGCTTTGACAGCAACCTGGGCTTGTCCAAACGACGCGCGGATGCGGTGGCGGCTGCATTGGCTAAAGACTATGGCATTGCCGCCAGTCGAGTGGTGGGCAACCGCGTTGCGTCACTCGCCCCTGTGGCAAACAACAGCAGTGATGAGGGGCGCGCCAAGAACTGGCGGGTGGAGCTGGTGCTGCAGTAGGTATTTGAACGGCGTGACTGGCGGACACTTCAGCTCTTGGTTTGCAGCTGCAGATACGTAATGACGGAGCGCTTTGGGCCCACAGCTGCCGTTGTGCCAAATCACCCAAGACCTGCCTTTGATTCAACACCCGCTGGCTTGCAGCTCAAACCGCGCTGGGCCACATGCGCAAGCCGCGAGCCACTTCCAGGCGAAACTAGCGCCCAGAATATCCCACGCGGTGCAGCTTATCTAGCAGGCTTTGCGGGATGCTTCGCGTTAGCCCCGAAACACATTCTTAGGAGTAAATTTGTTAATTCTTGGTGCTCAACGAGATCTAGCAATTGAATCACTTCGCCTACCCACTGCTCTCGAAAAGCTGACGCGAGGAGAATTTGTACATCGCGACCTCGAATTTCGCTGTCGCAAATTGAGCTACTCGCTTGAGCCAGAGGTGTTTTCACCCAAAGGTCTAGAGATAATTCCTTTGTGGGAGGGCGAGAACTCTATCACCGGCTTTTACTACGCAAAAGAATCGCCAACCTTCGTCATTTTTTACATTGATGAAATTGAGTCTCCAATAAAAATTGGACATTCTGTGGCCGATTTAGTTGACTATCTGATTAGTCGCCATGGCGAAAATGAGCCTGAGTTACGGCATGTTCTACTGCGTTCGTAGCGCAATATAGGATTAAATTTTCAGGCAAGGGGTCTGCCTAACGGCGGCATCTTACTTTCAACGTTGAGCGTCCGCTTTCATTTCCCGCCACAGACCGCTGTTGGCCGATAGCCATCACTCCGCTACTTCATTTCGCGCTGCTGGGCCAGCGCAATCGCTGACGAAATCGCCGCTCGTGCCTGCGGGCTATTTTTCCAGCAACTTGAGCCGATAAGCGAAGCCGCATTCGACACGATATCCAGCGCGTTGGCCTTTGCAAGATGAGCGAAGGACTCGAATCCAAGTTGCTCCAGGCGAAACACGACGGTAGGGCCGACGCCCTTGATGGCAAGCAAGGCCTGCCGTTCAGAAATTGGAAATGGCACGTTGAACTGGCGCTTCAATGCAATGTTGGTGCTTGGCGAAGGTCTGCATACCTTGCTGACCATGCCGCAGGTGGGCGTCTGAGCAGGCAATTTCCCACATAGCTACCAGCACAACGGCCTCGCCTCATCGCCCCAAAAGATCCACCGCCGCGTCTCCACGTACGGCGACGTGCCCATCGAATACGGGTCCATGCCTGTCTCCACGCGTGCCAGCGTGACCAGGTAGCCGCCGTAGCTGGCGGCTACGATGGTGCTGCCGTCTGGCGACACGTCGATGGCGCTGAGGGAGCTGCCGATGTGGTGGCGCCACAGGGTTTGGCCGGTGTCGTCCACCGCGTGCAGGTAGCCGTGGGCGTGCCCCACGATCAGCGTGCCTGGCAATGTGGCAGATGCGTAGATGCGCCACTGGGTGTTGATGGCGGGGGCTTCTTGCGTCGTATCTTCAGCGCCTGCGGCGAGGGCGGGCAATGCCTCATCCAGCGGCGCGGCCAGCGTGCAACCGCCGTACAGGTGGCAGGAGTTGGCAAACAGCTGTGTGCCGTCATACGAGAAAGCGGCGTGGTGCGGGTAGGACGACAGGGGTTCGTAGCGGCGTAGCACTTCGCCGTCAGCGCTCAGCAGGATGTGCACACTGTCCTGGTCGCCCACGGCGATGTACCGCTCGTCGGGGGACAAGGCCATGTGCAGCATGTTGAGGGACAGCACTGCGCTTTGGTCTTCGTCGGACTGGTTCTTGGGCCAGGTGTAGGGGCCATCTTCGTCAAAGGTCTGCGGGTGAATGCGCTGGATGTGGCCCTGGGCATTCTCAGATTCCTGAGCGCTTTGGGCGCCCAGGGCGTGTAGCAGATAGATGCCCGTAGGGTTGGCCAGCAGCACGCGCTGGCCGTCGTTGAAGGGGATCAGTTCGTCGCACCTCTGCCCCATGGGATCTGCAACGGCCTGCACATGCCGCACGTGCTGCGTATGCTGCCCGTTCGTGGGTAAACCTTCGTTGCCTCGGGGCAGCGCAAACCGTGCGATGACCGGGCCGCAGAAACCGTCATGCGTGGTGATGTACTGACCATCACTTTGTGCAAAACAGCGCCGGTCGGGCGAGCGGCCCAGGCCTTTGAGTGCAGGCAACGGCGTGTGCTGCGGCCCTTGCAGCGCCACCCAGTGCGCTGTGTCTTCGTACGCCGGCCCGATGCGTGCAACCACGCGGCCGTCGTCCAGCGCAAACACGGGGCCGATGTGCGTGCCCGCTGTGGAAGCAAGGTGCGCATAGGCATCGGGCGCGAAAGCAAACCGTTGGCGAAAGCGTTGGGACAAGTCCTCGTCGGCCCAGGCGCTGACCACGCGGGCCAGTTGCAGCACCGTGGGGGCGGCGGCCGCGCGCGGGTCTTCGGGTAGCGCTGCTTCTTCCGTGTCGCCATTGGCTACTCTCTCATCGTCCCTCTCTGCCCAATCTTCATCGGCGTTCTCGCTGTCTGCAGGGGTATGAGTGACCCTTCTGGCCGCGGCATCCGCGCCCATCACATGCGAGCGGATGGCGGCCACGTAGCCTTGGCCGTCTGCCTGCCATCGGTCGGACAGCATCATCAGCTCGACAGGAAATACCGCCGCATCGGGCAGATCTGGCGCCAGTGGCGGTGTGGCCAGCAGGTGCACGGCGGCTTCTATGCGCAGCGCTTGGGCACGGCGGGCCTGGTCTTGTTCATGCTGGGTGTGGATGCGTGTTTCGACCGCCGAGTAAAACCGCAGCAGGCGCGCGATGTGGTCGGCTGCGCATACGGGCAGGGCTGCGCGGCTGTCGTTTTGCCGCTGCGAATAGCTGAACTCCACCACGGCAGGCCCATTGCGCGCTTCGTCCACATCGATCTGGTAGGCGCTGTGTGAGTTGAACTCCTCATCGCCCGGCGCGTCGCTACCGTTGTTCCAGCTGAGCTTCAGTGCGCGGCCCCAGGGTTCTCCGTCGTGCATGCAGGGCTGGCGCGCGCCCACCCAGATGCTGCCTTCCCAATAGCCGTTTTTATCGCTGTCCCACCAGTCGTTGTAGCGGTCGGTGAACACCGGCAATGATGTGAAGGATTCAATGCGCGCGGCGGTCAGCTCTGCCTTGAGGCGCTGGTGCAGCGGGTAGCGCGCGCGGTGCTGGCCCACGGCCTTGCGCACGTAGTCGAGCACGCCTCGCCAGGCGTGCTGGCATGCGGCCCATGCGGCAGGGGCGGTGTCGGGGGCCAGGGCCTTCCACTCGCCGGGCATGCCGTCGGTGTAGCCGCGGTAGATCAGCGTGAGCTGGGGCGTGGTGGGCACGGTGCGGCGCAGTAACAAGGCGGCCAGGCGCTGCAGCAGCCCCTGGTGATCGGGCACTTGTTCAACCGACAGGTAAAAGTCCCAGGTCTTCCACACCGTGATGAACACGTTGTCGTCACGCTGGTCTTTTTCTTCGTCCACATGGCGCTGGCACAGCGAAAAGTCGGTTTGCTGAAACCAGCCGTAGGCCTTGCGCTGCTTGTGCGCGATCAACGGGGTGTGCAGCACGGCCAAAATGTTGTCGATGCTGATGGCGTTGTCGGCGCAGAGGTCGTGGGCGATGGGGAACACGGCTTGGATATCGTCGGTGCTGCGTGTTGCGCTGTCGCCCCCGCGCACGGCAGCCACCACGGCATCGCGGTCCAGCAGGGCGCTGATGCCGTCCGCGCCAGGGGCAGCAGCGTCCAGAAACTCGGGGCCAAACACCGCAGCCACCACCTCGCACGAGAACTCGGCCAGGTGCGCAATGCTGCGCACTTCGTCCAGCAAAAACTCCACCTGCTCGGGCCCGTGGATATCGAGGTGATATCCGTCGGTGAACACCGCCACACGGGCCGTCAGCCCGCCGTTCACCCGCAGCTCGCCGTGGTTGTAGTGGCCCCACAGCAGGTCCGCCACAGTCAGCGTGCCGCCCACACTGGCAAGTTGCCCGCCTACCACCGCGTTGTGCAGGTGTGCATCACCTGTCACGACAAGGTGCGTGGTGCCGTCGGTGTCATCACAGGTCAGCGCACCGTCGATCTGCAGGTTGCCTTCAATGAGGATGAGAAACGGTGCGGCTGCTGCTGTGGCTTCTGCGCCGCCGCCTGGCAGGCTGTGCAACCAGGTGCGCAGCGCGCTGCCAGGGGCCAGGGGGGCGTCCAGGTGCAGCTCGGGCAATTGCACATCGCCGGTGATGTGCAGCACCACCACGCTGCGCAATTCGTCCAGGTCGTCCGAGTCGTCCGCCAGGCGCCGGGCAATCCAGCAGTCGGCGGGTATCAGGCCGGCAACATCGGTCAGCGGGCAGAGTCGGGCAATGGGCATGGTGCAGCAGGGCGATGAACAACCGGCGGGCATCCTACACCCCGGCCTGCAGGCTTCCGGCTTTGGGTTGACAATGATGTGTTGTCTTACTAATACACTGCCATGTCCCAGAATCCTCCCGTTTTTGAAGTCCTGCCGCGCGACCTGTCTGCCTACCGGCAAGGCAACGTCGGCATCGACTACGTGCACCGCTTCGAGTCCGGCAAGCCCGGGCCGCACGTACTGATCAACGCGCTGACGCATGGCAACGAGATCTGCGGCATGGTGGCTGCCACGCACCTGCTGGACACGGGCGTGCGCCCGCTCATCGGCACGCTGACCATCAGCTTTGCCAACGTGGCTGCCTACGAGTCGTTTGACCAAAGCCGCCCGTTTGAAAGCCGCCAGCTGGTGCACAACCTCAACCGCGTGTGGTCGGCAGGCGAGCTGGACGGCACGGCAGCAAGCCCCGAGCTGGACCGTGCGCGCGTGCTGCGCCCCGTGGTGGCTGCGGCCGATCACATTCTGGACATCCACTCCACCAGCCAGGACGTGCAGCCTTTCTGGGTATACCCGGCCTACCCGCGCAATGCTGAAGTGGCGCTGGCCATTGGCAACCCGCCGGTGCACCTGGTCATGCCCAGCGGACTGGGGTCGGGCACGCCGCTGATTCAGCATGGCCGCCACGGCCAGGCGACGGGAGACGGTGTGGCCCTGGTGGTGGAATGCGGACAGCATTTCCGTCAGTCGGCGGCCGATGTGGCCACTGCGGCTGCACTGGACTTCCTGGCGCACTTTGGTCTGGTGGATGCCGTTGCCGGCCGCCCTGCACCGGGCGCACAGCGCCGCTATGAACTGCTGGAAACCTGCATGGTGCGCACGCCGGACTTTGCCTTTACCCGGCCGATTGAAGGCTTTGAGGTGTTTGCCAAGGACGAGCTGATTGCCACCGATGGCACGCTGGAGATACGCGCCCTGTGCGACGACTGCACGGTGATGATGCCCACGCGCGAACCCATCGTGGGCCGCGAGGCGGTGTACCTGACGCGGCCTTTGTAGGCGGCGCAAACCGGTACACCGGTTCTCATTGGGTCGTCATATTTGAAATTTCTACACCCGCTCGGGCTGAGCCTGTCGAAGCCTCGCGCGGCGCTTCGACAGGCTTAGCGTTTCAAAACGACGAGCCAGGCTGCTGCAAAAACGCCAGTTCCTGCGCGGTGGACGTGCGGCCCAGCACCGCGTTGCGGTGCGGGTAGCGGCCAAACCGCGCAATGATGTGGCGGTGCTGCACTTCAAACTTCAGGTTGTTTTCCAGCCCTGGCTGGTCAAACAGGGCCATGGCCTGGGTGTGGATGACGGCGGACTCGCTGTGCATGTATGGCATATAGGCGAAGGCGCGCTGCGCGGGCGTCAGCGCGATGTCGTGTCGCCCTGCCACCAGTTCTTGCGCCAGCGCCAGGGCCTGCGCGTCTTGCGCAAACGCCAGCGGCGAGCCGCGGTGGATGTTGCGCGAGAACTGGTCCAGCACCAGGATCTCTGCCAGCCGCCCCTCGGGCGATGCCCGCCACGCCCACAGCTCACACCGCTGCGCAGACTGCCACGTGGCCCCGAACCGCACGCGGATCATGGCGTCGATGGCGTCCTCTTGCGCAAAGTGCTGGGCGGGGGAGAGTTCTTCGAACCAGAAATGAAGAATGTCGTCGGCTTGCATGGTAATTTTTGAATGAAATTGGCCTCTAGCGCTTGATCATAAAGCGCTAGTAGCTATCAAATGCATAGCACCGCCGACGGGCGAGGTTCTCAGTCCTTCAGGCGGATTTTTCCGTCCTTCACATACTGGTTGAACTGGTCCTTGGGGATGGCTGCCGATCCCACCGCGTCGTTATCTGCGGTCCAACTCAGGGTGGTGCTGTCTTTTGAGGGCTCCAGCTCCACCGGGCCTTTGGGAATGGTCAGTGGTGCGCCGTCTCCCGGGGTGTAGGTAACGTGGCCGTGAATGGTGGCGTGTTGGGTCATGGTGGCTTCCTTGCGGCGTTGCCGCTGTGTTTATCCAGCCATTACAGAACAGCGCCGTGCGTGCAGATGTAAGACCACGCCGCTCGCGTTCGCGGGTGGCCGTCGCCAAAGTGCAAGGCTTCCGGTGCCGGGTCAGGCTCAAGACGCTACCGACTTCTTCATGCGTTCCTGCCGCACCAGATACAACCCGCTGCCAATGATGATGGCGCCGCCCAGCAGGGTAGAAACCCCGGGCACCGCCTGCCACAGCACCCAGTCCAGCCCCATGCCCCAGGCCAGCGCCGTGTACTCAAACGGTGCCACCACCGCGGCCTGCCCGTGCTTGAACGCTTCGGTAATGGCCAGCTGGCCCGCAAACCCCGTCATCGCCAGGCCCGCCACCAGCGGCCAGTGGGCCTGATCCACCCCCACCCAGTTCGGCCATGCCAACACCCCCGCCCCCAGTGCCAGGAAGGCCGTGGCCCAGAAGACCAGGCTGGCGCTGGAGTCGGTGCGCGTCAGCACCCGCCCGGTGATGGCCGACACTGCGTAACCCACTGCTGCGCCGAGCACGGCCAGCGCGCCCACGGTAAAAAGAGCGTCCTGGCTGGGCCGCAGTGCCACCACCACGCCGACCATGCCCAGCGCAATCGCCACCCAGTGCGCGCCCCGCACCTTCTCTCCCAACACAACAGTCGACAGCGCGGTGATCAGCAACGGCGCGATGAAAAACAGCGTGTAGGCCTCGGCCAGCGCCAGTTCTTTGAGTGCATACGCAAACAGCGCCAGCATCGCCACATTGAGCACGCCGCGCAGCAGGTGCAGCGGCCATCGCACCTTCAGCAAGCCCGGCACCTCGCGCCGCCACAGCACATACAGCACCACCAGCGGCAGCGCCGCCCACCCCCGCAACGCCGCCACCTGCATGGCGGGGTAGTGGGCGGACAGGGTTTTGAGCAGCGCGTCCATCACCGAGAAAAAGCCGACCGCCACCACCATGGCGACGATGCCGCGCAGGTTCTCAGAACTGGCTGAAGATTGAGCAGGGAGCATGGTGTGGGAGAAGTGCAGGGTGCTGGAAAAGCCAAAAAAGTGTAGGTGATTCGAGATCCAAATCCGGGGCCCTTCACCGTGCCTCGCGTGCATTCTGCGCATACCGCGTCGCTATACTCGTCGGGCCTTTCAAGGTACTTTTGGCAACCCATGGCCCTTGGGGCGTGTGCAGCGTTGCAGTCTCTGTCTCTGGTCGATTAGTGGAGTGCGCATGCTGGATCCAGCTCTTTTTTCTCGTCAGTTAACCTGGGCCGACGCGTTGGGCTTTGTGAATCAGCAGGTGGTGGTATACGTGTCGGCCGCATCGGGCTTAGCGGAAATACCGCTGGATGTGCAGAGTGTCACCGAGTCACCTTCCGCTCCAGGAACACACCAGTTCGCCATTTGGTTTAAAGGGCCGTTGAATACACCCATCGAGCAAGGGACCTACCAACTGCGGCATTCCTCCCTAGGGGACTTCGCAGTGTTCATGACCCCCACTGCAAGGAAGGCAGAGGGCTTTTTTTATGAAGCCTGTTTCTCCCATGTCGTGTGAGACTGGCCTGTCAGGCATTCCGGCCGAACTGCAACTGCGCAAAGCGGATGAGGCCGACGTCGGTTTTTTGCGCGCGCTGTATCGCACCGTACGCGATCCGGAATTGATGTTGACGCCTTGGTCCGAAACTGAGCGCCAAGCCTTTTCAGATTCGCAATTTGCGCTGCAAGATATCCATTACCGTGCGCACTACCCTGGCGCACTGTTTCTTGTGATCGAACACCGAGGCGATCCCGTGGGGCGTCTATACCTGGGTACGGCGCCTGGCCCATTGCGTTTGATGGATGTGGCTTTCATGCCTTCATGGCGGGGGCGGGGCTGGGGCACGGCGTTGGTGCGCGCCGTGGTCGGACGTGCCGACCGCGAAGCTCGCGATACGTTGTTGTTCGTGGAATCCAACAACCCGGCATACCGGCTGTACGGGCGCGAGGGCTTTGCCGACGAAGGTGTTGAGGGCGTCTACAGACGCATGCGACGGCGGCCCGCGCCGGTCAGGTCTGCCGATTGAAGATGGCCTCGATCTCTTGACCATTGGCGTCGTTAGGGCTGACGAAGATGGCGTGTGTTCCCAATTTTGGATGCGTAACGTCCCAGGTGCCTTGAGCCAACGAGTGAGGTTGCGAAGGCGCGAACAGCAGCCGGAAGCTGCGGTCTTCATCTGTGGCTTCTTGCAGCGCGATGGCGCGCTTTAGCACGGCCTTGGCTTGCACACCGCTCATGCTGAATGCAAAAGCTTCACCCTCCAATGGAACGAAATGACTCCGCAACAATGTCCCTGTCAGCGCTGGTGCGGTGGGGCGGAGTGCTGCATGAACAAGTCCCGTCGAAGCAGCAGCGGGCGCGATGCCGGCAGCTTTGAGAAGAGAGCGTCTTTGGTGGTTCATCGTCAAATTGAATCAAGGTTTCAGCCTCAATCGCGGGCCTGAAAGGGCTTGCGGTTTGGGCGGGGCGATCTTGCCTCAGATTTTGTTGCAGCGCCATATTTGTCTTGCACCACTGTCCTGCACAACATATATTCGCGTTCTTTTTGGAGATAGGCAGGCCTCGCGTGGCTTGATGCCTTAGGCATTCCTTTCTCCTGTCTGATCTATCCCTCAAATTTCGCAGGCCGAATTGCCTGCAGCGCTCATGGCACAACCTTACGTTGGCGAAATCCGTATGTTCGCTGGAAATTTTGCTCCTGTCGGCTGGGCCCTGTGCCAGGGCCAGCAGCTAGCGATAGCTGACTATGAAACGCTCTTCCAGTTGATCGGCACCACGTACGGCGGCGATGGTCAATCAACATACGCATTGCCGGACCTGCGTGGGCGAATACCCATTCACCAAGGCAACGGTTTCATTCTCGCGGCAACGGGTGGCGCAGAGGAAATAACGTTGACCGTGAACCAGATTCCAAACCACAAACACACGCTGATGGCCTCTGCGGGAACAGGTTACGTGGCATCGCCCGTCGGGGCGCTACCCGCCCGGCACCGTGACTACAAGACGTTTGTAAACACAGGTCCCGCCGCGCAGGCCATGCATGTGGGCACACTTTCCCCAGCGGGGGGGAGCCAGCCGCATGAGAACCGGCCACCGTATCTGTGCGTGAACTTCATCATCTCGCTCTTCGGCATTTTTCCGTCTCCCACCTGACGCCATGGCAGAACCTTTTCTCTCCGAGATCCGCATTGTCTCCTTTGTCTTTCCGCCCAACGGATGGGCGCTATGCAACGGGCAGCTTCTGCCCATCAACCAGAATCAGGCGCTTTTTGCACTTTTGGGGACAACGTTTGGCGGGAACGGAGTGAGCAGCTTTGCGCTACCGGATTTTCGCGCACGCATGCCCATTCATGTCGGCGGTTCGCACACTCTAGGAGAGCGCGGCGGAGAGCAGGCCCATACCTTGTCGGTGAATGAGTTGCCGATGCACACCCACATCCCCCTGGCAACCTCCGCAGGCGGGCGCGCGACGGGCCCTGCGGGCAACGCTTTTGCCGCATCGCGTGGCAGCTATGCAGCGTCGGCGACAGCAGTCACCCAGGCAGATTCCATTACGACCGTCGGTGGGGCACAGGCACATCTCAATTGGCCCCCCTTCCTCACGCTGAGCTTTGTGATAGCTCTACAAGGCATTTTTCCTTCGCCCACCTGATCGATTCAAGACTAGCGAATACGCGCCATGGCCGACCCTTTTGTTGCGGAAATCCGCATTGTCCCCTTCAACTTCCCGCCCAAGGGATGGGCTTGGTGCGACGGGCAACTGCTGCCTCTCTCGCAGAACACAGCCCTGTTTTCGCTGTTGGGTACCACATACGGTGGGAACGGCACGAGCAACTTCGCCTTGCCCGATTTGCAAGGGCGTGCCCCCATGATGCCCGGGCAGGGGCCAGGCTTGTCTCTCTACGACCTCGGGCAGTCGGGCGGTTTGGAAACGGTGACCCTGACGGCCTCGGAAATGCCGGTACACGCCCATATGCTGTACGGCGGCGATGCAGCCGGGCCGGCGGTGGCCGACCCCTCTGGCGCGCGCCTGGGGCCGTCGCCAGCGCGCGCGTATGCCAACACAGTGCCGAGCGAGCCCATGGGGTCGGAGATGGTCACCTCGGCGGGCGGCAACCAGCCGCACAACAACATGCCTCCGTATCTCACGGCTTATTTCGTCATTGCTTTGCAAGGTGTTTTTCCACCGCGACCCTGATCTGTTGCTTGCGACCCTTCTTGCGATTGTTCTCGACCTGCCCCTTTTCGATCAGTCCTGTAGTGACCACCACCATGCGTTGTACCGTTCTTGCACTGGCGCTAGTCGCTTGCGCAATGCCTTCTTGGTCGCAAACCAAGCCCGTCGTGCAGCGCGAGTTCGCAGGGCGCGACAACCGCTTTGTCGCCATGCCCGCCAGCGATGCTGCAGCTCGCTTTCGTGCGGCGGCAGGCGGGCGTCAAATCGCTTTTGATTCCACAGGTGTTCTGTTGCAGTCTCGACGCGCGCAAGTTGCGTCGGCCAAGTCGCACACCTTTGGCGCGAAAACCATCAATGATGGCGGACTGCGGTATAGCTTTGAGGACACGGCCGGGGCTACACCACAGGGTGTCCAGGCTTCACCCACGGTGTATCACTGGCTTGTAGGAGATCGGACGCAGTGGCAGACAGGTCTCAAGAGCTACGGTTCGGTTGTTTATCGCGGCGTGTGGCCCGGCGTCGATGCGGTCTTTGCGGGCGACGCCGGGGGCTTCAAATACCAGTTTGAGTTGGTTGCAGGTGCAGATCTGCAGCGCGTGGTCTGGCGTGTGGACGGGGCTGATGGTGTAAGCCTGCAGGCGGATGGTTCGCTGCAATGGCGCTTGGGCGACGAGGTGCTGGTGGATGCCGCTCCGGTGGTGTTCCAGCCAGACGGCCAGCGTCGCATACCGGTGGCTGCGCGCTACCGGGTCGAGCAAGCTGGCGAACGCAGCTGGCGTATCGGTTTCACCTTGGCTGCCCACGATGTGAACAAGCCATTGATCATCGACCCCGCCTGGACCGGGTATTCGGGGCTGGTTGGCGGCAACGCCGATGACCAGGTATTTTCAGTAGCCCGTGACGATGATGGCAACACCTTTGCTTGTGGCTCCACACAGTCGCTGAACCTGCCAACCACCGGTGGCGTGGGTGCTCGGGGCGGTGATGACGCCTTTGTGGTGAAGTTCGACCCCAAAGGAGTAGCCCAGTTTGTGACGTATGTGGGCGGAAGTGCCAACGACGCTTGCCATGGACTGGCGCTTGACTCCAGCGGCGGCATCTATCTGGCGGGTGCAACGCATTCCACCAATTTTCCGACCGCAGGCGCCGATGCCAACAATCGATTTCGCCGCACAAAGACTCAAGGCGACAGAGACGCGTTTGTGATGAAACTGGGCAGCAATGGCGCTTCGGTGTCCTATTCGGGCTTCATTGGCGGAGCCGAAGACGACCAAGCCAATGCCATTGCGGTGGACGGCCTGGGCCGTGCCTATGTGACGGGTTTTTCTGTCTGTACCACCACTGCTATGGCGGGCTGCACTACTGCAGCCCCGGTGTTCCCTGTCATTGGCGGCCCCAGCCTGAGCCATGGTGGCGATCAGCTGGGGACCGGTGGCATGGATGCGTTTGTGGCGCGGGTTGCCGCAGGTGGCACCGGCCTGGACTATGCGGGCTTTATCGGCGGCAACGGTGGGGATGAGATGGGTAACGCTCTCGCGCTCTTGCCGGACGGCAGCGTGGCCGTGGCAGGTGCCACCGATTCCACGGCAGGCCTGCCCAGTCTGACCGGCTCTCGCACGGCATTGGCCTCCCGTTCTCTCGACGCGGCGGATGCATTCGTTGCCTTCGTCGCGGCGAACGGAAGCAGCGCGCAGATGCAGATCCTGACAGGATCACTGCCGCAAAACGGCGAGGTGGGCATGGACCGAGCGCTCGCCGTAGTGGTCGATTCCGAGGGGGTTGTCATTGTGGCGGGGGAAACCAATGCCCCCAATTTTCCGGCGAACGACGCTGGGGTCCGGTTCATTGCTGGAGGGGCGCAGAACACTGGAGGTGGCAACATGGATGGATTTATTGTCCGTTTGCACCCCACCACGCCGTTTGCGACCTATCTGGGTGGTACGGGCTATGACTATGTTGCGGCACTTGCGTATGACGGTGAAGCCCTCTATGCCACGGGAGCCACTAGTGTCGGCACGGGGTTTCCTGTGGTGGCCCAGAGCGGAATCACCACCACGCGCCCCGGCCAGCAAGACGGATTCCTGACCAAAATTGCACGTTCCACGCCCGCGTCGTTGGTGTACTCGGGCTTTCTGGGCACCAGCGGGGCGGATGCCATGCATGCCCTTTCTGCGACGCTCGTGGGCACGGACACGATCCTGTCGGTTGGAGGGGTGACCACCTCTGGTGCTGCGGGTTTGACGAACCCCACCACAGGTGCTTCTGCCAGTGTTGCGGCCGCCAATGGACTGGTGTTGCGTATCGACCCCTTTGGCCCGCCACACCGTATGGATGTGGTGGCAGGCGCGCCTCAGTCGACACCCATCGGCCAGGCGTTCGTAACGCCGCTGCAGGTGCAGGTGTTTGATGTGGATTCCCGTGCGCTGCCAAACGTGGTGGTCAACTTCACCGCGCCCGGAGCGGGAGCGTCTGCCGCGCTGGATTCTGGCGGCACCGCCACTACCAATGCGAGCGGCATCGCTACGCTAAACGCAACTGCCAACATGCTGGCTGGCGCCTACAACATCACGGCTACGGCCGGAGCTTTGCAGACCACGCTGGCACTGACTAACGCCAAGGGTCAGCAAGCAGTGCTGACCGCTTCAGCCAGCCCCGCCAGCGTGGTTTACAACGGCACGTCCACCTTGTCGGTGGTGGGTGGAACGGGCACGGGCACGGTGGGCTACGCCGTCACGGACGGAGCCGCAAATTGTGCGCTGGCGGGCTCAACGGTCACCGGCACAGGCATTGGCAACTGCACCATTACCGCCACCAAAGCGTCTGACGCCAACTACTTGCAGGCTACAACCACTGTCGAACTCAGCGTGAGCAAGGCCAACCAGGCTGCACTGACGGCGACCGCGTCGCCAAGCACCATTGCGCTGAATGGCACGGCCACACTGGGCGCTTCCGGTGGGTCCGGATCCGGTGGGATCAGTTTTGCTGTCACCGCAGGCGCGAGCTCTTGCTCCGTTGCGGGCAATATCGTTACCGGGGTGGGCGTGGGATCGTGCACCGTCACAGCCACGCGCGCGGCCGATGCTTTTTATAACGAGGTTTCGGGCCAGGTAGTCATCACTGTCACACGGGCTCTGCAGGTCGGCTGGTCCGTCAGCGCGACACCTTCAGCAGTGATCACGGTCAATGGCACATCCACGCTGGTGACATCCGGAGGATCGGGTGCTGGGGCTGTCAGTTTGGCCATCACGGCGGGCGGGACGTCGTGTTCATTGTCGGGCAACGTGGTCACTGGGGTGACGCCCGGCACCTGCACAGTAACCGCCACCAATGCTGGCGATGCCCAGTATGAGCCCGCCTCCGCCACCGTGGACATCCAGGTGGACCAGGCCGCCCAGGCGCCTCTGGTTGCCACCGCCAGTCCCTCCACGATTCCCTACCTCGGGACTGCTACGCTGGGGGCCTCCGGCGGGTCCGGTACGGGTGCGGTGGCATTTGCTGTAACGGCCGGAGGTGGGCAGTGCCAGGTTTCGGGCAACACTTTGACCGGCATTGGTGTTGGCGGCTGCACTGTGACGGCTACCAAGGCTGCAGACATCAACTACGGAGCTGCCACCGCCACAGTGGCGGTGCTGGTGGTCAAGGCGGCACAGCCAGCACTGACAGCGGTTGCGACACCGTCGTCACTGGCTCTCAATGGCACATCGACTCTCTCTACCACTGGAGGAGCAGGCAGTGGTGCGGTGGCCTACGCCGTGACCTCGGGGGCTGCGGCATGTTCGCTGTCGGGCACTACAGTGACGGGGACCGCTATCGGTGTCTGCGAAATCACTGCAACCAAGGCCGGCGACGCGACATACGAGGCAATTTCTGACACCGTTGTTATCTCGGTGGGCAAAGCGCTGCAGACGATCACCTTTGCAGCGCTGAGCAACAAGGTCCTTGGTAATCCTGATTTCACGTTGACTGCGTCGTCCAGTTCGGGACTGACGGTCGGGTTTGCAACCGATACGCCCCTGGTCTGTACCGTCACGGGCACCACGGTGCGCTTGCTGGGCATTGGTACGTGCCGCGTGATCGCATCGCAAGCCGGGGATGCGAGCTATAACGCCGCGCCGCATGTGCAACAAACATTCACGGTGGCTCCACCGCCCACGGCAGGTCCTGGTGTAACGGGTACAACGCCTGCAGGCCCCGCTGCGGCAGACATATCGACCCCCGCCTGGGTGTTTGCCGAGCCTGGCACAGGCAAGTTTCAGAACGCGGGCTTCATTCCCCTCACTGGGCATCCCAAGTCGCCTTCGGCGGCGCCACCCAGCGGGATGTCCTTCCCCATGGGCTTGTTCGATCTGGTGGTGATCAGCGGCGTTCCAGGTTCCTCTTTTACCGTCAAGCTGACCTATCCCACGGCATTGCCGCCGGGAACGCAGTACTGGAAGTACGGAGCCACACCCTCCAACCCGACGCCTCATTGGTATGCGTATTCAGGTGCTGTTATTTCCGGCAACACCATCACGCTCACCGTGGTGGACGGTCAGCAGGGTGATGACGATCTGCTTGCGAACGCCGTGATCCTTGACCCCGGAGGCCCTGCGGTGCTTGCTGCCGGGCCGGGCGGAGCCGCCGCCATCCCCACACTGTCGGAATGGGGCCACCTGCTGCTCATGTTCCTGATGGCTGCAGCAGCCTGGGCGGTCATGCGTCGGCGTGCCATCAGCTGAAATCCTTGTATGAGTGAGGATGGGCCGCGCTTCGGATGAGGTGAATTAGCGGCGCGGGTCTGTTTTCTGGGAGCGGTCTTCCACCGCCAACTGGATAATGGGGATGGCCCACAACACCGCCAGCGCCAGCGCCGTGGTCAGCACCGCCGTTGCCTCTTGCCCCAGCCCGGCCGCCACGCCGATGGCGGCAGTCAGCCAGATGCCTGCGGCGGTGGTGAGGCCCTTGACCTGGTTCTCTCCGTCGCCCTTGAGGATAGTGCCCGCACCCAGAAACCCCACGCCCGCGATGATGCCCTGCAGCACGCGGCTATTGTCCGCGGGGCCGATCCCTGCCTGCTGGGACACCAGCACAAACAATGCGGCGCCCATGGCCACCAGCATGTGGGTGCGCACCCCGGCCGCCTTGCCTGCGTGTTCTCGCTCCCACCCCAGCAGGCCGCCCAGAAGCCCTGCCATGCCCAGGCGCACCACGATGCGGGTGGCCTGCGCCACGTCGGGTACATCAGAAAACTCGGATGCCACCGTGGTCGCAATTTGTTGCCACCAGCTGCTCATGATGCGGTACCCCGGTGGGAGGCTCGGGCGATGGAACGCCGAAGGGGGCTTGAAAGGCGTGGGGTCATGGGTGTCATTGGGAGAAGGCCGGTGTGCAGCGGGTGTCTTGATCGGTGCACTGGGTGCGTGATTCTTGCGAAGCCATGTGCTTGGCAAATGTCGCGCACTACCCTGCCAGCGTCCAGCGGCGTGGTGCGCGCGCAGCGGTAGGACGCAGCCGACGCACCGCTCTACAGGTCTTGCCGTTTGATACCGAAAATATCTGGTCAAATTGGCATCTGGCGCTTATCTGTAAAGCGCTAACAGCTATCAATTTGATACTTTCTGGCGCTGTGCACCTGGTCGCCAACGAGATACCCTGGTTGAACCAATGAGAGCGGCGTAGAGTCTGAACCCGTTTGGGAATTGGCACGCCCACAAGGAGCTTGAATGGACCCCCAACGCATTGTGCTCATCCAGGGCCACCCGGATGCCACCGCCCCGCACCTGTGCCACGCCCTGGCGCAGGCCTATGCAGACGGCGCCACCGCCGCCGGGCACGAGGTGCGACACATCGACATTGCCGCCATCGACTTCCCGTGGCTGCGCAGTCAGCACGAATGGGAGCTGGGCCTGCTGCCCGCTTCGCTCAAGCCCGCGCAGGCCGATATCGGCTGGGCGCAGCACATCGTGCTGTTTTTTCCGCTGTGGCTGGGCGACATGCCTGCGCTGCTCAAAGCGTTTCTGGAGCAGGTGGCGCGGCCCGGTTTTGCGTTCACCGCCGAGGGCAGCAACCCTTTTGGCCACAAAGGACTCACAGGCCGCAGCGCGCGCGTGGTGGTCACCATGGGCATGCCTGCGCTGGTGTACCGCTGGTACTTCCGCGCGCACAGCGTGAAGTCGCTGGAGCGCAACATCCTGGGGTTCGTCGGCATTGCCCCGGTCAACGAAACGCTGGTCGGCAGCGTGGAACAACTGGGCGAGGACGGCGTGGCCAAGTGGAAGCGGCGGATGCGCGCTTTGGGTGCAAAGGCGGGTTAGTGCAGGGTACGGCGGGGTAGGCGCATGCAAGGGCGTTGATACCCGCCGCTCCCGTTCATCTCAGCCAAACGCCCGCGCAGCCGCCATCGCACCCATCCGCTGGCTGATGGCAAAAAACTCCGCCACCGTGTCGTCAATGATCTGCTGCGCGGTTTTGACGGAGTCGATCAGCCCGGCCGTCTGGCCCGCCAGCGCGGGAGCGGCCTCCATGTCACCGTCAAAGTACACGCGCTGAATGCCTTCAAAGCTGTCGGCGGGCATCAGCCCCGCTTCATGGATGGCCAGGGTGCGCGCTGACTTGAGCGCGCGGATGCACGGGCTGGCCTTGGTGTTCAGCATCCAGGTGCCCGTCACGCCCGCATCGACGATGGCGTTCTTGTAGTTGGCGTGCACCGGGCTTTCGGCGCAGCTCACAAAGCGCGTGCCCATCTGCACGGCCTCGGCACCCAGTGCAAAGGCGGCCGCCATGCCGCGCCCGTCGCAGATGCCGCCTGCCGCGACCAGCGGCACGTCCACCCGCGCGCGGATGGCCTGCAGCAGCACCAGGGTAGAGACCTCTTCGGGGTTCTTGAAGCCGCCGCCTTCACCACCTTCGACCACCAGGCCGTCGATGCCTGCGTCCACGCATTTGAGTGCGGTGTCCACCGTGGGCACCGCGTGGTAGACGGTGATGCCCGCATCTTTGAGCGGAGCAATGAACTTGGCAGGACTGCCCGCCGAGGTGGTCACAAACTTCACGCCCGACGTGCACACAAAGCGCAGCATGGCGTCGTCTTTCAAAAAGCGGATGGGCAGGTTCACGCCAAACGGCAGGCCCAGTGCGCTCATCTTGGTGATCTCGGCCTGGCAGTTGGCCGTCTCGCCGGATGACGTCTCGATGATGCCCAGCCCGCCCGCGCGGGACACGGCCGACGCCAGTTGCGTGCGCGCTATCCAGCCCATGGGCGCCTGGATGATGGGGTAGCGCGCGCCGGTGTGGGCGAGGACGCGGTTGGTGGCGGGTGGGGTCATGGACGCAGTCTCCTGATTTTTGGAGTGCCCATTATTTCGACGGGTGCGCTGTCGTCGTGTCGCCCGGGTTACGGTGCGTCAGGCGCTGGGTGTCTCAATGGCGTTATCCCACGGCAACCGCGCAAACAGTTGCTGCCAGTCAGACGTGGGGCTGGCGGTTGGGTCTTGGATGTTTTGCGCCGTGTCGCAGCCACCAAAAGCAGGCCATTGCAGCCCGCTGTCAAACGTCATCGCAACGCCTGTCACCGGGTGCGGCACCGTCAGTTGCCACGCATGCAACCACAGCCTTTGCTGCCCCAGCCGCTCGGCCCACCAGCGGTTGATGGGGCCCTTGCCGTGCGTAGCATCGCCAAGGATGGGGTGCGCCAAGTGCTTCAAGTGGCGGCGGATCTGGTGGCGCCGTCCGGTGGTGGGCACCGCCTCGACCAGCGACGCGCGCGTGCTGGCAAAACGCGCATCGCTGGCCTCGGGCAGCGTGAGCTGCGCAAGGCGCCTAAAACGGGTGTGTGCGTCCTGCACCGCCGCATCGGGTGGGGCATCGTCGGGCCTCAGTGCATGGTCCACTTCAATGGCTACCGGCGCCCAGCCGCGCACCATGGCCAGGTAGCGCTTGTGCGTAGCGTGGTTTTCAAACGCTTGTGACAGTGCCCGCGCAGCATCGCTGTGAAGCGCCATCACCAGCACGCCGCAGGTGCCCTTGTCCAGCCGGTGCACCGGGAACACATGCTGCCCCAGCTGGTCGCGCAGGGTCTGCATTACAAACCGCGTCTCGCCCGCGTCCAGCCCCGTGCGGTGCACCAGCCAGCCCGCAGGCTTGTAGACGGCTACCAGGTGCTCGTCGCGCCAGAGGATGTGCAGGGGGTGCGATGAATACATCAATGCAAGGGGGTTAGGGAAGGCGCGCATTGTGCCGCACGCCCACCTGCCTACACTGCATCCCATTGAGTTTGTGCAGAGGGTTCACGTTATGTCAGGTGGAGACTGGAAAGACATGTACGCCGCCGCAGTGGAAGGCGACCTGGCGCTGGTGCGCTATCACATCAACGCGGGTGTCAACCCCAACTACCAGCACCCCGAGATTTTGTGCACGCCCCTGGTGGCCAGCCTCATCCATGGCCACAGCGACATTGCGCACTATCTGCTGGACCACGGCGCCGATCCGACGTTGCGGTCTGATTTTGACGACATGACCCCGCTGGAGGCTGCACGCCGCCATGGACGTAGCACTTTCATCCCGCTGCTACAAGCGCGGGGCGCAAAGGAGGAGCGCAAACCTTTTTGGTGGCGCTGGCTTCCGGTGTAAGGGCGAAGCCAGACCACAGTCGGTTGGGCCCGCGCGGCACCAACCAGCGGCCGCCGTGCAAGGGCCGCCCCGCCGCACGGGCGGCGTCCCCCTCGGGGGGAAGGCGCCGAAGGCGACTCAGGGGGGGCTTCCTTCCTTCGCCCGCATCTTGGCGGCGATGTATTCCCCATGCGTCACATGCAGCAAACCCGCCACCTTGCTGATGGTGTGGTTCTCGTTGGCGTCGATGTGTGCATCCGCATAGGCCACTTGCCACATCGCTTCCACCAGGCGGATCTTCTGGTCTTGTGTGAAGTGGTCGTTCAGGCTGCCGGTAAAGCGCTGGTAGTCGTAGGCGGTCTTGGATGTGGTCACCGCCAGCTCCAGCAGGCGCTCCAGTTCGTCGTCGCTCAGCGCAAACTTGCTGCGCAGGGCGGTGACCATGGCGGTGCGCTCAGCCTCGTCCATCGATGACTCAGACCGCACCACCTCGACCAGCAGCACGGCCGCGGCCAGTTGCACGGCGTGCTCGCGCTCTGCGGGGGATTGGCTGGCGTTGGGTTGGGTGAAGCTGTCAAACAGGTCTTTGAGTGTCTTGAGCATGGGCGGCGTGAAAAAACGGAAAAAGGTGGAGGGGCGCGGCACACGGATGGTTCCCCGGGTACGTGCTGCGCGAACCGCTCAGCGCTGATTGCGGCGGCGGTTGCCATCGTTTGCTCGCCTCTGTACGGGCGGCACGCGACAATCGGGGGCCATGAAGAAATCCATTCTCCCCCTGCAACTGCTGGTTGCCCCCGATAAAAACGACCCCTCCCCCCTGGTGCTGTACCACGGGCGCAATTGCCCCGATGGCTTTGGCGCCGCGCTGGCCGCGTGGCTGTACTACGGCGACAGCGCTGAATACCTGGGGCTGGACCATGGCGATGTCAAGACGGTGGACGACCTTCCTCCTATGGCGGGACGCACGGTCTACATCCTGGATTTTTCGTTCTCGGCCGACATCCTGCACGCCATTGACGAACGCGCGGCCAAGCTGGTCATGCTGGACCACCACAAGAGCGCGGCCGAAAAACTCACCGGCTTTGCCTGCCGTTGTGGTGTGGTGCACTTTGACATGGACAAGTCGGGTGCGCGGCTGGCGTGGGAGTTCTTCCACCCCCATGTGCCCATTCCCCCGCTGCTGCAGTATGTGGAAGACCGCGACATCTGGAAGTGGGAGTTTGCCGAGAGCGCGGGCTTTTTGTCGGCACTCGACATGGAAGAACAAGGCTTTGCGCGCTGGAGCGAGATCGCCTCGTTCACGCCCGAACAGCTCACCCTGTTCATGGCCCGCGGCGCTGCGATGGACGAGAAATACCGAAAGCTCGCCACCGACATCGCCGAAGGCGCACAGCCCCTGGTGTTCAACGGCATCGAAGGACTCATGGTCAACGCACCAGGCATGTTCCACAGCCTGGTGGGCGACATCCTGTCGGCCAAGACCGGCACCTTTGCGCTGATGTGGAGCGCGGGCGCCAAGGGCGTCAAAGTGGGCCTGCGTTCGCAGCGCAACTTTGACTGCATCGCGCTGGCCGAAAGCATGGGCGGCGGTGGCCATGCGCAGGCCTGTGGCTTCAAGATGGGTGTGGAGCGCCTGCCCGAGCTGCTGACTGGCACGTTCAACGCACAAAAGCAGTAGCTGTACCAAGCCAGCGGTCAACGTCCATGCGCGTTGGTCGCATCCTCAAACCGGTCCACTTCGCGCAAGGGCTTGAACACCGTGGCCCAGGTCGCCACCACGCCCAGCGTGCACAGGCCGCCCACAATGGCCGCTGGCACCACGCCCAGCCACGCCGCACTGGTGCCCGCGCGAAACTCGCCCAGCTCGTTCGATGAACCGATGAACAGCATGTTCACCGCGTTCACCCGGCCCCGCATGGTGTCGGGCGTGGAGAACTGCACCAGCGCGCCGCGGATGTACACGCTGACCATGTCGGCCGCACCCGCCACCAGCAGCGCCGCAAACGACAGCCAGAACAGCGTGGACAGCGCGAACAGCAGGTTGGCCACGCCAAATACCGCCACGGCGATGAACATGGTGCGCCCCACCTTGTGGTTGAACGGCCGCATGCTCAGGTACAGGCCCGCGCCCACCTCGCCCACGGCCATGGCGCTGCGCAGGGCGCCCAGGCCGGCAGGGCCCACGTGCAGCACCTCTTGCGCGTAGATGGGCAGCAGCGCCACCACGCCGCCCAACAGCACTGCAAACAAATCGAGCGAGATGGTGCCCAAAATGATGGGCCGCGAGCGGATGAACGTAATGCCCGCGCCAAAGCGCTCAAACATCGTGCCCTGCGCGGGGCCAGGCACCGTGGCATAGGCCAACTGCACGCGCAGCAGCAGTACCACGCCCAGCACAAAACACGCGCAGCACACGGCGTACGTCAGCTCGCCGCCGCCCAGCGCATACAAGAAGCCGCCCAGCAGCGGCCCGCCAATGCTGGCGGTGCGCATGAGCATGCTGTTGGCGGCAATGGCCTGCGCCAGCTGCACACGCGGCACGATCTGTGGCAACAGGCTTTGCATGGCCGGGCCCGAGAACGCACGCGAGCAGCCGTACAGCACCAGCACCGCGTAGATGCCCGCCACGCCGCTGGCCCCGTGGCCCGCCAGCCACCACAGCAGGGCGCTGCACACCATGCCCACCGACCAGCTGATGGCCAAGATGCGCCTGCGGTCAAAGCGGTCGATCAAATCACCTGCGGGCAGCAGCAGGCACAGCATGGGCAGAAACTGCGCCAGGCCCACATACGCCAGCGCCAGCGGCTCGCGCGTCAGGTCATACACCTGCCAGGCAACCACTACGGCTTGCACCTGGGTGGCGACCACGGCCACCACGCGGGCGATCAAAAAAGAGACGAAACCGGCGTGGCGGTAGACACTTTCAGGCGCTGCGTCGGGTGGGGGTGTGGAAGGTGCGGCAGAGGGGTCGGTCACGGAGCGGGGCGCTGGGGCAATGGCAACGGATGGAGCGGGCGGGCGATGCTATCGGCTTAACCGAGCGGCGGGGCTCAGCGTGCATGCCGGTGGCGGTAGTCCCACGGTGCCAGCGGGCGCTTTTGCGACCACAGCCCCGTGCCGCTGGCCCGCGCCTTGCGCTGCAGGGGCGCCAGTTGCGGGTGGTCGCCCGCATAGGGCGTGTACACCCAGGCCAGCCCTGCACGCACCTGCGCAGCAGCCACGTCGGTGCCGCCGCAGCGCACGTTGGCCACCGTGCGGCCATAGCTGTCGCGGTCTATCGGCTGGAGCGTGGCGCGCTGCCTGAAGCACAGGCGCGCCAGGTGCTGCCGCGACTTCTGGCCGAAGGCCTGGCGCGACTCGGGCGCGTCGATGGCGGCAATGCGCACCTTCAACGTCTGGTAGGCGCCGGGCGTGCCGCAGCGCACGGTCAGTGTGTCGCCGTCGCTGATGGCGACGACCAGGCAGAGCAGGGAGGCGGCGAGGGGCACGGTCGAAGGTGAAGAGAAAAGAGAAGAAAAGAGAAGAAAAGGCGCGGCCGAGCAGGGAGCGGGGATCAGGTAGTGCGGTGGCGGCACTGCCGCTTGCGGCTTCAAATGTTCAATTGTTTTTGGCCCTTGGCGCTTTATCCATAAGCGTCAGCAGCTATCAATAGTGTAGCTCCCACACGCTGGCGACCCGTGCGTCATACGTTCGCTTGCCCACCGTCCTGCACGTGTCCAAAGGAGGATGTTGATAACAAAAATATGAATGAAAATGCCCTCTAGCGCTTGGTGGGTATGCGCTGACAGCTATAAATAGCTGAGCATTCCGCTTTCTCTACCCCACACCCAGCAGCAATTTGATACGTTGACCCGGCGCGAATCAGTCTCCTTGGCGCGGCCCGGGCCTCATAGTGAGTGTGTGTGTGCCCGTGGGCGCGCGCACTCCCTCGGGCCGTCACGCCGGCGACGTAGCTGATTTTTACAATCCCCCGGAGCCCGTGCCTGATGCCCGCCCTCCCAGCCATCTTTCCTTCCCGTTTTTTTGCGTCGCAGCCCCCCTGCCTGCGCACGTACCGCCAAATACAGATGCAGACAACACAGCCCCAGGAGCCCCCTGTCTTGAGCCTTGCTTTTACCCCGGGCCAGTCAGCCCGTTCGCAAATCGCCAGCGCCCGGCGCAGCGTTGCCCGGGCATTCGCCATTTCGGCAGCCAGCGCTGCGGCGCTGTGGCTGGCGGGGTGTTCAGCCACCGGGGGCACCAAGACCTTTGGGGTGCAAGAAAGTTTCGGTTCGGTCGCCACCTATTCGCGCCTGTTCGACGCCACGCCGGGCCAGACCTGTGAAGCCTCGCGGCGCGCTCTGCTCAGCCAGGGTTACATCATCACGTCGGCCACGGCTGACCTGGTGGAGGGCAAGAAGAGCTTCCAGCCCGAAGCCGAGTCGCATCTGCAAATGGTGGTGCGCGTGGTCTGCGTGCCCGAGTCCAGCGACGGCAAGGTCAGCCTGGGTTTTGTGACTGCGCTGCAAGACACCTACACGCTGCGCAAGACCAACAACTCCGCCAGCCTGGGCGTGGGCGCCATCGGGTCGGTCTCGTTGCCGTTCTTGTCCAGCAGCGAATCGCTGGTCAAGGTGGGCAGCGAGACGATCTCCAAAGACGGGTTTTATGAAAGCTTTTTTGACCTGGTCAAACGCTTTCTGGTCATTGATCAGGCGCAGGCGGACTGATTTGGGGCCTGAGAGGCTGAGAGACTTCCGCACTGGGGGCATCCGCCGAGGCACTTTACTTTTGCCGGGGCTTGGAACACCATCTGCTGTTGACGCACGGCAGTTAACCGCCGCCGTTTTGCCGCACTGGCATGCGCATCGCCTTGAAGGAGACCTTTCATGGATTCAGTCACCTCGCTCGCATCGTCCGCCACCAACCGCTACCAGGGCGTGACCCGCACTCCGGCGTCGGGCGACGAAAACACGCAGCGCACGGCTGCGGTTGCAGGCAATGCGGCCCAGCCGCCCCAGGCCACGACAGTTACGCTCAGCCGCCGTGCGCAAGAGCTGGCGGCGCGGCAGTCTGCGGACGACGCGCGGTCTGCGTCAGAAACCCAGCAGTCCGCCAGTGCCGCCGATGCGGCGCAGGAGGCGCGGCGCACACAGGCCGCGCAAGCCACAGAGCAGGCCGCCCAACAGTCGGATGCGAGCGGCGTGCGCGCCCAGTCGGATTCGCAATTGCGCCGCGCTTACTCCGATTCAGAGGGCTCGGTGGCCCGCTGAGCCCCCTCGGCCCACTTGCAATCAATCCAAGCCGCCGTTTCTCCCTCTCCAGCGATTTTTGCCATGGTCACTTCCATCGCAGCAGTGTCTGGCGCCTCCGGTGCTTCGTATGCGCTGCAGGCCGCCCGCCGCGAGGCCCAGCAGGCCGAGCAGACAGCGCGTGCGCTCAGCTCCCAGGCGCAGTCCGCGCAGCGCGTGGCCGACCAGGAGCAGGCCCGCGCTGACGACCTCACTGCCCAGGCGTCGGATGCGAACGAGCGCTCGGCCACGGCGCGCGGCAAGGTTTCGGCGGCCAGCAACGCGAATGCAAACACCAACACTGCACCTGCTGTCCGCAGCGTGCCGTTTGTGAATGCCTCGGGCCAGACGACGGGGCTGTTGCTGAACGCGGTAGCGTGAGGGCAGCGTTCAGCGGCGCTCTACGCGCCAGCTGGGACCGCGTCCGTAAGTCCCCAGAACATTGCAGCGCACCGCGCAGTGCACACCTGCAGCGCGATGCCTCAGCAGGCCTCCCACGTCCCCGGTTCAAGCCCCTCCAGCGAATACGGCCCCACGGCCGCGCGCACCAGCCGCAGCGTGGGGTGGCCCACGGCGGCTGTCATGCGCCGCACCTGGCGGTTGCGGCCTTCCTTGATGGCCAGTTCGATCCAAGCCGTGGGGATGGCCTTGCGCTCGCGGATGGGCGGGGTGCGCGGCCATACCGCAGGGGGCGGTTCCAGCAGGCGCGCGCGGGCGGGCAGGGTCGGGCCGTCGTTCAGCACCACGCCGTGGCGCAGCGCCTGCAACGCAGCGTCGTCCGGTATGCCCTCCACCTGCACCCAGTAGGTTTTCTCCATTTTGAAGCGCGGGTCGGCGATGTGCGCCTGCAGTTGGCCGTCGCTGGTCAGCAGCAGCAGGCCCTCGCTGTCGGCATCCAGCCGCCCGGCCACATACACGCCGGGCAGATCGATGTAGTCTTTCAAGCCTTGCCATTTGCCTTCGGCCGTGAACTGGCTGAGCACGCCATAGGGCTTGTTGAAGCGGATCAGGCGGGTGGTCATGTCAACGGGCTTTGCATGGAGGGTGGTGGGTGCTTGGGGAGGGCGGCTGTTGAGCATAGCCGTGCTGCGCGGGGCGGCGTCTCACACCCGCTTCAGTCGTTGGCCGAATGAACGGTATCGGCGTTAGATATAAAATCGGCCCCCAGCGCTTATCCAGCAAGCGCTGGAAGCTATTCAATCAATAGCGAATCCACGTGGGCAAGTGTTGCCTGACCCTTTCAACAAGGCATCAAGGAGACACCGCCATGGTCACCATTTCGCTCGACGCTGCCCAGACCATCGGTATCGCCGCTGTTTTCCTGGTGGTGGGCGAGTTCATCAAAAGCCGTGTGGGCGTGCTGTCGCGCTACTTCATCCCCGGGCCCATCATTGGCGGGCTGGTTTTTTCGCTCATCGCGTTGGTGGGGCATCAGGCCAACTGGTTCACCTTTCAGTTCTACGACACCATGCGCGCTTTTTTGCTGCTGGTGTTCTTTACCACCATTGGGTTTTCTGCCAGCTTTGAGATGCTCAAAAAAGGCGGTGTGGGGGTGGCGCTATTTCTGGCGGCTGCCGTGGGGCTGGTGGTGCTGCAGAACCTGCTCGGTGCCGGGCTGGCGACCATGCTGGGTGTGCACCCGCTGATCGGTCTGGCGGCGGGGTCGGTGTCGCTCACGGGCGGGCATGGCACGTCGGCCGCCTTCGGGCCGCTGCTGGAGCAGGCGGGCGCTGCAGGCGCGCTGCCCGCCGCCATTGCGGCTGCCACCTATGGGCTGGTGGCCGGTTGTGTGATCGGCGGCCCGCTGGGCTCGCTGCTGATGCGGCGTAACGGCCTGCATGCGCCAGGTGTAGACGGTGCGGAGCAAGCCGCCGTGGGCACCGGCATCCTGTCCCCCAAAATGCCCAGCACCGCGCCCCTTGCGCGCTCGGGCAGCAGCGCCCCGGCGATGTACGCCAGCATCCTGATTGCCGTGTCCATCGGCGCGGGCACGGTGCTGGTCAACTGGCTCAAGGACTTGGGGCTGACGCTGCCGTCGTACCTGGGGCCCATGCTGGTGGCGGCGCTGGTGCGCAACATCATCGACTGGCGCAATGGCGAGCTGCCCCTGCGCCAGTTTGAGGTGGTGGGCAGCGTGTCGCTGGCGTTCTTTCTGGCGATGGCCCTCATGTCGATGCGGCTGTGGGAGCTGGCCGAAGTGGCTGGCCCGCTGTTGATCATCTTGGTGGCGCAAACTGCGCTGGTGTTCGGGTTTGCGTATTTCGTCACCTTCCGCCTGATGGGGTGCGACTACGACGCGGTCGTCATCGCCGCCGGGCACTGCGGCTTTTGCATGGGCGCTACGCCTAACGCAATGGCCAACATGCAGGCGTTCACGGCGGTCAATGGTCCGTCGGTGAAGGCGTTTTTTGTGATTCCGCTCGTGGGATCGCTGTTCATCGACTTTTTCAACGCCGTGATCATCACGGGGTTCATGAACTATTTGAAATGAAACACCCCCTGAGCCGCCTCGCGTCTTCTCCCTCTCTCGCTACGCGGGAGGGGGACGCCACCGGTGGCCTGGCAAAGCCGGTTCCGCTGTGGCGCTGGTAGGGGACGAGCGCCCTTCAAGCGCTGTGGGCTCGCAGCGACGTGGACGCCTAAACTACGCAGGCACAAACAGCGCGGGGTCCACCATGGTGCGGTTGAGCATCACGCCCCAATGCAGGTGCGGGCCGGTCACGCGGCCGGTTGCGCCCACTTTGCAGAAGGCCTCGCCTGTCTGCAGCACATCGCCCACTCGCACATCCATGCTGCTCAGGTGGCAATACATGCTCAGCAAGCCCTGGCCGTGGTCCAGCCACACCGTGCCGCCGTTGAAGAAGTAGTCGCCCACATCAATCACCCGACCCGCCAGCGGCGCCACGATGGGTGTGCCGGTGGCGGCGGCAATGTCCATACCGCTGTGCGGATTGCGCGGCTGGCCGTTGAACACGCGGCGCAGGCCGAACGAGCTGGACCGCCGCCCGGGCACCGGCACACGCATTCGCAGCGACGGCAAGGCAATGCCCGCAGGCTGCTCGGTGAAGGTGGCCATCACCTGCAGCTGGTGGTTGCGCTCACGCTCGTAGCGGGCCTGGTCCTCAGGCGACAGGTCTACCGTGCGTGGTGACACCTTGAGGTGCTGCTCTTGGTATTGCTTGGGTGTGATGGCGTAAGGCACCCGCCGCGTGCTGCCGCCATCGGCCAGCACCGTGATGTGCGAGTCGCCCGGAGTGGCGGCCAACGGTATGCCCACCACCGCCGTCCATTCGATGGTGTCTCCAACAACCAGCAGCGGCACCTCTACATCGCCCTGGCGCACCTGCGCCACCGGGCGCTGGGCGGCAGGCCCCAGCGACAGGCGCGCCACGCCGCCGGGCACTTGCAGCGCCTGCGGCCACAGCGTGGGCGGCAGGGGCAGGGGCCTGGCCCTGGGTTGTTGGCCCATGGCGGGCACCGCCATCAGGCTGGCAGCGCCCAGCAGTGCTGCGCGGCGGCTCATCGGCGCGGCAGTGCGGTGAAGATCGGCAGGGTCAGGCACGGTGGTAGGAGACATTGGCGGTGGGCATCGATGGGGCAAAGGGACAGAGAAGCGTGGGCAGTTCGCGTAGCGCTTTGGCGCGGCAAGGTGGGCGTGATGCTGCGCGCGCCATTGTGCCGTCGTACTACCTCGTGGCCGCCCGTTCCGCATATCCCAGGCCGCTGTTGGCGGCGTCCGCCTACATTGCGTTACGCCCCGGCCGCCCACAATCTCGCCATGAAAAAAGCAGAGGGCCGCCCCCGCTCCACCATGTTCAATGTCATTGTGACCGCCCTGGTAACGGGCGTCCTTGTGCTGCTGGCACTCAACTTCACCGCAGGCGAGAAAAAGGTGCAGCAGCAACTGCCCCGCCTGTACACCACCGCCAGCCCGCAGTTCGAACGCGCGCTGGGCAGCTTGCTGGGGCCGGGCATTGTGGACGGTAACGAGGTGACCGAGCTGCTCAACGGCGACCAGATATTTCCCCCTATGCTGGCCGCCATCAAGGCCGCGCGCCACAGCGTTACGTTTGAAACGTACATCTACTGGTCGGGCGACATTGGCAAGGCCTTTGCCGACGCCCTGAGCGAACGTGCCCGCGCTGGCGTGCAAGTGCATGTGCTGCTCGACTGGGTGGGCAGCGCCAAGATGGAAGAAAGCTATCTCACTGACATGAAGCGGGCGGGCGTGCAGATTGAGAAGTTCCATAAGCCCCACTGGTACAACCTGGCCCGCATGAACAACCGCACGCACCGAAAGTTGCTGGTGGTGGACGGGCAGGTGGGCTTTACCGGCGGCGTGGGCATTGCACCCGAATGGACGGGTAACGCCACCGACCCGGACCATTGGCGTGACTCGCACTACCTGGTGCGCGGCCCCGTGGTGGCGCAGATGCAGGCCACATTTCTCGACAACTGGCTCAAGGTCACCGGAAAGGTGCTGCATGGCGACGTGTACTTTCCGCCGCTGAATCAGCAGCCGCCGGTGGGCACGCAAAAGGCGCAGATGTTCTCCAGCTCGCCCTCCAGCGGCAGCGAGAGCATGCAGCTCATGTACCACCTGGCCATCACCGCGGCCGAGCGCAGCATCGACCTGTCGGTGGCGTACTTTGTGCCCGACGAGCTGACACAAAAACTGTTGATGGATGCCCTGGCCCGCGGCGTTCGCGTGCGCATGGTCACGCCCGGCGAACACACCGACACGGCAACCGTCAAAGCCGCATCGCGCGCCACCTGGGGCGAGCTGTTGCAAGCCGGGGCCGAGATCTATGAGTACGGGCCCACCATGTACCACTGCAAGGTCATGATCGTGGACCAGCTGCTGGTGTCGGTGGGCTCCACCAACTTTGACAACCGCTCGTTCCGCCTGAACGACGAGGCCAACCTGAACGTCTACGACGAAAAGTTTGCCCAGCGCCAGACTGAGGTGTTTGAAGACGACATCAACCAATCACGCCGCGTGACCTACGAGGCCTGGCTGGACCGCCCGCTGCGCGAGAAGCTGCACGAAAAAATGACCGGCTGGCTGCGGTCGCAGCTGTGACTTGAGGATTTGAATGCAATAAGGCGCCAACGCTTGATGGTAAAGCGTTAGCCGCTATAAAAATAGTAGTCTTCAACTGCTGGTGCAGCCAGTGTCGTTCAGTGCGTCACAAACTCGTACGTCACCGCTTCGCTGTCCACCATGTCCAGGATGTCGTCCAGCACATCCTCGTCTTCGGTGCTGGCCCACAGGTCTTCGGGGTCGGCGGCAAACAGGGGTTCGATGGCGATGTCCATGAACTTGCCATCGGGCAGCTTGATAACCGGCGTGCCTTCAGAGGTGTCCACCAGCTCCCAGTCATCGGGAACGGTCATTTCGAGTTGGATGGTGACGTTGAGTTTTTTCATGGTGACTTCCTTGTTGCTAACCGGGCAGGGTAACCCAGTTTGATGTGAGACGAAGGTGCAGCGCTTATCGGCAAAGCCCAACGCGCTACAAATAGTAGAGCGTTTGCAAATGTTTGCGTGGCAACCGTCGGGCACCGGCGCGGTGGTGCCAGATCGTGGGGTGCCGTGGCGCGGCGCGCACCGACATCGTGGCCCGGCGCAGTCGGGATTTTGCGAATAATTTTGACTGAAATATGCTTCTAGCGCTTTCAAATAGGGCGCTATAAGCTATCAAAAGTGTAGCGATGTGCAGCGCTTGTTCAGGGCGCCAACGTCTTGGTCCTGTAGTCGCAGTACTGCGTCACCGCACACTCCCAACAGCGCGGCTTGCGCGCCTGGCACACGTAGCGGCCATGCAAGATAAGCCAGTGGTGTGAATCCACCGCATAGGCAGGCGGCACGCGCTTCATGAGCTGCATTTCCACCGCCAGCGGGTTCTTGCCCGGCGCCAGGCCCGTGCGGTTGCTCACGCGAAAGATGTGCGTATCGACCGCCATTGTGGGCTGGCCAAAGGCCACGTTGAGCACCACGTTGGCCGTCTTGCGGCCCACGCCGGGCAGGGCTTCCAGGGCTTCGCGGGTGCGTGGCACTACGCCGCCATGTTGTTCAACCAACATCCGGCAGGTCTGCAACAGGTGCCTGGCTTTGCTTTTGTACAGGCCGATGGTCTTGATGTAGCCCTCCAGCCCCTCCAACCCCAGGTCCAGGATGGCCTGGGGGGTGCCCGCTACCGGGAACAGCTTGCGTGTGGCCTTGTTCACGCCCACGTCGGTGGCCTGGGCCGACAGCAGCACGGCGGCCAGCAGCTCGAACACGGTGGTGTATTCCAGCTCGGTGTTGGGCAGGGGGTTGGCCGCCTTCAGGGTGGCAAAAAAGGGTTCGATCTGCGCGGTCTTCATCAATTTACTGGATCGGATTCATGGGCGTGCAAGGCGGGTTGCAGGGCTCAGCGGCTGCGCTGCACCGGCACACACAGCCAGCAGGGGAAGCGCCCCGTGGCTGGGTCCACCACAAAGTCCTCGTCATAGATTTCCAGCGCCGCGCGGGGCGCCCATTCCCAGCCCTCGGGGATCTGGCCCGGCGCGGCCATCTGCGCCCAGGCAGCGCCGACTTCGGGCCCTGTGCCCACGAAATGCATGCAGGCGTAGTCGCCTCCTTCATAGTCCATCACCTGTACATCGGGCCCGGTACGCAGGCCCACGCCGATCTGCACGGCGGCGTCGTAGCGGCACTGGTCTGGCGGCGTGCAGGCCGGGTTGTCGTGGCTGAAGCCGTAGAACTTGGGGCGGGGCTCATTCAGCCGATTCGCCGCGCACCAGGCGCCAAAGCGCTCCCACAGCTCGGTCAGGCCCGGGTGGCCGTAGGCGCCGGTGTGGCGCATGGTGGCCAGGCGCATGCGGGGGAGGGTGCGGATGGTGAGCGGCATGGGGCGTCCTGATGTCCTGAGGTGTTTGTGGCTCGTGGCTTCTGATTCGGCCGACGCAGTGTAAGCCGCAGGAAACCTGCACGCCAATTGGCGACAATGCGTGATCCTTTGCCAACCACCCTGTCCACGCCATGCAATTTGCCGACCGCCTGAACAACGTAGAAACCTCCGCCATCCGTGAGCTTTTCAAGCTGCTGGGCAAGCCCGGCATCATCAGCTTTGCAGGCGGCTTCCCCGACAGCGCGATGTTCGATGTGGAAGGCATCCGTGCAGCCAGCAATGCGGCCCTGACGGAAGAGCCCGGCGCTGCGCTGCAATACGGCGCGACCGAAGGCTACAACCCGCTGCGCGAGCAATTGGCTGCCTTCATGACGAGCAAGGGCGCCCAGGACGTGGCGGCCGATAACCTCATCGTCACCACCGGCAGCCAGCAGGCGCTGGACCTGCTGGGCAAGACCCTGATCAGCCCCGGCGACAAGGTCATCGTCGAAGGCCCTACCTTCCTGGCCACCATCCAGTGCTTTCGCCTGTACGGCGCCCAACTCATCAGCGCGCCCATCGACGGCAACGGCGTCAAGACCGACGAACTGGAAAAGCTCATCGTCGAGCACAAGCCGAAATTCGTCTACCTGATCCCTACCTTCGGCAACCCCAGCGGCGCCATGCTGAGCCTGGAACGCCGCAAGGCCGTGCTGGAGATGGCCGTCAAGCACAACACCTTGATCGTCGAGGACGACCCGTACGGCGATCTGTATTTTGGCGAAGCCCCCCCTCCCAGCCTGCTCAACCTGTCGGCCACGGTGCCCGGCAGCCGCGAACTGCTGGTGCACTGCGGCAGTTTGAGCAAGGTGCTCTCGCCCGGCCTGCGCGTGGGCTGGATGATCGCCCCGGCCGAGCTGCTGGGCAAAGCCACCATGTGCAAGCAGTTCAGCGACGCGCACACCAGCACCTTCGCTCAGGCCACGGCCGCGCAATACCTCAAGGCCGGCCGCATGCCTGCCACGCTGGCCAACGTGCGCAAGGTGTACGCCGAGCGCGCCCAGGCCATGGGCGATGCGCTGCGCAAGGAGCTGGGCGACGCCATCGAATTTGTGCAACCCCAAGGTGGCCTTTTTGTGTGGGCTCGGCTGACCGGCGCGGGTGGCAAGGTGGCCGATGGCAATGTGCTGGCCAAGCGTGCCATTGAGAAGGGCGTGGCCTTTGTGCCCGGCACGCCGTTCTTCTGCGCCAACCCCGACCACGCCACCTTCCGTCTGTCGTTCGCCACAGCCGATGTGGACAAGATCCGCGAAGGCGTGGCGCGGCTTGGTCAGGCGATCTGACCTGCCGCACATGGGCTTGGGCGTCGTGAGGGCATTGCTGACCACCCTGGTTCTGCTGGGCCTGTGCAACGGCGCAGGTGCCCAGGCCGTAGAGCCTTCTGCGCCCACGCCCGGTTTTGATTGCCAGGCGGCCGAGAAGACGGTGGAGCACTGGATCTGTGCCAGCCCGGACCTCATGCATGCCGATTTGCAGTTGACCAAGGCCTATCAGGCCGCGATGGCCAAGCCCGATGGCGATGCAGCTCTGGCAGCGCTGCGCGCCGCGCAACTGCGGTGGCTGCGCCAGCGCGACCGCTGCGATGACGTGGCCTGCGTGGCGGCGGCCTATGCACAGCGCACGCAAGAGCTGCAGGCCGCCAACCGCCGTGTGCAGGTGCTGAACGGGCCGGATTTTGCGCCCGTGTTTTCACGCACGCTGCCGCACATCAACGACACGCGCGGGGTGTGGGGCATACCGCTGCGACGCTCACAGCCCACGGCATTCCAGGTGGAGCTGTACATCGACCCGGCCGACACGCGACCCTGGACAGGCGGAGGCCCCGGCGTGCGCATGGTGTGCTGGCCCCCTGACCGGCGCGAAGGCTATGCGGCCCGGTTTGAATACGCCACCCGTTCCTGGGGCGACGCCTTTCGCCCTGCAGAACGCGCGGGCCAGCGGGGCTATGTACTGCTGCGCTTTGTGCTGGGCAAGGACCTGCCGCTGAACGAAGACATCGTGTGCAACCTGGCCCTGACTGAATGGCTGCTGGACCGGCCCAGCCAGCTGCACGTGGTTGAGACGCGAAACTGAACCAGACACCGAATCCAATGACCTCACCAGACACTCTCGACATCATCCAGCGCCTGGAGGCCCTGGAGATCAAGGCCAGCTTCACCGAAGACCTGCTGGACCAGCTGAACATGACCATCTACCAGCAGCAGCAACTCATCGACCGGCTCACGCATGAGGTCATCCAGCTGCGGCAGCAGGCGCCCGAGGGCGGCGCGCAAGGGCCGCGCAACCTGCGCGACGAGCTGCCGCCGCACTACTGACGAGAAACGCAGGTCCATGCCATTCCTCACGCTCCGCAAATCCGCGCTGACTCTGTGCGCTGCGGGTGTGGCGCTGCATCTGTACACCGCGTTTTTCAAGGCGGATGGCGGCTTGGGCGCCATCGCCTTTCTCATCGGTCTGGTTCTCTGGTCTTGCGCGCCTTACGCCATCGCGGCGGTGCTGGCATGGAGACGTCTGACGCCGTGGGGGCTGGGGGCTGCCGCTGCATGCCTGGCGGCGGATGTGTTCATGCACTACACCGTCTTCGTCGCCCCCAAGGGATCGACCGCCGCGATCGGCCTGCTGGTCATGCCATTTTGGAACCTGGTTGCCATTGGGCCGGTGGGCGCGTTGTTGTTCTGGTTGGCGCACCGCATTTTTGGCCGCTAGGAGGCTGTCGGACTTGGAGCGTCGAAAGCGAAAATCGGCCCCAGCGAGGACAGTTTTTGCCGGATTTGCAGCCCCGTAGCCGAGCTATGGGGCAAAAAGACGGTTAAAAATGGACCGCTGCGGCCGATTTGCAGCCGACGATTTCCAAGTCCGACAGCCTCCTAGATGCGGTGCTGAGGCGGACTGAGCTTCAGGCCCGCACCGTGCGCCACGCCGCCGCCGCCAGTTCGCTGCGGTAAGTGTCCGGCGAGGGCAGGGTGCCCAGGCCGGAACGGTCCGACAGCCACGCCCTGCAGTAACTCTGCACCGGCCCCATCACCAGCGACGGCATCAACTCGCAAGGCAGGTCGCGCAGCGCGCCCGATGCACGATGCGGCTCGAACCATTCCACCAGAGCCTGGTTGCGGCGCCGCGCGGCCTCGGCCAGGTCGGGCGTGCGCGGGCCTGCTGCCACGGCGCCCCGGGCCTGGAACATAAACCGTGCCCGCTCGGGCTGCGCCACCACCCAATCCAGGTAACCGGTGACCAGGGCCTGCACGCCCGCTTCGACGCCCTGGGCGGCATCCAGTTGCGCCTGCACGCTGCGCGATTGGTCGTGAAAGATGTCGAAAAACAGCGCCGCCACGATGCCGTCGCGGTTGCCAAAGTGGTGATAAATGCTGCCCACGCTGGCCCCGCAGCGGGCGCGCACGCCGTCGATGGTGACCGCGTCCACGCCGCCTTCTGCCGCGCAGGCCAGGGCGGCATTCAGGATGTCCTGGCGGCGGTCGGTGGGTGCGTCGGCCGGGGATGGGGTGGGGGGCGGGGAATTGCGGCTTGCCATGGAATGGGATTCTAGAATAAAGTTCTAGAAATTACTTCTAGCCAACGACCCCTCCATGCACTTTTCCTCCATTGCCGCCCCTGAAGCCGCTGCCTCCATGCCCGGCGCCGCCTTGTACCCGCACCTGCTCGCCCCCCTGGACCTCGGTTTCACCACCCTCAAGAACCGCGTGCTCATGGGCTCCATGCACACGGGGCTGGAAGATGGGCGCGACCTCTCGCGCATGGCGGCGTACTTCCGCGAGCGGGCTGAAGGTGACGTGGGCTTGATCGTGACGGGAGGCTTTGCCCCCAACATCGCGGGCTGGGCCAAGCCGTTTGCGGGCACGCTGGCAACGTCTGGCGCCGCCAAGCGCCACCGGGTGGTGACCGAGGCCGTGCACGGCGCGGGCGGCAAGATTGCGCTGCAGATCCTGCACACGGGGCGCTACGCCTACCACCCGCTGGCTGTGGCGCCGTCGCGCCTGCAGTCGCCGATTTCGCCGTTCACGCCCTTTGCGCTGTCGGCGCGCGGGGTGGAGCGCCAGATCCGCGCCTTTGTGAACTGCGCCGTGAAGGCGCGCGAGGCCGGTTATGACGGCGTGGAGGTGATGGGCTCGGAGGGCTACTTCATCAACCAGTTCCTGTCGCAAACCACCAACCTGCGCACCGACGCCTGGGGCGGTGACTACAGCCACCGCATGCGCCTGCCGGTAGAGATCCTGGCCCGCATGCGCGAGGCCGTCGGCAAGGACTTCATCATCATCTACCGCCTGTCGATGATCGACCTGGTGCCCGGCGGCAGCGCCTGGGACGAGATCGTCACGCTGGGCAAGGCCGTGGCCACGGGCGGGGCCAACATCGTCAACACCGGCATCGGCTGGCATGAGGCGCGCGTGCCAACAATAGCCACCAGCGTGCCGCGCGCTGCGTTCGCCTGGGTCACGCAGAAGATGAAGGCCGAGTTCGCAGCGGCGGGCATTGCCACGCCGCTGGTCACCTCCAACCGCATCAATACGCCCGAGGTCGCTGAGCAGGTGCTGGCCGATGGCTGCGCCGACATGGTGTCGATGGCGCGGCCACTGCTGGCCGATGCCGACTTTGTGAAGAAGGCTGCCCAGGGGCGTGCCGACCGCATCAACACCTGCATTGCCTGCAACCAGGCTTGCCTGGACCACGTGTTCCAGAACAAGACCAGCAGTTGCCTGGTGAACCCGCGCGCCTGCCATGAGACAGAGCTTGTCTACCGCCCGGTTTCATCGCGCAAACGTGTGGCGGTGGTGGGCGCCGGGCCGGCGGGCTTGACCGCTGCCACCGTAGCGGCAGAGCGCGGGCACGAGGTGCACCTGTTTGACGCCGCGCCCGCCATCGGTGGTCAGCTCAACATGGCCAAGGTGATTCCGGGCAAGGAAGAGTTCCACGAAATGCTGCGTTACCTAACCACGCGCGTGGAAGACACGGGCGTGCAGTTGCACCTGAACCAGCGTGTGCAAGCCGCCGACCTGACGGGCTTTGACGAGGTCATCGTCGCTACCGGCGTGGAGCCACGCGACCCGAAGATCCCCGGCCAGGACCACCCCAAGGTGCTGAGCTATATCGACGTGCTGCGCCACGGCAAAACCGTGGGCGAGCGCGTGGCCATCATCGGCGCGGGGGGAATCGGCTTTGACGTGGCCGAGTTCCTGACACATGGCGACCACCCCTCCACCACGCTGGACCTGCCGGCCTGGAAGGCCGAGTGGGGCATCGCCGACCCGGCCCAGGCGCGCGGTGGCCTGGCCGCCAGCGGCCCGCGCGTGACGCCGCCCGCACGGCAGGTCACGCTGCTGCAGCGCAAGAAAGGCAAGCTGGGCGCGGGCCTGGGCAAGACCACGGGCTGGATCCACCGCACCACGCTCAAGATGAAAGAGGTGCAGATGGTGAGCGGCGTGAACTATGAGCGCATTGCCGACGAGGGGCTGCTGGTGTCATACGGCGACAAGCGCGAAGACCCCACCTGGATTGCCTGCGACACCGTGGTGCTCTGCGCGGGGCAGGTGCCGCTCTTCAGTCTGGCAACAGAGCTGGAGGCTGCGGGCCGCAAGCCGCACCGCATCGGCGGCGCGCTGGAGGCGGGCGAGCTGGATGCCAAACGTGCCATCGACCAGGCGGCCCGGCTGGCGGCGCGTTTGTGAGTTGAACAAGCAAAAAATATGAGCAAAAATGGCCTCTGGCGCTTGATGGATAGGCGCTGGAAGCTATCAATTTCGTAGTAAATCGTCGGCTTTTGCCCCGGCTTACTGCGCTGCAGAAACCTCCAGCGCGTTGAACACCCGCAGCGCCGCCCACGCATCGTTGGCCGCGTAGACCAGCTGGGCCTCGGTCAGCCGGGTGTTGGCCCAGTTGGACGTCGCGGCCTTTTTAGACTTGATGAAGCGCCGGTTGAACAGCACGGCCACCGCGCCCTTCACGCCCATGTCCTTGCGGTAGCCACGTTGGCGGAACACGGTGTTCAGCTCCAGCACATCGACCGGTTGCACGCCCAGTTTGTGTTGAATGCGCTTGGTGTCGTCCCCCAGGCCAAAGCCTGCCTTGGTCACGCCGCGCAGGGCGAGCAGCTCGGCCACGCGGGCGCTGCAGCCCGGGTCGTGCAGCTGGAACACCCAGGCCATTTCGAGCGTGGCCAGTTGCACGATGTGCGGGCCGTCGGAAGCTTCATCACGCACAAACGTGGGTTTGGATTCGGTATCAAAACCCCATGCGCTGGCTGCAGCCAGCGCACTGCACGCCTGGTCGGCCTGTGCCGCAGTAGAGACGAGGGTGATGCGGTCGGTGCCCAGGCGCTCGAAAGGTTCCAGCAGAGCGATCTGGTCTTTGTCGGGGGTGGGCAGGTGCCCGGCACTAGGTTGCGGATGTGGCGGGTTGCGTGGTGGGGTAGGGGATGCCGTCATGCGGCCCATTGTGCCGCGCCATCTGTGAAGGGCTTATGGCCTGCCGCCTGCGGGGTTTGCGGCTTCGCCCTGCCTTTCGCGAGAACAGACTGATGCCGCCTGGCTATTCGTCGGAGGGGTCTAACGAAGCGATCTGGTCGCGGCCCCGGTGCTTGGCCAGGTACAGCGCCTGGTCGGCCCGGTCGAGCATGTCACGCAGGCTGCGGTCTGACTGGCGAAAAGCCCCCATGCCCAAGCTGGCGGTGATGGTGTACGTGTGGCCCGCCTCGTCGGTCAGCGCAAGGGCGCGGATGCTGTTCATGATGCGCGTGGCCACCTCCATGCCCTCGGCCAGCGCAGTGGCAGGCAGCAGAACACCAAATTCTTCACCGCCCAGGCGCCCCACAGCGTCGCTCGCTCGCAACTGGCTTTTGACGGCCTGCGCAAACTCCACCAGCGCGCGGTCGCCCTCCAGGTGGCCAAAGCGGTCGTTGATGGTCTTGAAGTGGTCCAGATCCAGCATCAGCAGTGTCAGCGGTTCGCCGTTGATGCGCGAGTGGGCGTACACCGATTCCGCACATTCCAGGAACGCGCGGCGGTTGGCCATGCCGGTGAGCATGTCGGTGGTGGCCAGGCGCTGCAGTTCGCGCTCCAGGTTTTTGCGCTGCGTCACGTCGCGGTAAATGCCCTCAACGCCCGCGAAATTGCCTGCGTGGTCGTACAGCGCGTGGCTGCTGATGGAGATGTCGATCACCGTGCCGTCGCGCCGCACCATCTGGCCGGGAAAGTCCGACACTTCACCTTTCTCCATGATCGCCACCTTGAACGCATCGCGGTCGGTGCTTTGGGGGTAATACGACTCGGCCGTGCGGCCCTCGATCTCATGCGGCTCATACCCCAGCACCCGCCGCACACCCGGCCCCACATGCTGGACCACGCCCTGGGCGTTGGTGCGGTAGTACACGTCCTGCATGTTGTCGAACAGGCGCCTGAAGTTCTGCTCGCTCTCGCGCAACTGGGCTTCGATCTCGCTCTGGTGCGTCATGTCCATGCCACACATCAAAACGGCCGGGGCACCTTCCCACTCTATTGCCACACTGCTGATCAGGACCATGCGCAAGTTGCCATGCTCGGTCCGAATGCGGAACTCTGCGGGCTTGTTGGGCCGTCCCGCCTGCTCGGCCACGGCCACCTGCTGGATGCGGTTGGAGGAGCGCACTTGGTCCATTGGGTGAACGAATTCGCCTGGCATGCGGCCGATCAGGCTGTCGACGCTGGGCGCCTCCAGCAGCTCTGCACTCGCGGCATTTGCAAAACGGATAGCGCCCCCCTGTGTGATGAGCACAGCCGCTGGCATTACTTGCAGCAGACGGAGGTCGTGGAACATCGGGGTGAGTAACCAAAAGTAATTCACCATTGTGGCACTCAGCCGTCCCTGTGTGAATTGCTAACTGTCACAGGCGGTACCATCGCCCATGAGAAAAACTTTCCAACTCCACATTGAAGGCAAGAACCGCGACCGCGTTCTGGATGCCGTCAAGCACGAAATCCGCAAATACATCAAGCGCGAACGTCGGCGCGACCTTCCCGAAGGTGCCGATTTTTGGGACTTTGACTGCCAGTTCGGGCGCACCAAAGAAGTGGCCGAAACCGCGCACCTGTCGGCCCTGACGGGCCTGATCAACGAGGTGGCGGCCGAAGGGGGGGCGCAGTTTTATGTGGAAATCATTGCAAAGCCTGGCAAGCGCACATCGCGCCCAGCGGGCCTTCCACGCGAAGGCGGCGAGGCCGATGGTTTCGGCGAGGACGACGACGAGGTGTAAAACCTGCGTATCGGTTGATGGATCAGCCGCCTATGGTCAGGCGTCGTCGTTCTGAGGGCCCGGTGACTGTGCCGCTGCCGCACGCAGCTTGTCCTTTTTGCTGGGGCGTTTGCCCTTGATACCTCCGGTGCCCTCGGGGTCCGAGGCTGATGGGGGCGCAGGCGCCTCGGTGGGTTCGAAGCCAGCAATCTGTTCGCGTGGCAGGCTCAGGTGCTGGCGTTTTTCTATCAACATGAAATGTGGTTCGGCATCTGCTGTCACAAAACTCACAGCCACGCCACTTTCGCCTGCGCGCCCGGTGCGGCCGATGCGGTGCACGTAGTCCACGGCAGAACGTGGCAGGTCGTAGTTGACCACTGCAGGCAACTGCGCAATGTCGATACCGCGTGACGCTAAATCGGTGGTCACCACCACCTGCCAGCGCTCGTCCTTGAACTCCTGAAGTACTTGATTGCGGGCGCCCTGGCTCAGCCCGCCATGGAAAGGCGTGGCAAAGATGCCCGCCTTGTAAAGCTTTTCGGCCACATGCTCGGCCGCGTATTGCGTGGCCACGAACACCAGCACGCGCGACCAATTGTGTTCCTTGACCAGATGGCGCAACAACTGCGTGCGGCGAATGGCGTCCACGGCGATGGCGCGCTGCTCGATGGCGGGTTCGTTGCCGGGGGTGTGTGGCACCTCCACACGCACCGGGCTTTTGAGAAGGCCATCGGCCAGCGCCTGAACGGCGGCGGGGAAGGTGGCTGAGAAGAACAGGTTTTGCCGCTGCGCTGGCAGTAGCGCCAGCACCCGCGTCAGCTCTTCGGTAAAGCCCAGGTCCAGCAGTCGGTCGGCCTCGTCCAGCACCAGGTGCGCTACGGCGGAGAGGCGCAGGGCGTTGTGCCCTACCAGGTCCAGCAGGCGGCCCGGCGTGGCCACAACGATGTCGGCGCCGCCGCGCAAGCCCAGCATCTGCGGGTTGATGGACACGCCACCAAAGACGATGGCGACTTTGAGCGGGTGCTGCAGGTGCTGGGCCAGGCTGCGCAGTACCTCGCCCACCTGGGCTGCCAGTTCGCGCGTGGGCACCAACACCAGCGCGCGCACCCGGCGCGGGCCCCCGGTGGCCCTCAGTTGCAACTGCTGCAGCAATGGCAGGGCAAAGGCGGCAGTTTTGCCCGAACCGGTTTGAGCGGCGCCCAGCAGATCTGCGCCCTGCAGGATGACCGGGATGGCGGCAGCCTGGATAGGTGTTGGCGTGGCGAAACCCGCTTTTTCTGCAGCGTGGGCAAGGGCAGGGGACAGACCGAGGGAGGCAAAGGGCATGGAGGCGGCGCTGGGACCGCGTTGCAAACGCAACGCGCGACAGCGCAAACGAAGAAAGATGGAGGAGATTGTCGCCGCAGTTGTCGCCGGGGGCTGTGCGTATAGCTGCCGCCTTCGTTGCGCGAATGCGATTCAGGGGCTGTTTGATGTCGGGCTGGGCGTTGTTGTCTCGGCTTTCGACTCGAGACTTCGGCGTCGATAATCGGACCGTCGGCAGTCGTCGATTTCCCCACCATCCAAGCACCCATGGCCCTGACCCTTGATTCCTCTGCCATCACCCACGGTATTCAACTGGCGGTGGCCCCTGTGTTTTTGCTCACCGCCGTGTCCGGCATGATTGGTGCCGTTGCGGGTCGGCTGGCCCGCATCATCGACCGGGCCCGCGTGGTAGAAGACCGCGCGCGCGCCAACACCGAACCCGAGTTTCTGGCCCGTGCGTACCGCGAGCTGGCGGATCTGCGGCTGCGCGGTCGGCTGGCCAATGGCTGCATCGGCTTGCTCACGTTCTGCGCGTTCCTGATCGGCATCACCATCATCTTGCTGTTTTTGGGTGAGACCACCAATTTCCAATCGAACCGGCTGGCAGTGGCGGGGTTTCTGGCAGGCGTGGCCTCGTTTTTGCTCGCTCTGGTGTGCTTTTTGACGGAAACCCTGCTTGCAACGCGCTTGCTCAACTTTCACATGTTGCAGCAAGAGGTCGAAGGGAAAAAGCCATGAAGACGCTGGCAGACCTGGGACGGCTGGTGTATTCCACCGAATCGGGCCGCATGTGCCCCGACTGCCGCGAGCCTGTCGCGCAGTGCACCTGCAAGCTGAACAAGCCCTTGCCCACCGGCGACGGCATCGTGCGCGTGTCGCGCGAAACCAAGGGCCGCGGCGGCAAGGCCGTCACGCTGGTCAAGGGCGTGCTGGTGGACAGTGCCGCGCTGGAGCAGCTGGGCAAACAGCTCAAGGCCGCCTGCGGCAGTGGCGGCACGGTGAAAGACGGTGTGATCGAGGTCCAGGGAGACCATGTGGATCGCGTCATCGCCGCGCTGCAGAAGCTGGGCCACAAGGTCAAGCGTGCAGGGGGGTAGTGCTGTGACACCCATGGACCCAGATAAGCTGCAGCGCCTCGTCACGATGCAAATGCCGTACGGCAAACACAAAGGCACTGTGCTGGCCGATCTGCCGGGCAACTACCTGAACTGGTTTGCACGCGAAGGATTCCCCAAGGGCGAGCTGGGGCAGCTTTTGGCGTTGATGCAGGAGATCGATCACAACGGACTGTCGGATCTGCTCACACCCTTGCGGGGCCGTTGATTCAACCGTTCAGGCGTATCTTGATTTTTGGCGCATTTAGCGCAGTGTTTCACGCTATCTGGCACATAAAAAGGCGTCTTTTCGCCCCTGACGGTGTTGCAAATCCTCGCGATACACCCGGTAACGCTCCGGTTTGCGCCTTGCCAGTGCCAAAAATCCATCCTTTTTATTGGTGCCATCAAGCATGAAACACTGCACTTGCCGGTGGCGCGCCACGTCACAATCGCTTTCAATAGCGTGCAACAACTCAGGGGGAGGCGTATGAAGGGCAATATTGCTGCAATCGTATTGGTGGTTCTGGGCGTATTTTTCCTGCTCACCAATCTGGGACTCATCAGCATCAGCCTGCGGGAGCTGTTGCGCGTGTGGTGGCCTGTGGCGCTCATTGCGGTGGGCTTGGCGTTGTTCTTTACGCCGGGAACCAAGGGGAAGTAGGCGCCTGCGGCGGTTGGTCACTGCCCAGAGCGCGTGCTGAGTGCCCGCATTTTCAGGGTTGATCCTGCACACCGCAGTGCTGCGCTGCGGCTTGGTCAGTGCGTGCACCATCGCCCTTGTCGTCATCACGCGGCGACGCAAAAGCGGGGTCAGAGCCGAAGTAGCCCCGGAAAAGATTGCGCGCTATGCCATGCGCCGCCGCCTGCAGATCGCGCGCCACATCTGGCGCAAACAGACGGTTGGTATGCCGCTGCCACAGACCCACCCAGGCGGCAAAGTGGGCGGGCGTGACGCCTTCCAGGGCCATGTGTTTGCTGAAAACATCGCCCTTGAAGCTGCGTGTACCCAGCGCCACCGTGCTCCAGAAGTCCACCAGCCGCTGCAGATGGTCATCCCACCGGCCGTGTAGCGCTTTGTCGAATACCGGGCCCAACAACGGGTCCTGGCGCACGTCGCCATAAAAGCCGTGTACCAGCTCGGTGATGGTCTGCAGGTCTGGCGTTCGCCTTAGTGTGTGGCCTCCTGTGAAGGTTGGCGTTTTCGTCGGTTCGCTCATCGCGACAGTTTGCATTTTCAGTCGCATCCGCAGGTTGGCGAAGCACATCCCTTAGCTTCTGTTCCAGTTGCTGCTTCAAATGGGGGGAACAGTACGTTGTTCTCCAGGTGGATGTGGTTGACGAGGTCATCACCCAGTTGCGCGATGCCCGCATAGAGCGCGCGCCAGGTGTTGCAGGCATCTTGTGGTGGCGTGGCATCGTTTGTCATTGCATTGAGCCGGTCGAGAGCCGCGCCGTGATCCACATGCTCGGCACGCATCATGCCAATGGGTTGCTCCACGAAGGGGTTGCCGCCCGTCCTGAGCATGGGGAAAAGAACCTGTTCCTCCTTGCCCATGTGCGAAAGCAGCTCTTCATGCATTTCTTCCAGCAGATCCGCCAGACCCGCAGGCACCAGTGGATGGGTGCGATGCACGGCCTCCACACGGCGTGCCATGCGGATCAGCTCTGGAAACTGCGCGCGGTGAACCTCGTGGTAACGCGCCAGGATGTGATCGATCAGCGCGTTGGGCGAGACAGCCTCTGGCAGGCTATCACTGCGTTGCAACGCGGCGAGCTCTTTCAGCACCTCGGCGGCATTCAGGCCCCTGTCGGCTGCAGCCTTTGCAAGGCTGACCTGCCCACCGCAGCAGAAGTCGAGCTTGAGGCGGCGAAACACCGCCGTGGCACCGGGCAGCTGCACTGCGATTTGCCCTATCTGTTGCTCTGCGCTGAGCGGCGTGTTGGCAGGAGAGGGTGCTGCGGCCGACGTATTGAGATGATTTGCGCGAGCGTTCATGGTGCGTCCTTTAAAGATTCATTTGATATGAATATTTTAGTCAATAAAATGCAAAACAAGTGAATCTTTAATTTGACTTTAGACAAAACCATGCGCCTGACCCAATGGACCGACTACACCCTGCGCGTACTGATGTATTGCGCGGCTACCGAGGGTCGTGAGCAGCCTGTCACCATCACTGAGGTGGCCGAGGGCTACGGCATATCTCGCAGCCACTTGATGAAGATCGTGCAGCAGCTTTCCGCGCAGGGCTTGCTTGAAACCACACGGGGCCGCGGGGGTGGCATGCGGCTGATGCGGCCTGCTGCCGACATCAACGTAGGCGTCGTGGTCCGCACGACCGAGACGGATTTCAACTTGGTGGAGTGTTTTGACCCGGCCACCGATCAGTGCCGCCTGAGCGGTCACTGCCGCCTGAAGGGTGTTTTGGGCCGGGCCATGGATGCTTACCTTGCCGTGCTCGATGGCGTGACGCTGGCCGACCTGGTAGCGTCTTTTGCAGAGCCGACCGAAGGGATAGCCCTGCGACCCGTGATTCCCGTGAGGTCAATGGTTGCGACCCGAGGTATCAATCGAACCATGCCTGGTTTGCCATCGGCTGCTTCGGAGGGTGAATAGCGTCAGAACGGTACCTTGCCCGTCCAGATATCTTTGTACATCACCCAGTCGCCCATAAGGCTGTAGAGCGGCCGTTTGAAGCTGGCGGGCTTGTTCTTCTCGAAGCCGAAGTGCCCGATCCATGCAAAGCCATATCCACAGAGAAGTCCATACAACAGGTACTGTGGTCTGCCCGTAAACAGCAGCGCAGCGATGCATAGCAGCGTCAGGCTGGACCCGAAGAAATGCAGCCGACGGCACGTGGGATTGCTGTGCTCGCTTTGATAAAACGGGTAGAACTCGGCAAAACTCTTGAATGCGCAGGGATCAGTTCCACTGTTGGGACCGGTTGTGGTGTCCATGGATGTCTCCATTGATTGGTGCGAGGGGCGACGGATCAACGCTTCTAGTGCAGTGTTTCACGCTATCTGGCACATAAAAAGGCGTTTTTTCGCCTCTGGCGGCGTTGCAAATCCTCGCGATACACCCGGTATCGCTCCGGTTTGCGCCTTGCCAGAGCCAAAAATCCATCCTTTTTATTTGTGCCATCAAGCATGAAACACTGCACTTGCGATGGCAGTCTAGAGCTTCGTCACCTGCGCTGACAGTCGCATGGCCGACATTGACTGAGTCGCGGAGGTACGGGGAAACCCGACGTGCCGGAACGTGTCAATGACTTTGCTGCACCGCTTGTCATAAATTTACTGTGCAGGACTGTTTCTTGTTCTGGGCGTTGGTCTCCAATGGTGGTGGGTTGATCCAGGCTGCGCTCGGCAGTGCGTGAGGCCGGGGACGGCGGC
>CAMTXG010000040.1:0-36242 GCA_947085645.1 uncultured Gammaproteobacteria bacterium
CCAGGCTTGGCTCAGCTCCTGGCGGATCTGCAGACGCTGGACCCCCAGAGTGGCGCGTTCGCGCTCCACCTTGGCCTGGGCGCTGGCGATCTGCGCATCTCGTTTGGCACGGTTGGGAACCTCCTGCATCAGCGCCAGGCGCTGCATGGTCATGGACTCGCGCGTAAGGCTGAAGCGATCCATGCCGCTGATGGGAAAGTTCTCGATACCGACCGAGAGCTTGGGATCCGGCAGCGTTCCCGCCGCCTGCCGGGTGCTGGTGGCTGCGTCAATCTGCAGCCGCTGGGCCGTGATGCGAGGGCTGTGCTGCTCCGCCAGATCCAAGGCCTCTGCAAAGCCCAGTGCGTGTGCCTGGTTGCCAGCCAAGCCAATGCTGGCCAACAGGACCCCGAGAGCGCCCAGGCGCAGATGGTGGAGGTTGCGCACCTGGATGCGCTCAGAGATGGGATGAATGCGCTGGTGCGCAGACAGGCGCTCGCAGGGAGCGCCAAAGGAGGTGATGGGCATGATGGTCCTCGAAATGAAAGGGCACGAAATCAGACTTGCGCAAACGCTGCAAGGCAGCGCGCAAGCCGTGCACGATCAATTCCGAAAGACCTGATGGGTTAGATAGATGGGGGGAGAGCCCGCTCGAATGTCCAGCTCCGCGTACACAGCACGCGGATCGATTTGGCGCTCGGAATCCAGGACCACAGGCAGCACATAGGCAACCCAAATGGCGTGCGCCGCTAGCGCCTGCAGATCGAGACCTTGGAGCGAGGGGGAGGACAAGCTGTCGCCGTCACAATGGGCTCGGCACAGCTGAGGATCCTGCTCATCCATGGTGCCCGCCATCGCGTGGCAATCGGGCATGGAGGGCATGCCGACGGCATCTCCCATGGCCATGCCCGCTTTTTGCATCGATGCCGCATGGGCTGCGGAGTCCAGCTTGGGACAGGCATAGGCGGCCAACGCGAACTGCATCAGAAGCAACGCCGCGACCAGGAAGCTGGTTATCCAGCGTCCTTGGCGCGATACGGTGCTTCTGGCGAAGATCATGGTGCGAATGGTATCCCCAGCGATGGCCACGGACTTAACCTAGATCAAATCCGGGCCTGCCGAGCCATCTCAGCCCTTGCGAAGTCGCAGGGCATTGGCGATCACGGACGCCGAACTCAGGCTCATTGCCAAGGCCGCGATCATTGGCGACAACAGCCAGCCGGTGAAGGGATACAGCAGCCCTGCAGCAATCGGTATGCCCAGCGCGTTGTAGAGGAAGGCGAACATGAGGTTCTGTTTCATGTTGCCCACCGTTGCCTCCGACAGTTCCCGCGCCGTGGAAATCCCTCGCAGATCGCCCTTGACCAAGGTGACCTGTGCGCTGTTCATCGCCACATCGGTGCCAGTACCCATCGCGATCCCCACGTCTGCCTTGGCAAGGGCGGGCGCGTCATTGATCCCGTCACCCGCCATGGCAACAACACGGCCTTCGGCCTGTAGCCGGGACACCAGGGCCAGCTTGTCCGCAGGCTTGACCTCGCCATGAACCTCATCAATCCCCAGCTTTGCCCCCACCGCCTTGGCGGTGGTCATGCCGTCGCCCGTGGCCATGACAATGCGCAGCCCCGCCGCATGCAAGGTCGCCAGCGCTTCCGGCGTGCTGGCCTTGATGGCATCCGAGACCGCAAGCAGGCCTTGAAGCTGGCCATCGGCCGCCAGGTACATCACGCTGGCGCCTGTGGCGCGCAAGGCCTCTGCCTGCGCAAGCAGCGGGTTCGCAGAAACCCCGACCTGCTCCATGAGGACCGTGTTTCCCAAGGCGAGTTGGCGCCCAGCGACCCGTCCGCGCACCCCGATGCCAGACCCGGACTCAAAGTCCTCGGGCTTGTCCAGGGCCAGCCCCTTGGCGCGGGCCGCTTGGACAATGGCATCGGCCAGCGGATGCTCGCTGCCTTGATCCAGACTGGCTGCCAGGCGCAGAACCTCATCCTCGGACAGACCGGGCATGGCAACAACCCGCTCGAAGGAAGGCTTGCCCTCTGTGAGCGTGCCAGTCTTGTCCACAATCAGCGTATCCACCTTGCGCAGGTTCTCGATGGCTGCTGCGTCCCTGAACAGCACGCCGCTGGTCGCCCCCCGGCCTGTGGCCACCATGATCGACATAGGAGTCGCGAGGCCCAACGCACAAGGACACGCGATGATCAGCACGGCCACGGCGTTGACCAGGCCATAGACCCAACGTGGCTCCGGGCCGAACAGGCCCCACGCGAACAGCGTGAGCAACGCGATGCCCACCACGGCCATGACAAAGTACCCCGCCACCTGGTCCGCCATGCGCTGCATGGGGGCCCGTGAGCGCTGCGCCTGGGCCACCATTTGAACGATCTGCGACAGCATGGTGGCCGAGCCCACCCGCTCGGACCGGATCACCAGAGCGCCGTTGGTATTGAGCGTGGCTCCGATGACGGCGTCCCCAGGTCCTTTGACGATGGGCACAGGCTCGCCAGTGAGCATGGCTTCGTCCACCGCGCTGCTCCCCTCGACCACCACGCCATCCACCGGCACCTTCTCACCGGGGCGCACGCGCAAGAGGTCTCCCACATGGACATGGGACAAGGGAACATCACTCTCCTGACCGTTAGCGTCGATACGCCGCGCTGTCTTGGGGGCCAGGCCCAGCAGCGATTTGATGGCGGCAGAAGTCTGCGAGCGTGCTTTCAGCTCCAGCATCTGGCCTAGCAGCGTGAGCGAGATGATGACGGCTGCTGCTTCGAAGTACACCGCCACGCGGCCCATGGCCTGGAACGAGGCAGGAAACACCCCGGGCGCAACGGTGGCGACCACGCTGTAGACAAATGCGGCGCCCGTGCCCAGGCCGATCAACGTCCACATGTTGGGACTGCGGTTCGCGATGGACTGGACACCACGCACAAAAAAGGGCCAGCCAGCCCACAGCACGATGGGGACTGTCAGCACGAGCTCAATCCAGCTCTGGGTGCCCATCTCGAACCACTGCAGCCGGTGTCCCACCATAGCCAGGATGGTGACCACCACGGTCAGTGGCAACGTCCACCAGAAGCGATGCCGGAAATCCACAAGTTCGGCGTTTTCTCCCTCATCCAGCGTGGGGAGCATGGGCTCCAGCGTCATGCCGCATTTAGGGCAGTTTCCGGGATGGTCCTGCTGCACCTCCGGGTGCATGGGACAGGTGTAGATGGTGCCTGGCTGAGTTGCTTCAGGCTCCGTCCCAGACTCGCCTTGAGCGCCCGGTGCGTACTTCTGTGGCGCTTCGACAAAGCGCCCCTGGCACTTGGCGCTGCAAAAGTAGTAGTTGTGGCCTTCGTGGAGGGCGGTGTATTGGGACTGGGTCGTCACCGGCATACCGCAGACGGGATCCTTCAACGCCGCCTTGGACGGAGGTGCGTGTCCTTCATGGCCTTCATGAGGCTGATGCCCGTGATGAGCATGTTCGTGGGGCGCTGCTGTAGCCATGGTTGCGATTCCTGAAGGTGAGTTTCGTGTGGCGCAGGATTAGTTGCGACCTGATCCGCCGCCATGCGAACCGTGGCCCCCATGTCCATGGAAGAGGTGCATTAGTGGGCAGGCCAGCAAGAGTAGGTAAGGCCAATAGCCAGCGATGTGCGACCAGTGCTCTCTAAGCAGAAAGAAAGCACCAATCAGTCCAAGCATGATCACTGCGCCGATCAACTTTTTGCGGCTTCCAGCCGGATTTGTAGCGTTCGAATGCTCTGTGGTGTGGTCGTGGTTCATGGTGTTCTCCAACAAAAGTCATCAGTGGTAGACCTTGTGGGAACGATAAGGCTTAACACGGTGGGAGTGTCAAGCAGGAACATTCGCCACCCTTGACATCGATCAAGGGCTATTACTGCGACAAGCTTGGGCGCACTTGAGACAAGCCTGCGCACAGGCCTTGCAGTGGTTAGCCTCATGCTTGGCGCGCTCATCGGCGCAAGCCTTGCAGATCTGCGCGCACAGCGCGCAAATTGCAGCCGCATGCTCGCTGCTGCGCGCCACGGCGTCGGCCGCGAAGCTACAAGCGCGCCGCGCAGTCTGCGTCCAGAGCAATGCAGCGCGCCATCATTTTCACGTCCACTTCCTTGAGGCAGGCTGCAAAGCACTGGTTACAGGCCGTCGCGCACGACAGGCAAGCCTCAATGCACGAGGTATATGGGTTCAAAGTGTGGTCCATCGGAATCTCATAAAGGGGTGACAAGCAAGTTCAAAGAAGCACTAGACCAGCGCAAACGGTTGCGAGGTGTAGCGATCTTGTTTCTCCAAGAGCTGTCAGCGCTGTAGGCTGGCACCGGCTATTCCCCTGAAATCGACAGACTTTCTTGTGTTTCGATTTGAAGATGACAACTGGGAATCAAAGCCGTAATCGGGGCGTCATATTCGAACTCAGCGCGCGGGACTGGTCACTTGGTTGCCTGGTAGCGGGCGCAATGCAACCCAAACCTGCATCAGCGTGCGCGGGTATCAAAAGAGTAATCAGCAGGTCACCGTCCTGTTCGGGTGCGATTTATAGACTTCTCTCCGTGGCGCACAAAACGCCACCTGGATGGACCATATCGGGCATCCGGCGCCACAGGAGACCATCATGAAAGTTCGTACCGCAATCCTCGTCGCCAGCCTTGCTGCATCCGCCACAGCTTCTTTCGCCACGTCGGTGTATCACACCAGCCCAAGCCAGGAAGAAGGCGTGAGCTTGGCTGCCGACCATCTGGGCAACGCAGTTACCCGCCAGTCTGTTGAAAGCACCGTTCTCGCGGCACAGAAGGACGGCTCGTTGTACTGGATCAGCCGTGGCTACCCCGCCACTTATCCACTCGTCCCAGGCCCCAAGCTGACGAAAACCCGCCAACAGGTCCTGGATGAATTGCAATCGGCCAAGCGCAATCCCGTGGGGCGCGACGGTGTGCGCGACATGGGCGGCGAGGCAGGCTGGGTTGACGCCCGACAACTGCCCTGATCCCCGCTCAAGAGAACCACGGCTGTGCGCCACTCCCCGAACTGGCATACAGCTCTACACACCCAATCCATCATTTTCTCAAAAAGGAAAAGTTCATCATGAAACTCAAGTCCACCCTCATCGTCCTCTCCTTGATCGCCGCTCCCGCGTTCGCCTCGGATCAGGCAATCAGCAAGACGCGCCAGCAAGTTCAGGCGGAGCTGACACAGGCCATGCAAAGTGGTGACATGCTTGCCTCTGGCGAATCCGGCCTGACGCTCAAGCAACTCAACCCCAGGGCATATCCTGCAACGGCTACTGCGCAATCCCCGAAAAGCCGCGAGCAAGTGCGAGCTGAACTGGAACAGGCAATTCGATCGGGTGAAATGCTTGCGGCGGGAGAGTCTGGTGCCAAGCTCAATGAACTGATGTCGCGGCGCTACCCCGTTGTGGAAGCCAAGTCCTACAAGACCCGCGATCAGGTCAAGAGCGAACTGGCACGTGCCATTCGCGAAGGTGAACTTGTAGCGGTGGGTGAGGATGGCCGCAAACTCAACGAGATCTATCCAGACCGCTACCACGCGGCACACCATGCCGCTGTGGCGACCAACGTAGATACTTCGGCCAAGGATCCGCAGTTCTAAACTCTCTTACCGCCCGCTGCAGAGGCCCGAGGAAAAAACACTTGGCCTTGGCAGCAAAATGCTTGCAACCAAGCAGCGTCCGGCGAGATATCGGTTGCCCGCGCAGTGGCGGGAGAGACCTCAGTTTGGCTCTTTGCGGCAGAGGCAGTAGATGAATCTCTGCACCGTTCCGAATGGCGTTCGGTGCTCTTCGCGCTCTTGCTGCAAAAGCGTGAACGGAGCGCCAAACTCTGCATGCAGTCCATCCGCGTTGTAGCGCATCACTTCTAGCCCGCTGCACTTTTGCGGCCCGTCCTCGGCAAAGGTTGCCACGACGACGTGCCCTCCAGGCTTGACTGCGTGCAGAACCGACTCGACATAGGCCTTGCGCTTCTGGGGCGATGTCAGGAAATGAAATACTGCCCTGTCATGCCATACATCGTAGGCGTGCCGTGGGAGTTCCAGTGTTGTGATGTCGCCCACCAGCCAGGAAACCTTGGTGGCGAGGTCCCCCAAACGTGACTGCGATGCCGCCAGCGCTGCCTCTGATAAATCCAAGACCGCGATTTTCCTGTATCCCCCATCGAGCAGATCGTCCACCAACGTCGAAGCGCCACCGCCCACATCAATGATGCTGGCGTCAGGGGAGGCGCCCGTTTGCTGAATCAGCTGCACCGACTGCCGCGCGTGCTCCTGGAACCAACTCACGCCGGAGCTGGCCTTTGTCGTGTAGACCTGCTCCCAATGATCCTTGGACTGCATACCGATCTCCTTTGTGGATACTTGTGCCTTCCGATGCGCCAAGCCTGAGTTCGCCCATCGTATCAAGTGCCGCTATTTGGCATCGCCGCCTCACTCACCTTGCTGGGTGCAGCTTCAAACCTGCATGTTCATTACGTCGGTGTAGGCCTGAACGACACGGTTTCGGCTTTGGAGGGTGGCTTGAAATGCAATGTTGGACTTGACCCCGGCGAGCATCGATTCTTCAAGACTCACAGTAGGGTTCTCAAAAGTGACCTCGCGATTCAGACGGCCTGACTCCGCCTGCAACTTGCTCGTGGTTGAGAGGGCCTGCTTCATCGCTTCCAAAAATCCGCCGCCTTGAACGCCGGATGGTTTGAGCGCCGACGGACCCACCTGGGTGACTGTCCGTAGTGCGTCGATGGGGTGGGTGGTTACGCTCATGTTGGCTCCGCTGTTCTGACGACGAGGGTCGCGTGCGAGAAATGGTAAGTCCCGTTTGCCAACCCATAAGCCTTCGGACTGGGACGCCCGCCCTCCAATTGCGCAGCTCGGTATTGCAAGAAAATCATCTTGCTGACAGCACCAGGCAGGCCCGTCGCCAACGGCGCGGCCAGCACCTCGTGGACACGCGCGGCTTTGGCCGACCAGACGGCCTACAGCCGTTGCGAAATCTCAAGCAGCGGCTTGATGCTGGAGCCAAAGCGGCTCATGGACGCATGGTGCTGCTCCAGCTGACTGTAGGGAAGATAACGAATCCCCAGTTCCGAAACGCGGGAGAAGGCCGGTCTTTGAAGTTGCTCCGCCACCTTGTCGCGGCGATTGTCCGGGGCCACCAGAAACAGCGCACATTTTTCTGCGACGGGGGTTCCCAAAGCCAGGTCGAGCATGCGCACTATCCCTGAATAGATAGACGTGGTGTGCTCCACCTCAAACGCAGCCGCAACGCGGCTGGTGTGGGTATCGACCCACACAACGTCAATCAACCGCACGGATTCCAGACCACCATCTGCCATGGCGGGCAGTTGGTCCATGCACCCGTCTCCCAGCAGGCCGCTGCCGTGCACCCGTCCTCGGTCGTTGGAAGCAATCCAGACATCAAACCCCAGGGCTTTTCCGAGGTCCCGCAGCAAGGCCTGGACGCCCGTATGGGTTGCGTCGCTCTCGCGGGCCAGAGCCAACTCCTTTTGCATGGCAGCGGACTCCTGCCGCACTCGCTCCAGATCTTTTCTCCAGAGGTCGATCGCGGTACCGTCCATTGCGGCGGGCGGCGCTGCATAGCGGCCAGCGCCAACGTCAAACATGAGTCCAGCTATCGCTCCCAGGTCATTGGAGAGCTTCAGGCGGTATTGCTCATTCAGACGCAGCAGGCCTTCACGCATCGAGAGATAGTGGTCCCAGCGGCCAAGCTTCACCCCACCTCCGGCGACAGCATTGAATCCTTTGACGATGGCTGTGTTGAAGGGGGCAACCAGCGTAGGGTGGATGAAGTAAAGCAAGTTCGCTACAGCCGGGCCCAGGCCTTTGATGCCAATGGCGTCTATACGCTGTATCGCCGCCACCACGTCTTGTGCACAGTTGCAGTGGTCGCAGGCGTGCAGCAAATCGGCAAAAGCGTTTTGGTTGCTGGCGTTCTCATAGATATCGGGGGTGCGCAGTTTGGGCTTCCATAGAAACGCGTGGTCCGCGCCCTTGAATATCTGACGCTGCTCCGCGACCGAACCTACCACTGTCTCCAGCGAGGAACCTCGGTAGGCGTTGCCAAAAGTCCCAGCGCGAATATCCACCACCACCTGTGCAATCCCTCGGCGGATTGAGCGGAAGTTCTTTATCCGCTGGTCCCACAGAAACCAGGTGTTGTAGGTACTGCCTGGATCCGCTTTCCAGCAGTCGATGAGTTCGGCAAATGGATCATGCATCTGTTGTCGGGAGCTTTCCTACGATTCTCGTGCTGGGGAAGTACATCGAGAAACAGGTCGTGCCGCTTATCGAACTCACGGAAATGCGGCCGCGATGCGCGTGAACGATGGCCTGGGTAATGGACAGTCCAAGACCTGCACCATCGGAGTCGAGTTGCTTGCGCGACTTGTCAGCCCGAAAAAACCGGTCAAACAGCCTGGGGAGCAGCTGCGCATCGATGGAGGGCCCTTGGTTGATCACATTCACCGTCGTTCCATGCACATCACCCTGAATCTCAACGGCAATCTGCTCACCGGGCGGGGTGTATCGAATGGCATTGGACAAAAGATTGCTGAGCGCCCTGCGCAACATCAATCGATCGCCGCAGACATCCCCTTCGCCAGACAGCCTCAGGTGCACCTGCTTTTCTTCAGCCAGTGCTTCATAGAACTCAAACAGGGCACTTGCCTCATCGTGCACGGCGATCCTCTCCGTACTGGGCAGGATGAGTCCATGATCAGCCTTTGCCAGAAACAGCATGTCAGCAACCATGCGTGCCAGGCGCTGGTATTCCTCGGCATTGGACGCGAGGATGTCCTGATACTCGGCTGTAGTCCTGGCCTGGCTGAGCGTCACTTGCGTCTGTGTCATCAGATTGTTGATCGGGGTGCGCAACTCGTGTGCCAAGTCCGAGGAGAACTCGGACAGGCGGTCAAATTCTTCTTTCAGGCGCCGGAGCATTTCGTTCAGAGTCGTCGCAAGGTCAGCCATCTCAATGGGAAATGCGTGACTGGGAATGCGTTCGTCCAGCCGTTGTGCCGTGATGGCCATTGCGCGCGTGCGCATGGTCCTAAGAGGCGCCAAGCCATTTTTGGCGGCCCACCAGCCCAGGGCTCCCGCCACCAGCGTCGCCAAGGCCACATAAGCCACCAGCGCCTGGATCAGGCTGTACATGAAGTGCTTGTGGTGAGCAATATCCAGAGCTACCCAAATCTGCAACGGCATTTCCGAGGCGTCGGGCATGGACACGGATTGGGCCATTCCTCGGTACGCATGCTTCTGGGTTTGCCATGATGCAACCCCCAGCCGGGCTCTCAGAGTCAACTCAACCATGTTGCCCGGGAACTGGAAATCAGGAGTTGAGTACAGGGACTCTTGGCCGCGAAGGACATTGACAAAAAGCCCCTCGTGGCTGTGCAGAACATCATCCAGGCGGGTTTTGAGATCCTGAGGAGACGTCGCCTTCCCCATCACTTCGCGGGTCAGGTGAATCTTGTCCCGCAAGGCATCGCGGTCGAGCTCTACAAAATGGCGGTCAATGGAGATGGCAACCAAACTGCCCAGTCCCACCAGGACGAAAGCAGACGCAAGGGTAAAAAAAGCCGTCAACCGCGTGGTCAGCGAATACCTGGAGTTCACTCTTACACCTCGGGCGCTTCAAGCACGTATCCCATGCCGCGCACTGTCTGGATGAGCTTGGTGTCGTAGGCGTCGTCGATTTTTGCGCGAAGCCGTCGCATCGCCACCTCAACCACGTTGGAATCGCTGTCAAAGTTCATGCTCCATACCTGGGAGGCAATCAGAGAGCGGGGCAAAATTTCCCCCTGGCGACGCATGAGCAATTCCAACAGTCCGAACTCTTTTGCCGTGAGGTCGATGCGCTTGCCCGAGCGGATGATGCGTCGGCGCAGCAAATCCAGTTCGAGATCGGCGACCTGCAGCACCGTCACCTCCGTGCCATTGCGCCCGCGCCGCAAGATGGTCCTCACGCGCGCAAGCAACTCCGCAAAAGAGAACGGTTTGACCAGATAGTCATCGGCGCCCAACTCCAGGCCTTTGATGCGGTCGTCCACATGGTCCTTGGCGGTCAGGAACAGCACCGGCATTTCTTGCCCATTGCGGCGCAAGCTCTTGAGCACTTGCCATCCATCCATTCCTGGGAGCATCACATCCAGGATGATCAGGTCGTGGTCGCCTTCCTGGGCCATGTGAAGGCCATCCACGCCGGTGCGGACCAAATCCGCGTTGAATCCCGCTTCCCGAAATCCTTGGCGCAGGTACTCGCCGGTTTTGATCTCATCTTCGACGATCAATATCTTCACGGGATTCTCCTTGACTCAGATGTGGCGGCAAGTGTGCCCGCAGATCCCTTTCCTTTCTTCAACATAACAAAGATGTAACCAACATGTTATTCCGGCGGAAGCAAGGTCCGCACAGAATGCCCTACATCAAGAAACGCATGGAGCACCTATGAAAAATCCTTGGACTTCACGACCTAAATCAACCCAACTTCTGGCAGCCGCGCTGTTGGCTCCTTCCCTAGGTTTCGCCCAATCGGCGGCGCCTGAAATGGCAAACCCGGACTATCAGCTGTCCTATCGGTCAGCGTTCACGAGCTATGAACCCTACCAGGAGCAAAAGGTGCAGTCTTGGCGGGAGGCCAACGACAAAGTGGGGGAGATCGGCGGATGGCGTGCCTACGCCAAGGAAATGCGCCAGGTTGCTCCAGCGTCTGGGCAAGAGCCGTCCGCTGCGGGTCATGATGCACACCATGGGGGCAAGCAATGAACCGCAAACTGCGCATGCCCCCCACCAAAATCGTTTTGGCTGTCGCCATTGTCGCCATTCTGTCTGGCTGTGCCAGCGTGAATCTTGAGCAGAACCTCTCCAGCGCCAATGCTTCGACAAGCGGTTTCACCGATGGAAAACTCACTCTCGCGAGGGACCAGAACGAACGGGATGCCTTGCGTCAGCGCGCTTCTGAGCTGTTGAGCAACCCCCTCAGCCAGAAGGACGCCGTACAACTCGCCCTGGTCAACAGCCCATCGATGCAGGCCATCGTGGCCCAGAATTGGGCGGATGCCTCGACTGCAGCCCAGTCCGGTCGGATTGCCAATCCCATTCTCAGCCTGGAGCGCGTTCGCCTGGGCAGCGAGACGGAGATCGGCCGCCTCCTGTCCTTCGGGCTGCTGGACCTGCTGACCTTGCCTACGCGCAAAGGCATCGCCGAGCAGCGCATCAAGCAGACCCAGTTGCGCCTGAGCAGCGATGTAGTGGACCAAGTCACGCAGGTACGTCAGGCCTGGGTACGCGCCGTTGCCGCGCAACAGACGCTGGCCTACACCCAACAGGTCGTCGCCAGCGCCCAAGCCGGTGCCGAACTGGCCAAGCGCATGCAATCGGTGGGCAATTTCAACAAGCTTGACCGTGCACGCCAGCAAGCGTTCTATGCCGACACAGCGACCCAGCTGGCCAGTGCGCAGCACCAGGTCACGGCAGCCCGTGAGGAGCTGGTGCGGCTGCTGGGTCTGGACGACAGCCAAGCCCAACAGCTCAAATTGCCTGAACGCCTGCCCACACTGCCCAAGGAGCCGCTGTCTGCATCGGACGCTGGCCGTCAGGCATCCAAGGGGCGGCTGGATCTGCAGATCGCGAAAGCCGACTACGACGCAGCTGCACGCGCGCAAGGCTGGAACAGGATCACGACCTTCACAGACATCGAGTTGGGCGTGCGGCGCGACTCTGTCTTCGATGCAGCAGAGAACACCCACTCCACGCGGCGCGGCTTCGAGATCAGCCTGCAGCTGCCGATCTTCGACTGGGGGGGCATGCGGCGCGACGCCATGAATGCGCAGACCCTGGCTGCGGCCAACCGCCTGGAAGCAACTGCACGCGCGGCGGGTTCGAACCTTAGGGAGAGCTACTCCGCGTACCGCACTGCATATGACATCGCGCGTCACCACCGCGACGAGGTGATTCCCCTGCGAAAAACCATCTCCGAAGAAAACCAGCTTCGCTACAACGGGATGCTGATCAGCGTTTTCGAGTTGCTCGCCGATTCTCGCGACCAGGTGAACTCGGTGATGGCGGCCCTGAACGCCGAACAGCAGTTCTGGCAGGCGGATGCGGCCCTTCAGGCCTCTCTCATCGGCAAGCCCACCAGCGCTGGCGTCTCGGGCGGCGGCGCAGCCGCTGCCGAAGCTGGTGCAGGCCACTGATCCCCTCAAGGAAACCAACATGAATTCAAGAAGAGATTTTTTCCGCTTTGCAGGCATCGCCGGAGGAGCTGTCGCTGCCGCAAGCGTAAGCCGAGTCGCGATGGCGGCTTTGCCAGAGCCCATTTTCCAGGGCAGCGCCGACACCATGGCGCCCCTGGTTCCCAACTCCGGGCGCCCCTACAACCCGGTAGTCACGCTCAACGGCTGGACGCTGCCCTGGCGCATGAACCAGGGGGTCAAAGAGTTCCACCTGGTGGCAGAACCCGTCGTGCGCGAAATGGCCCCTGGCTTCAAGGCCCACCTGTGGGGATACAACGGCCAGAGTCCCGGTCCCACCATTGAAGTCGTGGAAGGCGATCGCGTCCGCATTTTTGTGACCAACAAGCTGCCCGAGCACACCAGCATCCACTGGCATGGACAGCGTTTGCCCAACGGCATGGACGGCGTGGCGGGCTTGAACCAGCCAGCGATCCAGTCAGGGAAGACCTTTGTCTACGAATTCGTGGCTCGCCGTCCAGGCACCTTCATGTACCACCCGCACGCCGATGAGATGACCCAGATGGCCATGGGCATGATGGGCTTTTGGATCACGCATCCAAAGACCAAGCATCCGCTGATTGATGAAGTGAATCGAGACTTTTGCTTCCTGCTCAGTGCCTATGACATTGAGCCCGGCGCCGCTACGCCCAAGGTCGCGGAAATGCTGAACTTCAATCTGTGGACGTGGAACAGCCGCATCTTTCCTGGCATCGATTCCTTGAACGTTCGGCTCAACGACAAGGTGCGCATCCGCATCGGCAACCTCACCATGACCAACCACCCGATGCATTTGCACGGTCACGAGTTTTTGGTCACCGGCACGGATGGTGGTCCCACACCCAAGAGTACCCGTCTGTATGAAGTGACCACCGACGTGGCCGTTGGACAGATGCGCCAGATTGAGTTCCTCGCGGACGAAGAAGGCGACTGGGCGTTCCACTGCCACAAGAGCCACCACACCATGAATGCAATGGGTCACGACATTCCCACCATGATTGGCGTGGACCACCGCGGCGTTGCCAAGAAGATCAACAACCTGATTCCCGAATACATGGTCATGGGCGAGCGCGGCATGGCAGACATGACGGAAATGGAGATGCCCATCCCGGACAACACCATTCCCATGATGACCGGAGAAGGCCCGTTCGGCTCGGTCGAAATGGGCGGGATGTTCAGCGTCCTCAAAGTACGCCGCGACCAGAAACCGGGCGACTACAAGAACCCGGGTTGGTACAAGAACCCGGAGGGCACGGTGGCCTACGAGTACACCGGTCCGATGGCTGAACCGGCCCGCTTCAAGGCCGAGGGCGGGCAGTCCATGCCTCGCAAAGAGAAGTCCAGCTCGGACACTGTCGTCAAGGTCAAAAAGCCGTCTTCGCACAGCGGCCACTGATCACCACGTTCACATCGCATCCACAACCCAAGGCAACTATGAAACGCACTCTTTCCCTGATCGCGGCCTCCACCCTGGTGGCCCTGTCCTTCAACAGCATTGCAGGCGGCAATCACGGCGGCGGCCATAACGGCGGTGGCGCCCACGGCCATGGCAGCGCTGAATCGGCCATTGGTCAGCCCGGCAAGGCCGCGAAGGTGACCCGCACAATCAACGTGGACATGGCTGACACCATGCGCTTCACGCCCGCCGCGATTTCCGTCAAACAGGGGGAAACGGTCAAGTTCGTGATCAAGAACAGTGGCCAGGTCAAACACGAGTTCAGCATGGGCACCGATGCCGAACTCAAGGAACACTACGAGACCATGAAGAAGTTCCCGGATATGGAGCATGACGAACCCAGCAAGGTGTCGCTGGCCCCAGGCAAGCAAGGCGAAATCATCTGGCAGTTCACAAAGGCTGGTGAAGTCAAGTTTGCCTGCCTGTACCCAGGCCATTACGACGCTGGCATGAAGGGGCAGGTCACGGTGGTGAAGAAGTAAGCGGAAAAGTCCTCCACGCCATTGAACAAGGAGTTCACATGAAAAACGCAAACAGTCTTTTGATCGGCGCGATGTTGTCGCTGGCCGCACTCATGCCGTTGTCAGCCACGGCGCAAGCCTCTGGAGACGCCGGAAGAGCCGCAACCACGGCCGCAGCCTCCATGACCGATGGAGAGGTGCGCAAGATCGACAAGGACGCCGGAAAAATCACCATCAAGCATGGCGACATCAAGCACTTGGAGATGCCGGGGATGACCATGGTGTTCACAGCCAAGGACAAGGCCCTGCTCGACAAGGCGCAGGCCGGCGACAAGATCCGCTTCATGGTGATCAACGAGGGCGGAAAGATGGTCGTCACTGCCATCGAGCCTGCCAAGTAAGCGCAAAAAGTGTCTCGCTACGCCCTCAAGAAAAGGGGGCGTTCTTCTGTTCGCACGTCAACCCACCAAGGAAAAATCATGAAAACGCTCCTTATTGCCCTCGCCATCACAGCAGCATCGTCCGCATTCGCCGCTGGCGACACCCAGGAAGCCACGCCCTATACCAACTCCAAGGCGCAAGCGCATGGCGAAGACCACAAGAAAGCCCGTCCTGCAACCAGTGTGAAGCAGATCAAGGATGGCGGTACAGCGCGAGGTCAAGGCTCTGGCCTTGCGGACACCAGCAAGGCCGAAGCCCGAGGTCAGGAAAAGGCCAATGCGCGTGAAGCCATGCCGCACAAGGAACCCACTCCGGGCTCCACGCCTAAGTAATGCAAACGGGTGGGCCACAAGCGTGGCCCACCCAAGTACGGGCGGGCCGCAATCGTGGTGCAAGGTGATGGCTTCGCAAGCCCCCCTCAGGGCCTAGTTCAGTGCCCGCTCCGATGTACGTGGACTCCGCGCATCCACGTCATAAGGTCTAGATGGCTGTTCGTCGGCGTGTCGGTCACACCAGAGTGCGCTTTTGAAACCTTGGCTCCGCGCCGAGTCGGCTTGACGAAACTTGCGTTGTGGTTGGGCTTCGAGGGACTGTCCGCCGCCAGGTTGTCAAGAATTGCGCAGTTCGAGTGGTCGTCGCCAGCGCACACAGAAACCAACTGCTCCAAGGCTGATTTCATCTCGATAATCTCCCGCAGCTTCTCCTCCAGATCCGCCAGATGGCGCTTCGCAATCGCCTTTACCTGCCGACTAGTGCGGTGCGTGTCACTCCATTGGCCGATCAACTCCGCAATCTGGGGCATTGAGAACCCGAGGCGGCGCGACTGGCGGATGAAGCGCAGTACCGAAACTTCGCGCTCACCGTACTTTCGATAGCCAGACTCACTGCGCTCAGCTTCTGGCAACAACCCTGTTTGCTCGTAGTGGCGGATCATCTTGGCCGATACACCTGCCGCCTTGGCTGCATCGCCGATGTTCATGAGTGTGGTCATGGATGCTCCTGTGCAATGGAATAACACGGTAGCAAGGACTTTCGTCCTTACCACCGTGTCAATGTCAAGCGCTCTGAGTATTACGTTCTGTAAAACCTAGATCAGGCGGGCGGATATCCAGCTTCGGTCAGTGCCTCGACCAGTGTCTTGCGATCTTCCGCACTTTGCACAGTGACCATGCGTTTGGACATATCCACCTGCACTTTGCATTCAGGGTCTGTCATCTGAAGCGTCTGGCTCACCATACCAGCGCAGTGTCCGCAGGTCATGTCGGGGAGTTGGATTTCATGCATTTTTCACCTCTTGGAAAAAGTTAAGAGGCTTTCAGTCTCCGGTTTGCCACTGGGGCAAGGTCAAGTGGCCAGACAGATATTCAAACAAGGAGCGCCGGCTCGCTTGCGTCTCCCATCGTGTCAACCCTGAAAGTTCGAACTCTGCCGGTTAACGCCGTAGTTGAACACCACATGGAGATTGCTATGAACACCTCTGCCCATGAAGCGGGGCCGTCCGCCTCACTATCTATCGCACACCTGAATCTTCCGATACTTGGCATGACCTGCGGCTCTTGCGTTGGACGGGTTGAAAAGGCCCTCAAAGCCGTCCCTGGGGTCCGTGAGGTGACCGTGAATATTGCTACTGAGCGCGCCTCTGTGATTGCCGCCTCAACGGTACCGGTCCCGGCCTTGACTGCGGCTGTCAAAAAGGCTGGATACGCAGTGGCGGAAGAGTCCGTGGAGCTGGTGATCGGTGGGATGACCTGCGCGTCGTGCGTGGGACGTGTCGAAAAAGCGCTGAAGGCAGCGCCAGGCGTTAAACATGCGGAAGTCAATCTAGCCACGGAGCGTGCGCAGGTTCGTTTCGATGCAGGATTGCCTCTCGAACGCCTGGTAGCCGCCGTTGTAAAGGCGGGCTATGAGGCACAGGTTGCGGATACGAGCACTTCCACTGAACACGGCAAGCAGTCGGCGCCCTGGTGGCCTGTCGCTCTAGCCGCTGGTCTGTCCTTCCCCCTGGTATTGCCCATGCTTGGCATGCTGTTCGGTCAAGACTGGACACTCAACGGCTGGATTCAACTGGCTCTGGCCACCCCTGTGCAGTTCTGGCTGGGCGCGAGGTTCTACCGCGCTGGCTGGAAGGCTCTTCGTGCAGGCGCAGGCAACATGGATCTGCTGGTCGCATTGGGTACGTCGGCCGGGTACGGCTTGAGCTTGTACCTGCTGTTCAAGCACGCTGAGCACGGGACGCCCCACCTGTACTTTGAAGCCTCTGCTGTGATCGTCACGCTTGTCCTTCTCGGGAAGTGGCTGGAAGCCCGAGCCAAGCGGCAAACCACAGAAGCGATCCGGGCACTGCATGCGCTGCGTCCAGAAGTTGCGCGTGTCCGCACTGATGCCGGTGACATTGATCTTCCACTCTCACGCGTGAAAGTAGGTGATATGGTGGTTGTCCGCCCCGGGGAGAGAGTCCCGGTAGACGGCTCGGTGATCGAAGGCGCAAGCCAGGTGGATGAGTCATTGATCACCGGGGAGAGCCTGCCCGTTGCGAAGCACGTCGGCGACAAGGTGACGGGAGGCTCCGTGAACGCGGAGGGCTTGTTGTTGGTACGGGCGACTGCGATAGGCGCAGAGTCAACTCTGTCGCGCATCGTGCGGATGGTTGAGTCGGCGCAGGCGAAGAAGGCTCCCATCCAGCGGATTGTTGATGAAGTGAGTGCGGTCTTTGTGCCCGTGGTGCTCGGCCTTGCTGCCATCACACTGATGGGCTGGGGCTTCGCCACTGGCAACTGGGAACAGGCGATCCTCAATGCTGTCGCGGTACTTGTCATTGCGTGCCCTTGTGCGCTGGGTTTGGCTACTCCCACCGCGATCATGGCGGGCACCGGCGTTGCAGCACGCCACGGTATTCTGATCAAGGATGCAGAAGCACTGGAGGTTGCCCACCACATCGACACCGTGGCGTTCGACAAGACCGGCACCCTGACCGAGGGGAAGCCCACTTTGACGGCTGCGATGCCTGCCGAAGGCCTCCAGGATCAGTTACTGCCGTTTGCTGCGGCCATTCAGAACGGCAGCGAGCATCCACTGGCCAAGGCCGTGATGGACGCTGCACGCACCCAGGGTGTGACCGTTCCTCGTGCCACTGAGGTCACAGCGGTAGCTGGCAGAGGCATGTCTGCTGTCATCAAAGGACGCCAGATCCGCCTCGGGAGTACACGTTACATGGAGGAGTTGGATGTCAACATGGCCAGTCTGACCGGGGCTGCAGTACAGATGCAACAAGAGGGCCGCACAGTATCCTGGTTGGCTGACGTGACCGATGCGCCAGAAGTGATGGGTTTATTGGCATTTGGAGACACAGTGAAGCCCAGCTCACAACAGGCCATTGCCCAACTGCATGCTCTCGGCATCCAGACCGTCTTGGTCACCGGGGACAACAAGGGAAGCGCAAGCGCAGTAGCCCGCGCGTTGGGCATCGATCAGGTTCGTGCTGATGTGCTGCCGGAAGGCAAGGCGGATATCGTGGCGCAGCTCAAGTCAGGTGGCAGGCACGTTGCGATGGTGGGTGACGGCATCAACGACGCGCCCGCTCTGGCTGCGGCGAATGTGGGAATTGCCATGTCCACGGGCACCGACGTGGCCATGCATGCTGCGGGGATCACGCTGATGCATGGTGACCCCGCGTTGATCGCAGATGCCATCGACATCTCTCGGCGCACGTACGCAAAGATCCGTCAGAACCTTTTCTGGGCATTCGCGTACAACGTGGTCGGGATCCCCTTGGCTGCATTTGGCCTGTTGAATCCTATGGTGGCGGGAGCAGCTATGGCCCTCAGCAGCGTGAGTGTGGTGACCAATGCGTTGCTGCTGCGTTCTTGGAAGAGGTAAGGACTAGCGCCAGATCCGACAACGGATCCTGTCAGATGCAGACCGCGTATGTCCATCGCTATCCGGTCGAACTCAAGAGGTTCTGTGAACGTGCTGATGGTGCACATCTGGTGCGTGGGGGTGAGCGTGGGGAGCCTGTCAGATGTTTTGTGTGTGAGGCATAGCATGTCAACAAGGAGCATGAATGCCACGCAAGACGAAGACAACCTCAGCAGCGGACAAGGCGGCGCAGCCGCAATTCTCAGCCGCAGCGCTTGAGCAACTGATCCCCGGGCCGGTGACGCCAGCCGAGCTTGAGGGCATCTTCCAGCAGTTCAAGAAGGCCGTATTGGAGCGCGCACTGGGCGCCGAGATGAGTCACCACCTGGGCTACGCGCCCGGTCAGGCCAAACCCGAAGGGGCTGCCACCAATCACCGCAATGGCAAGAGCGCCAAGACCGTTCTCACCGATGTCGGCGCTTTGCGCATCGACGTCCCCCGCGATCGCGAGGGCACCTTCGAGCCGCAACTAATTGGCAAGCATGAGCGCCGCTTTACGGGCTTTGATGACAAGATCATCGCCATGTACGCGCGCGGCATGACGGTGCGCGAGATCCAGGGCTTTCTTTCCGAGATGTACTCGGTGGACGTCTCGCCCGACCTCATCAGCAGCGTCACTGACGCCGTGATGAGCGAGGTCACGGCCTGGCAGAGTCGCCCGCTGGAGTCGATGTACCCGGTCGTGTTCTTTGACGCGCTGCGGGTCAAGATCCGCGAGGAAGCCGTGGTTCGCTCCAAGGCCGTTTATCTGGCCCTGGGCGTACTACCCGATGGCAGCCGCGACATCCTGGGCATCTGGATCGAAAACACCGAGGGAGCCAAGTTCTGGATGAAGGTCTTCAACGACCTGAAGACGCGCGGAGTCCATGACATCCTGATCGCCGTCACCGACGGGCTCAAGGGCATGCCAGAGGCGCTGGGCGCAGTGTTCCCGGCCACGACGCTGCAGACCTGCATCGTGCATCTGATCCGGGGCAGCCTGGACTTTGCGTCATGGAAGGACCGCAAGAGCCTGGCCACGGCCATCAAGCCGATCTACACGGCGGTGAGCGCCGAGGCCGCTGAGGCCGAGCTGACTGCGTTTGAAGCCGGGCCCTGGGGCCAGAAGTTCCCCACTGTCGTGGGCGCCTGGCGCAGGGTCTGGGATAAGGTCATACCGTTCTTTGCCTTCCCACCCGAGGTGCGCCGCGTGATCTACACAACCAACGCGATTGAGAGCGTGAATGCGAGGCTGCGCAAGATCATCAAAACCCGAGGGCACTTCCCCAGCGACGATGCAGCCACCAAGCTGATCTGGCTGGCACTGCGCAACATCACCGAAGACTGGGGGCGGGCTGCCAACAACTGGAAGTCAGCAATGAACCAATTTGCGATCCTCTACGAGGACCGGTTCACGAAATCGAGCACGTAAGATACTCATCCACCTTCGCCAAATCGGTGAAGGCTCAGTGAGCCTCACACACGGAAACTCGGACAGGCCCAGCGTGGGTCATAGGCTCATGGGTGTGCTTGTGACTGTGGCTTTCCGCCAAACGCAGCACCACTCCCGCCAGCATCACAACTCCGCCCAGCAGCATCAACAATCCCGCAGCACGCTCCCAGAATACTGCTGGCAGAGACGCACAACTGGCCTCCAAGCATGGTGGCATGACGGCGGGCACTTTCGCGGTGCCCCCGCTGCTTTAGCGGGGGGCTGTGCGTATATTTTCTGGGCGGGATACTGGCGCCCATGGCCTTCGCAGCGCCCCCTGAAACCAAACTAAACACGGCGCAGATCCGTCAAGCGGTGGGCGGGCACCATGTCACCGACGGACGCCATTGGGGGCATGACTACTTCCTGGATGTTCGCCTAGAGCGTTCAGAAAACAGCCGCACACGCGCCGGACGCTGGAGCATGCAGAACAACCAACTCTGCCTGCTGCTGCCCGAGGTCAGCAAGGTCTCGCCCGTCTGCTTTGACGTGGTGCGCGTTGGGGAGGAATTGCAGTATCGCGATGCGGGCAGTGTGGTGTACGCAGGCACGGTCAGAAAGAGTCCGTCTCGTTGAGGCTCCTCGTCAGTCTCTACGGCGTTTGCCCCGCCTTGGCCCCACGCGGGACCTTCGGCACTATTGGAGGTTGGTCACACTTCCACGCGTTGAAGTAAACCTCGTCGCCCACTGCTATACCAGTGCCCGGGTCCACTTTGGCGAAGTGCCCGCGCGCTCGGGTCACTTGCCTTTGGATGAATGCAAAGCGGTCATTGGGGCGAATCTCCATTCCCTGGCAGCGAGGGCTACCCGTCTTCAAGAATTCTTCTGCGCTGACCAGTTTGGTGACTTTGCCGATTCTCCAGCCATCGGACACAGCATATTGGTTCTCATAGACTGGGGTGCTGCAGCCTGAAAGCACCAGCAAAGCCAGCGCAGTAGCAATCGACAGCATCGAGTTTTTCATCGTTAAAGTTCCTTTGCCTCAGTCTTGGGACATCTGGTCTGGTCAATGCCTGTGCTGGTGGTGAACATCCGGCGCATGGGGATGGGCGTGGGTGACCGGCTCATGGAAGTGCACATGGCTGTGGCTCCCCGTGGGCATCACGTCATGAACGTGCGAATGGTGTCCATCGTCATGACGGTGGGCGTGCTCATGCTCCCTCGGCTCGTGCGTATGTTCATGCCCGTGGCTCTCGGCCAAATGCAGCAGCACCCCCGCAAGCATCAGAAGACCACCGAGCAGCATCAGCCACCCCGCAGACCGTTCACCGAAGCCGAACGCTACAGCCGCACCGATGAAAGGTGCAAAGGCGAACACGGAGCCAGTCCGCGCCGCCCCAAAAGCCCGCTGTGCCAGAAGGTAGAACCGAAGACTCAAGCCATACCCCGTGGCCCCCACGGCAAAGAGCCCTAGAGCAGCCGTCAGGGAGGGCAAAGGCTCTCCTGCCACCATGGCAAGACAGGCTGTCGCAGCGGCACCCAACGACGACTTGGCCATCACGACCTGGCTGGGATCGCGCTCGGCCAGTCCCCGGGACAAGGTGTTGTCCACACCCCAGGCCACCGTCGCCAGCAGCACGGCAAGCAGACCGAGCAACTGCGCGCCTCCCTGCAGGCCCTGGTCCATGACCAAAGCCATGCCACCGGCCAGCAAAAGAAGCATGGCAGCCCACACACGGCGGTCCATGGTCTCGCTGTACAGCCACCACGCAAGCGTAGCGGTGAACAGCGCTTCCAGAGTGAGCATGAGCGACGCGCTGGCGCCGCTCGTGTGTTGCAGGCCCCAGGACAGGGCGACAGGTCCCAGCGCGGCGCCAAACCCCGCCATGGCGATGAGGCGCCCGGCGTCGGATCTCTGCAACCTTGCCTCGTGAGCAGCGGTCCGCAGGGACAAGGCACCAACGACAGCCGCCCCTGCATACAGCAACGCGGCCGTTGTGAACGCGCCCAGCCCGGCACCCAGGCGTTGAACCAGCGGGGTGCTGATGCCAAACAGGGCTGCAGCCAGCAAGGCTAGCAGACCACCTTGCAGTGCAGGCAAGGACAGGGAGCCGCGCGCCATGGGCCTTACTTCACCGTGAATCGAACAGTGACGGTCTTTTTGCTGTTGGTCGTGATCAGCGCAACCACCTTTGTGCCCTTGACCAACTTCACGCCCTTGGCCTCCAGCTTGTTGCCGCCTGCAGATTTCAGGGGTGCCTCTGCCTTTTCGGTACCGTTGAGCACGGTGATCTTGCCGCCAAACTTGGATGCGTCCGCATCCTCGTCGTGGTCCACAATGTAGATTGCCGCGCCGTCAGCGGTGGCGACCAACTCGAACGACAGGTCGGAGGCGGTCTGCACCACGCCGCCGTGAGCAGGCTCGACTGCACCGTGGGCCATTGCCGCAGGCGCACTTGCCAGGGATGCCATCACGATTGCGGTGGCGGCCATCAGTTGGGAGAAGTTCTTTTTCATGGTCATTTGGGTTTCCTACCGTTGAGTTTGTTTCACTGGCGCGCTTCAAAAGGCAGCGCACCAAGGCCTATCAAAAAGTGGGGGAGAATTAAGCTGGAGCCTGGGATCAGAAGGCCTCCTGGCCTATGGGTTCGCTTTCGGCTTGCGCGCTGCTGCCCTCAATCAAGCGCCGGGTGGCACTTTCGCCGAAAAGCCAGAACATCACGGGCGTCAGCAGCGTGTCCAGCAAGGTCGAGCTGACGAGTCCGCCGAAGATCACGACCGCCACCGGGTGCAGGATCTCCTTGCCGGGAGCATCGGCGGCCAACAGCAGCGGCGTCAGTGCAAAGGCTGCAACCAGCGCCGTCATCAAGACCGGAGTCAACCGCTCCAGCGAGCCGCGCACGATCATGGGTTGGCCGAAGACCTCTCCCTCGAACTTGCACAGGTTGATGTAGTGGCTGACCTTCAAAATCCCGTTGCGCGTGGCAATGCCCGCCAGCGTGATGAAGCCGACCATGGAGGCCACAGACAGGCTCACTCCCGCCAGCCACATCGCTGCAACACTGCCAATTAGCGCGAGCGGAATGTTGGCCATGATGATCCCGGCCAGCACAGCCGACTTGTAGCGCACATACAGAACAAGAAAGATCATCGCCAAAGACACCAGCGACAGGCCGACGATCAATTGCATCGCTTGCTCCTGGGCCTGAAACTGGCCTTCCAGGCTCAGGAACGTCCCAGGGGGCAGAGGCGTCTTGGCCATCACCGCACGAATATCGCCGATGACGCGGCCCATGTCGGAGCCGTCCGTGTTGGCATAAACGACGATGCGGCGACGACCGTTCTCTCGGCCAATCTGGTTGGGTCCATCGGTTTCCTGGACCGTGGCGATGGCAGACACCGGTATCTGTCCAGCGGGCGTGTCGATCAGCGTGCGTGCCAGATCCTGCGGACTGCGTTTGTCATCGGGCAGGCGCAGCACCAGTTCATAGCGGCGAAGTCCATCCACGATCTGCGCACCATGGGCACCATCCGTCAGGGCCTGCAGCACCCGCACCGCCTCGCCAGGAGACAGCCCAACCTGCGCGGCCTTGCGGTGGTCCAGCCGTACCGTGATCTGGGGGATCAGCACCTGCTTTTCCACGGTCAGATCCACCAGCCCTGTAACGCCCGAGAGTCCCTGGCGCATCTGCTCGGCCAGGCCCCGTAGGGTGTCCGTGTCATGGGGTCCCCTCGTTTTCAGTGCAATAACTGGCGGTACGCAAACCCAGCACTGGCGCGGGGGTGGTGTTGGTAGATCGTTGATTCTGTTGGCTTTCCTGTTCACCTTCAAATCCGGGATTCGTGGCGTCAAACCGTGATCGGTTTCATCCGTTGGTGCCAGTTATCGGTGCTCCCTGCCGCGAGGGCAGGATTTGGTCGGCATAACGGTCAACAGGAAAGCGGAACACGCCTCGCAGGTTGATGCTTTCCAGCCTGGTGGGAGCAATTTTTCCGATCAGTTCCGGCGGAATGGCCTGGCGGCGGTTCGACCAGCGATCCAGAACAGCCTGCATTTGTGACGTGTTCCACGCCATGACGATGTTGGCCAGCAGACTCAACGCGTCGGCCACAGCCTGCATTTCGTCCACACGTTTGGCCTGTGCCGGGCTGATCCGGCCGGTGTAAATGGCGCGCTTGAGGGCGTTGACCGCCTCCCCCCGGTTGAGCACCCGGCGCAATTCATTCCTGAAAGCGTCCTTAACAAAGTAGTCGGCAAGGAACGCGGTTCGCAGCAAACGTCCCAATTGCACGCCAGCGTCATAGATGGGGTCACCCTGGGCAGCAGAGCCAAACCGCGCCAGTGCTGCCACCGCACTGGCGTGACCACTCATGACCGAAGCCGCCAGATGCACCAGGCTGTCCCAATGCTTTTCGATCAGGGCAACGTCAACATTGGCCTCGCACACCGCAGCTATTTCGGCTGGCACCTTGGCGCCGCGAGGCACGAACAGGTGGCGTTGTTTCAATTCCTTCAACCGCGGGCAAAGATCAAAGCCCAACAACCGGGCCAGTGCCATCGCAAAATCGGTGTAGCCGTGGGTGTCCACCGCCAGTTGGCTGGTTTCAAGGCGTTCCTGACGTATGACGCCTTCAATGGCCACGCCAGCTTGGCGCTCATTGAGCACGAAGGGCTGTGCGTGAAAGATTCCCCAGCGGTCGCGTACATGGGAGTAGATGCCAATGGAGGGCGTGTTGCGCCGGGGATCAAGCCGGGCCTGCCATACCCGCTTGGTTGTCTCCATGCTCATCATGTCAGAAGACGCCAGGTCTGAACGGCCCCAAGTGGTGGCGATCGGGTGGCGTTGCATAAACTCCAGCACCGCCTGGCAAGCCTGACTCAGACGGCGTTCGTCCCGTGCCCAGCGCATGGCCTGGCGGATGCTGGTGGCAGACAACTGCGGAATCATGCGCGCGCATTCGATGGCTGTCAGACTGGTGCCGTGGGCCATGATGCCGGCATAGACCATCAGCAGTTCCGCTGTTGACCGTGGTTCACGGCCGAGCATGATCCAGCTGAAGCGCACCTGGGCGTCAACGGCCAGAATCACTTCAGGCAATTGCACTTCGCCGATGCGGTGATCCAAAGCCGCCCGTAGCTTGGTGACTTCGGGGTCTTCGTCTTCGGCGGGTAAAACTGAGAGGTGGAGTTCATCGTCGACGCGCAGTACGCCACTGCGTGCCGCCGCAGCCACAGCATCGACACCTGCAGTTACCTTGGCCAACAATGGCTTCAGAAAGGTGGCCGCCTTGCCGGGCAGCGACAGACGGGCATAGTGCTTCTTGGACTCGTCCTTCCAACGTTCGTCCGTGAAGAACAGGCGTGCACGGCCCCTAAAACTCAAGCTGTGCTCGATCCAGACCGATCCATTGCGCACCGCGCGGCGCAGGGCAAACAAGGTGGCAACCTCCAATGCCCGAAACGCCCGTTCCCGGTCTGGGCTGGATATGGCGGCTTGCCAGACCTTCCCCAGGCCTGGCGCGACAACGCCATCCGGCAACTTTCTGATGTTACTGGCGTAATAGGCGCTCAATTTCGTCAGGGCGTCGATGGTGGGATGCTCTCCGGTGGCTTGCCATGGAAGCTTTGCAATTGCCACAAGCAGTGAGCGTACGGGGCGAATGACATCAATCAATCCTTCGCGCACAAGGGAGGCCCGACTGGGTGGCTTGCGTTTCTGGGTTTCGATGACCAAGGCTTCAAGCCGTGCGCGCAGCTCGGCGTCCGGCACAGCGCCCTGGGCGCTCAAGGCCACGAGTTCGGCCAGTAGCGTTTTGTACATCGCCGCCCAGTTGACGGTGGCGGGGACCTCGGCAGCGGTCTGGCGCCACAGATCGGCAATCCGGCGCTGCACCATCAAAATCAACTGGTCCGTGGTGGTGAACAGGCAATACCGCAGAAAGCAGGCGACCTCCACGGTGCGCGCGGGTTCCTTGATCTTGGCGCCGGCAGACGGCGGCCGAGAGACTAGTCGGCGCGCGTAACGGCGCAAGATGAGATCGGGGATGTCGGTCAGGTGTTTATGAACGTCCAGCTCGTACAGCAGATCGATGCGTTCAAGTACCTCGCTGATTTGGCGGGTTGAGTGCTTGGCCGGCGCCGACCACAGCCAGCTTTGTTGGGTTTGTCCATCTGGGCGCAGCTCTGCAACCGAGGTTCGCCACCGATCAAGGGTTGCCGGATCGACGCTGGCGGCGATTGCAGCACCTGTCTCCGCTTCGAGCTGGGTGAGTGCGCTCGCAATCAAAGTCCGGATGGCCCGCTCGTGCACGATCACCAGCTTATTCTTGTACAGCCATTGGCGGGCCCTCCCGAGCAGTTGATCGCGGTCGGCGCAACGGGCCACTTCGTCCCGCAGTTCACGCACCAGGGAGCGGCGTTGGTGCTCGCTCATCCACCGAAAACCAAGGGCCGTGCACGCTACTTGCTGGTGATCGAACAGTGTCTTCTCCCGCCCGTACAGCGTGCGCAGCGAAGCCACATCAGGGGTGGCAATGCCAAGTTCCTCGCTCAAGTGGCGCCACAGGGCGACGGGAACCACCCGAAAGGCATACAGCAGGCGGCCACTCATGCGCAAAAACCCGATATGCAGCGCCAGACCGAGCTTGTGGGCGTCACCCCGGCGCGCATTGATTGCCTCGCGCTCTGCACCATCGAAGGTGAAAAACGCCTTCATCTCGAAGTCACTGATATCGCGGGGCAGCTCACGCATCCCCAAAAACGTCGTTTGCCAGTCCTGCATCGTGAACCCCATTAGCGGGAGGCCACGATACCCGTTTGAGAAGTGAACAGGAAAGCCAACAGAATCAACGATCTACCAACACCACCCCCGCGCCAGTGCTGGGTTTGCGTACCGCCAGTTATTGCACTGAAAACGAGGGGACCCCGCTGTTGCACTCAAGGACGCTTTTGCAGCAGTCACGAAGTTCTCCATGGACTGCGCCTTCACCCTTGCGTCATGGGCTTCGTCCTCATTGTGCGCCGCCATCGGCTTTCTGCTGAACCGCAAATGCTGCACAGCCCGGTCCAGGCCCAGCAACTTTCCCAGCGTGTAGCAGGTGTGCGCCGGGGTATCGATTTCGTGGAACATCGTTCCGATGCCCATGTCTTTGCTGATCATGTCCGCGGATGCCCGCAACGCATCTGCAAGCTGCTCAGCCTCGCGCATCTCGGCGCGCAGGGCAACAGCCCGTGGCTCTTGACTTTGCACTTGTGCGAAGACTGTAGTCTTGACGAGAGCCGCCACCAAGAACGAAAGTGTGCGTGCGAACTGCATTGCGAGTAGATGTGCAGGACGGGCGTCTGTCACCCGACCTCTTGTGTCGCTGCCTTGGGCCCCAGCCAGTGCACCCAAAGCCCCTTCATCCATGCCAGTGCGTACAAGGCAGACAGGGCAAACATGCCCCACTGCTCTGCTTGCCAGGTCGCATAGAACCAGAACGGTTGACTGATCAGGCCGAAGATGCAGGCCCAGCGTCGTGTTTTCTCATCACGGGTCTGGGAGAGCCAGGCGGCGACGGCGCCGAAGAGTGCGATTGCGATCTGGTCAACTTGCATGCATCAGGGGGGTGTTCGGCAATCGCTGCGATGCGCGAGGCCAGGGCGTTCGATGTGGGGTGCCAGAGCAGGACGGCGTCGGCCGCCATGTGCGTTCAGGCGGCTTCCAGCTTCTCCAGCTCGTTCCAGGCCTTGGCCTTGCCCATGCTCATCACATCAGCGATGCGCTGCAGCGCTGGGCCGCGTGGCTTCGTGCCGTTTTCCCACCGGACCAGACTTGCAAGGGATGCATTGACCAAGGTGGCCATCTGCCTTTGGGTCATGCCGAGCTCGATGCGGCATGCCTTGAAAGCTGCCGGCCCGAAGTTGGCCTCTACGCCTGTGCTCTTGCGGGGCTTTCGCGCGGCTGCGGCCGGCGCATCCACCGCTCGTTTGTTGGCGCTTGCAGATGCCCGCTGCAGCTGGCGGATCACTGTTGTCGCGTCTTTGAGTGCTCGCTTGAGTGCAACGATTTCAGTGCGCTGGCTCGCAAGCCCTTTGCGAATTGCCTCCAGCTCGCCCTTGAGTTCTTTTCGCGCCAGTCGTGTGATTTCTGAGCGGAAGCTCTCTGCAAATGCTGCCATGGTCTCTCCTGTGGATCAGCCTGCATTGTGTCACCGCCCATGCAACTCGATGCTCAATGCAGCCTCACAGTTCGAACTCCATGAAACGCGCAAACAGGGTGTCTACCTCCTCCTGCATGCTGAGCAATTCGGCTCGACGATCAGCCTTGTTGCGCGCGGCATCAGCTCGTGCATTCGTATTGGCGAGCTCGTCGTAGCTGTTGTGAGCTGCGATGTATTGCGCGATTGCGCCCCAAAGCTTCGTACTCAAAAAGGTGTCCACTTCCTTTCCGAACACCCACCGGGCACTGGCGATCCCCTCCAGGTACTGGATCTCATCATCGCGGCTGATCCTCCCGTTAACACCGAACTGACCGAACAGGTTCCGAACTGCCTTGTAGACCTGCATGCGCTCCTGGTACATGTCCATCCTGAGCTTGTTGCGGGCCGTGAGTCCAGCATCGTCCGCAATGCTCACTTGCCGGCGTGCAATTTCAGCCTGGATGGCGCCAAACCGGTAGGCGATGAAGGCGGCGATAAGTGCGGCAAGAGGCGTTCCTGCAGCAATAAACAGATCAATGGTGCGGTCGTCCATGGGTGATGCGGGCGTTGAATTGAGTGCTCTCGATGGTATCGAGCCTTGCGTTGCCAGTGACGTGCCAGTGAGGGCCTCTAGCGAGCAGACCGGCCGTAGAATTTCACGACATCGCTTTTGCGAATCGCTGGCCCCGCCAGCCCCATCATTTCAGCCTTCTCGCTGAACATTTCCTCGATGCGTCGACATGCGCGCGCATCACATCTTCCCCACCGGGCACCCTGCCCGATGGCATGGTGCCGCAACTTTCTTGCTCACATGCCATTTGCCATTCACCTCAAACATGACACCGCGCACCGCACCTGGAAGGTGTTGAGCGTCGTGACGCTGCAGCCGGACAGTCTGGTGCAGGACATCGACGCATATAAGGCCATGTTCGCCCGAGAGCATCAGATGAACCAGGACCAGCTTGCTGCCCGGGTTGTTGAAATCTCCCGAGAACAGATCGGCGCGCGCAAGCCTGAGTTCATCCGAATCGTCCATGAGGTCGCCAGCAACGCGGCCCAGAACCAACCCACGGTCGCAGCTGCTTGAGCGCCCCCTTCCTCAACTACCCGAAAGCCCCTCCCGGTTCGCCTGGAGGGGCTTTTGGCTTTTTGTGAGGCATGGCCTTTGCGTTATGGGGCTGGCAGGCACCGGTACTCATCGGCGCAGGCGCGGTCGGTACACTGGGTTCAATCAAAACGGGGTGTCACGATGGGATTCTTTGACAAGGTCGTTGAGGTGATTCGCGGGCCAAGGCCTGTCGCTGTCGTCCAGCCCCGTGCGGATGCAACGGAGCAATCGAGCGTATCCCCTGCCCCGGCCACGGAGCCGGTACCGCGCATCATCCCAACCTTGGCTGCCGCTGCGCCAGCCCCCGCACCTGTGATGCCTGCCGCGCCGGCAGCCACGCCAGCGACCGCGATCGAGACTCAGATTGAGGAGGCCCTGGCTCGCTATCGGTTCGTTCTGGACGGCCCCCTGCCCGCCCTGGGTGCGGATGACCAATGGTGGGAAGAAGAGCATCACAAGCGCCAGTTGCGGGAGGCCACCGAAACCGCCGCCGCGTGGTCAGAACCTTTCCTGCCGGCCGAGCTGGTCAGAGGCCACCTGCCCGAGCACGCGCTCAATCCGTGGGGCCCGCTTGGAGCGCGTGAAATGGCAAAGGCTTTGCGCGGCCTTGTGCGCGAGCGCAGAAAACAGAAGGCGCCCCACGCCGAACTGCTGCGCGCCCTCTACGGCGCCTGCGTCATGGCGGACTTCATCGACGCGCTGCGCTTCGAAGGCAGCCAGCCGCACTACATGGCCCGATTTGTGAGCCGGGCCGATCTTGCCGCCGTGCATCTCGATTTCAGCGCGGTGGGCTACCAGTGCATGAACGCCCTGGGCAAGACCGATATCAAGTGGCTTGTGGAGGCCTTCGGCGAGCCTGCAGAGCACGTCGCCATCACCGCCGCGTGGCCCGACGTGTGGAAGAACGCCGTGCGGCGCAAATGCTGGGCTGAGTTCGCCCGGGACCAACAGGCCAAGGACTCGCTGGGGCTTTCACCGCCATCGATGGACAAGTGGCTGGGTGATCTGGTTCGTCGCAACATCGGTTTTCATGTGGAGTGGCGGCAGCGCGTGGCCGCCAAGGTTGCGCGGGACGCGGAGACGGTTGCGCGCACGGACGCTGCCCTCACTGCCACGGCACAGGCGTTCGTGGTCGCTGATCTGGAGACCACGGGGCTGCGCGCCGGCGAGCACGAGATTCTTGAGTTTGGCGCCGTGTGCGTTAGCGCCTACGGCGAGGTGCTCGGCGAGTTCGCACAGCTGGTTCAGATCCGCGGAGCAGTTCCCGAGGCGATCTCGGTGCTCACCGGGATCACTGCCCGTGATGTCGCCGTGTCGGGCGTGCCGCTGGCCACTGCATTCGCCCGATTCCGGGACTTCGTGGGCAGCGCACCTGTGTTCTTTCACAACGCACCGTTTGACGAGGCGTTCCTGCGGTCAGCAACCGTGGCTGCGGGGGCGCCGTTCACCAACCCGGTCCATGACACCCTACCCCTTGCGCGCCGGGCATGGCCGGGCCTGGAGAGCTACGGGCTGGAGGTGCTGGCGCAGCACGTCGACGCCGACGCGCCGCGCCATCGCGCGCTGGAGGATGCGCGTGCCGCCCTGGCCGTCTTACTTGCGGCGCGAGGAAGGTTTCACCGGTGAAAGCCGCTGGTCTTTGCAACGGCAGTGCAGGACCATACATCTCAGTGATGTGAAACAGAATTCCCACAGGGGGGCTTTTGAACCTCTTGTGGGGCTGGTCTGCCATGCATCACCGCGAATACTCCTCTTCTGAGAGGTAGGAAAGCAGCTTGAAGTAGTGCTTGCGCGTGGCTGCATTGAGCGGATTGATCGGGCCGTGCTGCTGCAGCACCTCGGCGGGGTTGGAGGTCGCTCTGCTGCGGCAGGTACTTTGCTCAGTTATCGCCCCTGTCACCGGCGTGCACGAATTCGTACGTGCGCCGGTTGACATCAAAGATCACCTCGAACGCCTCCCCCGGGGCTACGCCGCGCGACTCAGCGAAAGCTGACAGCCGCAGGATTTGCTGCGCCGACGAGACATTGATGGAGGGGCCAGCGCCCCGGGCGTGCGTGAACGCGCCCCGCACATGCTCGCGGTACTGCTTGGGCAGATAGATCACGCGGCGCTGCGCTGGTGCCGCCCCGGCAGCCTGCGTCAACGTGATGCGCAATGGCTCATCGGTGTTGATCTCATCGAAGACCACCTCGTTTGCCTGGCGTAACTCCCGGTCCCTGCGCAGGCGAGCCTCGACCAGCGCCGGCGCGGAGAGCGGTCTTCCTGCCACCCGGTAGATGGAGTGCTCGATCTTCATAAAAACAGGCGAGCTTCCGAGCGCAAAGCTCAGGGCGACGTTGGTCCAGCCGCGATCCGCAACGATGACCTTGGCCAGATCGCTGCGTGTGGCGACACCGTCGTTCGCCTCGATGACTTCGATGGCCAGCAGTTCAATCTCGGTCAGCACTGCTTGCGGGGCAATCGGCTCGATCGGCCGCATCTTGTTGTGTCTGTCCTTGTGCAGCCAGGTCCACGAACTGACCAGCTGAATGAGCACGTGGATGGGCGGGATGCACAAACCGCGTCCCGCGAGCTGGAGCCAGCGGTCATCGGTGACCGCAGCAATGAGCAGGTCATCGACGGTGATGCTTTGGGAGGCCACAGCGAAGAGCTTTTTGAGGCGGTTCGCAATGGCAGTCTCCTCGCCCAGCGCCACGGTGAACCAGCCGCCTTCCTTGTCCAGCACCCTGTAGCCCGGCACCGCCTCAAGCAATCCCTCAAGCTCACGCTGATCGATCACCACACCCTCGTCCAGACTCATGATGCCGGCGATTCGCACGTAGTTGGAACAGCCCACGCCGCGGCAGTCCTTGCGCACAGCCTGGATTGCCTTGGTCATCCAATCTGATGCCTGATCCCTGAGCCGGATCATGGGGATGTGCTCGATGCCGTGCGGCGTCCTCACGTTGGTCGTGCCCGCGATCACATCGGGCTTTTTGCCCAGCACCTCGGCGAATTCCAGAGCGCAGTAGATGCCGGTACCACTGCCCAGCAGCTTGGAGAGCTCGTGGTCGGCCTGTTCAGCTGTCACCGGAGCGATCCGCGCGGCCGCGGCGAGCAGCTTGTCCAGTGCAGGGGTGGCCACCGCATTCGCCGCGAGCGCATCCTCGATGGTCGAGCAGATCTGTCGCACCCGTTCGCGGGTGAGAGAGAACTCGTCGCCCACTTCCTGCAGCGTGCGAGGACGCGGGCCACGTAACTTGGCCAAGAAAATCCTGACCCAGCGTTGCCTTGCCTCATTGCTTCCCGGACGCCGTTTTGTGTGGCTCAGCGCTGCTTGGGCCAGCTCCTCAAGTTCCTGTGTCCAGCTTGCCGTGTTGGCGCGCACCAGAGCATTGCCAAGAGCGACCACGGTTTCGGACACGGAAGACTGCGCGACGGCCTCTCGCATCCAAGTACCGAGGCTTTGCTGCCCAGTCCCGCCAAACCTCAGATCGTCATCGCTGACGCGATCTACCCAGCCCGCCTGGAGCACGATGTTGACGTCAGCGAGCCATTCTTCGGTGACTGCCAGCATTTGCAACGGTGTTTCAGGATGGAGTGGCTTCTGGATGAGTTGGTTGCTGTGCTCGGCAGTCCAGTATGAGGACTCCAGCTTGGCCAGCAGCTCCAGCAGTTCGGCCACCGGCATGCGCAGCAATTCCTTGAGTTGCCTGAGCGTGAGCTTCGGAAACTGTGACGCATCGGGCAGCGAATCGATCGCGGCGCGCAGTCGCGTCTGGTAGATCGGCGTCACACTGCCCTCCCATCCTGGACGCAGGTGAACGCCAATGGGAGAGTTCCACAGGATCTCAAACCTGGGACGATGTCCCTTCACGAATTTGTTGCGGATCGCATTCGCACGGATGTAGTTCGGCAGAGTGCCCCGCCAGGCGAGCAATTCCTCCCCAGACACTTTTTCGCCGTTGACTTGCATGCGCCGCTTCATCAGGTTGGCGGCGAAGCTGGGCAGCACCTGGGCATGGCGCGGTCCAGTGATTTCTTCGATGGGAGCCGGATTGAGGGTCATAGTGATGTGGCGACCGCGAACGACTGGCGTGGGGACCAAGGATGTGCTGTGGCATCAGCAGGCCGGGGCCGTGCCCCACCCTACTGCGCCAGTAAAAAACCCCGCATGGCGGGGCTTTGTGGGCATGGAGCCTGGGGCTACTTTCCGGCCTTCTTGTCAGCCTTGCGCTTGGCGGCCTTGGGGTCCACCGCATCCTTGAACTTGGCACCCGCCACGAACTTGGGCACGGTGGTGGCGGGCATCTTGATGCTGGCGCCGGTGGCGGGATTGCGGCCGGTGCGTGCCTCGCGCTTGACGGCCTTGAAGGTTCCAAAGCCGACCAGCTGCACGGAGTCACCCTTCTTGACGGCGGTCTGGATGGTGTCGATCAGGGTGTCGAGCACGGCGCCGGCGGCGGTCTTGGTCAGGCCGTTGTTGGCGGCCAGGGATTCGATGAGGTCAGCACGGTTCATGGTTTCTCCTTTGAAAAAAATGGGTGGTTTGCAACACGATGTTGCCACGCCAGCCGCGCGTGTCTATAGCGAAACGTCGCGGAGCTTTTGACGGGCCTCGGCCATCTCTGCATCTGACCCAAAGGGGCCGATCCGAAGGCTGTAGGTGCCATCGGTGGACGTGCGAACGATGCGCGCCTCCACGCCGCGTTCATGCAGCCGGGTCCTGAGCCGGCGCAGCTTGTCCAGATCGGTGGTGACGGGGGTTTCAACGACTTCCAGGCCTACAAATGACCTGGTGCGGGGCGCGCTATCGACCGGAAGGTCTGCCGCGACGCCTTCGGCTGCGGTGACGCGCTCGAGGTCATCGATGCGCTGCGACACGCCGGCCGACGCGCTGCCGTCTCCACCGCGCATCACTGCGGTTGCGCGCTCCAGTACCGCAGGATCGAGTGGTTTGAGCCGCAGTGGAGCATTCGGATCCCAGTCGGCGTTGCGCGCGGCCTCCTCGACGCTTTGTTCATCGGTCCAGAAAACAGCCCGCATCTGCGGCGCGGGAAGGCTGGACACGAGTACGTACACGCTGGCCCCCATACCCAGACCGACAGCAATGCCGACTGCAAAGCCCGTTGCCGTGCGAAATCGGTTGCCCATCTGTCGCATCAAGCCCTCGGTTGCAGCTTCAAGCGGCCAGCGCCCGGCTTTGATGGAGCGCGGCCTGGTCCCGCAGCACTTGCTGGCGGATCTGGGCGTAGATCAACGGCGACGTGTGGGCGACCGCCTTGGTGCGCGCGCCGTCTATCTGGCGGCGATTGAACTGGACGTTCAGGTCGGTCAAAAGCGCATCGATGGCTTCCAGCCGCTCCAGGATGTCCGGATCTGCCGTGAAGGCATGAGGCGCAACGCGGTACAGCGCCTGAGCGACATCCCGGCAGTCGCCTATCCGAGCGGCCAGGCCTCCCGGAGACTGGATCATGGGGCTCTCGTAGGCGAGGAGCTTTTCGCTCAGGTCCACGACCTCATTGAGATTGCGCTTGCGGTCGCCATCGAGCTTCCTGATGTAGCGCTTGCTCTCGCGCAGCTTGCGAGAGACGTGTACGAGCTTCCAGACCAGAGCGAGCACAGCGGCGACAGCCAGCGGGAGAGCGAACGGGTACAGCAGATTCATGGGGGAGCGTTTCGGTGCAGAAAAGCAGGAGTGCCGATCAGGACGCGTGGGCGGCTGTGTAATCCACCAGCGCCAGGACAGCCAGCGAGACAAGGACGAAGGTGGTGAGCCAGGTGGCCAGTGTGAACGTCCACTGTTCCGCATTCGGTTTGGACATCGCCCGGTCAAAGCACCAGAGTGTCAACAGCATGGCGGCGCTGTATGACACAAGAAGAACGAGAGCCAGGGCTGACGCGGGCAGGTGTGTTCCCAGACTGTGGGCGGCAAGCCCTGCGGTCATGGATGCCAAGGCCGCACAGGACAGCGCAAGTTCCACCGTCATGCGCGGCACCATGATGCCCGGATGGTTGTGCCACGCCTTGAGCAGCAACCGCGCCAAGGCGAGGATCGCGATCGCCAGCGAGGTATTGAACGGCTTGAGAATCCATGCACCCGCAGCGGTACCGAGGTTTTCAGGCGCTGCCACCAGAGCGAGCGTGATGAAGGCGGCGGCGATGGTTGTATGGGCGAGGACCAGCGAGACAACGCGACGCACCCTGACCAGGAACGAACATGGACTGGATTGCGCATCAATGGACGGCATATGTGAACGCATGGAGCGAATTTAGGGGGCTGGGCTGGCGTCCGAAGTAGGTCAATCAGGCGCCATCAGGCAGATTCCCTCGTTTTGTGAGGTCTGGATGCTCTGGAAGGCACCTCAAGGCTCCAATCGCATGCGGTGGTACCCAGAAGTGACTGGGCAACCAGATCGATCCTGTCCTCAGCGATTGGTGCGGTGGTTGCCGCTACTTCGTTCTTTTTCGCAACCTCGGCGTTTGCTGCAGCCTCACGCCGCAGGAACGCCCCCGCAGAGCGCAGCCCCCTGCTCCAGCAGTAAAAGCAAATCCAGCGCCCGGGGCCGATCTCGATGCCGCCCTCGGCCGGACGTGGGCCACCATGGCTGATGCATTCGCGCGGGTGCGAGTGGTTGTTGCCCCGGGCAATCGTGGGACTGTTCATATGGGTTCAACTCCTGAATCAATACAGTGGGTGCCAGCGCCTGCACCGACATTTGCGGTTTGAATCTGCCGCACACCCCGCGCCGAGACTTCTGTTCTTGGCATGGCGCGAAACATCCGGTTTTGAAACCTGCATCGAAACCAGCGTTTCAGCAGCACGCACACCGTTCCTTTGGCTGCAACGCAAGGTTTGCGCCAAGGCCGCGGCCCCGGCGCTGGCCGGCCCCGCTCAGTACCGGGGTCTCCTCGTTTTCAGTGCAATAAGTGACGGTACGAAAAGCTAGCACTGGCGCGGAGGTGGTGTTGGTAGATCGTTGATTTCATTGACTTTCCTGTTCACTTTCAAATCTGCGATTCGTGGCGTCAAACCGTGGTCGG
>CAMTXG010000041.1:0-141821 GCA_947085645.1 uncultured Gammaproteobacteria bacterium
AGTGTGGGTAGTACGAAGCTGCCGGGCGATTTGGTGCGCACTCTGCCCCGCGCCATGGAGCAAGCGAACCATCTCCCTGCGCGATTGGATGGTTGACTTCTGCTGCCCCTCTTCTTGCGCACACAGCTGTAATGCTGTCGAGAAATCCATTTGACCCAACAAGGCGCGCTTTCTAGCGTTCGTGACTAATCGGGTGACGTCCGAAAGTGGGCGCCCCTCGAACTTCGGTGCTAGGGCGGATGACAGCGGACCAGGCACGTCCAGAGCTCTGAAGAGCTGCGAAATTTGCGCGCGTGCGGGAGCCGGAAAGCGGATGCTTAACTCAAAGCGACGCAACATCGCAGGGTCAAGGAGATTCTCAAAATTGGTTGCGGCAACCAGCAACGAAGGACCATTCCACGAGTCCACCGATTGCAGCAGCACATTAACGACGCGTTTCAGCTCACCCACATCCTGCTGGTCATCGCGGCGTTTTCCGAGGGCATCGAATTCATCAAGAAAAAGCACACACGGTGTCGTCCGCGCGTATTCGATCGCCTGGGTGATGTTTTGTCCGGTCTTGCCGAGATAGCTGCTGATGGTGGCGGAAATGTTCAACGTCGCCAAAGGCAATCCCAGTTGCTGCGCGAGCCAACGCGCCGCCAAGGTCTTTCCGACACCTGGTGGTCCGTGCAACAGCACAGTGTGCACGGGGGTCAGTCCGGCCTCTTGCAGCACGGGCCGTGACGACCACTCGGCTGTCAAACGATGCAAATCGATCTCTACCGTGTCGGGCCAGATGGGCTCCTGGGGCAACAACGGAGCATCCTCAATGACCAGCACTTCTGGCGCCTCCGGTAGCTGGACGACGTTTGGCGCGAAGCGCGTCAAAGAACTCGGCGCAGCATTCAAGCCTGCTGAGATCGCTTCGGACAACTCAGGGGCCGTTTTTCGCACCAACTGGGCAAGTCGCATTCCCCGCAGTTTGAAGCGAGTAGCGTGGCCGCTGGCTCCCTCTTGCATTAGCGCTGACCATTCTTTTCTTAATTCTTCCTTCATAGCCGACTGGTTCATTTTGGAACTTTTTGGAACATAGATCAAATTATGTTCCAAATTTTCGTGAATTGAAGTCTTGCGTTGAGGAAAATTGTTGATCTTCCAAAAATCAAGTGGGATTGAGCGATCTGCGCTCAGCCGAGTAGGGCAGCGCTACTTAGTCGACTGCTTCGTCGTGTTCTGTGTTGACCTCAGTGCATGAAGTTGTGCGTGCCCACTGGCTTCTGCAAGTGCGCATGTGGCACTATTTCGGGCTACAACAAAAGTGCAAGGGAGAGGCGGGTGATCTCAATCGAAGATATCTACAACCAGGACATCAACTTCCTGTTCGGGTCGGGGGCCTCCTTCGGCCTGCTCCCGACCCTGCAGCTGCAGGTACAGACCGGTGTCGATAACCGCCGCTACACCCTCGAAGGGCTTGCCACCAAATTCGAGCTCGAGAAAGACCGACGCCTGGTCCCGCTGTTCATGCACTACTACGCCAACTGCATCCGGCCGGCGGAAGAATTGCGGCTGGACACTGTGACCACCGAGCTAGGCGCCACAGTATTCAAGAACTACCGCACTTTTCTGCACACGGCACTGGAGATGGTGAAGCGGCGCAAGGCACTGGACAGGCGCTGCAACCTGTTCACAACCAACTACGACGGCTGCTTCCCGCTTGTAGCTGACGCCCTCATAAAGGAGGGTCACATCGATTTCGTCATGAACGATGGCGCCAGAGGGTTCACGCGTCGCATTGTGCAGGCCCGGAACTTCGGGTCTTACTTGTGCCACGCTGGCGTCTTCGGGCGCTACCAGAGCAGCATTCCGCAGATCAACCTGATCCACCTGCATGGCTCCGTCTACTGGAGCAAGCAAGAGGAGGTGATTCGAGTCGACTACGACCTGAAAGAGCGCAAGGACTTGCTAGACGCCGCTGCTCGTGCCTTGCTGCAGCCGTTTTCGGATGCGCTGAACGATCCGGCGGCCACGCTCGATGTCGTGCCCGACACGGGCTTTACCGACGACGAGCTGGATGCGTTCTGGGCCAAGTACGAGCTGATGCCCATCGTGAATCCGACCAAGTGGAAGTTCCACGAGACGGTCTACGAGGAGCACTACTACCAGATGCTCCGCCTGCTCAGCTACGAGCTGGAAAAGCCCAATGCTGTGCTGATCACCTTTGGCTTCTCGTTCGCTGACGAGCACATACTCAACCTCGTCATGCGGTCGTTGTCCAATCCGCGCCTGCAGGTGTTCGTCTGCTGCTTCAACAGCGCGGAACACGCGTCGATGGAACAGAAGTTCAAGGGTCATCGCAACGTGAGGTGCCTGGTGCTCGACGATGGGGTGATGAACTTCACCGCCTTCAACGAAAAAATCCTGGCGTGGCCGGATGCGGCAGGTGCGCCGGATGCCGCGGCCACGGCTCCCGCAGCTGCCGCCCCTGCGGGCGGTGCCGGGGTGCTGGCATGAGCATCCGGGTCGGCGAAGTCATCGCGGTCCATGGAACCAAGGTGGTTCTGAAGATCGACGAGCAGTCGAGCAAGGAGACACTGTTCTTCGAGGGTGACAAGTACAGGGGTGTATCGATCCGCGAATACCTGTCTGTCCAGCGCGGTTTCCGGGACATCATCTGCATGGTCGAGGGCGAGTACTTGGACGAGGGCCGCACGGAGCTGCAGGACGGAAAGCAGACCTTCGTACGCAAGGTTGAGGCCAGGCCGATCGGCTACTTCGACCGTACCGGCTTCACGCAAGGCATCAAGTACCTGCCCATGATCCAGGACGCGGCCTACCTGATGCCGGAGGAGAAGATTAGGTCGATCTTCGACCGCAAAGCGGATGGCGACTTCAGGATCGGAGAGATGCTCAAGGAAGAGATCGCAGTCGGGCTTCCCTGGCGGCGGCTGTTCAACAGCCACATCGGGATCTTCGGTAACACTGGCAGCGGGAAGTCCAACACCCTAGCCAAGCTTTACACAGTCTTGCTTGACAAGAAGCTGCCTCTGATCGCAGGGAAGAGCCGATTCGTCATGCTTGATTTCAATGGCGAGTACGGCGGCGAGCAACTGGCGCCGGCGGCCAACAAAACGGTCTATCAGCTCTCCACGCTGACTACCCCCGACCCAAATGACCCGACGGCCAGGTTCCCCTTGGCACCGCAGGAGTTCTGGGAACTCGAGACTATGGCACTGCTGTTTCAAGCCACTGCCAACACGCAGCGTCCCTTTCTCAACCGAGTCATCTCAGGCAAGCAACGGTTCGGCGCGAACCCCGCGTCATTGGTGACCTACACCAAGGCCAAGTTCAAGCAGTCTTTCTGCGCCGGCGAGGCGAAGCCGGCCACCCTGGACCTAATGCGCACCGTCGCGAAGCGGATGGGAAACCAAGATGTGGTCAACATGCTCGGCGAGGTCACTTGGTACCGCAATGGCCGCTTCAACTATCACGGAGCTTTCATTGACCCGGACGGCGTCCAATACAACGCCCATATCGCACCCATTGTGGAGAGGCTGGATGTCCAAGACCTCGATGAGTTCGACCAGCTCGTGCTGAGAGTCAACCTGCAGCTAATCTCCGACCTGAACGCGGGCTACGTTCAGTTCGAACACATCCAGCCGCTTCTCAAGCGCGTCGAGTCGTCGTTGGCCAGCCTACGCAAGGTGCTGACCATCTCGGAAGAGCATCCCGTCGAGCAGCTGCTGACGGTCATTTCAATGCGCCGCTGCAACAACGAGATCAAGAAGATCCTTCCGCTGCTTTTCGCCAAGCACTACTACAACAGCCACAAGAGCACGGTGGCCAATCCCCCAGACCGCACGATCCATCTCATCGTCGACGAGGCGCACAACATCCTGTCGGACCAGTCGGCGCGCGAAGCAGAGACATGGAAGGATTACCGTCTGGAGCAGTTCGAGGAAATCATCAAGGAGGGGCGTAAGTTCGGCATGTTCATTACGATCGCGAGCCAGCGACCTGCAGATATTTCTCCAACCATCGTTTCGCAGCTACACAACTTTTTTATCCACAGGCTGGTAAACGACCGGGACCTCTATCTTGTCGACAACACCATCTCGACGCTTGACGCTTTGTCGCGGAGTCTCATCCCAGGTCTGTCGCAGGGCTGCTGCGTCGTAACCGGTACAGCCTTCGAGCTGCCGATGGTGATCCAGGTTGATCGCCTGCCCAGCCACAAGCAGCCAGCCAGCGAGGACGTCGACCTCGAAAGGCTCTGGAACACGCCGCCTGAGGCCGCTCACTGAGAATCCGTCACCATGGCCGATCCCGTCATTACCTTCACCGTCGTCGGCGATGAACTGCACATGCTTTACCAGCCCCGCGACGGGAATGAGTGGGTCTATCGCCGGTTTGAAAAAGGGGAGGACTTGCTGGTCAAACGAACCTTCAGATTGACTAAACTGCTACTCGTCGACCCACCTGCGGCCGTGTCACCGGCAGATCCAAGTGATATAGAGGAAGGGGAGTTCGGCGGCGACGAGTCGATCCTGACTTTTGTCGTGGCGCGGGCGATCGACGGCGTGTACTTCGAGTTCGACGACCGTGTTCTGGAAGTAGGCATCCCGGTTTTGCTGGACCGTGCTGCCCGGCCAACCTGGAAATGGTTCACTGCTGAAGAGCGAACCTCGGTCATGCGCGTCATCGCCGGCTTGCGTCCTTCACGAATCGTCATTGGCGGCAGCTCACCTGACGCGATCCCCGTTGACGCTTACGAGGGTCTTATCGCGCAGTTTCCGACCCAAGTCGAGCGCGCCAAGTACGTCCGTGCGCGGGTCAGCGGTGTGGTGCGGGAGTACACCGATGCCAAGGTCGACGCGGTCGCTGACCTTGCAACCTACGTTGACCGCCGCACGAGCCAGGAGCCGCGCGATCTGCAAGGTTTGCTGCGCGAGGCCGAGATTCAGAAATTCGAGCTGCTGCTTCAACACTTGGAGCAGATGCTGGCTGCACCCGTAGGCACTTACAACGAGCGGGCCTGGCAGAACGAGATCCTGCAGATCATTCGATTGCTGTACCCTAAGTACATCGCGGCTTTTCCCAGCGTACCGGTGAAGGACTTTGAGGCCTCCACGACACGCCAGCTGGATTTCATACTCGTCGACGTGTCAGGCTACGTGGACGTGTTGGAGATCAAGCAGCCGTTCGACGACTGCATCGTCACGCCCGGCGTCTACCGGGCTAACCATGTCCCGTATCGCGAGCTCAGCGGCACCGTGCAGCAGGTCGAGAAATACCTCTACCACCTAACTCGATGGGGTCGAGAAGGCGAGGCGGCCCTGACCAAGCGTTTCGCGAGCCGCTTGCCTGCTGGGCTTAGGGTCCGCATTGCCAGTCCGTCGGGCTTGGCCATCCTCGGCCGCGATCACAACCTCACGCCAGCGCAGCGCCATGACTTCGAAATCATTCGCCGCCAGTACAAGCACATCGCGGACATCATCACCTACGACGATCTGCTACGACGCCTGAACCTCATGCTTGAGCAGCTTCGTGCGGGTCGATAGCTCTTGTGCGGTTTGACTAGGCACTGGTCAGCGTTGAGGTGGAGGGCAACCTAGCGAGTGAAGACCTGCGCGGCCAGGCCGATGGTCACGGCCCCCCATATTACGGAGGATGGGGCAGGTTAGGTAAGTGCCTTTGCAAAATTTTCCGCTGAGTAATTTAGGTAAAGTTCAACGAAAAGACAAGAACACAGTAGCTCTGGGGGAACAAGCTTTGGATCTAGCAAAAATCTACGATGCAACCGTGGGCAGTAACCTGCCACGCGAGATATCACGTATTGAAGAGGAGCGCTCATCCTGGCGCAAAGCCTTGATCGAAACCGACCTGATCGGCAAGCAGGTGCGAGAGCTTGCGCAAAGCTCAGCCTATGCGCAGGTGGCCAAGGAGCTCCAAGCCATGCAATCCCCTGCCGCGTCCCTTTCCAAGCAGTACAAAGACATCACGGAGACACGCTCAGCCATCGGGTTTGCCTACAAGACCTGGCAGGAATCTGAACGTTCCCAGCGGGAGCAGATGCGCAAGATGTTCGACCCAATGGCCGACATTCGCAAGAGTGTCCTGGGTGATGGCACGATGCAGCGGCTCATTCGAGAGCTCACGGACGGTAGCTCCATCCGCAACCAGATGAAGGATATTACGGAGCAGGCCTTGGGCATTGGATCGGTTGCCAAGATGCTGGCTCAACAAGCCGAGGACTCTCGGGCCCAGACCAAGAAGCTTCTTGAAGGACTGGGAGTGGGAAGCAGCATTCAGAGCTACCTAAAAGACTTTGAACAGATCAACAAACAGTGGAAGGTGCCCACGGAAGTGCTGGGCATCATGGGTTCGGTCAAAGAGCTGCAAGAGCAGCTCGGACTTGGCAAGGTCGCTTTGCCCACCATCGATTGGGGCTCCGCTTTGGCCTTGGCACGGGCGATGGGTCCTGAGGGCATCCAAGAACAACTGGCATTGCTGGGCATTGAATCAGATGGCTCCATGCGCCAAACAGCGGGTCAGCCAGAAAAAGGCATCCTGAGCAAGAAGCAAACGGATGTCATCACGCTGATCAGCTTTCTTCTGGTCTTCGTGATCTTCTACTATCAGGAATACAACAACTCTTTGCAGCAGGCTAAAACGGACGCATTTCAAGCGCAGACCGTCGCCACATTGCAGGTTCAGGCCCAGCAGATTCAGAACCTTACGGCGCTTATCGAAAGGACTCTGGTTCAAGCGGCTCAGGAACCAGAAGAGCGCTTGGTCGTGCGTGAGCGCTTCGCCACCGTTCGATCAAGGCCCGAGCACGGAGCAGCTATTGATGGAAAGCTTATGCCCAACGAAGTGGTGAGAGCTATCGACAAGAAGGGCATGTGGATCGAGGTCGAGTATTACCACTGGCTGCACGGGCAGTACCTCACAGGCTGGGTATTGAAGAAATACCTTGAACGAGTGCCAGCGAACTTCTCGAAGAGTTCCTAGCATTCATTGAGCAATTCTTCTCGTGGGCTTACGAAGGCCTCGTGTGCAGCCTCAGCTCGAACAGAGCATCCGGGGATGGTAGTAACTTGGCGGGTACGTCGTGGCATTGATCATTCGCCCGAAATCTAGTGACGAATGCAGGGTGGCGCTCAGGCCACCGGAGCGAGGGGCAGCTTAATGCCGCATACCGATCATCCATCTCCCGGCGGCGATCGGCTTCTAACGCTGCTCAGCTGACCTTGGACCCGCTGCAGCTGGCAGGGTCGTCCATATTTAGATTGACTGGGCAGCGCGGTTGGAAACGAACCATTGATCAGTAGTGGCCTCTGATCCTGTGACTTGTACGAAGCGCTTTGACTCAAAATAAACCCAGAGGGGTCCAAGCACCCGCAGCAGTCGGTGGAGCCAAACCTGCTGCACCATCCCTGGCTCCTTCACCCCCAACGCGGAAGGTCGTGGGCGTTCCGCTTTAGGGCAACGTTGAACAAGTCCCAACTGGTCTGCGATTTGCATGGCCCCAGGATCCAAAGATCCTTTGCACGAACGAGCGGCGTGTGTACGGAGACAGCGCCTACGCCAGTCAGAAGGCCTTGATCGCATCAAAGGCTGCGCACGCGCGTGACTTCACAAACCAGCGTGTGCGCAAGGCGGGTGAGATAGACGAGGCCCAGCGCTCAAGGAATCGCAACAAGTCCAAGGTGAGAGCCCGCGTGGAGCATGTCTTTGCAGTGGTCAAGCGGCTGTGGGGCTTTACCAAGGTGCGCTACCGCGGGCTGGCCAAGAACGCCTCGCTCGTTCGTGGCCTTGGGGCTGGCAAACATCTACCTGGCGCGCAAGCGTCTTGTGGCATGAGTGCGCCTGGAGTGGGCGCCACGGGCGCTTGAGGCCGTGAACGGCCCTTGAATCGCCTGGAAAACGACCATTGCCACGGACCAATCGCGCGCCATGCAATCAGTTCGCGTGGCTCGCTGAAATCCGGGGCTTGTTCAGCGTTGCCTTAGATCAACTCCGGGGTGAAGACGGTTTAGATTGAACGTGGTCTGTGGCGCAAGGTGCTGCACCCGCAAGTGAGTCTTGCAGTTTGCTCGCCACGGGGGCCTTTGACGACTTTCTGTTTTGTGCAAGGGAGGCAACGACTGCTGGCTGTGCACCGTCTTCGGGCACCTTGTGCCCCGAGGAGTTTTGGCCGTCTATCTGGACTTCTTGTCCTGGCAAGACGACTTCCTCCTTCAGCTCCTTTGCAGGGGTTTCTTGCACCCCCACTTCACTCTTTTCGGCTGTGGCGGAAATTTGTGGCTCAGCCTGCGCCATGAGCACTGCCGGATCAACGAACGACTTTACGGAACGCATGATCGAAATCAAGCGCATATTTTTTTCAGTGTCCACATTTGCAAAACATGTCCTCCCGTAGTTGCCATGGACCACACGGAATTCGTGCACCCCTTCGAGCGAATGCGCGTTTGCACTGTTGGGCAGGAGTTCAGATACCTGCCTTCCGTCGTCTTGGCTGACTGCTTGACCTGGTTGGTATTTACGCAGAATGCCGACGTAGTGCAACCGTGCTTGGTTGAGGCTGGGAAATTCGCGTTCAGATATGCGGACAGGGATTCTTGAGGGCATGACTGCTCCTTTGGGGGTTGGTGAATGAGCAGGCCACCAACTGCGAACTGCTCACACTATTAACAGTGCGTTCAATTCGTTCCATCGAGTCCTCAGTCCCAAATGCGCAGCTACCAAAAAGTGAATGAATTCTGTTTACCTTCCAGCCTGACCAATCGTGCCGACCACGCAGCGCTTGGGAGCGCCCAAAAGCGCGTCGACACCTAAATGGTATGAACGCCGACGCTCTCGGGTGTCGGCGTGCATGGTTCAAAAAATCTTCAAATACTGTCCCCTGGCGGGGCGTTAGGGACCGCGCGCTTTCCGCGACTCCCCACATCAGGCGTGCGCTCTCCTCGCAAGATGTGTCGACCCCGCCAGGGTTTGCGAAGGCGAAAGACTTCTCACTGATCGGTGCAGCTGGCTAGCCCAGCGCCAAGTAATTCGGTCCTTGCAGTGCCTATCGAAGCGATTTGCCTTTGAGGGTCACTTTGCCGTTCGCGAAAACAAAGTCCAGCCGGGTGCGCTTGACCTGTTCTTTCTCCCGACTCGACTGAAGCGGCCCGGCGAAACCCGGCATCGATACTGTGACCTGTGTCCCTTTGAAACTTGGATAGATCACATCCGAGCACGATCCAAACGAGTCGGTCGTACTCACGCCATGTGCCGTGACTGTCACAAACCAGAACAGGGCAGGGCAGGCGACGCCACCCGTTTCCTGTAGCAGCACAACATCCCTGGCACCAACCTCGTACTTCGCAACGATGGTCAGCGGGTTTGCGTCCGCAAGGGCTGGTGCAACTGCCGCGCCGCGGAACATGACGCGGTTGTCACTCTCCCGGATACTCACCTTGCCGAAGCGCGTGGACTCTGATTTTTCGTAGCCAAACACCACCGTTTCCATGGCTACGCCTTTTGCGGATGTGATTTCCACCCAGCCTTGTGGTTCGTCTTCAAACTTCAAATGGCGGGTATCCGTAAGGTCCTTCGTGGTTCCTTGAGCAATCTTGCAGAACATCGCTGGAAGGCAATGGTCCAGGACCTCTTTGCCCACCGGAGATTGATTTCGAAATGCCTGGCCGATCAAGTCGCCTGAACCCTGACTGGCAGTGAACAGCGCAGAGTAGACAAGCCCTTTTTCCAGGACGCCTTCGATGACTTCTGCCGATTCGAGACTGGCCACAAGCGAAGCGCTGGCAATGATGACTGTGGTGATGTGTTTCAGGTAGTTCATCGGCATTCCGTTGGCGGTGCTGGTGCAGCAAAAAAATGGGGGTGAAAGTGAGGCCGTGCCTTGACCCCCGGAAAGGGTCAAGGCACGGCTTTATGGGGCGAACCCGTCACTATTGCCAAGTGGTGATTCGGCCAGTGCGTGAAACTGAACGGGCCTCCGGGTGTCGGCGTGCAACGTCGGGCTTGACTTGGGGGCTGTAAAAAACAGCTTCGACTATTGAGCAGGCAACTCGTAGCTACTCCACAGCGCGTCGATCTGCATACGGAAGTACCCATGCAGATCATCAACGGTCCCCGCGTCCTTTGCTGCGTGCTCGAACACATACTCCGCCTTCAACGGTTCTTTCAACGAGCGGTCAGAAAACTCCAGTTCAATCTGCGAGCCTAGATAGACAGGTTCCCCATCTTGCACAGTCCATTGCGAGACCTCGCGGGCAGTCTTGAAGCTGGCAAGCTTGCGATTGAGCTTGTCTACGTTCGATTGAATCCGGCTGAGCGATGAGTCATTGGGCGCTTGCTCTGCCTTGGCTTGAGCGGCTTCCAACTGCACCTGCGATTTCCGAACGCTCTCTTCTGTCACCGCCAGGTATTCCAGTTCCGACCGAAGTTTGTCGCCACCGGATTTTTCAGCGCTTTGGACCATTCTTTGAATTGTGCTCAGAGCGTTCCCAAACGTTTCGTCAGTGGGAGTGAGCCCCCCATTGCCGCCATATTTCTGGGCACAAAACAGATAGCGCGCTCGATCCGCTTTTAGCGTGTCTGGGCAAGCTGCCTCAAAACGCAGTTTGGCTCTGCAATCGCTCGCCATACTGTCAACGATACGTTGAACATCGGGGTGGGTGAATTGCTTGGGATCTGCTTGCCCGCAGGTACTCGCATTGACGCGCTGGAGCAGACCGTAGTCAGCGCGAAGTGCTTGCGCTTTTCCGTCGCCGCTACCTTGCTGCAACTGCGCCACCTTGTCTTGCTGCCGCTGGTAATTCTCCGCAGCCGTCTCGACATACCGCTGCGCATGTTCGAGGCCTTTCTTCGCTGACTCGATGAAGAGTCTGCGCTCCATGTCCTCCCTCTCGATACCACGCTCGTGCAAGACCTTCGTGAAGGAGCCGATCAATTCATTTTCACAGGTGTACTGCACGATCTTGCGGTCGCGCGTATCGGTAAAGCTCTCCCATTCGATGTTTGAACAGGCTTTGCGCTTGTCCAGCAACTGCCCAACGGTGTACTGCGGCCACCCCTTGAGCTTCGAATCCTTGACCCGGCTCACATCTCCCCCCAAACACCCTGTCAGCAGCACTGCAAGCGCCAACGGCACGAAACGAAAAACACGCATATGGACTCCAATTTCTTGTGGGTTCAACCCAGCCCGTGAACAGAAAAAAGGGCGCCGCATCGGTCCCCAAAGGAACACCCGCAACGCCCTACATAGACCTGCCGTGATGACACGGCAGTAGCGTTTACATCCATCAAGACTGCTCACAAATTGAATCCATATGTGATGCAAACTCCGTAGATGCAAATGTATCAGACACGCATTCTCTTGCGGTGTCTGCCAAGCCCACTCCCCCCACTGAACTGCCTGATCCTGAGAATGTCCGAGACGTGCTCGGCTACTGGATTCGGCTGCTTCGGGTAGAAAAAGGCTGGTCGCAAGAAAGGCTCGCGCTCGAGTGCGAACTCGATCGGACCTATGTCTCTGCGGTAGAGCGTTCGCGCTGGAATATTTCTTTGGCCAACATCGAGCGAATCGCGTTAGCCCTGGGGGTCGAACCCTGGCGGCTGCTGTGCCCTCCACCGGCACCAGCGCCCACACCGCCTCGGTCCCGGACGCCCCGCGCCCCCTCAACCCCTTGAGTTGACGAAAAGGCCCTCGCCAGAAACGCCTGGTTCAGGAGCGGACCCGACGTGGCTCCACAGTGAGAAGTGCCCCGGGGCTGACCACTATGCTGCCGCCATCGAGTGTTTCAAGCGCCAGTGACGGGCGGCGTTCATTACCTTCCGCGTGATAACCCGGACCTGCTGGTGCGAGTCGCGCGTTGTGGCCCAAACCCCAGACAGGATCTCGACCCACGTCCAGCAGCAAAAGAGCAGGGCGCTGCGTGATCGGAAATCCATACGCCGTGCACCATTGAGAACCGACCACCAGCGACCACCGCACCTGAGACTTCACCACCAACTGCGTGAGCGCAATGCCCTTGCCCGCCAGTGTGCTGTGCGCAACCCCTCCCCAATAGGGAAGCAGCTGAGGCCCGTGCACCTGCATCCGATAGTCCGGTAAAAGCCGCGACAGAACATCTGCAATCTGCTCGACCCCTTGCTCTTCTTGCTCTTCTGGCGCCTCTTGCGCAGCCAGGCCATCAAGCGGTTCCACTTCGGCTTCCAACAAAACCGCAGCCCCCAGCGCGGCGCAAGTCCAGCCACCCCCGGCATCCCTCGGATGAGGAACCAGCGGCGAGGGCTCATCCAACAGCCGCCGGTACTTGCGCCGACCGTTGGCCCCCTTCACCCGGTATTCCAGCTCCGTCACGAACCGAAGGCCATACGCAAACCGCTGGTGGATCGATTCCGGCGGAAACGGCTCAGCCATGACCGTTCCCCGAGGCGGGAGAGGTCGGACCTCCACCGGCACCCCCAGCAACACCGGCATCCTCCAGCTTCCGACGCAGCTTGCTGACCAGCGGCGTCTTGGCTGCGCTGGCTGCTGGAGTAGCAGATTGGGCACTTGGTGCTGGTGGGTTCTCCGGGCGCGAGCCCGTGGAAAAACCGTCACCTTCGTCCGGATAGAACTCTTGGACCACGTCCACCCCTTCTTCCTCCGACTCCTCAAACTCCCCCAAGGCCAATCCTTGCCGGGCCGCTTCGTCCAAGGCAGCCTGGTCGAACCCCAGCGCCAGCTGCTGCTCCCGCTCCTTTCGGGTCAGTGCCACCGCCTGCGTCAGCGATGTCCCCGGGCGTGTCGTCAGATCCACGTAGTAGATGGGCGTGCCATGTGACATCGTGGTCGACTTGCCCCGCAGCCGGAGCTCCAGCGGCAGTGATGCCAGAACGCCCCCGGTAGCCGCATGCAGATATCGCAGCCTCGCCGACAGCGTTCGAATGCTGTTGAACCCGGTGGTTCTGAACACAAAGCTCCCGAGTTCGTCCACCACCGAACCCTCGACATCAATACGCACATGCAGCCGCCCATATGGCTTGCAGTGCCCTGCAGCACCCACCGCACAGCTTTGCGGGCTGGGGCAGGGAAGGCTTTGCATCCCCTCGGGGGACACGCGCTTGCAGCTCACCCCATCGCCCACACACAGCGGCCGGCCGGTAGAGCGTTCGAATAGGGTGTACGAGGCGCGCAACGTGAGATCGGGATCGTCAAACAGCAAACGCACGGGAATGGCGTGCAACTTGGCATCTGGATCCTTGCGCAAGAGCTCGTCCACCGGATGCGGCACCCACCCCTCCATGTTCTGCACCTGGCTGGTCACCGTGAAGCTGTCGTCCTTCTCGGGAAGGCGGCGATCATTCTTCAGCACCATCCGCCCGATAGAAATCCGCCCGATGACCGGCGGCGTCAAAGCCAAACCTTTGAGCATCAAAATCTCCTTGTTGAGTTAAAAACACACGCACCAACAAAAACGGGCCTCACCGTTGCCGATGAGGCCCGCCTGTCGTGTGATGAATAAAGTCGCTGCCTACGTTTGCACCAAAAACCTCCGGCTCCCAGGTTTGGGGACCATGTAGGCCTGAACGATCTCTGGCCGTTCCTTGGCCAGCCGCACCGCATCCAGGGTGCTGCCGTCCTTGCTGCGCTTGAAGCTCACCTCCCCACCGTCGAACAAGGCCCGAGAGGCATCTCCCATGCGCTGCTGAATCGCTTGCTTGAGCTGCGCCTCCAGCGCGGTGTTCGTGGTCAGCACCTCTCGGACGGCCAGCAGGTCCGAGAACACCGCCCCCATCACCAGGTCCTGCTTGAGGTTCAAGGTGAATCCACTGTCCCGGGGATACAGCGCCCGCAAAGCCCGGTCTGCCGAATCGGACCCATCGGCAGGAGGCTGTTGGTCCCGCTCCACATAGCCCCAGAACTCCCGCTGCAGGGTGATGAGCTGGGCAATCAGCTCGTCATCCCGTTCAATCCGAAAGATCTGCAGCTCCTGCCCACCCAGCAGTACCGCCACATCCGCAGCCTGCTTGCCCGTCACAGCCAACTGGTGCTGGACCTGCAACTGCACATACTCCGGAACCCCATCCCGCCACAGCCAGACCCCCTGAATGCCAGCGGTCTTGCACTCCAGCAACTGGACATCCGGAGCCCCCATCACCTCCCGGTCGATGTTGGCCAGCATCCAGGGGTGGTCAGGGTGCTGCAGCACCGCATTGATGCGGCGAACCCGGTTGCCGGTCCGCCGCGTGTAGTGCGCCGCCACGATGGGCTCCAACAGAGAGCCCCAGTACATGGGACTCAGATCGTCCGCACCCCCGTCGCCCGGCGGGGCGGTAGGAGCGCGCCCTGTCTTCTCCATCCACAGCTCCAACTGCGATTGGTAGGGGTTGAGCCCGACAGCCGCAGCCGCATCGGAACTGCCAATCCCTCCCTTGCGGACCTGCAACCACTGATCGCGGCCCAGATCCTGGGTCTTGACCAACTTGAGGGCAGGGCGGGGCTTGGTGGAAGACGGCACTCCCGCTGAAATAACGGAATGAACCATGGTGACTCCTTGAAGATGTAAAACCACCCGCACCGCATCGCCCCACAAAGCAATAAGCCCCGGTTCCCATAGGGAGCCGGGGCTTATGCCGTGCAAGGTGGTAAAGGTAGGGGTGAAGATGATTGGATAAAACGCAAAGAACGGCAGACACCGTCACGAAGCCAACTGCAACGCTTGTTCCAGCGCCCGCTGCTTCAGTGCGGCCCCTTGCCCAAACCAGGCACTGTCCAGTCGGAACTCCTGATTGCGCGCCCGGCGCTCGTGGTCCACGAACTCGGTCACGGCGCACAGCAAGCCCCAGGCAGTCCCCTTCGCTGCTGCTAACTCCGCACCGCGGCCCTGGCCCTCGTACATGGCTTGCACCTTCTTGAGTGCGCGTTCGTTGGTGAGGCCTGCAGACACATCCGCATGCCCATCGGTCTGGCACAGAACCTTGAGAAAGTAGTTCATGGACTCATGACTCTTGACCTTGCGCTCGGACAAGGTCTTCATGCGGTACATAAAGCCATCCCACTGGGAAACAGCAATCCCCAGTTGCTTCTTGACCGCCTGCGCATTGAAGCTGGTGCTGTGGGGCACCTTGATCGCACTGGACGTTCCAGACAATGCAATGGACAGGGTGTTGTTGCAGACCACCCGCACCGTGGTCGGGGTGGCGGTGGTCGCCAGGGTCCCGTCGCAGGACGTCGCCAACAGCAGGTAGCCATTGACCACATCGTTGCCCTTGAGCGCCGAGGACTTGCCAGTCCGTGCCAAAGCCCAGAACTTGCGCCCGGCCTTCAGAACCCCGGCGGTCTCCAGCTCATAGCCGGAAACTTCCGTCAGGTCTCGGTAGAACTCCAGCACCTGTTGGGGCTGCACCACCTGGTAGCGGGAGCTGACCACCGACAGAGGCGCCTTGGTGTCGCTGCGGTACAGCACCTTCTGATCCGGGAACTCCATGGGTTCGCCATACAGGTCGGAGACGGTCGGTGATGCGCCAACGCCCGGACCCGATTCCGTGGCCATGTAGCGCACGGGTGTCTCGCGGATGGTCCAGTCCATGCCCGCTTCACGGGCCCAGACATCGATAGGTTGCTTGGCAGGCAGTTGTTGACCCAGGTTGTGCCAGGGGGTCTCGCCCACATAGGCCATGGTTTGCACAAGGTGTGCCATAGAAAACTCCTTGAAGAAAAGGGGAAGACAAACAAAAAGCCCCGGTGCATGAGCACACGGGGCCTGTTGGGTTGGTGGTGAAGAACGCTCTGAAGCGCGGGGGGGCGGGTCAGCCCATCCTGCAGCTGAATCCGCATCCACATGCCAGACAACGGTGGTTGTCGAGCACATTGGCATCGATGGCATTGCCCAAGGCTGCGCCGACAGCGCAACCGGCAGCAGCGCCAACCATGGAACCGAGGACCGCTCCAGCGATGGCCCCAATGCTGGCGCCGCCAGGACCGGCCACAAAGCCCAGGGTTGCCCCGAACTCCGCGCCCAGCTTGGCGGCCCCGGCTATGCGTGCGGTTCCCGCAGCCGCACCGGCCAGCGTGCCAATGGCACTGCCGACCTTGCGGGCACGGTAGCGGGGCGTCACGCGGGAAGATCGGCACTGGGGACAGTGCGCAACGCCAGGGTTCATGTGGATGCCAGGGGGAAAGTCCGTGTCGGGGTCTTGTGGATCCCACACGGCTCAGGCCTCGGGTGGAAGGGGAACGACGCGGGGTCGGCGGTCGCTGGTAACAGCGGCGTCGATGTAGCTGATGAGCACGAGGGTAAACAGGATGCCGGCCAGGTAGGAAACGGCGCAGGCACAGAGGTTTTCTAGGGGGGAGGGGGTTTCAATCACGGGTACTCCTTGATGGCTTTGAGCAATGTCGACAGTCGAAACAAAGTCAGATTGCACGGCTGTAGACGCAAAAAAGCCTGTGCAAGCGGGGGCTCGCACAGGCTCAAGGGGGTGATATGTGGTTGAAATTTTCTTGAATCAACTATCCAGCACTACTGATGGTTGGGGACAGAGGCAGTGGCAATGGCAATGGCAATGGTCTTAGCACGGCGATATTGTTACTGCACCTTCTCTTTCGGCCCAGTTTTTTTACCCCTGCAACTACCGGCAGATTCGAATGCGTGATCGTAGCGATTCGTTTGATCGGCGTGACCAGAACCATTTGCGGTTCTTTCGCCAGATAGGGAAGCACCGTGTATTTAAGCTCGTCAATTCGATTGGTCTCATCGTGGCTCATCATCCCAATACCCCTGTTTTTATTGGGATTGGCGTTGTTTTGATGGCAGTTGTGATACCGGCCTTTTTTCTCCGTAATGGTGTTTAGCCAGTACTCACCAATCTCCTTGGCATAATAGAAGTCAGACTTTACATATGAACCATCGAAGAAGAAGATGGTGTGCAGGTGACTGTTGCCGAGTTGGCCTTGCTCGAGTTTGGTGATGTAACCGACGCAGTGCTCAAACACCTTCGTTTTGTGCCGCATGGCGTTCATGAGCCGCTGCCGGTGCTCCAGGGCCATCTCGACGTCTGCACCTGGATTCTGCTCAGATTTGGCACTGTTTTCAGCATGCGCCTCGGCACCGTAAGCCAGATCCACGCGCACCACCAACAGACGCGCATATTTTTCAAACAGCGTATCCACTAGAAGCTGCATTCCCAGCAACTGACGCTTGCGCTTTTCTGTGCCCCGGGCAATGAGTTTGCGAAACTCGGGCGCTTTGGCGCGCTTGCGGATTTCCTGAATGACCGCGTTCACTCCATCAATGTAGGGACCATTCAATGAGTTGTTGTAGGGAATCCAGCGCCCAAGGCCTGCCCCTGTATTTTGAAGCATTTGGATGTGTTCACTCACCACATCAAAAAATAGCTCAACACGCTGGCTATATCTGTTTCTACGGGGAATGGTAGGAATAAACTCAAAAATCTTATGGCTGAAATGCTTTTCAAGTAGACGCGTTTTATCGAATGCTTTTCTATCAAACTTGGAAATCCTTTTATGTGGAAGGAGTAAGGTGTCGTCAGTATTTTCCAGCAAGCGGACAAAATCCTCAATTTGCCGTAAATATCCAATATTTCCAAAAATTACAGGATCGCGATATCCAGTGATATGCACTTGATCACGAAAATCTTTGACGTTGTCGCAGAATCGTTGCTCATCAAGTCCAGGTGGCTGCGAGTAAACGAGTGGTTGAATCTTCGGGCTAAACATAAAAACATCCTTAAGTATTGAGATCACTCCATATGCATCCAGATGCTATTAGTAAATAATTTTTAATTAATATAAATTTGGTCATCGCTACAGCTGTTGTATATATATATTTATATAATACTAAAACCAGAAATATATGGGCCGAAATTTTGTAATAAAAGAAAGGGCTAAGGCTGCACATCCACTCGCTTTCCATCACTTGGGGGAACACCGTCATGCGCGGTCTAAAGCGAAATAAGTAGATAAAAATATGAATGCCAATAAGGCAACCTCATCAATAATGAATGCTTTAAAACTCATCTGCATCAAAAGAAGGGCAGAATCCAAGCTGCCTCATATCGGTGATCGATATGGAGACAGCTATCGATGAGTTGCGTTAAACAGTACCGGGCAACATCAACACACAGCCCAACGGCGGCGGCGGCTGAAAAAAGGAAGTGAAAGGAACGAGTGCATCGCCGAGCTTCCGATCAGATACGAAGGTGGCAAGGCAGTGCTGGCTCAGGTACTTGACACACTCCATAACTCGTGATTTGGGCCGCACCGGGCCGTCGCGGCCTACGTCCGAAATACGCGCCGGAGACCCCTGACTCCAGTGAGTACGCTGGACGTACTTGAGCAGTTTTTGTGAATCAGCAGCCAGCGCGGAAAGCGGGCCTTCCAGTCCAAAAACCTTCTCAAACTCACCACCAAACCAGCTGGTAATCACTATGGCGCGCTGGATCGTGTCTTCTGAAATCTCCAGGCCTGGATTCGTGTGGGTGAACACATGAAGCGCCGCAGCGATACGACACACATGTTCAGCGTACTTGGACGCAAAGTCCCGGCTGTCGTAAAGGTTCCCACCGACAGCCAGGCTCGGCTCGATCGCCGCGACCTTTTTGCTGAGTGCGTACTTTGCCCCCAGAGACAACTCAAGGATATCCAGAGCTACTGGTACTAGCGACTTCATACGGGCCAGATGGGTCTGGGCAAGATGGTCGACACGCTCGTAGAACTGACTGGGACCTTCATAGTCGGTCATTGGGGAAGGGGTGCGATGACCCTGGTTCGAGTCGATCAACGCCACCAGCATTCGCGCGCAGAACCCGTTGTCTCGCATGGCCTGACCACGTTTGCCAGCCATCACCTTGCTCCAGACTGCCGGCTGGATCTTCATGATCACAGAGACCCGGGGAGAGCGCGCAACCACCTGGTCCTCGTTTGCGCGATTCATGGAAATCTTGGGGTTGCCATCCCACGCCTGGTTAAGGACCGCGGAAGAAGCAAACAGGGGGCTGTGAATTAGCGTTGCACCTTCATCACTGATCAAGGTCACGATCTGACCGTCGCCTTCTATCGCGTCGATAAATGCCCGCTCCGATGCGTTCGCCAGCATGAGCGTGGCTGCGCGGGCAGTTGCGGGCTTTTTTGCATCGTGTTCTCTGAGCCTTGTTCGGCATTCGTCAACGTTATCGTAGGTGAGCTCAAGCTTGGTGATCTCTTTAATCAGCCGCTTGCGCAGCGCAAGCCACAGTTCAAGGTCGGTCTTGCTCGTCTGGTTGCGTGCTGCAGCCAGTTGCTCGATCTGCTTTTCCAGCGCGTAGTGCTGTTTGAACACGAGGCGGTCAACTGTGGATTTGCGATCGCCACTGTCGGCAAGTGCCACGACGATCAGGCTGGTAGGACGCACTGCACCGTGAAGGAGGCGCACGTCATATCGCCATTGCGTTGCGGTGGACATCGCCCCAAGCAACGACATGGCGATGAGTGCCGCGGGTGCACCTGTTTGGTGCTGGATCTCAGCTATGCTGTGCTGAATGGTGTCCGGAAACGCCCCAAGGGGGGGCGGGTTAGACGGTGGGTTGGGGTACATGGGACATCTCTTGTGAATGATGAGACGGCCCCCCAAGGGCAATACTGCTCCAGGGGGGAGGCCGCAGTTGCCCGCTTAGACGCAGGACTCGAAAGCAGCGTCGTTAGCTGCCACATCGGCACTACGGCGATCCGCTGCAAGACTGGCGACCCACGCAACAATGTCGTCTCTCTTGAAGAAGAGGGGACCCTTGGACGTGATACGACGAACCGGCTTGGGGAAGCTCGGGTCGAAGTTGCGATGCAGGGGGTCACCCAGTTCGTTAAAAAGTGTGTTACCGATGCCGATCAGTTTGGCGGCGGCGGTGCGTTTCACCAGAAGAGACTTCATGCTGGCGCCAATCGGTTTGGCGGCGGCGGTGCTTTTCACCGGAAGCGACTTCAGGCCGCCTTCTTCTTTGACTGTTTCGGCGTGCTCCTGCAAAGGAACAACCATCTGGTGTGTGTCTGGCTGATCGCTGGTGATTTTGGTGTGCATTTTGGACCTTTCTTGGGGGACATGAATTGGGGATTCGTGTGCGAAAGGTCTGGATGCGGTTTCGAGTACATAGCGAGTCCGGACCTTAATTTGCACACGAAGATCTTCCTCACAGCTAAAACGTTGTGATGAGCTTCAGGGGACAATTTAAACTCCGTGAACTGCCAGTTGAAGAAAGCTAGAAGTTCTTCAAAAGTACTGCGAAGGGTTTTGACACAGTGAGAACCTGCTGGTAATCATGTGTCACAGAATTCCCGTAGGGTAATTCCGTCATAGTTGCTTCGCTGACTGTCGTATTGCAGACCGCGGACGAGGCAACCGAAAAATACATCTCCAGTCTGCTCCTTGAAATATAGATAAGCGCTCAATCTCGATGATCCGAGTAGTTTCCGCTTGTCGCTATAAGGAGCACTGGTTCTACACAGTCTGCAAAACTAGTTCTGATGAACATCATTGATGCTTTCTGGCAGGAGGGGTTTCTGGTTCTTGTGCCTTAGTCCTTTCAACGGGCTGAAAAATACTTGGACTACCTCGTTGTCTGTCACGAGTGAAGTCGATGTGGCAATTTTACGTGACTGGCATCCAAACCTCAAGCGCCTGAAGTGCCCTATAGATGTGAAAACGGATTGTTAATGTCAATCGCATTGCAATTTTTAACGTTTACCAACGACCACAACAGGTTCATTTTTAACGCTTGCCTACTTTGATCATTCCGAAGCCCGACGGGTTTCAACCCGATTTCGATCAACTTCGAGTGCTCATGCCCAAGTTGCGACCCTGGAGCACTGTCGGATGCACCATGAGCGAGTGACCAAAAATCAGGCACTTCTGGGACACTAAATAAAAAGTGAATATGTAGTCAAAAATACACACCCAGACAGCTGCCTGAGCGACTGTCACTGATGGCGGGGCTAACTCTGACGTGGCTCTTCAGCGGCGTTGTGGCTCTCGTCAACAACAGGCTGGGTCACAGAATCTGTCGCAATGCATCGAAGCCATTGCAAGGGATGTTCTTTGAAGAGTGCAATGTCTGCATTTGCTGCAAAACGTTATGGTTTACCCGTGGACGGGAGGACGTTAGAAGCTGCGCGCTGACCTTAATGTGGATGCCAGACGGGTGGGGATCGGAGGAACGGGACACAGTTGCGGCATTGCCGACGGCGGCGGCTACTTCCAACGCCCATGGGCAGGATTGCCCGGCCTAGCCCAGTCGGTGTGGGGGTCCCGCTTAACAACACTGCAGAAGTTGCTCCAGTCTTCCATCATCACACGACGCTTTTCCAAGGCGTCACCTCTGCGATAAGCTGCCTCGACTTTATTGGCAAGCACATGGGCCAGCGCCAACTCTGCAAGTTCGCCCGGGTGCTTTGTGGAGTCGCCGACCCAGTCACGGAATGTGGAGCGAAAGCCGTGCGGCACGGCATCTATCTCCATCCGTCGGACTACGGCAAGCAATGACATATCCGACAAAGGCTTGAGTGTTGAGCTGGGGAACACAAGATCAGTGCCTTCAACCTTTTGCTGCGCTTTCAGTAATTTCAGCGCAGCTTGGCTAAGGGGAACCAAATGCTCCTTGCGTGCCTTCATGCGCTCTGCGGGAACGATCCAGACGGAAGTCTTTAGATCGATCTCAGACCAAGTGGCACCACGCACTTCACCACTTCGCGCTGCGCACAGAATGGCAAATTCCAGCGCCTGCGCAGCAACACCGGGACGCTTGCGAAGCTGGGTCATGAATTCGGGCATCTGGCTGTACGGAAGTGCCTTGTGGTGTTCGACCTTCGCCACCTTGGAGGGTGCCAGTAATAGCTGATCGAGGCGGCCCTTCCACTCCGCAGGATTGTCCCCGGACCGGTAATTCCTCACTTTGCACCAGTCCAGGATCACCTTAATGCGCGAGCGCACACGCTTCGCCGTCTCGTTCTTGGTCTTCCAGATGGGTTCCAGCACCGACATGACCCCTTCCTGGGTGACATCCTGAACCATGAGGTTTCCGATAAAGGGGAACGCGTAGGTTTCCAGGGTGCTGATCCATTGGGCGCGGTGCTTGGCATTTTCCCATCCATCTTCATTTGCCGTGATGTATGCCCGCGCGGCTTCTTCAAACGTCTTGAGCATTGCCTGCTTTGCCCTGCGCTCACTCTCCAGCTCCTTGCGCTGGACCTTGGGATTAATGCCTTTGTCAAAAAGAGCCTTCATCTCGCGGGCCTTGTCACGGGCCGCCGCCAATCCCACTTCAGGGTACGGTCCCAGACCCATGACTTCACGCTTGCCCTGGAAGGTTATGCGGAGCACCCAGGAACTACCGTTGCCTTCATTCACGGCGAGATAGAGCCCAGCGACGCCGCCAACCGGATGGCGGCCTGGTTTTATCAGCCGTTTGACTTCCAGCGCCATTAGCTCTTTTGCTTTGCGGACCACGAAAACACCTCGTAAAAATGGCGGACGGGACGGAAGTCAGTCCTAAGAATTTACGTCATCGTAGCAGTCCGTCGAAGTTCCGTTTGTACCTTTGTTTGTACCTTTGTAGAAATGGTTGGATAGATTTAATTCGAGGGATATCGATCTATGTATTTAGGATAAATCGTTAAAAATCAATGGCTTAAGTGCTATTTTCGGGAGACTTCAAGTGCCTTCGAGACATAAAAAGGCGGACACCCTCTCCGCCAGCATCAAGGCCCTGTAGCTATCTAATTAGTAGCACAGGGCCTTTTTCTTTGGTGCGGCGGGTGGACGCCTCGGGATTCCTTCAATTGATGCCGATCGCAGTTGCACGGTGCAGTGCTGTGACGACGTTCAAGCCTCCTGGCTACCCAGCCGTATGGGCAGCACCAGCCGAAACTCGGCGCCCTGGTCCACATCGCTGTCCACCTCCAGCGTGCCGCCATGGCGCTGCACCACGGTGTGCACCAGCGCCAGCCCCAGGCCCACACCGCCGATGGCGGGGTGGCTGCGGTCGTGCAGGCGCTGGAAGGGCGCAAACAACTGGCCTTGCAGTTCGGGGGCGATGCCCGGGCCCTGGTCGCGTACCGATACCACCCACTGGCGGTCGCGCTGCACGATGGCGCACTGCACCACGCTGCCTGCGGGACTGAACTTGACCGCGTTGTTCAGCACGTTGGCCAGCGCGCGGCACAGCAATGCGCGGTCGCCCAGGCTGGGCGCGGTGTCTGGCGTGATGGTGATGGCCACCTCCACGTTGCCGTCTCGGGCCAGTGCCCAAGCGTCGTCCACGGTTTCGGCCAGCACCGCCACCAGGTCCAGCGGGGCCATGCGGTATTCCTGCGACTGTGCGCTGGCCAGTTTGACGAAGTTCTCGGCCATGCCCAGGGAGGTCTGTGCGTAGCGTTCGATGCGCTGCATCAACTCTTCGGCGGGCATGCGGCCCGGGTAGGCGCGCTGCATTTCCAGCAGGGTGAGGATGGAGGCGTTGGGCGCGCGGATGTCGTGCGAGATGAAGTTCATCGCCTGGTCTCGCTGCTCCAGCGCGCGGCGCATGTCGGTGATGTCCACCAGGGTCAGCAGCCAGCCCGCTTGCGCTAGATCAGTGAAGGGCTTGCATTGCACGAGCATGCTGCGGCCTTGCGCATCGCGGCCCTCGCTTTGTTCGGGCATGCAGCCGCTGTGCAGCTTGTCCTGGGTGATCAGGGGTAGATTGGTACCGGTCTGCACCAGGTTGCGTAGCAGTTCGACCGCCGACAGGCCCTGCAGGGACACTTCAGCATCGCCGCCCACGTGCAGGCGCGCGGCCTTGTTGGTCAGCAGGATGCGGCCGTCCGGGTCGCACACCAGGGTGGGCGACGGTAGCTGCTGCAGGCTTTGGCTCACAAAGTGGTGCAGGTCGCGCAGCTGGCGCGACGCACGTTCTACGGCGTTGATGCGCCGCTCCAGAAAATCGGTGGTGTCCCCGGGGCGCTCCCGCAGCCGCATCGACAGGCCATCCTGCTGCAGCCGCTCCATCTCCAGCCGCAAAAAGTGCGCTGCGGCGCTCAGGCGTCGCCAGCTCCACAACGGGTACGCCAGCACCAGCCCCACCAGCGCGGCAGCGGGCGCAAACTGCAGCCCCGCCCACAGCGGCAAGGCCACGCTCAGCAGCAACGTGGCTGCCGCCAGCCCTGCACTGGTAAGCAGTGCTATAAACGGGCCCAGCAGCAACAGCGCCAGCAGCGCGCAGGCCACCGGCAGCAGGTTGAACAGCAGATTGAGCGCAGGCATTGCGGGTTGTATGTGCACGCCAGACAAACGCGCGTCCAGCACATGGCTTACCACCTCAACCCCCGGCATCAGGCGCGATTGGCGGCTGACCGGCGTGGCAAACATGTCGCCCAGCCCAGACGCCGCCGCGCCCACCAGCACGTATTTGTCCTGGAATGCATCCGCAGGCACCTTGCCACGCAGCACGTCGATGTAGGAATAGGTGGCGAAGTGCGAAGGCCCGCCTGCATAGGCGATCAGCGTGTGGTCGGTGCGCTGCCAGGGCCCATCTTCGGAGGGTTTGGCAGACGCGCGAGCGCGCGCGGCTGAACACTCAGCTGCCGTGCCGTTGGCCACACATTGCATGGCGGTGCTGAAGTGGGGCCAGGGTGCGGCCGCGGGCCCTTCCTGTAGATACAGGCTGCGCACCACGCCGTCGTTGTCGGGCGCCACATGCACATGGCCCAGCCCGGCCGCTGCGCCGGCAAATGCGGGCCAGGGCAGCTCGGCGGCGTTGCTGGCAGCACCGTAGCCGCGCCGCAGCACCGGCAACACCACGCGGCCGCTGCGCTCAATGGCGATGGCCAGCAACACGTCGTCGGCGGGGTAGTCCAGGTCTTCTTCGTTGAACAAAACGTCCATACCGATAACACGCGGGTTTTGGGCAGAGATGCGGTTGATCAGCTCGGCATGCAGGGCGCGGCGCCAGGGCCAACGGCCAATGGCGGCAATGCTGCGGTCGTCAATGGCCACGATGACGATGTCCGGGTGTGCGGGGCGCGATACCAGGCGCAGCCCCACGTCCTGCACCAGATGGTTCACCCGCCCCAGGCTGCTGCTAGCGCTGAGCCAGGCCACCAGCCCCAGCAGGGCGATGGTCAGCAGCGCCCACTCCAGCCGCCGCCGCTGCCCCCGGGTGCGCGCAACCGTCATCAGCATGGGAAGCCAGGGAGTAGAAGGTGCTGCAGGGGGCTGCGCATTGCGCCCAGCGCCCGCGCAATATCCGCCATCAAAGGGGCGGTCCGGCCCTCAATCCCCCGCGAATGGCGTCTTGTCCTTATGCGACCGGTCAAGGGCGCCCCACCGGCTGGCCGCTGGACGTAGACACCGGCAGCCCGCTGCCTGTGCTGATGCCTGACCCTACGCGGATCTTGCGCGGGGGCGAGAAGTCGCTTTGCAGGCCCGATGGGTCGAGCACCTGGATGCGTACCAGGTAATCGCCAGCGGGCAGGTTGCTGGCGGCCCATTCGGGGCTGTCCAGCTGGGTGTCCAGCGTGATCTTGTCAAAGGCTTCGTCACTGGCACTGGCCAGTTGCAGGCGAAAGCGCTGGCCGGGTTGCGCGGGCCAGTGCAGGCGCACCGTGGTGTCGCCATCCTGCGCTTGCAGCGACTGGGCCGACAGGGTGGGTGGGCGATCAGCCACCGTAAAGGCCTGCGCGGGAGCGAAAGGCCCCTGGTCCCCCTGGCCGTCTGGCATCTCCAGCAGGCTGGCCATGCGCCAGAAGTACCCGCCTGCGGGCAGGCTGGCGAGGGACAGGCGGCATTCAGTCAGGCGCTGCTCGTCTTTGACGAGCGTGCGGAACTCGGCCTCGGTCGCCACCTGCACGCGGTACCAGCGCACGCCAGGCACCTCTGTGCACTGCAACTCGCCGGACCCAGTGGCCACGACGGCGCCGGGTGCGGGCTGCTGATGCAGCGGTGCTATGGGCCGGGTTTTGATCACTATTGGCTGAACAGCGGGCACGCCTGCGATGCCCGCGTCGTCCACAGCGCGCACCGACAGGTAGTAGCGCCCGTCGTCCAGCGCCCTCCAGCGCAACTGGCCGGTGGCAAAGCTGCCATGGCGCAGCACCTGCGTGAAGTCTGCGTCCTGTGCCACCTGGGCCACATAGCGCGCAGCACCGGGCAGCGCGGGGATGTTGATGGCCAAAAGGCTGGCGTCGCCCAAGGTGGCAGGAACGCCGGACGTGTCGGGCGCGGCCAGCAAGGCACGCGGGGCACCGACCGTGCCGTCGGTGGCCACTGCCAGCCCCTGACCTGGGGCCAGCAGGGACGTGGCTGCTTTGGCAATCCCTTGGCGCGTTTCGTTGCTGCGCGATTGCACCGCCACTGACCCGTTGAGCACCGAGGCCGTTGTCTGGCCCGATTCCGCCATTTCTACGCTGAAGCGCGTACCCCGCACGCTGGTCACGGCCAGCGGGGTGCGGATCTCCATGCGGCGAAACGCTTCGGCGCTCGGCGGTACGGTGGACTCCAGCGCGCCGCTGCGCATCTCCAGCACCGACTGCACGCTGCCTGCGCGTCCGCGTCGGCGCAATTGCCGCAATTGCAGCTCGGACTGGGCCTGCACCCGCACCACCGTGCCATCGGCCAGGCGCACGGCTACAAACCCGTCAGGCCCAACCTGCAGTGCGGTGCCTTCGTCGAGCTTGCCGCCTTTGGTGACGGGTGCAGGGGCATCGCCTGCGCGTGCCTGCGCGGTGACTGCGCCATGCACAAACTCCACCGTCGCGGACTCGGCAGGCTGCAGGCGCACCGGAATCCACACGATAGAGCCCAGCTGCAGCCGCCGCGGGTTGGCGACCTTGTTGCGGGCCTGCAGCAGCGGCCACTGGCGTGGGTCGGTCAGGTAGGCCTTGGCAAGGCCTTCCAGCGTGTCGCCGTCTTTCACGGTGTGGGCGATTTCATCCCCTTGCGCAGCGGTATCGGTGGCAGCGGGGTTGGCATGGGCACTGGCGCTGTACAAGCCTGCCAATGTGCTGAGCGTCAAGGCGGTGATGGCACCCAGGGGCCAAGGTGCGCGGTGGTAGGTGGTAGCCAAGTCGTTTCTCCGTCTTGCCGATAGGGCGGGCAAGTTAACGCCCGGGTGGGGTTAAGCCTCTCAGGCCTTGGGTGGGGTGTCCACGGCTTCAAAGCGGTAGCCGACACCGTAGATGGCGCTGACGATGAAGCCATTGGCGGGGCGCAAGTCCAGCAGGGTGCGCAGGCGCGAGATGTGCGTGTCCAGCGAGCGGGACATCACCTCGGCCACCTGGCCCCAGACGATTTCCTTCAGATGGTCCCGCGACAGCAAACGGCCCATGTTCTGGAACAGGAACAGCGCCAGGTCGTACTCGCGGTTCTTCAGTTCCACGGGCACGCCGTCCATTTCAATGGACCGCGTCTCAGGCAAAAACCGGTAGCGTCCAAACTCCATGACACCCCCGGCGTTCCCGGGGTAGGCGCGGCGCAGCAGGGCGGCAACGCGGGCATTGAGTTCGCCGATGCGTACGGGCTTGACCATGTAGTCGTCGGCCCCGCTTTCCAGACCTTCGACGATGTCGCGTTCTTCCTGGCGGTTGGTGACAAACAGAATGGGCAACTGGGCCGCCACGTTCTTGCGCACCCAGCGCACCACTTCGGGCCCTGACGTGTCTGGCAGGTGCCAGTCCACGATCAGCAGGTCAAAGGTTTCGCGGCGCAATGTGCGCAGCAGTTCTGCGCCGGTCAAATGGGTGTGGCAGACATGGCCCATCGCCTCGGTGGCCTGTTTGATCAGATCCAGCTGAAGCGCATCGTCGTCCAAAGCGGCTATGCGCATGGTTCTCCCCAGCAAAAAAGTCAAACGCGCATTATTTGCGATATCGCATGTTTTTCCTGCACCGCACACGGGCAGGGCATGCCGTGTTGACATTTGTTGATGATTGGGTGGACCCATCGTGAACATGCTCAATCGTGTGGTCATAGTCGTTCAAGGTTCGGCCTTGCGATGCCTTTGCGGTACAGGGCTGATTTCGCGCAGTAGCCGCATGCCCACCAAGGTGTAGCGGGTCTGGGGGCTGTTCCAGTTGCGATAGCCGCAGCGCGAATAGAACGCCCAGGTGTGCCAAGAGCCGCCCCGGCGAACGCGCACGTCACCCTCTGCAGGGCCCTTGGGGTCGCTTTGGGGCGACTGCGCGTAGTACGTGTCGCCATGCCAGTCTGACACCCATTCCCAGGCGTTGCCCAGCATGTCGTGCAGGCCAAATGCGTTGGGTGCAAAGCTGCCCACGGGCGCCGTAAAAGCGTAGCCGTCGCTGCCGTGCAGCGCATGCTGGCGCCAGCGGGGCCAGTGCACCGCAGCGTCCTGATCGAATGTGTTGGCGGCGCGGATCAGTCCCTCTGGCTCATCACCATGCGGGTAGCGGGTGCGTGTGCCTGCGCGGCAGGCGTATTCCCACTCGGCCTCGGTGGGCAGGCGGTAGGTGTGGCCTTCGGTGCGGCTCAGCCATTGCGCCAGGGCCTGGGCATCGTTCCAGGTGACGTTGACCACCGGATGGTCCTCACCCTGCGCAAAGCCCGGGTTACGCCACGAATACCGCGTATCGCGGCCCTCAAAAGCGTCGCCCCGCTGGGTGGTGGCCGGGTCGTAGTGGTGGTTGTATCCATAGCCGCCCGTGCCGTCGGCTTCGGACTCGGGCTGGTATCCCGAGGCCTCTACGAACCGCCGAAACTGCCCCACCGTCACCTCGTGTTGGCCCAAATAAAAAGCGCGGCGAATCCGCACCCTGTGTGCTGGTCCCTCGTCGGCCAGTTCGGCAAAGCGTTTGGGTTCGAGCTCGGGGAATGCGCGTGCCAATGTGTCTGCAGGCTCAATGCCGCCCATCCAGAACCTGCCTGCAGGCACCCGCACAAAGACCATCCCGAGGCTGTTGGTCCACACCACGGGCGATACAGGTTGCTGGCGCTTTTGCGGCGGCGCTGCATGGACGCAGCAGCCAGCCAGCAGCACCGGCAGCAGGGCGCGTTTGGCCGATGCAGTCCACCCGCAGCGCTGGGGCGCGGTGCCAGCAGTCAAGGCTGGCGATCAGGCGCTTTGCTCGCGCATTCAAAAACGAGGCGAGAGCGGTCGTTGCGCAGGAGCTTGGGGAACAGCACGAGCTTTGGACATTCGTGCGTGGCGGCTGCCTGGGCAGGCGCCGTCTTTGACCTACACACCGGCACGCTGAAGGTGCGGACACGGCCTGAGGCCATGGGGCCGGACGGGTGCCGGGAGGCGGCGGCATTGCAGCCCGCCAGCACCACGAACTCGGTGAAGGATGCTATTGGCGTTTTCATAGAGTTCTTTGGATGGAGCGGACCAGTGTAAACACCCGGTACCGGTTGCAGGGTTTGCAGGCAACCCGTGCACGGGCCGGATGCCGTTGCAACCCCATGGGATCGCCTTTCGGGGTGTACCCGGTGTGCAAAGCGTCGCAGCCCGGATAAAGTGCGTTTCACGCACAAGCGCACGCACTGACGCGTGGATGGTGCGAGCAACGCGCACGCCGGGTGTCGCCATGGCGCCCGGATTGCGCGAACTACAGAGGGGGAGGGCGTGGATGGCAAGCACCCTGGCACCGGTAGTGAAAGATCCCTTGCGCGCCTGGGCGCTGCGGGTGCTGTTGGCGCTGGGTTTGCTGGGCCTGTTGCACGCCTTGCCCGTGTGGACCCCTCTGCAGCGCCTTGAATATGACCTTCTCAGCAGCCTGACCGCCCCGGTGCGCCCCGATGCACGGGTGCTGGTGGTGGGGCTCGACGAGCCCAGCCTGGCCGCCCTCAACCAGGCGCCGCCCCTGCCGCGCCGACTGCATGCGCAACTGGTGGATGCGGTGGCGGCTGCGGGCGCCGCAGCGCTGGGCATCGACATGCTGTTTGGTGCGGCCCAGTCGCCTGCCGACGACGCTGCGCTGGCGCGGGCCCTGGCGGGCCGCATGCCGGTGGTGCTGGCCAGCGCCGAGGTCGCGGTGCAAAGCTCGCAGGTGGCGCAGTACCGACAAACCGTGCCCACTGTATTCCCCGAGGCCCGCCAGGGCAGCGTGGCGGTGGATGTGGACGACGACGGCGTGATGCGCCGTGCCCCGGCGCAGGACGATGCGCTGTGGCGGGTGCTGGCGCAGGCCGCAGGGCGTACGGTCACGCCCCCGCCGCCCGGCGCATTGCTGCGCTACTACGCACCCGAGGTGCCCTTGCCCTATGCCCACTACACCCAGGCGCTGGACCCTGCTGGTACCTTGCCACCCGGCGCACTGCAAGGGCGGCTGGTGCTGCTGGGGCAGAACACGCCTGTGGATGGTGTGGACCAGTTTGCGACGCCGCTGCGGGCACTGGTGGGCAGCGGTGGGCAGGGCGGAACGCAGTCGGGCGTCTTCGTGCACGCCACGGCGTTGATCAACGGGTTGATGGGCGACTGGGTGGTGCCTGCGCATCCCTTGGGCCCTCTATTGCAAGCGGCGTTGTCTGTGGCGGCGGTGGCTGCGCTCACCCGCCGCTGGCGCGGTTGGCGGGCGGTGTGGTTGAGCGTGGCGCTGGCGCTGCTGGCCCTGCTGGGCGGTCTGTGGGCGTTCCTGGTGGGCGTGTGGTGGACCACGCTGCCCACGCTGGCGGGCCTGGCCCTGCACCTCAATGTGGGCGCGGCAAGCAGCTACCTGCGCGAGCGCCGACGCCGCGAACTGCTGCGCACCGAATTTGCCCGCTATGTGCCCCCTGCCGTGGTGGACGAACTGGCCGCAGCCGGTGCAACTACCCCTGCGCTGCAGGGCGAGCGGCGCGTGCTCACGCTGCTGTTTTCTGATCTGGCGGGTTTCACGGCGGCCAGCGAACACCTGGCCCCCGAGGCTGTGGCCCATGCGCTCAACGCCTACTTTTCGCGCATGACGCACACCGTGCACCAGCACGGCGGCACGCTGGACAAATTCATTGGCGACGCGGTGATGGCGTTCTGGAACGCACCGCTGCCCGAGCCCGCCCACGCCGTCCGCGCGCTGGCCTGCGCACAGGCGATGCAACGGGACATGGCGGCCCTGCGCGCCCAGTGGCAGGGCACGCCGTTTGCCGATGTCCACCTGCGCATTGGCCTGCACACCGGCGAAGCGGCGGTGGGGCACCTGGGCTCGCACGAACGGTTTACCTACACCGCCGTGGGCGATGCGGTGAACACTGCCGCGCGGCTGGAGGGGGCCAACAAGGCCTTTGGCACCAGTGTGCTGCTGTCTGGTGCCACGCGGGCAGCCTTGCCCGCCGACGACCCGATTCAGGCGCACCTGCTCTGGCTCGACACCGTGGTGTTGGCGGGCCGCAGCACCGGCCTCGATGTTTTCACCCTCTGCGACGACGCGGCCCTGGTCACCACCAGCCGGGCGCTGCAACACCATCTGCAGGCCGGTGAGTGGGCACTTGCGCTTGCGCGGTGTGCGGACTGGCAGGTCCATGCGCAGTTGCTGGCGCCGCAGTGGGTGGCGCATGCCGATCTTATGTGTGCTCGCGTGCGAGCCGCCGCCGATGCCGCAGCGCACGCGCAGGGCTCACCGGAGGGCTTCAGCGCCCGCGCGCTCGACAAATCCTGACCCCCTGATTGATGAAAGGCCACGCCATGTCATCCACTCGCTTCATCCCCTTCGCCGTCTCCTTCTGGTGGACCCCTGTGGGGCTTGCGCTGGGTGCCCTGGGCGCACCCGCAGCCTGGGCACAGTGCGCGGGCGTGGCAGTGGCGCCCGGTGCGTCTGCGGCGCAGATCGTGGCCCTGACGGGCCAGGGTCAGACCCGCGCGCCGGGTGCGGAGCCCTGGTCGCCCGCCGCGCTGGCGCAGCAACTGGGCGCGGGGGCCGACATGCGCACGCTGGCGCTCTCGTCGGCCGCGCTGCTGCTGGCCGACCGCACGCAGATCCGCATGTCCGCCGGTGCTCAGCTGCGGCTGTGCGAGTCAGAGCCCCAGCGCACGCTGCTGGAGCTGGCCGCCGGGCGCCTGTGGGCCCGCACCAAAAAGACCCCCGCCACGCTGCAGCTGCAAACCCCCGCCGTGCTGGCCGTGGTGCGTGGCACCGATTGGGAAGTGGATGTGGACGCCGCCGGGCGCACCACGCTCACGGTGCTGTCGGGGCGGGTGGATTTGTCCAACGCGCAGGGCAGCGTGCAACTGGGTCCCGCGGAACAAGGTTTTGCGGAGCCGGGTAAGGCCCCCATCAAACGGGTGTTGGTGAACCCGCGCGAAAGGGTACAGTGGGTGACGGCGTATCCGGGTGACGCAACCCGCTGGGCAGAGTTTCAGCGGCCCGGCATTGCGCCCCCGCTGGCCGCAGTGCGTGCCGACCTGCTGGCGGGCCATTGGAGCGGTGCGCAGGCGCTGCTCAGCGCGATGTCAGTACGCAGCGAAGGCGGCGCCGTGGTGGACCTGGTACTGGCCGACCTCGAAGTGCTGGGTGGTCAGCTCGACAGTGCCCAGGCACGGCTCGAAGGCGCGTGGCAGCGTACCCAAGACCCGCGCACGGCGGCGCGCCGGGCAGACCTGCTGCTGGCGCTGGACCGCAACGCCGACGCGCGCGCATGGATCGACACCACCCGCGCCGTGGCCCCTGCATCGGTCGAGCTGATGCTGGCCGATGCGGATGCACACCGGCTGGAAGGCCGGGGCGACGCCGCGCTGGCCCTGTACCGGCAGGCGGTGGCCCGGGCCGAGGCCGATGCACAGCAAGCCGAAGCATCGGACGTTGCGACCGCACGGACGACGGCCGTACAGAGCCCCGCAACCGCACGGCTGGCCGCTGCGCTGTGGGGCATGGGCCGCGCGCTGCAAGAGCGCGGCGACCTGCACGCCGCCCGCATCGCCCTTACGCGTGCGGTGCAACTGGCGCCCCAGCACCCCGGCTACCGCGCCGAGCAGGCCACCGCCGACACCGAGGCGCTGCGCCTGCAAGCGGCGCGTACCGGCTTTGACGCCGCCCTGGCGCTGGCCGGTGACGACTACACCAGCCTGGCGGGCGCAGGCCTGCTGGCGCTGCAGCAAGGCGACGCTGACACTGCACGCACGCAGCTGCTCAAGGCGCTGGTGATCGAACCCCGGTATGCGCGCGCCCAGGTGTGGCTGGCCGTGGCCGAGTACCGCCTGGGCGAGCAAGCCGCCGCTTTCGACTCGCTCGACCGTGCGCGACTGGCCGACCCCAACGACCCGCTGCCGTGGCAGATCGAATCCATATTGCGCAACGACAGCGGCGCGCCCGAGGCCGCCATTGCCGCAGCGCGCGAGGCGCTGGTGCGGCTGCCGTATCTCAAGTCGCTCAACCCGCTGGTGTCCGACAGCCAGGGCTCGGCCAACCTGGGCAAGGCCCTGGGCGACTTTGGCCTGGAGCATTGGGCGCGTGCCTATGCGCAGCAGTCGTACTACCCGCTGTGGGCGGGCAGCCACTTTTTCATGGCCAACCGGTACGAAAGCGACTACAGCCGCAACTCCGAGCTGTACCAGGGCTACCTGGCCGACCCGCTGGCACTCGGCGTGGGTGAGCGGCAGGTGCCGGTGTTTCCCACCGAGGGGCGGGAAGCGGTGTGGGCCGCTAGCGCAGAGCGCAACCCCGTGCATTCGGCCCTGGTGGGCGCGGTGACCTTGCGCGGGCTCGATGCCAGCGCCATGCCCATGGCCTGGCTGGTGCGCGCCAACGGGCTGCGCATGTGGCCACGCCGCGGATCGGGCTCGTACTGGCTGACATCGCCCATGGCCACGCTGGGCTGGGGTGCCCGCCCCACCGACCAGCTGGGCCTGTTTGTGGTGCACGACCAGGGCTGGGACCGTGTGGGTTACCCCGGCGGGCTGGACCTGGGGCCCGCGCGTTTTGACGGCGTGGCGCGCACCCACGCCGCGCGCACCGATGCCGGGGGCTCGTGGCGCTGGTCTGCCGACGCGCAGACCTGGGTCAAGTTCCACCACGTGCGCAGCACCAACAATCTCGTGCTCGACTTCGACGCCTTGGGTCCGCAGGATTCGCGCGTGCGCGAAGGCATGGACGGTGTGATGCTGCGGCACGTGGTACAGACGCCCGGGCAGCGGCTTAGCCTGGGGTGGGAGAACGTGCGGGCCAACGCCCGCTCGGGCCTTTACGACCCGGGCGAGCCCTTTGAGGGATCCGAGGGTGCCACCACCACACGGTTCGACATGCCCTGGGCGGTGGGCGAGTGGCAGCATGGCCCCTGGGCCTGGGAGGCCGGTGCCGCCTGGCCGCGCCTGCGGGCACGCTACACCGACCGGTACTACAGCCTGATCACCAACGAGGATTTTTTTGCGCCCAACGTCGCCGAGGGCGGCCACACGCGGCGCCTGCGGCCACGCGCGGGCCTGTCCTATCGCTTCGGGCCCGGCAGGGCGCTGCACGCCGCCTACATCGAAAGCATGCACGCGCCCGCGTCGCACACGCTGGCGCCTGTGGCCGTGGGCGCCATCCCCATCGACCACCAGTACCAGCGCCTGGGCAGTCTGGCCCGCAAGCGGGCGGTGCAGCTGGACTGGGAGATCGACGCGCGCACCTTTGCCTGGGGCGTGCTCAGCAGCCAGTCCATCGTCAACCCCACATTTGTCGACGGCAGCCGCCTGCTGGTGCCCAACCTGGGCATCTCGGTGTCTGACCGCGCGGGCGTGCTGGCACCGGTGGGTGCGTCCGGGCAGGTGGTGATCGACGCCTACAACGGCAACCCCCATTTCAGCCAGGGCCGCCTGCACCAGGCGGGCGCCGCGCTTAACCGGGTGCTTACGCCGCGCTGGAGCGTGCTGGGCAGCTACACCTGGGCGCAGTCGCGCAACACGGGCGCGTTGCACGCAGGCAACCTGCTGCCCGGTGTGCCGCGCCACACGGCAGTGCTGGCCAATGTCTGGAGGCAAGGCGGACGCGACCTGGCGCTGGCGTCACTGGTCTACCGCGGATCGCGCTTTGCCGACGAGGCCAATGCCCACCCATTGGGTGCGGGCTGGAGCTTTAACCTCGTGCTGTTCCGCGAATCGGCCGACCGCCGCTGGGCATGGACGGGAACGCTGCAAACACCGCTGCACGGCACGGTGCGGCCGACGCTGTGGACCAGCCTGCGCTACCGCATGGATTAGTGGTGTTTTTGGTCTCTAGCGCTTGTCTGGTAATCGCTAGTAGCTATCAAAAAAGAAGTATTCGAAAAGTATTTCGAGGTAGTGCGCTGAGGCGGTGCGATTCACGCAGCGGCCGCTGCAGCGTCAGCCAGCGCCTTCAGCGCTGCGGCCACGTCTGCATCTGCCACGCCATCGACCGGCGCCAGCTGGCCCGCCAGCGCGCTCAAGCCCTCGCGCTGCAACCGCGCAATGGCCTGGCCTGCTTCTTTGGGGGCATCGAAACCGGTGCTTTGCAGCAGCAGGCGGCCATCGGCGTCCACCAGCTTGAAATAGAACTTGCTGTCAGCTTCGCGGTATTGCTTGAACGACGGCAACGCTGCCTTGGCCATCTTCGCAGGCTTGGCAACTGCGGCGCCCTGCACCAGACTGCGCAGGCCCACGGCAGAGCGCAGCTCGCGGACGAACGGCGTGGCCAGTGTGCGGGCGCGCTCGGCACCGGCCAGCAGCGTCTGCTCGATGCGGGCGGGGTTGTTGATGAGTTCTTCGTACTGCGCGCGCATGGGTGCAATCACCTGGTCCACGCGCTCAAACAGCGTGTTCTTGGCATCGCCCCAGGCAATGCCGTCGGCATAGGCCTGGCGCAGCGCCGCGGTTTCCTCGGGCGTGGCAAACGCCTGGTAGATCTGGAACAGGGCGGAGCCCTCCACCTCTTTGGCCTCGCCAGGCGCGCGCGAGTCGGTCAGGATGCCGCCGATCAGTTTTTTGAGCTGGTCGCGCGAGCTGAACAGCGGGATGGTGTTGTCGTAGCTCTTGCTCATCTTGCGGCCATCCAGCCCGGGCAGCGTGGCCACATGCTCGTCAATGGCGGCCTCGGGCAACACGAAGTGCTCGCCGTACAGGTGGTTGAAGCTGGCGGCCATGTCGCGCGCCATCTCGATGTGCTGGATCTGGTCGCGGCCCACGGGCACCTTGTGGGCCTTGAACATCAAAATGTCCGCGCCCATCAGCACCGGGTACATGAAGAGCCCGGCCGTCACGCCGTCATCCTGCTCGCGCCCGGCAGCGGTGTTCTTGTCCACGCTGGCCTTGTAGGCGTGGGCGCGGTTGAGCACGCCCTTTCCCGTCACGCAGGTCAGCAGCCAGGTCAGTTCGGGGATTTCGGGGATGTCGGACTGGCGGTAGAAGGTGACGTGCTCGGGGTTCAGCCCTGCTGCCAGCCAGCTGGCCGCAATCTCCAGCGTGGAGCGCTGGATGCGCACCGGGTCCTCACACTTGATGAGCGCGTGGTAGTCGGCCAGAAAGTAAAAACTCTGCACGCCCGGCGTGAGGCTTGCCGCCACCGAGGGGCGGATGGAGCCCACAAAGTTGCCCAGGTGGGGCGTGCCCGTGGTGGTGATGCCGGTAAGAAAACGCGTGATGCTCATGAGACGAAGTCAGCAAAAAATGGGGGGAGAAAACGGGTTACCGCAACATCGCGGTAAGGGGCGTGAGCAGCAGGTTGATGGCGCCGTAACCCAGCGACATCAGCGGGCGCAGCCACAGCGAGCCCAGCACCCCGGCCACCACAAGGCCCAGCACGATGAAGAAACCGTAGGGCTCCACGCGCGAAACCAGATTCGCCTGCTTCCACGGCAGTAGGCCGACCAAAATGCGCCCGCCATCGAGCGGCGGCAGTGGAAACAGGTTGAACGCCCACATCACCAGATTGACCAGCACACCGGCACGCGCCATCTCGATGAAAAAGCGCTCCTCCACACCCGAGCCCACCAGCGCGACCAACACAACCGCCCAGCCAATGGCCTGGACGAAGTTGGACGCCGGCCCCGCCAGCGCCACCCACACCATGTGTTTTTTGGGATTGCGCAGGTTGCCGAAGTTGACGGGCACCGGCTTGGCATACCCGAACAGAAAAGCACCCGACGTCGCGAAGTACAGCATCAGCGGCATCAGGATGGTGCCGATGGGGTCGATGTGCTTGATCGGGTTCAAGGTGATGCGCCCCATCATGTACGCGGTGTTGTCGCCAAAGTGGCGCGCGGCGTAGCCATGGGCTGCCTCGTGCACGGTGATGGCAAACAGCACCGGCAAGGCGTAGATCAGAACGGTTTGGATGATGTTTTCCACCGGGCGATTGTCTCAGGCTGTTAATTGCTGCAAAAAAGAGAGCTGCCAGCGCTTATTGGATAAGCGCTGGAGGGTGATTTGGCTTGAAATCGCAGTGGGGGTCAAAGCCCCAGGGCCTGCAGGCTGCCGCGGCCTTCGCGCACTACTTCGGGCTCGCCGCCTGCCCCCATGGGTGTCAGGTCGATCACGGTGGTGGGCTCCAGTGGGCAGGCGCCTGCGTCCACGATGGCGTCCAGCAGTTTTTCGTAGCGGTCGCGGATCTCCTGCGGGTCGTTCAGGGGCTCGGTCTCGCCAGCGGGTATCAGCGTGGTGGCCAGCAGCGGGGCGCCGTGCAGCTCCAGCAGCAGCTGCAGGCCCTTGCGGTCGGGCACGCGCAGGCCAATGGTCTTGCGCGACGGGTGGCTTACGCGGCGCGGCACTTCCTTGGTCGCTTCCAGAATGAAGGTGTACGGCCCCGGCGTGCCCAGCTTCAGCAAGCGGTACTGGCGGTTGTCCACGCGGGCGTAGTTGGCCAATTCGGACAGGTCGCGGCACAGCAAGGTCAGGTGGTGTTTGTCGTCCACCTGGCGGATGCGGCGCATGCGGTCTACCGCGTCCTTGTCGTCCAGGTGGCACACCAGCGCGTAGCTGGAGTCGGTGGGCACGGCCAGAATGCCGCCCTTTTGCAGCAGCATGGCGCCTTGCTTGAGCAGGCGCGGCTGCGGGTTGTCGGGGTGAACTTCGAAATACTGGGCCATGGCAAACGCTGAAAAGGACGAACGAACGCGGTCAGTGCGCGGCGGGCTGGATGCGGTCGGCCAGCAGCTCCCACACGGGGGTGAGTGCGCCGGGCAGCAACGGCAAGGTGCCGAGGTCGGTGTGCGATTCGTCGGGGCTGTGAAAGTCGCTGCCGCGCGATGCGGCCAGATCAAACTCTTTGGCCATGGCGGCGTAGGTCACGTATTCGGCCGCGCTGTGGCTGCCGGTGACCACCTCTACGCCGCGCCCGCCGTGCGTCTTGAACTCGGAAAACAGCGCAAATTCTTCGTTGGCGCTGAACTTGTAGCGCGCCGGGTGGGCAATCACCGCCATGCCGCCCGCCTCGGTGATCCAGCGCACCGCGTCGCCCAGGGCGGCCCAGCGGTGGGGCACGTAGCCGGGTTTTCCTTCGGTGAGGTATTTGCGAAACACCTCTGAAGTCTCTTTGCACACGCCTGTCTCCACCAGAAACCGCGCAAAGTGGGTGCGTGAGATCAGCGCCGGGTTGCCCACAAACTTCAGGGCGCCTTCATAGGCGCCCTTGATGCCCACCTGGGCCAGTTGCTCGGCCATGTCCTTGGCGCGTTCGCCGCGACCACCGCGGGTGGCGGCCAGGCCATCGGCCAACTGGGCGTTGTCGGGGTCAAACCCCAGGCCGACGATGTGCACGGTGGTGTCTGCAAAGGTGACGGAGATCTCGACACCCGTGATGTAGGCCATGCACTGCGCGCGGGCTGCGGCTGCGGCGCGGCGCTGGCCGCCAATTTCGTCATGGTCGGTCAGGGCCCACAGCTCGACCCCGTTGGCTTTGGCGCGTGCCGCCAGTTCTTCGGGCGACAAAGTCCCGTCGGAAACCACGGAGTGGCAGTGCAGGTCGGCGTTCAGGTAAGTGGTCACCGATCCATTCTACGGGTTTGTCCCTGTGGGCGCAGGGTTTGCCGGGGCTGCCGACTGGCGTAGGCTACCCATTGGTGTTGATGTAATCGATTGTTTCTGGCATCGGATGTGCCGAACATGAGAGTGTCCCCAAACCACAAGGAACCAAATCATGCAATTCGACAATATCCGGGTGTCCCGCAAGCTGTGGGGCGCGTTCATCCTGCTCATGGTGGCCATGATGGCGATCTCCGGGTTCCAGCAATACCGGGCCAATAGCTCCATGTCTGCCGCGATGGACGAGGTTGTTCACATCGACGACCGTGTGGCCGCTGCGGTGCGCTGGCGCGGGGCGACCGAGACGGCCGTCAATATGGTGATGGGCGGGGCTGTGACCACCGACGCGGTGCTGGCACAGCAATACGACGCGCGGGTCAAAGAGATCATTGGCAACATCAACAAGATCCAGGAAGGCATTGTTGCGTCGGCCACCGCGCCCGCCGAAAAGGCAGCGCTCGACAAGGTGCTGGCCGAGCGCAAGCTGGTGCTGGCAGCAACCGCCAAAACCTGGGAACTCAAGGGTGCTGGCGACGGGGTGGCCACACAGCAGTTTGCCGACGACGAGCTGACCCCGATGGTCGCTCGCTACCTCAAGGCGCAGGACGACTTCGTCACCATCTTGCAGCAGCGCCGCGAAGAGATCCGCGCCGAAGCCCTGCAGCGGCGTGTGTCCTATGCCATTCAGGGCCTGGTTGCGTCGGCCGTGCTCATTCTTGTGATCGTGCTTCTGGCCTGGAAGCTGGTGCGCTCCATCACCCAGCCACTGGACGAAGCCGTTGTGACGCTGGACGCCATTGCCGCAGGCGACCTGACCCGCGACCTGCAATCGACCCGCAAGGACGAGTTTGGCCACATGCTGCGTTCGCTGTCGGCCATGTCCGCGCGGCTGCGGGGTGTGGTGAGCGATGTGCGGGTGGGCGTGAACTCGGTGTCTGCCGCGTCCATCGAGATTGCCAACGGCAACCAGGACCTGTCGGCACGCACGGAACAAACCGCTTCCAATCTGGAAGAAACCGCCGCCAGCATGGAGCAGTTGACCGCCACCGTCAGCCAGTCGGCCGACACCGCGCGCCAGGCCAACCAGCTGGCGGGCACCGCCGCACAGGCCGCAGCCCGGGGTGGTGAAGTGGTGGGCCAGGTGGTCCATAGCATGCAGCAGATCACCGACAGCTCGCGCAAGATCAGCGACATCATTGGGGTGATCGACGGCATCGCCTTTCAGACCAACATCCTGGCGCTGAACGCGGCAGTGGAAGCAGCGCGTGCAGGTGAGCAAGGCCGCGGTTTTGCCGTGGTGGCCAGCGAAGTGCGCAGCCTGGCCGGGCGCAGCGCCGAGGCAGCCAAGGAGATCAAGACCCTGATCAGTGCCTCGGTCGAGAACGTGGAATCAGGCTCGGCCCAGGTCGCACAGGCCGGCCAGAGCATGGAAGAGATCGTGGCCAGCGTGCGCCGCGTGAGCGACCTGATCGGCGAGATCACCGCCTCGTCCACCGAACAGCGCGACGGCATCGCCCAGGTCAACCAGGCGGTAACGCACCTGGACCAGATGACGCAGCAAAACGCGGCATTGGTGGAGGAATCCACGGCCGCCGCCGCCTCCATGCGCGACCAGGCGCAGCGGCTGGCTGAGGTGGTATCGGTGTTCAATGTCGGCGCAGTGGCCGCCCAGTCGCCCGCTGCACCCCGCTTCGCGCCGACGCCCGCCCCGCGGCCCGCCGCTCCACGCGCAGTCGGCACCCAAACGGCGGCTAAACCACCCGCCGCCCGGTTGGCCTCGTCGCCAAAACAACCTCCGGCCAAATCCGCCGCTTCACCGTCGTCCGCCGCTGCGGCACCCCGTGCGCAGGCCAAGGGCGGCGATGACGATTGGGAAAGTTTCTGAGGGAACGGCTACTTAAAATTGATAGCTGCTAGCGCTTTCTGGATAAGCGCTAGAGGCCAATTTGGATTGAGATTGACCCCTCGCCGTACAAAGGCAGCGCAGGCTGCCTTTTTTTGTTCGCCCACGAGGTGGACGCAGACAATCGGACAAAGGCTAAGAGGCGCGGGGCGGCGAATCTGTGTCGGTGATCCTGCTCCCTCAGCGGCGCAAGGGATCAGCGCAGGCCTGCGCCTCCGCGCTCAGAGCTGCGCCCCCTCCACCAGAAATTGCACCTTCCGCTCCCCCTTCCACTCGTTCACATCGAGCCGAAACGCCAGCAACACGCGCGCGGGCAACTGCTCGGTGTGGCCGAACCAGATCGCGTCCACCGGGTTGCCCTGGTGCAGCAGCTTGATGGACAGGTGGTTCTTGGCCTCGCCCACCAGGCGCTGGCTGAGCACCTGCACTTCTTCGCTGAAGGTGGGCGGCAAAAAGCCCTGGCCCCAGACCTCGTGGTGCAGGGTGTCCACCATGTCGGCGCGGCAGTATTCGGGGGCCAGGGGGCCGTCGGTCTCGATGCGGCGGGTGAGGGTGGCGGCGTCTAGCCATTCCTGTGCGACCTGGGCCAGGGCCTGCTCGAAGGTGTCGAACGAGTCTGCGTCCACCGTGCAACCGGCCGCCATGGCGTGGCCGCCAAACTTGAGCAGCACGCCCGGGTGGCGTTTGGCCACCAGGTCCAGCGCATCACGCAGGTGAAAGCCGGGGATGGAGCGGCCGGAGCCCTTCAGCTCGTGCTCCTTGCCCGGCGCACTGCTGGCCGCAAAGACAAAGGTGGGGCGGTGCAGCTTGTCCTTGATGCGGCTGGCCACGATGCCCACCACGCCTTCGTGAAAGTCCGGGTCGAACACGCTGATGGCCGGGGGCGGCTCCTCGTCTTCCTGGAACAGGCTTTCGGCCATCAGCATGGCCTGGTCGCGCATGCCGCCTTCGATCTCGCGGCGCTCGCGGTTGATGCCGTCGAGCGTGCCCGCCAGCTCGGCGGCGCGGCCCGCGTCGTCGGTCAGCAGGCATTCAATGCCCAGCGTCATGTCGGCCAGGCGCCCTGCGGCGTTGATGCGTGGGCCTAAAGCAAAGCCAAAGTCGAACGTAGTGGCCACGGGCGCCTTGCGGCCTGCGGCGGTGAACAGCGCGGCCACCCCGGCGGGCATCTGGCCTGCGCGGATGCGTTTCAGGCCCTGGGCGACCAGGCGGCGGTTGTTGGCATCGAGCTTGACCACGTCGGCCACGGTGCCCAGCGCCACCAGGGTGAGCAGTGGGTCGAGCTTGGGTTGCAAGGGCTTGTGTGCCCCCACGCTCCCCACTGCGTGTGGTTCGCTGCCCCCCAGGGGGGCGCTCGCGCCTTGGGGCGGCCCGGCGGCGCTCGGCCCATCAAAGACTCCGCGTGCCCGCAGCTCGGCGCGCAGCGCCAGCAGCACATAAAACATGACGCCCACCCCGGCCATGGACTTGCTCTCGAATGTGCAGCCAGGCTGGTTGGGGTTGACGATGGCGTCGGCCGCGGGCAGCTCTGGGCCGGGCAGGTGGTGGTCGGTGACCACAACGGTCAGGCCCAGCGCCTTGGCTTCGGCCACGCCGTCCACGCTGGCGATGCCGTTGTCCACGGTGATGAGCACATCGGCGCCACGCTCGGCCACGCGGCGGGCTATTGAAGCGGTGAGGCCGTAGCCGTCCGTCACGCGGTCCGGCACGAGGTAATCCACCTGTTGAGCGCCCAGCAGCCGCAGCCCGCGCACGCCCACGGCGCAGGCGGTGGCGCCGTCGCAGTCGTAGTCGGCCACGATGATGAGGCGCTTGTTTTGGGCCATGGCGTCGGCCAGCAATCGCGCTGCTTCACCAATGCCTTTCAAACCGCTGGGGGGCAGCAGGCGGGCCAGGCCGTCATCCAGTTCGTCTTTGGCACGCACGCCGCGCGCGGCATACAGGCGGGCCAGCAGCGGGTGCACACCGGCTTGCTCCAGCGCCCAGGCGGCGCGGGGGGGAATGTCTCTTGCTACAATTTTCATAGCTTTTCGCGCAGATCAGTAAAGCGCTGGGGCCTGAAAAGGCTTTGAAAACGCTGGGCCAGGGTGCGGGGCGCGGTGTGGAAGGCCAGCGCATTGCGCTCGCCGCACAGAGTCAGCTGTACGGGCGCGCCGCTTTCGGCCTTGCGCAGCAAGTCGGCCACGGGGCCTGCGTCCAGCACAGTCCAGGCGGCGGCCCAGGCGCGCCAGTCTTCGTTCAGTGCCGCAGCGCGCAAGGTGGTGGGCACCGTCGGCGCTGGGGTTGCGGAACGCAAAGGCAAAGGCGAAGGCGAAGGCAGTGGCCCGGTGCCATGCACCCAGAACGAGTTGATCACCGGCAGCCCGCGCGCCGAGCGCTCGTCGTTGAAGGCGTGGGTGTAAAGCAGCATCTGCATTTCGCTGTGCAGGCGGTGCAGGGTGCGGGCCGCTTTCGCATCTGGCATCCAGGCGCGCACATCGCGCTGCAGTACGCGCTCCAAAGAGGCGGTCGCCAGGTCGGCAAACATGGCGCTGGTGGCCAGCCAGCGCGTGGGCTGGTCGTAGTACAGGGCGATGCCGTCTTCGGCAAACCAGGGCGTGACGATGGCCAGCAGCGCGCGCGATGCCGCTTCATCCAGCGCGAGTTGCTCGGGGTTGCGCAGCGTGACGTGGTCGGTGCTGACCTGCCACTGGCAAGGCGTGACAAACGCCCAGGCGTCGCCGTTGGTCGACAGGCCTTGCTGGCGGCGGTGCCATGCGGCCCAGGGGATGCGACCGTCATCAAAAGGCAGGCCCAGCGCGCGCGCCAGGGCGCGTTCGTGGGGGGCGGAGAAGCTGGTTTCCTCGCCGCTGCTGTCACTGTGGGCGGGGTTGGGGCTGAGCCGGGCCAGAAGCCGGTCCAGGTGAGGCAGGGCCAGGCCCTGCAGGGCTTGCTGGCATCCCTCAGAGGCGCTGGCGGCGTAGGGAATGAGCAAATGGGTGGTGTCCGACATGGGCCTATTGTCCGGGATGCCACAATCTGCCCCGCTCGCGCCAGACATTCCGTCTGGCGCTGGCGCCACTTTATTGATCCATGCAAATCCCCTACGAACTGGCCTTGGGCTGGCGCTACACGCGCGCGGGCCGCGCCACGCGGCGCAACGGCTTTATCTCGTTCATCTCGGGCGTGTCCATGCTGGGCATTGCGCTCGGGGTGGCGGCGCTCATCATCGTGTTGTCGGTGATGAACGGCTTTCAAAAAGAAGTGCGCGACCGCATGCTCAGCGTGGTCTCGCACATCGAGATTTTTGCGCCCCAGGGCGCTGCGCTGGCGGACCCGGCGCTCACGCTGGCCGAGGCCAAGGCAAACCCCAGTGTCGTGGGCGCGGCGCCCTTTGTGGCCGCGCAGGCGTTGCTGGCGCGCGGCGAGGACATGAAGGGTGCGCTGGTGCGCGGCATCGACCCGGCCCTGGAAGGCTCGGTCACGGAACTGGCCGCCACCAATGAAAAAACGCTCAACCTGTTGGTGCCCGGCGAGTTCCGCGTGGTGCTGGGCGGCGAGCTGGCCCGCGCTTTGGGCGTGCGCGCTGGCGATGTGGTCACGCTCATCGCCCCCGCAGGGCAGGTCACTCCGGCTGGCGTGGTACCGCGCCTCAAGCAGATGACGGTGGCAGGCACGTTTGACTCAGGCCACTACGAATACGACTCGGCCCTGGTGCTGCTGCACCACGAGGATGCGCAGCGCATCTTCCGCCTCGAAGGCCCCACGGGCGTGCGCCTCAAGCTCAAAGACCTGCACCAGGCGCGCGAGGTGGCCCAGCAACTGGCGGGCAATCTGAGCGGCCAGTTGCTGATCCGCGACTGGACGCAGCAAAACCGCACCTGGTTTGCGGCCGTGCAGCTTGAAAAACGCATGATGTTCATCATCCTCACGCTCATCGTGGCGGTGGCGGCGTTCAACCTGGTGTCCACCCTGGTGATGACGGTGACCGACAAGCGTGCCGACATTGCCATCCTGCGCACGCTGGGCGCCAGCCCCAAAAGCATCATGGGCATCTTTGTGGTGCAGGGCGCCATGGTGGGTGTCATCGGCACGGCTGTGGGCCTGCTGCTGGGCCTGGGCATTGCCTTCAACATCGACGTGATCGTGCCCGCCATCGAAAAAGCGCTGAACGCGAGCTTCTTGCCCAAGGACATCTACCTCATCAGCAAGATGCCCAGTGAACCCCAGAGCAGCGACATCATGCCGATTGGCATCATCTCGCTTGTGCTGGCATTTATCGCCACCCTGTACCCCAGCTGGCGCGCCAGCCGTGTGAACCCTGCCGAGGCCCTTCGCTATGAATAATATAGCTGCTAGCGCAATACCATCAAGCGCTGGAGGCCAAAAAGGCTTAAAAAACCAGGTCGTGCTCGAAGCCCACGGCATCACCAAGCGCTTTACCGAAGGCCGCTTGGATGTGACCGTGCTGCAGGGCGTAGACCTGCAGATCCACGCGGGCGAAACGCTGGCCATCGTCGGTGCGTCGGGCTCGGGCAAAAGCACGCTGCTGCATTTGCTGGGCGGGCTGGATGCACCCACGTCGGGCACCGTTCGGCTCAAGGGCGAAGAGATGTCTTCGCTGTCCGCAGAACGCCAGGGCCAGCTGCGCAATCAGCACCTGGGTTTTATCTACCAGTTTCACCACCTGCTGCCCGAGTTCAGCGCGCTGGACAACGTGGCCATGCCGCTGCGCATTCGCCGCCTGCCGCTGGCGCAGTGCCATGCCGAGGCTGAGCGGGTGCTCACCTCCGTCGGTTTGAAGGAGCGCCTGATGCACCGACCCGCCGAGCTGTCGGGCGGTGAGCGCCAGCGCGTGGCGATTGCGCGTGCGCTGGTCACGCGGCCCGCCTGTGTGCTGGCCGACGAGCCCACGGGCAACCTGGACCGCACCACGGCGGACGGTGTGTTTGACCTGATGCTGCAACTGGCGCGCGACCAGGGCACCGCGTTTGTGATGGTCACGCACGATGAATCGCTCGCCGCGCGCTGTGGCCGGATGTTTAGGCTGGTGTCCGGCCGGTTGGGCTGAGACGCCTGCAGGGGGCGCGCGCCAGTCGCGAGGGCGGATTGCTCGGACCCGCGGCAGATGCGCGGCAGCGAGGAAAATGCCAACCGTCAAGCCGGGGAATACACATGGGAGCGCGGAGCGGTTCATGCCACACTGCCGAAGTGCTCGGTTCGGGTCCAGCCCAAAAGCGACCGGTGTGCGCGATGAAGGATCTCGATGCAAAACCCGCCTTTTCCGCCCGATGAGTTGACCCGGCTGAATGCCTTGCGCGAGTTGTTGGTGCTCGATACCCCGTCTGAGCCACTGCTCGATTCCATCACGCAGATGGCCGCAGAGACCTGTGGAACACCCATCTCGTTGATATCGCTCATCGATGACTCGCGTCAATGGTTCAAGTCGAACATCGGCCTGCCAGGGGTTTCCGAAACTCCCCGGGAGATTGCCTTCTGTGCCCACGCGATCGTGTCTGACGCGGTGATGGAGGTGTCCGACGCCCAGGCGGATCCCCGGTTTGTGGACAACCCCTTGGTCACCGATGAGCCGCGCATCCGGTTTTACGCGGGTGCGCCCATCATTGCCTCAGACGGATCGCGGGTGGGCACGCTGTGCGTGATTGACCGCACCGTTCGCCAACTGAGTGCCGCGCAACTTCAGACGCTGCAGTCGCTCTCCCGCATGGCGGCCCAGGCGTTGGTGATGCGCCGTGACCTGCTGCTCAAGGCCTTCAGCATCCGCAAACAGTACGAGCTGAAGCTGGCCGAGAGCGAGGCTCGCTACCGCTCGGTGGTAGAGGACCAGCACGAGCTGGTGTCCCTGTCATGGCCCGATGGTGAGCTGTTTTTTGTCAATCACGCATACGCCGCGCGGTTTGGCATGCTGCCGGCGGATCTGGTGGGGCGTTCCCTGTACGAGTTTGTGGAGCCGTCCGAGCGGGAGACGGTGCGGGGCACGCTCACACAGGTCATCACCCAAGAGATGACCTGTGTCGCGGAAAACCGGATGACGGCCGCCGACGGTTCCGAGCTGTGGGTTTCCTGGACCAACCGTTGCCTGCGCGATGGCCGCCAGCGGCCTTATTTGCATTCAGTCGGGCGGGATGTCACGGCAGAAAAGCGCGCGATGCGTGCCTTGCGCGCCAGCCAGCAATTGCTGGGGCGCACGGGACAGGTAGCCCGGGTGGGGGGGTGGGAGCTGGAGCTGCCCAGCAATCGGCTGCACTGGACCGACGAGACCCGCCGCATCCACGAGGTGGATGAGTCGTATGAGCCAGAGCTCGACAGTGCGGTGGCTTTTTACGCGCCTGGCGCCCGGGAGACCATTGCCCAGGCGGTGGCCGTTGCGGTGGCCACGGGTACGCCCTGGGATCTGGAGTTGCCGTTGATCACCGCCCGGGGGCGGTCGATTTGGGTGCGTGCTGCAGGCGAGGTCGATTACGACGAGCACGGGCAGGCGGTCCGCATGTTCGGGGTATTTCAGGACATCACCGAGCGTCGGGAGATGGCCCGGCAGATCGAAGAGAGTGAACGCTTCGTTCGCGAGGTGACCGATGCTCTGCCGGTACGCATCGCCTACCTGGACCGCGAACGGCGGTTTCGTTTTTCCAACCGTGCCCAGTGCGAGCGCATGGGACGCCCACGTGACCAGGTGCTGGGTGCCACCCGCCAGGAGCTTCACGATATCCCGACGGACCCGCCGCTGGACGCCTTCTATGACGCGGTGCTCCGGGGTGAGCCGCAACGCTTCGAGTGCTGGGAGACGCTGGGCGATGCGCGCCGGCGCATCGAACTGCAATTGATACCTGACCTGCGCCCGGATGGCGTGGTGCACGGATTTTTCTCCACCGGGGTCGATGTCACGGAACGCGTCCGCGTGGAGCGTGAGTTGAGGCTGTTGACCGATATCCTGAACAACACGTCCGACTACGTGATGCAGACCACCGCCCAGGGACAGGTCGTGTACATGAATCAGGCAGTACGCAAGGCGCTGGGCGTGCCGGTGGATGCGCCGGTGGGACATTTCATGTTCACCCAGTTCAACACCGAAACGACCAACCAGCGCTACCGCAATGAGATCGTGCCAGCCATCAAAGCCCGTGGCGTGTGGGTGGGCGAAACGATGGTGCTGGCGGCCGGTGGGCGAGAGGTGCCCGTCAGCCACATGGTGATCGCCCACCGGAACGCCCAGGGTCGCATGGAGCATGTCTCGGCCGTGATGCGGGATATTTCGGATGTGGTGGCGGCGCGCCAGGCGCTGCTGCGGCAGACGGCAGCGTTGCGATCACTGACCGAGGCCTTGCCCGCCATGGTGGCAGTGGTGGGGAACGACCTGGTTTACCGGTTCGTCAACACCGCCTTCGAGCAGTGGCACCACCTGAGCCGTGATCAGGTGCTGGGGCATACGATGCCCGAGCAACTGGGTGCGGACGAATATGAGCGCAGCCGGCCCTCCGTGGAGCGGGTGCTGGCGGGCGAGACCGTCTTGTTTGAGAAAGCGTACCCGGAACGCCAACCCCCGAGTCACCTGGCGATCCAGTTCGTTCCGCTGCGTTCCGATGACGGTCAGGTCGATGGTTTCGTGGCCTTCGCCCAGGACATCACCGCGCACCGCAAGGAGGCTGGCCGGCTGCTGGAACTGGCGCACCGGGACCCGCTGACGGGCCTTTTCAACCGGGCCGGACTATCGTCGTACGTGGAGCAGCGGCTGGGTCAGGACCAGGGACGCAGGATGGCACTGATCTGCCTGGACCTGGACCGCTTCAAGCCAGTCAATGACCAGTATGGACACCCGGCGGGCGATGAACTGCTGCGCCTGTTCGCCAAGCGTCTGAAAGCGCTGGTACGCCCGACCGATGCGGTGGCGAGGCTCGGTGGTGACGAATTTGCCGTGGTGCTGGGCGACATCCCGCAGTTTCACAAGGCGCAGTCCATCACCCAGAACATCATCGACATGGCGCACCAGCCATTCGAGCTGCAGGTGGGCTCCCTGTTGATTGGGGCCAGCGCAGGGCTGGCCTACGGGGTCCATGCCGAGCATGGCTGGGACGGGTTGATGCAGCGTGCCGACACCCTGCTCTACGAGGCGAAGGAAACAGGTCGGGGCCGGTATCGCAGTGAAGGAGAGTAAGGGCAAAAACGCTGATCGCCAGCCTCCAGCCCAGACCGAGGTGCTCGATCGATCAGACAATCCTCCCGTACCACCACACCGAAAGCGCCGCAGCCAGCAGGGCCAGCGCCGCGCCTGCCAGTGCAAGCAGCGCAGAGATCTCGGTCTCTTTCTTTTCTACCGTCAGCCGTGAGCTGAGCGTCTCGTACACCTTCTTCAAATCCGCTGCGGTTGCGGCGTGAAAATATTCTGCATTGGTGCGGGTGGCCACCGCCTTGAGCGTTTCTTCATCCAGCCGAACGCGCATGGACCAGCCTTCAAACCCGATGGTCTCGCCTTGTACAGTGCCCACGCCCACGGTGTATACGCGCACACCCCGGTCGGCAGCCCACTTGGCGGCCTCCAGCGGGTCGACCCCCGTGGTGCGCTGGCCGTCCGTCAGCATGATGATGGCGGCCGAGTTGTAAGAGCCAGGCGCGACGGGAGTGAAGGATTTGGCCGGGTCTTGCTTGCCGATCTCGTCGATGGGCTTGGGGCGCATGGCCTGGCGGCCGCCCAGTGCGGAAATGTCGATGCCCGCGTCAGGAAAGATCGTGGCCAGCGACAGCATGATGCCGTTGCCCGTGGCGGTGCCGCGCTGCAGCTGAAAGCTGTCAATGGCCTTGACCAGGTCTTCGCGGGTTTGGGTGGGCAGTTGGGCCAGTTGTGCACTGCCAGCAAACGCCACGATGCCCACCCGCACGTGCCGGGGCAGTTCTGCGATGAATGCCTTTGCAGCATTCTGCGCAGCCGTGAGGCGGTCGGGCTCCACATCGGTGGCACGCATGCTACCGGATACATCCATGGCCAGCATGATCGTCTGGTCCTCGGAGGGCAGGGTGATCACAGCCAGTGGGCGGGCGGCGGCCAGCAGCAGGGCCACCAGCGCCAGCAGAAAGAGCGCGGGCGGAACGTGACGGCGCAAGTGCTGGCCCGGGCCCATGGCCTCGCGCACCAAAGAAAGGCTGGAATAGCTCAGCGCCGTTTTTTTGCGCCGGTGCAGCAGCCACCAGTACAACAGCACCAGCAGGGGCACGACCAGCAGCAGCCAGAGCAGGGTGGGCCAGAGAAAAACCATGGTGGCGTGTCCTTGGATGCGTAGGTTCGATGGTGTGGATGCTGTGGGCTGGCGGGGGCTAGGCGGCTGCCGCCTGGGTGACCCACGGCAACGAAGGGGCCTGCCGGCGGCGCACCCGGCGCTGGCGCATGTCCATGAAGCGCAGCAGCGCATCCACCAGGTCGTCGTCTGTGCACAGCTCCAGCGTATCGGCGCCCGCTTTCGCCAAGCCTTCGCGCAGCACGGCCTCACGCTGGGCGGCCAGGCGGGCAAAGCGGTGGCGAAAGCCCGCGTCGTGGGTGTCCACCTGCAGTTGCTCGCCACTTTCGGCGTCGCGCAGCGTGACCAGGCCCACGTCGGGCAGCTCCAGCTCCAGCGGGTCGAGCAGGCGCACGGCGACCACGTCGTGCCGCTGGGCGAGCTGGGCCAGGGGCTTTTCCCAGCCCGGTGCGCTGATGAAGTCAGACACCACAAACACCGTGGACCGGCGGCGCAGGTTGGCCAGGCCCGTTTGCAGAAGGCGATGCAGTTCAGTGCCACCTCCCCCTGGCTTGGCTTTGCCGGTGGCAGGGGCGGGCGGCGTCAAAAGCCGGTGCACCAGATGCAGCACATGGGCGCGGCTGTTGCGGGGCGGCAAAACCGTATCCACAGCGCGGGCGGGCGCATCGCTTGCGCCGTAGAGCATGGCGCCCACGCGGTTGCCGTGGCGCGTGAGCAGCCGTGACAGAACGGCCACAAAACCCGTCAGGATGTCGCGCTTGGCGTTGCCCTGGGGGCCGAAGTTGATGGACGGGCTCAGGTCCAGCAGAAACCAGGCCGACATCTCGCGGTCTTCGGTAAACACTCGCACATGGGGGACGTTCAGGCGCGCGGTCACGTTCCAGTCGATGTGGCGCACGTCGTCATGGGGCTGGTACTCGCGCAGGTCGGCCAGGTCCAGGCCCGTGCCGCGCATCAGCGTGCGGTAGTCGCCCTGCAGCAGGCCGTCCAGACGGCGGATCACCTTCCATTCCAGCTTGCGCAGCAGGCGGTCGGCCTGCCCGGGCAGGGTGGGCAGCGTGCGGGGTGCGGGGGCAGGTGTGGTACTCATGGTGCGAAACCGCAGGTGGCTTTCAGGCGGCTTTCTGCTCGTGGTGCAGGGGGCGCGCAGGCGCCGGGATCTTGGCCATGATGCGGGCGATCAGCGCATCGACATCCAGCCCTTCGGACAAAGCCTCGTAAGACAGCGAAACGCGGTGGCGCAGCACATCGGCGGCCAGGTCGGTCATGTCTTCGGGCAATACATAGTTGCGCCCGCGCAGCATGGCCAGGGCCTGGGCGCCTTCGGCCAGGGCAATGGTGGCGCGGGGGCTGGCGCCGCAGCTGATGTAGTCGGCCAGTTCCTTGAGGCCCTGTTTTGCAGGCACCCGGGTCGCAGCCACCAGCTTGACGGCGTATTGCAGCATGGAGGGATCTACATAAATGGTGCGGCATTGGGCCTGCAGCGCGGCCAGCTGCGCGGTGGTGGCCACGGGCAGCACCTGCACAGGCAGGTCGAGCGCCCGCTGGGCAATCACGAACTCTTCTTCTTCGGAGGGGTAGCCCAGCAGCACCTTCATCATGAAGCGGTCCACCTGCGCCTCGGGCAACGCGTAGGTTCCTTCGGTCTCGATGGGGTTCTGCGTGGCCATCACCAGAAAGGGCTCGGGCACCTTGTGCGTCTCGCCCGCAATGGTTACCTGGCGCTCTTGCATCACCTCCAGCAAAGCGCTTTGCACCTTGGCAGGGGCGCGGTTGATTTCATCGGCCAGCAGCAGGTGGGTGAAGACGGGGCCCAGCGTGGTGCTGAACTCGCCAGTCTTCTGGTTGTACATGCGGGTGCCTACCAGGTCAGCGGGCACGAGGTCGGGCGTGAACTGAATCCGCTTGAAGCTGCCCTGGATGGTGCTGGCAAGCGTTTTCACCGTGAGCGTCTTGGCCAGGCCAGGCACGCCTTCGACCAGCAGGTGGCCCTGCGCCAGGATGGCGACCATGACACGCTCCAGAAAGCGGTCCTGGCCGACCACTACGCGCTTAACTTCGTACAGCACCTGTTCCATCAGGGTTGCGGTCGATGCGTGGGTTCCGATGGGCGATGGGGTGGCTTCCATAGGGCTCCTTGGGAGGGTAAGTCGCAAAAATGGGGTCAAACGATCAGAAAGGGGGCATGCCTACCGCCGAGGCGGCGTTCTCGATGGGCACGGCAAAACCAATGCCAATGAAGGTGCGGGCCGGTGTCGGGTTGAGGATGGCCGTGACGATGCCGACCACCTCGCCATCCATGGTGACCAGCGGCCCTCCGGAGTTGCCGGGGTTGGCTGCTGCATCAAACTGGATCAAATTGCTCAGCTGGCGTTTGCCTTCTGGCGACGTGAACTCGCGCTTGAGCCCGGACACCACGCCCGCCGAAGCTGACGGCCCGATGCCGAAGGGAAAGCCCACGGCCACCACCTGATCGCCCGCGCGCAGGTCCTGGGTGGACCGCATGGGCGCTGCCTCCAGATCGTCGGGCACCTTGTGCGCCTGCAGCACCGCCAAGTCGTTCTCGGGCTGCGCGCCGGTGATGCTGGCCGTGGTCTCCAGCCCGTCGTGGAAGGTGATCGCAATGCGGTCCGAGCCCAGCACCACATGCAGGTTGGTGAGGATGATTCCTTTGTCAACGATGACCACGCCGGTGCCGACGCCGCGTTCCACTTCTTCTTTGCCGTTTTTGCTGCGCCCATAACCCACCACGCGCACCACCGATGGCGCAATCGCATCCACCGCCCGCGCGGCAGCCGATGGCAGGGTGGTGCTCTCCAGCGTGCGCAGCACAGCCGCGTCAATGTCTTCCTGGGTGATCTTGCGAGCGGCGGGGCGCTGGTGTTGCCACAGGCTGGCGATGAGCAGGGCGGTCAGCAGTAACACCACGGCCCACAGCGTGCGCAGATGGCGTCGAGAAACGGTAGCGCCAACAGGCATTGCAGGGGCGACTGGCGGCGTCGCGTTGGCCGCAGACTCTGCGGCTGGCGCAGCTACCGGTTCCACCGTCACTGGTGCAGGACGAGGCGCATTGCGGGAGCTGCTGTAGAGGGCGGGCCGGGGCATCCTGTCACCTTTACTTGCGCCGCAATCGGGCGCACGGTTTTCACAGTAGCACGGATCGTTGCCGAATGCACATGCAGGGATTCATCGGGCATCATCAGTACATGACTGTATGGATTGACACCCACTGCCACCTGGATGCGCCCCAGTTTGATGCCGACCGCGATGCCGTGCGCAGTGCGGCCACGGGCCAAGGCGTAGGCCATTGTGTAATTCCTGCGGTGGAGCGCAGCAACTGGAACACGGTGCGCGCATTGGCGCACCAGTATGGGGACAGTTATGCGCTGGGCATCCATCCGCTGTACACCGGTCGTGCAGACGATGGGGATGTTGATTTGCTTACAGAAACGCTGGAGCAGCACAGTGCAGACCCGCGTCTTGTGGCCATTGGCGAAATAGGGCTGGATTATTTTGTGCCGGGCCTCGACCCCGCGCGCCAGGAACGCTTTTACCGCGCCCAGTTGCAGCTGGCCCGCCGGTTTGACCTGCCCGTGATCTTGCATGTGCGCCGCTCTGCGGACAAGTTGCTCAAGGGGCTGCGTGATTTGCCAGTGCAGGGCGGTATCGCGCATGCGTTCAACGGCAGCCTGCAGCAGGCGCAAGCCTTTGTGGCCATGGGCTTCAAGCTCGGCTTTGGTGGCGCCGTCACGTATGACCGCGCCTTGCAGTTGCGCCGCCTGGCGGTGGAGCTGCCCGCCGATGCCCTGGTGCTGGAAACCGACGCGCCTGATATCCCCCCGCATTGGTTGTACGTCACGGCCGCCGATCGATCCGCTGGTCATCCGCAGGGGCGCAATGCGCCTGGAGAGTTGCCGCGCATCGCGGAGCAGGTGGCCCAGCTGCGCGGTGAGCTGCTGGAGCAGTTGGCCCAGACCACCACACGCAACGCGGTGTTGGCCCTGCCCAGGCTGGGAGCGCTGGCGCTGTGATTTGCCGGGACATCGGCGATGCATCAACAATCCATTGGCAATTGTGAAGAAGGGGCACAATAGGATTCGATAACATTTGACAGGTGTGCGTTGAACCCGCCTACCTGTGGACGGCCCTTGATAGACCTGTGAAAACCCGATGAAACGACGCCTGCTTGGCTTGATGCCCACCCCTGAAGCGTTGCGTAGCAACCGCTGGCTACGCTGGTTGGGCCCCGCTTTGCACCACCCCCGCCTGTGGCACATGAGCCGCCGCGGCATTGCATTGGGCATGGCGCTGGGTGTTTTTTTCGGTTTGCTCATTCCCATTGCCCAGATTCCTTTTGCTGCCGGCGCTGCGGTGGCGCTTCGTGCCAACGTACCTGCGGCGGTGGCCAGCACGCTAGTGACGAATCCCGTGACCTTTGGTCCCGTCTACTACGCCGCGTGGCGGTTGGGTAGTGCCATTTTGGGTGAGCCCGTGCGCCCCGGCGAAGAGCCCCCACTGCCTAACGCCCAACTGGAAGAATCGCCCGAGCGCGGGTGGTGGGAGACACTGGTGCAGCGCCTGCGCAGTGTGGGCAAACCCTTGATGCTGGGGCTGGTGCTGGTGGCAACCGGCGTGGGCTTTTTCACCTACATGCTCGTGACTTGGATCTGGTTTGTGAGGGTGAAATGGTCCCGCCGCACACGGCGCACACGCGTTGGACTTGGCGCAGACAGCCACTGACAAAGGGGCGTTAGAACGACCCCAATGCAGTGCCTAGCGCCACCACGCTCGCCAACGCCACCAGCGGTATGGCCACGGCCACCACAAAAATGTCGAGATAGGACTGGCGGTGGCTTAGTTTGCAGATCGACAGCAAGGTGATCACTGCGCCGTTGTGGGGCAGTGCGTCAAGCCCGCCAGTGGCTATGGCGGTGACCCGGTGCAGTAGCTCGGGCGATATCCCTGCCGCATCGCCCATCGCCAGCCAGGTGGCCCCCAGCGTTTGTAGTGCAATGCTCATACCGCCCGATGCCGACCCGGTAATTCCCGCCAGCACATTGACCGCGATGGACAGTGAAATCAGCGGATTGCCCGGAGCGATGCCCAGTACCGCGTCCCGGATCAAAGCGAACCCGGCCAGCGATGCGATGACAGCGCCATATCCAACCTGCGAGGCTGTATTCATCAGCGGCAGCACCGCTGCACTGGCACCGTCGCCCAGTGTGTCTTTCAGCCGGGTCAGCCGCGGCCGCTCAAGCGTCACAAGCAGCACGATAGCCGTAAACAGCGCTGCGCTGACGGCCCACAGCCCGCGCACCGCCTGGATGCTGGTGCTGCCGAACTTGGCTTGTGCCAGATAGTGCGTATCCATCGCCGGAAACAGCCAGGTCGACAGCGCGTAGTTGAGCACGATCACCAGCACGATAGGCGCCATGGCCCGTGCAAATGGCGGGGTACCAAGGCTGGTTGCTGCGGCCAGAGCGCTAGGCGCATCGTGTTCGGTAGGCAGCATGTTGTTGGCAGGTGTGTCATCGGCATCACCGGTGTCATAGCCTTCGCCCCGTGCCTTGGCTGACGCGGCGCGCGCCAGCAGCCACCAGCTGCCCAGTCCCGCCATCACAGCACCCGCTATGAGACCCAGACCGGGTGCCGCAAATGGGGTGGCGCCAAAGAACGGCATGGGAATCGCGTTTTGAATGGCTGGCGTACCCGGCAAGGCCGTCATGGTGAACGTGAAAGCCCCCAGCGCAATGGTGGCGGGCATCAGGCGCCGCGGCAAGTTGGCCTGCCTGAACAAGGCCGCCGCGATGGGATACACCGCAAACGCCACAACAAACAGCGACACCCCGCCATACGTCAGCACCGCGCAGGCCGCCACAATGGCCACCAAAGCCCGTTGGGTGCCGAGCACGCCCACAATGCCTTGCGCGATGGCACTGGCCGACCCGGAGGCTTCCATCAGCTTGCCGAACACGGCACCCAGCAGAAACAGCGGGAAAAATGCCACCACAAAACCGCCCAGTGCAGGCATGAATACCTTGGTGTAACTGGCCATGAGGGGGGCTTCGGCGCTGAACAAGGTGGCAACCAGCGCCATCAGCGGAGCCAGCAGCAACACGCTCACCCCGCGGTAGGCCAGTGCGATCAGCAGGCCGAGAGAGACAAGGATGCCAAGGATGCTGCTCATGAAGGGGCGGATGCGTTGGGCGTGCGGTGAAAGACGTTTCATCCTACGGCCCATGAGGCGCTCAGGCTTGATGCATATCAAGACCCGGGTTTGCAGCCCTTTCCATAAGTGCCCAGGCCTGACACATTTGTACTGAGCGGGTCGCCCCGTTGGTCTGCTGCCCAGCCCACCTTCCGACCTACGCGAACCTCATCCATACGTCGTCAAAGGGAGAAATGAGCATCGATACCCATACATCTGCCTCCGCCTCCACCGTTTCGTGTGAAGAGTGGTTGTGCCTGCCCTTGCTGCTCAAAGAGCCGTTCGCCGAGTTCGCTGCACTACTGCTGGTCTGCGCCCTGGTGGGAGCCTTGTTTGTGCGCCTGCGCCAGCCGGTGCTGATTGCCTACATCGTGGTGGGTGTGGCTGCGGGGCCTGCGGCTTTCGGTCTGGTGCAGGCGCATGACCAGGTGGATCTGCTGGCCCAGATTGGTGTGGCGGTACTGCTGTTTGTGGTGGGGCTCAAGCTTGATCTGCAGCATGTCCGCCACATCGGGCCGGTGGCGCTGGCCACCGGGTTGGGCCAGCTTGCGTTCACCATCGCGTTTGGCTTTGTCCTGGTGCTGCTTTTGGGCAAGGGGTGGGTCGAGGCGTTGTATGTGGCGGTGGCACTGACCTTCTCCAGCACCATCATCATCGTCAAGTTGCTGTCCGATAAGCGCGAGCTGGATTCGCTGCACGGGCGCATCGCCGTGGGGTTCCTCATCGTGCAGGACTTGGCGGTGGTATTGGCCATGATGGCCGTGAGCACCCTGCGCGCCGTCGATGCCGCTGACGGTTCCGACAGCCACGCAACCGTGCTGGTGTCGCTGCTGGGGCGGCTGGTGGCGGTGGCTGCGTTGATGTTTGTGCTGATGCGCTGGGTGCTGCCGCGTGCCATCGCGCTGATGGCTCGCTCGCAAGAACTGCTGCTGCTCTTTGGTGTGGCTTGGGGCATCGCCCTTGCGGCGCTGGGCGAGTCCATGGGGTTCAGCAAAGAGGCAGGCGCTTTTCTGGCGGGTTTTTCACTGGCGTCCACGCCCTACCGTGAAGCCCTCAGCGCCCGACTGACCGGTCTGCGCGATTTTCTGTTGCTGTTCTTTTTTATCGACCTGGGTTCCAAGCTGGATTTTTCGAGCCTGGGCGCCGAGGTGGTCCCGGCTGCGGTTTTGTCGGCTTTTGTGCTGATTGGCAACCCGCTCATCGTGATGGCGATCATGGGTTACATGGGGTATCGCAAGCGCACCGGGTTCATGGCCGGGCTCACGGTGGCGCAGATCAGCGAGTTTTCCATCGTATTTGTGGCGATGGGGATTGCGCTGGGGCATGTGGGCGTCAGCGCACTGAGTCTGACCACACTCGTTGGGGTGGTCACCATCACGCTGTCCACCTACATGATTCTTTATTCGCAGCCCTTGTATGAACGGTTGATGCCCTGGCTGTCGGTGTTTGAACGAAAACGCCCGTTTCGGGAGCTGGCGGTGGAGCGCCAACCGCGCAGCGGTGCCGATGTGCAGGTGGTGGTTGTGGGGTTGGGGCGCTATGGCGCCCGGCTGCTGACCCGCCTGGGCGACGCGGGGGCCCCCGCGTTGGGCGTGGACTTTGACCCTGAAGCTGTGCGTGTTTTGCGCAAGAAAGGCTTGGCCGTACGTTTTGGCGACGGCGAGGACCCGGACTTCATAGAAACGCTGCCGCTGGCCGAGGTTCGCTGGGTAGTCAGTAGCCTGCCACAGTGGGAGTCCAACCGCGCATTGCTGAGTGCACTGCATGCCGCAGGCTACCGCGGGTGCGTGGCTGCGGTGGTGCGTGATGCAACGCATGGCCGCCTGCTTAAGGCGGCTGGCGTGACCATGGTGCTCAACCCGTTCGACGATGCGGCCGATCATGCTGCGCGCGAACTCTCTGCGCGGCTGGCTGACCGGGAAACTTCATGACCGAACCACACTTTTCGGTAGTACCCCTGCGCTCGTTGCTCTGCGCGACCGACCTCGAATCGGATTCCGGTCATGTCCTTGAACGCGCAACACGGCTGGCCCGGCAGCATGGTGCGGAGCTGCATGCGCTGCACGTGGTGGGTGGTTCGGCCATGGACGCCTTGCGGCAGTGGCTGGGCGCTGAGTCGTCGGCCGAGCAGGCACTGGTTGATAGCGCGCGGGATGATCTGCACAAGATATTGGCGCCCATACTGCATGCCGCTGGCGTCCGCGCCAACGCCGTGGTGTTGGCGGGGGCTGTGCCTGACCAGGTGATTGCCGCAGCGCACCGGGTGGGGGCAGAGTTGCTGGTGGTGGGGGCAGGGCGGGCCAACGTGCTGCGCCACGTGGTGCTGGGCTCCACCGCGGACCGTCTTCTGCGCCGGGGGCACCGTCCGGTGCTGGTGGCACGGCAGGCTGCGGTGGGCGACTACGCCCGTGTGCTGGTGGCTGTGGACTTTTCGAGCTGGAGCCCCGGGTGCCTGGCCTGGGCGCAGCGCATTGCGCCGCACGCCCATTGCGTGCTGCATCACGTGTGGAGTGTTCCATTTGAAGAAAAGCTGCGGTTTGCAGGGGTGGACGAAGCAACGGTACAGGCCTACGAACAGGCAGCCCAGGCCGATGCCCATCGCCGCTTGCATGACCTTGCGGCGCAGGCGGGCCTCGGAGCCTCGGCATGGACCCCCAGTCTTTTGCGTGGGGACGCAGGCTTGTCGACCGTGCGGGCTGCGCAGGAGCTGGACTGTGATCTCATCGTGATCGGAAAACATGGTCGGAACGCCGCGCAGGACTTGCTGCTTGGCAGCGTGACGCGCCACATTCTTGGTGAATCCATGCAGGATGTTCTCGTCACCACGCAGGCAGCGCATACAGCGCATATGCCATGAACGCCGCGGTGCGGGTGGCCGCATGTGTCGCACTGGCGGCGCTGGTGGCATGGTGGGCGCCGCCAGAAGGGCAGCTGCGCCAGGGCCTTGCGCTGTTTGTATTGATTGGCGGGCTGTGGATGACACAGGCCCTGCCTCTGGCGGTGACAGCGTTGGCGGTGCCGTTGCTGGTGGTACTGGCGGGGCTGATGCCGGTGCGGCAGGCGTTGGCGCCGTTTGCCCACCCGGTGATTTTTCTGTTTTTGGGCGGTTTTGCGTTGGGCGCAGCGTTGTCCCGCCACGGCATCGACAGGGCCCTGGCGCATGGGGTGCTGCGCCTGGCTCGGGGCCACCGGCTGACGGCGGTGCTGTTGCTGGGGGGGCTTTGCGCCGTGATGTCGATGTGGATGAGCAACACGGCCACTGCGGCCATGATGGTGCCCCTGGCGCTGGGGCTGTTGCGCCGCGACGGCGAAGACCCGGCGCACGCTGCCGGTCCACGCGAGCAGGCGTTTGTTCTGCTGGTGCTGGCTTACAGCGCCAGCATTGGAGGTATAGCGACCCTTGTGGGCAGTCCGCCAAACGCCATCGTGGCCGCCCAGCTGGGTATTGGTTTTGCGCAGTGGATGCGCTTGGCGTTGCCCACGGCGCTCGTGTTGTGGCCGCTTATGGTCCTGGTGTTGTATGCGGTCCTGCGGCCTGCGTTGGGTGGTCGTGTTGCAGTGGCGACAGAGTCGATGGAGTGGACGCGGGAGCGCTGTCTCGCCGTGGCCATTTTTGGCTTGACGGCGGCGGGCTGGGTGGGTGGGGTGCCGCTCGCGGCCTCGTTGGGTGTCGCATCGGATATTGATACGGTGGTGGCGCTCCTGGCCATCGTGGCGCTGGCATTGACCGGGGTTCTGGGTTGGAAGGAGATCGAGCGGCATACCCAATGGGGCGTGCTGTTGCTGTTTGGAGGGGGGCTCGCGCTCAGCGAAGTCATAGCCGCCACCGGCGCCAGTGGCTATATGGCTGCGGCACTTTTGGCGGGTTTTGAGCAGGCGCCGGTGGCGGTGCTGGTGCTGGGCGTGGTCGTGTTTGTGGTGTTGCTGACCGAGATCGTCAGCAACACCGCCAGCGCGGCATTGTTGCTGCCGGTTTTTCTGCCGGTTGCCGTTGCCATGGGGCTGCCTCCGGTTGCCATTGGCACCGCGATCGCGGTGGCGGCGTCTTGTGCGTTCATGCTGCCTGTGGCTACCCCACCCAATGCCATTGTGTTTTCGACGGGCCTTGTTTCCCAGGGCACCATGATGCGATGCGGCTTGTGGCTCAACGCTGTGTGCATAGTCACAATCACGGCCATGGCTTTGTGGGGTTGGACATGAGTATGTGGGGAATTCTCGCCAGTGTGGTGGGAGGGTTGGGACTGTTTCTGCTGGGCATGACGATGATGACCGACGGCCTGCGCCTGGCAGCAGGCCCGGCGCTGGAGCGCATTCTGGCCGGGGCGACACGGACCCGGTTGCATGCCCTGGGTTCGGGCATGCTGGTCACGTCGCTGGTGCAGTCCTCCAGCGCCGTCACGGTGGCCACCATCGGGTTTGTCAACGCGGGTCTGCTGCCATTGGGGCCCGCTTTGTGGGTGCTGTTTGGCGCCAATGTTGGCACCACCATGACGGGGTGGATCGTGGCGCTGGTGGGGCTCAAGTTCAAGATTGAGGCGCTGGCCCTGCCGCTGCTGGGGCTGGGTGTGGTGATGCAGCTCACGGGGCAGGGGCATCGGCGCGGTGCGCTGGGCTCTGCGTTGGCCGGGTTTGGGCTGCTGTTCATGGGCATCGCGATGTTGCAGCAGTCCTTCACTGGTCTTGCCGGCGAGGTCACTCTGCCGCAGGGTGAGGGCATGTTGGCTGTTGCGGCGCAGGTAGGCGTTGGCGCGTTGATGACGGTGCTGATGCAGTCGTCCAGCGCCTCCATGGCAATTGCCTTGACGGCAGCGCAAGAAGGCTTGCTCACCCCGCAGGGCGCGGCAGCGGTGGTGATTGGCTCCAATGTGGGCACCACGGTGACTGCCGTGCTGGCGACGCTGGGGGCTACCGCCAACGCTCGCCGCGCGGCTGCCGCGCATGTGCTGTTCAACGGCATCACCGGTGCGGTGGCTTTGCTGCTGCTTCCGTGGCTGGTGCCCGCTATCGCCACGGCGCGCGAGGCCTTGGACCTGCCCGCCGACCCTGCCGCCAAGTTGGCCCTGTTTCACACCATCTTCAACGTGATGGGAGTGCTGCTGATGTGGCCCATTGCGTCGCACCTGGCACTCTGGCTGCAGCAACGTTTTCGTGCGCGCGAGGAGGACGAGGCGCAGCCGCAGCACCTGGACGACAACGTATTGGCGGTGCCGTCGCTGGCGCTGGATGCGCTGGATCTGGAGGTGGCGCGCATGGGGCATGTCGGAGTGCGCTTGGCGCGTGCAGCATTGCATGGCGCACCGGTGGAGGCTCTGGCGCGCGACCAGTACATCGTCACTCAACTCGATGCAGCCGCCGAGTCCTTCGTGGAGCGCATGAACCGCACCGCCATGTCCCAGCGCACCAGCGAACGCCTGGCGCTGGTGTTGCGCGTGCAGCGTTACCACCAAACCATGGCACAGAGGGCCATGGATGCTGCTCCACTGGTGGCCTTGGTGGCCCTGGCGGACACCCGCAGCGTCGCTCTGCATGCCGCGTTTGTGCAGCAGACGGATGCATTGCTGGCCCTGTGCGACCCGCTGGACAACGCCCCGAGCCCGGTACTGCTCTCGGCCCACGCGCAAGCCATGGAGCTGGCGTACCAGGATCTCAAGGCGGCGCTGCTTGCCGCAGGCGCGCAAGGGCAGTTGCGCCTCGTAGCCATGGAGGACACCTTGCGTCGCCTGAGTGCACTGCGGCATGCTGCCCAGCAGGCTGTGAAGGCGCGTACCCGCAGGGCGCAAAGCAGTGGCGTTGTCGACGACGACGCAGCACTCGCCCCACATGAGGAATCCCATCCATGACAGCAGAGACTTCGGGTGCTGAGCGCCTGATGGGGCTGCCCCCTGTGGTGTCCAGCGATATGTCGGTGCTGTTGCTGGGCAGTTTTCCGGGGGTGGCCTCGCTGCGCGCGCAGCAGTACTACGGGCATCCGCAAAATCACTTCTGGCGCATCTTGCAGGCGCTGTGGCCGCAGCACCCGTTGCCCGCAGGCCCCAACCGCTATGCCGACCGGTGCCAGTGGTTGCTGGACCGCCGCCTGGGGGTGTGGGATGTGTACGCCAGCTGCGTGCGTGAAGGCAGCCTGGACACCTCCATCCGGGATGCTGTGGTGAACGACTTTGCTCGGCTGCATGCCCATTGCCCCCGGTTGACGGCCATCGCCCACAATGGCGCCGAAAGCTACAAACATGCGCCGCAGGTGCTGCGCAGTCTGCAGGCACACGATGGGGCAGCGGGCGGTGCGCCCATTGAATCCATTAAGCTGCCATCCACCAGCCCGGCAAATGCCTCCTGGAGTTTTGAACGTAAATTGGCTGCCTGGTCCGATGTGATGGCTCGGCATGGATTGTTGTGAATGACCCGCAAAAAAGAGAAACTGCAAGAACTGCCTGAAGTCAGCGTGTCGGATGACGGCGAAGTGCGCCACCTGCACCTGGGAACCCCCTGGATACAGGGCTCCATGCGGGTGGACCAGCCGTTTGAGATTGAACTCGAGTACGTGCAGCGCATGATGGCCTGGTTGCTCTTTGCGGACCCGGCCCTCGTCGCCAAAGGCCATGCCATGCAGCTGGGCCTGGGTGCGGGCGCCATCACCAAGTTCTGCCACAAGAAACTGCGCGTTTGCACCACAACCATTGAACTCAACCCCCAGGTGCTGGCGGTGTGCCGTCAATGGTTCAAGCTGCCGCCAGACGGGCCCAAACTGCGCGTTGTGGTGGCCGATGCAGCGCAGGAAATCAAGAACCCCATGTGGCTGGGCACGGTAGATGCGCTGGCCGTGGATCTGTATGACCACGAAGCCGCAGCGCCGGTGCTGGACAGCCCCACCTTCTATGCAGACTGCCGGGCCTTGCTGACCGACACCGGGAGCATGACGGTCAACCTGTTTGGCCGTGCATCCAGTTTTGACCGCAGCCTGAGCAGCATGGCCGAAGCCTTCGGCGAAGAGGCCCTGTGGGCCTTCAAGCCCACGCGTGAAGGCAACACAGTGGTGTTGGCCCAGCGTACCCCCACACGCCCCAAACGCACCGAGCTGGCTGCCCGCGCCGAGGCCATTCAGGCGCGTTGGGGTCTGCCTGCCAGCAAATGGATGCGGGTGTTCAAGCCTGTGGCCGCCTGAGCGTGTTGTGCCCTGAGCGGCACACCGCGCCTACAAAAGGATTGTGATGAAAGCAAATTCAGTGTCTGCAGAGCCTTCTGCCGCCGCGCCCTACGTAGGTCCGGTGGACTGGCGGCGCATGGTGGGCTGGCTCAGCGATGATGGTGTGATCTCGCGCGAAGAAGCCCAGCGCACCATTGCACGCTGCTCGCAGGCCGAAAGTGCACAGCATGCCCTGGTGCGTCTTGCCAATGTGGCCATGGCGCGCGCCAGCGATGGTAAGCCGCTGGATATAGAGGCGCTGTCTGAATACCTGGCCAAACGCGCGGGCCTGCAGTATTTGCGCATTGACCCGTTGAGGGTGGATGTGGGCCGCGTCTCCGACACGATGAGCGCCACCTACGCCGAGCGGCACAAGGTGCTGCCAGTGCAGGTAACCACCAAGGAGGTCGTGGTGGCCACGGCCGAGCCCTTCATGGACGACTGGGTGGCCGAGGTGGAACGGCAGTCACGCCGTACGGTGCGGCGCGTGGTGGCCAGCCCTGTGGACATACACCGTTTCACGGTCGAATTCTTCGCGCTTGCCAAATCCGTGCGCGCAGCGCAAAAAGCCGGTGGCGCATCGGGCGGCAGCAGCTTTGAGCAACTGGTCGAACTCGGCAAAAGCAATAAGCAGCTCGATGCCAATGACCAGGGCGTGGTCAAGGTGGTGGACTGGCTCTGGCAGTATGCGTTTGACCAGCGCGCAAGTGACATTCACCTCGAGCCTCGGCGTGACCAGGGCGTGATCCGGTTTCGCATCGATGGCGTGCTGCACCCGGTCTACCAGATGCCCATGGGCGTGCACAACGCTATGGTGTCCCGCATCAAGCTGCTGGGGCGCATTGACGTGGTTGAAAAGCGCCGTCCTCAGGATGGCCGCATCAAGACACGCAACCAGCGCGGTGACGAAGTGGAAATGCGTCTGTCGACCCTGCCCACTGCCTTTGGTGAAAAGATGGTGATGCGGATCTTTGACCCGGATAACGCTGTCAAGGACCTGGATGCGCTGGGTTTTGCCCAGCACGATGCACAGCGCTGGGAGGCGCTGGTCAAGCGCCCCCACGGCATCATCTTGGTAACAGGGCCCACGGGTTCGGGCAAAACCACCACGCTGTATTCCACCCTTAAACGGGTGGCGACCGAGGAAGTCAATGTCAGCACGGTGGAAGACCCCATCGAAATGATTGAGCCCAGCTTTAACCAGACGCAGGTGCAGCCCCAGCTTGACTTCAACTTTGCAGAAGGGCTGCGTGCGCTCATGCGGCAGGACCCCGACATCATCATGGTCGGCGAAATTCGTGACCTGGAAACCGCCGAGATGGCCATCCAGGCGGCGCTCACGGGGCATCTTGTGTTCTCTACCCTGCACACCAACGATGCGCCATCTGCGATCACCCGAATGATGGAGCTGGGCGTGCCCTCGTATCTCATCAACGCCACCCTGCTGGGTGTGCTGGCCCAGCGGCTGGTGCGCACACTGTGCAAACAGTGCAAACAGAAAGACGAGGCAGCGGCCCGCGAGACGCTGACCGAGGTGGTCAAGCCCTGGAAGATCAACGGTGCCTACCAGCCCTACAAACCTGTTGGGTGCGTGGACTGCAGAATGAGCGGATTCCGGGGGCGCATGGGGCTCTACGAATTGCTCACCGTCAGCGAGGCGCTCAAGGACAAGATCACCCAGGCCCCTTCCATCGACGTGCTGCGCCGCCAGGCGGTGGTGGATGGCATGCGCCCCTTGCGCCTGGCGGGCGCGTTGCGGGTGGCAGAAGGGCTCACCACGCTCGAAGAGGTGGTGGCTGCAACGCCGCCCATGGAGCATTCGTAGCCGTCTGACAGTGGCGGTCATTCGTGGCAGTCACCAGCGCGACTGCGCGGCGCTGACAGCATGTACGCCAGCGCTAGATCGTTACCGGATGTAGGTGGAATCCACATCTGTAAAGAGGGTGCTTGCCCGCACAATCGCGCAGTCGTGATTTCCCTCAAAGGAGACAATTCGTGAAAATCAAGAGTCAAAAAGACTTTTTTTCCGGCCTCATGTTCATGGGTGTCGGCACAGCGTTTGCGCTTGGCGCTACCACGTACAACGTGGGCACTGGCGCTCGTATGGGCCCTGGCTACTTTCCGCTGATGCTGGGCGTCCTCCTCGCAATCATCGGAGCAGCGATCACTTTCAATGCCACCGTCGTCGAGACGGCAGACGGCGAAAAGATCGGCAAATGGGCCTGGAAGCCACTGTTCTTCATCCTCGCATCCAACTTTGCGTTCGGCATTTTGCTGGGTGGCCTGCCCAGCATCGGTGTGCCGGCCATGGGGCTGATTGTTGCGATCTACGCGCTGACTTTCATCGCTGGAATGGCGGGCAACGAATTCAAGGTCAAAGAGTCCTTCATCCTGGCGACCATTCTTGCAGTGGGCAGTTATGTGGCCTTCGTCTGGGCGCTGAAGCTGCAGTTCCCCGTGTGGCCCAGCTTCATTGCCGGTTGAGAATAAGAAAGCACCACCATGGATCTCATTGACAACCTGTCGCTCGGTTTTGGCGTCGCGTTCACGTTCCAAAACCTTATCTACTGTTTCGTCGGCTGCCTGCTGGGTACGCTGATCGGGGTGCTGCCTGGCATTGGCCCTGTGGCCACCATCGCCATGCTGCTGCCTGCCACCTACGCATTGCCCCCTGTGTCGGCACTGATCATGTTGGCTGGTATTTATTACGGTGCGCAATACGGCGGCTCTACCACCGCCATTTTGGTGAATCTCCCTGGGGAGTCATCCTCCGTGGTGACCGTGATTGACGGCTACCAGATGGCTCGCAAGGGTCGCGCTGGCCCCGCGCTCGCTGCGGCCGGAATTGGCTCGTTCTTTGCGGGTTGTGTCGGCACGCTCATCCTGGCGGCTTTTGCCCCTCCGTTGACCGAAGTCGCATTCAAGTTTGGGCCTGCCGAGTACTTTTCGCTCATGGTCCTGGGCCTGATTGGTGCCGTGGTGTTGGCCTCGGGCTCGCTGCTGAAGGCGGTGGGCATGATCGTGCTGGGCCTGCTGCTGGGTCTGGTGGGCACGGACGTCAATTCGGGCGTGGCGCGCTACAGCTTTGATATCCCCGAGCTGACCGACGGTATTGGCTTTGTGACCATCGCCATGGGTGTGTTCGGTTACGGTGAAATCATCTCCAACCTCTCCCGCCCTGACGATGAGCGTGAGGTGTTCACTGCCAAGGTCGAAGGCCTGTTCCCCACCAAGGAAGACTTCAAGCGCATGGCGCCTGCGATCTTGCGTGGCACTGCGCTGGGCTCTGCGTTGGGTATCTTGCCCGGTGGCGGTGCCTTGCTGGCCGCGTTTGCTGCCTACACGCTGGAAAAGAAGACCAAGCTCAAGCCCGGCGAAGTGCCGTTTGGCCAAGGCAATATCCGTGGTGTGGCCTCTCCTGAGTCGGCGAACAACGCTGGCTCGCAGACCTCTTTCATTCCGCTGCTCACACTGGGTATTCCGCCCAACGCCGTGATGGCGCTGATGGTGGGTGCGATGACGATCCACAACATCCAGCCTGGCCCCCAGGTCATGACCAGCAACCCAGAACTGTTCTGGGGCCTGATCGCCTCGATGTGGATCGGCAATGCGATGCTGATCGTTCTGAACCTGCCACTGATCGGTATCTGGATCAAGCTGCTCACCGTGCCTTACCGCTGGCTGTTCCCGTCCATCGTGCTGTTCTGTGCGGTGGGGGTGTACTCCACCAACAACAACACCTTTGACGTGTGGATGGTCGGTATCTTTGGTTTCGTCGGTTACCTGTTCTACAAGCTGGGCACGGAGCCTGCACCTTTGCTGCTCGGGTTCATCCTGGGCCCGATGATGGAAGAGAACCTGCGCCGTGCGCTGCTGCTGTCGCGCGGCGACTGGAGCGTGTTTGTCACGCGTCCGCTGTCCGCTGGCCTGCTGGCTGTGGCTGTTTTGTTGCTGGTCATCGTGCTGCTGCCGGCCGTGAAGAGCAAACGCGAAGAAGCATTCGTCGAGGACTGATCGACAGCGGTTCGCCGGTTCGCCGGTTTGACCCCAGCAACGGCACCTCAGGGTGCCGTTGTTTTTTGGACAGCCGCTCAGCGACCTCTCAGGTGTGTGCAGCGGCGTACCGACGAGCCCGGTACACAATCGCGGGCAGAGGTCCGCATGCCAACTCCAGTTCATCCCGCGCAGCATCCCTACCGGGCGATGCTGCACAACGAAATCCACGCCCGCCCGCCCGAGGCGATGACGGCCCCCCTGGCCATTGCCCACATCGTGATGCTGGCCGACGCCGCGGGGCGCGAAGCCAGTCGCGCGCACCTGTCGGCGCTTTTGCGGGACCACCACGCTGCGCTGCCCGACGCCCAATCCACCCACTTGCGAATGGACCTGGGACCGTATCGCATTCGCTGGGAACTGCACACCGAGTTCGTCTCGTGGACCTTCATGGTGCCGACGCCGGTGGACGCGTTTGGCGATCGTGAGCCCGGTAGCGCTGTCGATGCGGTACCGCAGGAGTGGCTCGCGGCATTGCCCGGGCAGTGTCTTTGCAGCCTCAATTTGTGGGTGCTGCCCACGCACACATTTGGTTCCGGCTCGCTGGTCAAACATGTGCTGCATGAGGACACGCTGGTGGCCTCCACCGTGGCCGATGGGCACGGCGAGGTGTACACCGACTTTGCGATCCATCCCGATGGTTTCTCACGCATGGTGCTGCTGGCGGGCGGTATGACGCCGCGCCGCCTGGGGCGCCTGGTGCAGCGCCTGCTGGAGATTGAAACCTACCGCATGGCCGCGCTGTTGGGCCTGCCCGCTGCACGCGAGGCCGCCAGTGTGCTGGCCTTTGCAGAACGCGAACTGGCTGAACTGGCCAACGCCATACGCACTGCCAATCGCGACGCTGAGCCCGCCTTACTCGACCGCCTGACCCGCCTGGCCGGGCAGGTGGAAAGCCAGTACGCGGCCACCCATTCGCGGTTTTCTGCCAGCAGCGCCTACTTTGAGTTGCTGGACAAGCGGATTCAGGACATTGCTGAGTCCCGTCTGGCGGGCATGCAGACCATTCGCGAGTTCATGGACCGGCGCCTGACCCCCGCACGCAGTACCTGCGAGTGGGCGACGCGGCGGCAGGATGCGCTGTCGCAACGCGTCTCCCGCATGAGCAACCTGCTGCGCACGCGGGTAGAGATCGAGCAGCAGCAAAGCAGCCAGGCGTTATTGACCACCATGAACCACCGTCAGGATCTGCAGCTCAAGATGCAGTCCACGGTGGAGGGGTTGTCGGTAGCGGCCATCACGTACTACATCGTGGGGCTGGTGAGCTACCTGGCCAAAGGCGCGCAACCACTGGGTTGGCCCTTGTCGCCCGAAAGCACCGCCGCGCTGGCCATTCCGGTGGTGGCTGTGGGCGTGTGGTGGTCGGTGCGGCGGCTGCACCACCGGGTGTTTGCCAAGCACCGCTGAGTGACGGCCCCACGACGTGGGGCCATGAACGCGCTCTTGGCCGATGGGGGTATCTCCGAGCTCCCACCATCGTCGATGGAGGTGGCGTCAGCGCAAATGATCGATGCCTTGTTAAGGTCGTCCCGTGCCACACTCATTGGCCGGAGCGCATCGGACTTTGCGCAGAGCCCGTTCAGTTGGCATATCAGCAGTCACAAGCGCAATCCGACACTGCCATGTTTCTATGTTGCAGGCCTGCCGAGACAGCAGCGATGGAACATCCCTGGCCCGTTTTGACGAATTTAGAGTAAAAAGTGCCACCAGCCCAATCACCACAAGCGCTAGCAGCTAGAAAAAACGTAGCAACCGGTCTTTTGCTGGCGCTGTTCGGCTCCATCGCCTTCAGCGGCAAGGCCATCATCGTCAAGCTGGCCTACCGCTACGGAGTGGATGCCGTCACGCTCATCATGTACCGCATGCTGTTTGCGCTGCCCATCTTTGCTGTCATGGCTTGGTGGGCTAGCCGGGGCAAACCGCCGCTCACCGGCAAGGACTGGCTGGGCGTGCTGGGGCTGGGCTTTACCGGCTACTACCTGGCGAGTTTTCTGGACTTTGCAGGGCTGGCTTATATCAGTGCCAGCCTGGAGCGGCTCATCCTTTACCTCAACCCCACCCTGGTTGTGATGCTGGGCTGGGTGCTGTACCGGCGTGGCATTCGCTGGGGGCAGGCGGTGGGCATGCTGATCAGCTACTGCGGGGTGCTGCTGGTGTTTGGGCACGAGGCCAATCTGCAGGGCACGAACGCTGCGCTGGGCACGCTGCTGGTGTTTCTGAGCGCCGTGAGCTACGCCATCTACCTCGTCTACAGCGGCGAACTTGTGCAGCGCTTGGGTTCCCTGCGCCTGGTGGGCCTGGCCACCACGGTGGCATGCCTGTGTTGCCTGCTGCAGTTTGTGGTGCTGCGGCCCCTGAGCGCCGCCGTGGTCGCGCCCGAGGTGATCTGGCTGTCGATTTTGAACGCCACCCTGTGTACGGCTGCGCCGGTGCTGATGGTGATGATGGCGATTGAGCGCATTGGTGCAGGCATGACCGCGCAGACCGGCATGGTGGGGCCACTGTCCACCATCCTGATGGGCGTGTGGATTTTGGGCGAGCCCTTTACCGTGTGGGTGGCTGCAGGCACAGCGCTGGTCATTACGGGGATCTTTGTGTTTACTCAGCTTGCGCGGCGCCCGGCGGCCTGACAAGGGGTGCTTTCAAACAAAAAAATGGGGAGTGGCTGTCAAGGCCACTCCCCATTTTTTCGGGGCTTGGTGTCCTGCGTGTCAGGACGCCTTTTCCTTCTTCTTCGGCGGTGGTTTGCGTGCCGGGGCTGCGGCGGGCGCGGGCGCCGCAGGTGCCGCAGCAGCTGCGGCGGGTGCGGCGGGTGCGGCGGGTGCAGGCGCCCGCGTATTGACACGCTGTGCCACCGTGACCGGTGCCACGCCCGTGAAACCATCCAGGTTCTTGCCCATGGCCAGCTCCAGCTGGTCCAGCCGGGCTTGTGCCGGGGGGTGGGTGGCCAGGGCCAGCGTGAACATGGGGTTGTCAGGGGTGGCGGCGCGCAGTTGCTGCAGCACCGCTACCAGGCCATACGGATCAAACCCCGCCCGCGTGGCCAGCGCCACGCCCGAACGGTCGGCTTCGTACTCGTCGGTCTGGTCCAGGCCACGCGCATAAAGGTTGCGGCCCAGCGCCAGAAACTGCGACGCCACCATGTTGCCCACTGCGTTGGTCTTGATCTGCGATGCCACCAGTTGCGTCAGCAGACCGGACTGCGCGGTCTTGCGCATCGCATGCAGGTGGTGTTTGGCGGTGACGTGGATGATTTCATGCGCCAGGATGCTGGCCAGCTCGGCCTCGTCCGCGCAGCGGTCGATCAGCCCCTTGGTCACAAACACATATCCACCAGGCGCCGCAAAGGCGTTGTAGCCCGCGTCATCCAGCACCACAAAGGTCCAGGGCAGGTTGGGGCGCTCGGACTGCAGGCTGATCCAGCGCCCCAGGTTGTTCACATAGCGCTGCAGGGCCATGTCCGGGTGCAGCGGCTTGCTGCCCAGCAGCACGGCGGCCAGCTGTCGGCCGATCTGGATCTCGCGCGGCTCGTCAATGCTGTCGACCGAACGGCTGAGCATGCTGATGAGGTCGTCCCCTTGCGCAGCACCACCGCCACCCGTGACTGCACCCAGAATGCCCCCCGAGTTGCCGCCCCCGCCCAGCGAGTTGAGCAGGTTCATCACGTTCTGGCTGTACCCCTGGCTGGGCAACAACGCCAATGTCAGGGCAGCGCAGGCAGCGGCAAGCGCGCCGCTGCCTGCGCGAGAGAAAGAGAAAGACAGTCGCATCGCAACTCTCCTTAGTTGGGGCTGAAGTGGAGGTCCGACGGGTGGTTGGACGACCCGGTGGCCCCCGGTCCACCGCCGCCTGTGGGGCGAGGCGGCTCGGCCAGTGGCGGCACCGTGCGGGACTGCAATGATGCGGTGGTGGCGAACTTGCGGGCCTGGTCAGCATTCACTCGCAGACCTTCGGCTTGGCTGACTGCGGCCGGGTTGGGCTGTGCGTTGGCGATGTCCTGGGCATCCAGACCGCGGATGCCCACAGTGGAGGTGGCCGTGGTGGTCGACCCGCTGTTGCCGCCAAACAGCCCGCCCAGGCTGCGCAGCCCCCCTGTGGCCGCGTTGCCTGCGCCCGACGCCGAGCCCGCCTGTGGCCCCAGGTCAAACATATGCACCCAGCCCGTGGCCCCCTGTGCCGTGCTCACCCTGACCCAGGGGCTCTTGCGTTCGTTGCTGCGCGTGACCACCGTGTTGGCGGCCAGCTGTGCCACGCTGGCACCGCTCTCGGCAGGGGTGTCGCGCAGCTGGGTGGCGCGCTTGACCACCGCAGATTCCTGGGCGTGTGCGGCGCCCGCAAAGGGCGCCAGTGCGACCAATGCCAGCCAGGGGGCAAGGGCTCCGCGGTGCAGCCAGTTCATGGTGGCGCTCTCCATTTATGATTTGCCGACAGCACATGTATCAGTGTGCAACGTGGAGATTGTTATGGATTTGGGTATTGCAGGCAAATGGGCGCTGGTGTGTGGCGCCAGCAAGGGGTTGGGCTACGGCTGCGCACAGGCGCTGGTGCGCGAGGGGGTCAACGTGGTCATCAATGCCCGCAATGCAGATGCGTTGAATACAGCTGCTACCAATTTGATAGCTGACGGCTTTTATCCATCAAGCGCTAGCGGCAAAAATGACGCTAAACCGCAGGTGCTGGCCGTAGCGGCTGACATCACCACGGCAGAAGGCCGCGCTGCCGTGTTCTCGGTGGCCGGTGGCCCGGGCCGCGACTTTGACATCGTGGTGACCAATGCGGGCGGCCCGCCCACCGGTGATTTCCGCGACTGGGACCGCGACGCGTGGATGAAGGCGGTGGACGCCAACATGCTCACCCCCATCGAACTCATCAAGGCCACAGTAGACGGCATGGCCGCACGGGGCTTTGGCCGCATCATCAACATCACGTCCAGCGCGGTGAAGGCACCCATCGATATCCTGGGTTTGTCCAACGGCGCGCGCAGCGGCCTGACGGGTTTTGTTGCGGGCGTATCGCGCAGCAAGATCGCCTCGCGCGGCGTGACCATCAACAACCTTTTGCCCGGCAAGTTCGACACGGACCGCCTGGCCGCCACCGTGACCGCTGCTGCCAGCAAGGCGGGCAAAACCGTAGACGACGTGCGCGCCACGCAGCAGGCGCAGATCCCGGCCGGGCGCTACGGCACGGCCGACGAGTTTGGTGCCATCTGCGCGTTTTTGTGCAGCATGCAGGCGGGGTACATGACGGGGCAGAACGTGCTGGCCGACGGCGGTGCGTACCCGGGTACTTTTTAAGAACCCCTCCCAAGGTGTGCTGGCGCGCCGTCTTCGCAATGGACGCGCAGCGGGAAAGTTGGGGGTACTCTCCTTTTGTCCGCCTGAAAGCGCCGCGTTGGTCGGCACAATGCATGCAAGCGGTGTGTGCCTGCCGGGTGCGCACCGCCCACAGGCGCCACCTCCCCAGTGGTGTTTTGCCGACAGCTTTTCCGATTCGCGGAAAAACTTGGTGAAAAATGGGGTTGGAGACTCCGCCATGCACATCTTCTACGCCTTCCCCCTTGCCATGCGCCGCAGTGCGGCATGGCTGTGTGTGGTGTTTGCCACCGTGGGCAGCCTGCACGCGCAGACGGCGCCCGCCACAGCAGCCAAGCCCACGGCACAAAAGCCGTACAAGCTGCGCATCGTGGGTGGCCTGGCGGGCATCAGCCAGTACACCCGCCAGGAAGAGCCGTTCTGGAACAAGGAGCTTGCGCGCCTGAGCGAGGGCCGGTTTGAGGCCGAGATCGTCCCCTTTGACCGCGCCGGGGTGCCTGGCTCCGAAATGCTGCGTTTGCTGCAGCTGGGCGTCGTGCCGTTTGGCACAACGCTGATGAGCTCATTCACCGCCCAATACCCCGAATACACCGCACCCGATCTGGCCGGGCTGAACCCGGACATTGCCACGCTCAAAACCACCCTGGCAGCGTTTCGCCCCTACCTCGAAAAAGCGCTGCGCGACCAGCACGGCGTGGAAGCCTTGGCCATCTACGTGTACCCGGCGCAGGTGGTGTTTTGCAAGAAGCCGCTGCGCACGCTGGCCGAGCTGTCGGGGCGGCGCATTCGCGTGTCGTCATCCACGCAGGCCGACTTTGTGGGCGCCCTGGGCGGCGTGCCGGTGCTCACCGGTTTCGCACAGATCGTGCCCAGTCTGAATGCGGGCAATACCGAATGCGCGATCACCGGCACCATGTCGGGCAACACGCTGGGCCTGCCGTCGGTCACCTCCCACGTGCATGCCCTGCCCATCACCTGGGGTCTGGCCGTGTTTGGCGCCAACCAGACCGCCTGGACGGCCCTGCCGCCTGATCTGCGCGCGCTGCTGCGGCGTGAGCTGCCCCGGCTGGAGGCCGCCATCTGGGAAGAATCGGAGCGCGAGACCGCCGACGGCATGGCCTGCAACCGGGGCGCGACCAGCTGTGCGAGCGGCACCAAGAGCAGTATGACGGTGGTGCCGGTGTCGCCGCAGGATGAGCGCAGCCGCCAGGAAATCCTGTCTTCTACCGTGTTGCCGCGCTGGGTGCAGCGTTGCGGTGCGCGCTGCGCCGACATCTGGAACCAGACCATCGGGCCCGTACGCGGGCTGGTGGCTGCACCCGCCAGCAAATGAGCGAACACTCCACTCCATTGCGCATCAGGGCCTCTGTCTTGGCCGGGGTGGCGGTGTTTGTGATCGCAGTGGTGTTGGTGTCCGCCGCATTGGTGTGGAACGCCCGCAAGGTGGCGCTGGCCGACAGCGAAGCACAGGGCACCCGCTTTGTGGCAGGGGCCGAGGCCGCGCTCAACCGGTCGCTGCTGGCGGTGGATGTGTTGCTGGCCAGCACCGATGAGCTGCTGGAGCTGGCAAGCGCCATGCCCGACTGGATTGACCCGGAGGTGGCCAGCCAGCGCCTGCGCAGTTCAGCGCGGCAAAACCTCATGGTGCGCTATGTGGCTGTGCTCGACACCACAGGCAAGGTCATGGGGTCGTCAGACGCTGCTGGCAGCGCGCTGCAGATGCAGCTGCCGCTGGGCTTCCTGGCTGCGGTGGTGGCGCAGCCGGTGTCCACGCTCATGATCAGTGCGCCCGTGGTCAGCTTTGCCAGCTCTGAGCGGGTGCTGTATGTGGCGCGCTACCTGCGCATGGCCGACAGCTCGCTCGTGGTGGCCGTGGCCGAGCTGCCGGTCGCCGCACTCAGCTCGGTGCTGGTGCAGGGGGTGAATATCAACGGACTGCAGGTCACGCTGGAGCGCGCGGCAGGCCAGTTGCTGCTGAGCGTGCCTAACCGCGAAGAAGCCATCGCCTCCACGCTGACGTCGCCGCTCGCCGACCTGGCCGAAGACGGCCAGAACTGGGAGGCACCTGCGCGCCTGAGCGGCGAGCCCGCCCTGGTGGTGTACCGCCCCATCCTGTACCAGGATCTGCGCATTGCGGCCAGCATTCCGCGCGCTGCAGCGCTAACCAACTGGCGCGAGCAGCGCAACGCCATTGCGCTCACTGGCGCACTGTTTGTGGCCATGATCCTGGCCGCCGGGTGGCTTGCGCTGCGTTACCTGGACAGGCTCTCACAGGCCCGCATAGCCATTGCCCAGTCCAAGGCCACGCTGGATCAGGCGCTCGAATCCATGGTCAGCGGCTTCATGCTGCTGGACCGTGACAACCGCGTGGTTCAGTGGAACAGCCAGTTCGAGCAGATCTACCCCTGGCTCAAGGATGTGATGGCGCCTGGAATGCCGTTTCGGCGCGTGATGGAGGAATCGTCCAGGCATCACCTGGTCCGCGGCACACACGACGAGCGCATGCAGTGGGTGGAACATCGGCTGCTCAAGCAAAAGCAGCACGAAGCGCCGCATGAGCAGGTGTTGCCTAGCGGCCGCACCATCCAGATCACCGAGCGGCCTACACCGGACGGTGGCCTGGTCATTACCTACCACGACGTGACCGCGCTGCGCCAGGCCAGTGCCGAGATCGAAAGCCTGGCCTTTTACGACCCGCTGACCAACCTGCCCAACCGCCGCCTGCTGATGGACCGCCTGCAACAGGCCATTGCCGCCAGCGTGCGCAGCGCGCAATACGGCGCCTTGCTGTTTCTGGACCTGGACCATTTCAAGACCCTGAACGACACCCAGGGTCACGAGGTGGGTGACATGCTGCTGCGCCAGGTGGCACAGCGCCTGAAAACCTGCGTGCGCCGCGAAGACACGGTGGCCCGCCTGGGCGGCGACGAGTTTGTGGTCATGCTGCACGAGCTGTCGGCCAACAGCGACGAGGCGGCAGCCTTTGCGCGGCGTGTGGGCGAGAAAATTCTGCGCAAGCTCAATGTGCCCTACACGCTGGGCGGCATCTCGCACCACAGCACGCCCAGCATTGGCGCCACGCTGATGGGCGGCACGCTGGAGTCCACGGTCGATGTGCTCAAGCAGGCCGACATTGCGATGTACCAGGTCAAGTCGCAGGGCCGCAATGCGCTGTGCTTTTTTGACCCGCAGATGCAGATCGCCATCAGCGCGCGCGCCCAGCTGGAGGGCGACCTGCAGCAGGCCCTGACCGGCCGCCAGTTTGTGCTGCATTACCAGCCCCAGTTCCATCTGGACGGCCGCATTGTGGGTGCCGAGGCCCTCATCCGCTGGAATCACCCCCAGCGCGGGCTGATTGCGCCGGGCGCCTTCATCAGCGTGGCCGAAGAGAGCGAACTCATCGTGCCCATGGGCCACTGGGTGCTACGCACCGCGTGTGAGCAACTGGCGGCCTGGAACAACGACCCGCGTTACCGGCATGTTCAGCTGTCCGTCAACGTGAGCGCGCGGCAGTTTCGCCAGCGCGACTTTGTAGCACGTGTGGTGGAGGTGCTGCGCGAAACCGGTGCGCGGCCGCACCTGCTCAAGCTAGAGCTCACCGAATCGCTGGTGCTGGACAACGTGGACGACACCATTGCCAAGATGGGCATGCTCAAGACCAAGGGCGTGCGCTTTTCGGTGGATGACTTTGGCACCGGCTACTCGTCTTTGGCTTACCTGACACGGCTGCCGCTCGATCAGCTCAAGATCGACCAGTCGTTTGTGCACAACCTGGGGGTGCGGCACACCGACGACGTGATCGTGCAGACCATCATCGGCATGGCGCGCAACCTGGAGCTGGATGTGATCGCCGAAGGCGTGGAGACGCAGGCGCAAAAGGACTTTCTGGCCCTGCACGGATGCTATCTGTTCCAGGGCTACCTGATGGGGCGACCCACCCCGGTGGCAGCACTGGAAGCGCTTTTAGACAGCGCTGTACCCGTTCAGAGCTGACAGGATTTGGTTCTGCTGCTAGTCCTGATTTAATAGCTGCCAGCGCTTTATGGGTAAGCGCTAGAGGCCAATTTTGCCTAATTTTTGGGCTGCAATGTCAGCGCCTTGACGACACCACGATGCCGCCCACAATCAGCGCAAACGCCACGCCGTGGAACAGCTGCGGTGTCTCGCCCAGAAACGCCGCCGACATCACCCCCGCAAACAGCGGCGTGAGGTTGACGAAAAACCCCGCCACCGCCGGCCCCGCGCGCTGTACGCCCACGCCCCAGCAGCGGTAGGCCAGCACGGCAGGACCCACGGCAATGAACACCAGCGCTGCCATCAGTGGCCAGCCCCATGCGATGTGGCTGTACCCCGTGGCCCATTCCACCCCAGCAAAACTGCCCGACCACGCCAGGCCAAACACCATCTGCGCCATCAAAAACGCGGCCCAGTCGCCGCGGATGCTGGTGGGCTCGCGGGTGGCGGACAGCAGCCAGCTGTAAAACGCCCACGACACCGTGGCCAGCAGCATGAACAAATCACCGGGGACGAGCCGAAACGCCATCAGTTGCGACCACTCGCCCCGGCTGAGCACCAGCAGCACGCCACACATCGACAAAAAAGCACCCAGCAACTGGCGCCGCGTGATGGCCGCCTTGAAGAACAGCGCCCCCACGGCCAGCATCCACACCGGCATGCTGGACCCCACCAGCGTCGCGTTGATGGGCGTGGAGGTCTGCAGCGCCATGTACTGCAGCGCGTTGTACAGGCCAATGCCCAGCAGCCCCAGCAGCGCATAGCGGCGCCAGTGGGGCCACAGCGGGCTGTCCTTGCGCAGCACACCGTGGGCCAGCGGCAGCAAGATGGCAAAGGCCAGCACCCAGCGGATGAAATTGAGGGCGGAAGGAGAAATCAGCTCGTGTACCAGCCGCCCCACAACGGCATTGCCAGCCCACAACAAGGGCGGTATCACCAGCAGCACGGCCGTGCCGGGTGTGAGTTTTTGTGTCATGGGGCTGCACTGTAACGGTGCGCCCCTCGGCGTGCTGCCCGCGCCCACATGGCCCCTGCGCAAATCGCCGCTGCACCGGGTGTCGGCAGCTTTGCGCAATTCATGGCAGGATGGCCGCCGTTTTGCCTCACCTGTTACCTACCGTTTCCCAGGAGCGTTTGCCATGAGCCTTGCCGTACAGATCCGCCAACACGGTGGTCCCGAAGAACTCCACATCGTTGACGTCACCGTGGGCGAACCCGGCCCGGGCGAGATCCGCATCCGCCACCATGCCGTGGGCCTCAATTTCATCGACGTGTACCACCGCACCGGCCTGTACCCACTGGGCATGCCCGCCACCATCGGCATGGAAGGCGCCGGTGTGATCGAGGCGGTGGGCGAGGGCGTCACGCACCTCCAGGTGGGCGACCGCGCAGCGTATGCCAGCAACCCACCCGGCGCATATTGCGAAGTGCGCGTGATGCCCGCCCAATGCGTGTGCAAGCTGCCCGACGCCATCAGCTTTGAAACCGGCGCGGCCATGATGCTCAAGGGCCTCACGGCGCAGTATCTGCTCAAGAAAACGCTGCCCGTGGAGGGCCTGCAACCGGGCGACCATGTGCTGTTCCATGCCGCCGCAGGCGGGGTGGGGCTGATCGCCTGCCAATGGGCCAAGGCGCTGGGCCTGCAGCTCATCGGCACTGCGGGCAGCGATGCCAAATGCCAGCTGGCTTTGGCCAACGGCGCGTCGCACGCCATCAACTATCAACAAGAAGACTTTGCGGCCCGTGTGAAAGAGATCACCGGCGGTAAAGGTGTGAAGGTGGTGTACGACTCGGTGGGCAAAGACACCTGGGACAAGTCGCTCGACTGCCTGCGTCCCTTTGGCCTCATGGCCAGCTTTGGCAATGCTTCGGGCCCCGTGGCACCGTTTGCGCCCGGCTCGCTGGGCGCCAAAGGCTCCATCTACGTCACGCGCCAGACGCTGTTCACCCACATCGCCACGCGCGAGGCCACGCAGGCCATGGCCGACGAGCTGTTTTCCGTGGTGGCCAGCGGTCAAGTCAAGATCCACATCGAGCAGCGGTTTGCGCTGGCCGACGTGCAGGCGGCGCACCGCGCGCTCGAAGCACGCAAGACCACCGGCTGCACCATCCTCACGCTGTGACGGCGTCGATACCGCACGCGTCCTTCGACCAGTGGCTGCTGGGCGCGCGGCAACTGGCGCACCAGCCCGCCCTCCAGCCGCGGCAACCGCTGGTGGTGGCGGGACAGATTGTGGGGTCGGTAGCAGAAGGTTTTTTAAGCCAAATCAGCCTCCAGCGCTTATTGGATAAGCGCTACCAGCTATCAAATGGTGAGCATAACGGTGCGCCTGCTTGGTGCCTGGATTTGCCGTCAGATGCGGCTGCCGACGTTGGCGGCAACGCCACTACCGACGCCCTGAACACCCTGGCCGCAGCGCTGCGCGACGCCAACCTGTGTGGCCCGTGGCGCAACGAGCAACTGGCGGTGACCAACCCGCAGGGCGACGTGGTGGGCACCGTGGAGCGCGGCGCCGTGCGGGTGCTCGGCATTACCACCTGCGCCGTGCACTTGGTGGGCTTGGCGCCCGATGGGCGCATGTGGGTGCAAAAGCGGTCCCAGACCAAACCCAACGACCCGGGTCTGTGGGACACGCTGATGGGCGGCATGATCTCCGCCGCCGACTCCTTGCCCCAGGCGCTGGCCCGCGAGACGTGGGAAGAGGCCGGACTGCATGTGCACGCCCTGGCTGATGTGGCGCACGGCGGCCATGTGCTGTTTAGCCGCCCCAGCAGCGAGGGCGGCGGCGCGGGCTACATGGTTGAGCGCATCGACTGGTTCAGCGCCGTGGTGCCCGATGGCATGGCGCCCGACAACCAGGACGGCGAGGTGGACGAGTTTGCGCTGCTCCCGCTGGAAGAAGTGCGCGCGCAGGTCGCCCAGGGCCAGTTCACGCTGGAAGCCGGGTTGGTGATTGCGGGATTTTTGGGGCGTTGAGCCGCGCGGGGGTTGCGTGCCCGTGCCACAGATGACCCAGGTTGCGCGGCAACCGCGCTCAAGTCCGGTCTGTCATGGACCGCAAACGGCTGGGCGCCAAGGCACCCGCAGATTCGAGGATCGGGTAGGCCACCGAGCACAGCAGCGAGTTGATGCGCTTGAGTTCGCTGATCAGATCGATGTGCAGCGAACTGGTCTCGATGCTCTGCACCGTGTTGTCCGACAGCCGCGCCAGGTGGGTGGCGGAATACGCATGCTCCAGGTCGCGAAAGCGCGCTTTTTCTTCGAGCAGCTTTTGCGCATCGCGCACGCTGCCGTTGAGGAACACGCTCATCGCCAAGCGCAAGTTGTCGATCAGACGGGCGTGCAGCTCGTTGATCTCTTCCATGCCGGCTTCAGAGAACTGGCGGTTCTTCTTGATCTTCTTGTCTTCGATGTCGATCAGCACGCGCTCGATGATGTCGCCGATCTGCTCCATGTTGATGGTGAAGCTGATGATGTCGGCCCAGCGGCGGCCCTCGCGTTCGTCCAGCGCCTCGCGCGATATTTTGGTCATGTAGTACTTGATGGCCGAGTACAGGCCGTCTACTTCGTCGTCGAGCTTGCGCAGGTCTTCTGCCAGTTTGAGGTCGTCTGTGCGGATGACGGTGTGCAGGCCCAGCAGCATGGACTCCACCACATCGGCCTGGTGCAGCGCCTCGCGTGCCGCGCACGAGATGGCCAGGGATGGCGTTGCCAGAGCCGATGGGTCCAGATGCTGGGGCCGTGCGCCAGCGGTGGACTGCTGGGTGTTTTCTGGCGGCAGCAGGCGCTGAACGGCGCGCGACACGGTGCCGGTCAGGCCAATGCAGACAATGCCCACCACGATGTTGAAAGCCAGGTGGAACAGCACCACCAGTGTGGCTGTTTCGGGTACGTAGGGGCGCACATGCTGCAGCCACAGGCCGGTGAGTGGCGTCATGATGATCACGCCAATGATCTTGAAGAACAGATTGCCGAGCGGCACCTGCCGCGTCTGCACATTGGCCTTGAGCGTGGTCAGCACCGCCAGCACGCCGCTGCCCAGGTTGGCGCCCAGCACCAGGCCGAGCGCCACATCGGCCGGAATGCCGCCCGAGCCCGCCAGCGCTGCGGTCAGCAGCACGGTGGCCAGGCTGGAGTACGACACGATGGCCAGCACCGCACCGGTAAAGATCTCGAGCAGCAGATCGCTGGTGAGCGCCCCCAGCAGCGTGCGCACGGTGGGCGACTGGGTGAGCACGGTGGTGGATTCGGTGATCAAGCGCAGCGCCAGGAGCATCAGCCCCAGGCCAATCAGCACGCGGCCCACCCGGCCCACGGCCGTGTCCTTGCGCGAGATGAAAAGCACCACGCCTACAAAGATGAACAGCGGCGACAGCCACGACAGGTCCATCGAGAACACCACCGCCATCACGCTGGTGCCCACGTCAGCCCCCAGCATCACCGCCAACGCGGCGGGCAGGCCCACCAGCCCTTGGCCGACAAACGACGACACGATGAGCGCCGTGGCCGTGCTGGACTGCACCACCGCCGTCACCCCGATGCCCGACAGCACCGCCGTGAACCGGCTGCTGACGCTGTGCGCAATCAACTGGCGCAAATTGGCGCCGAACACACGCAGGATGCCGGTGCGCACCAGGTGGGTGCCCCAGATCAGCAGCGCTACGGCTGCCAACAAGTTCAAAAGATGCTTCATGAAAAACCGTTGTTTCTTCTTCTTGTGTCGACCCAAACGAGCATGCGCCATGCACTGCACCAGCGCAAGCAGTAAAGCTGGCGCCCGTGCAGGGAGGCGGGTTCATTCATTTCTGTGCCCGTAGGCGGCGGCAGGCGAGGTGGGGTAAACCTGGCTGCGCGGCTTTCCGGGATGAAGAGCACACAGGTAAAAAACTGCGGCACCCGGACCATTTGTCACAAAACTGACACACAAGCATACTCCTGATTTCGGAGTTTTGCAGCCATGACCCTGTTGCCACAGGGTGCAGGAGCGGGAGCGGTGGTGCCGCCCGCCCACAGGGGTTCAGTCGATCAGCTGCCCGCCGTCATGAAACGGGAACGGCCCCGCGTACTGCCCGCTGGCCGCGGTGTGGCTGACCAGTCGCCCGCCTGCGGGCAGGGCGTGCAGCGCAAAACCGGGCGGCTCCAGCATCCAGGCCGAGGCGGCGTCGGGCGCCAGGTCAAGCCGCACCTGGTGCGCGGGCGATGGCACGGTGGCCGCGATGGTGCCGCCAAACCGCACCTGGATGGCCCGGTGCAGGTGCCCGCAGATCACACGCTCCACCTGTGGATGGCGGGCCACGATGGCTTCGAGCGCATCGGCGCCTTCGCGCAGGCCGATGTCGTCCATGTGGCCAATCAGCGTGCGAAACGGTGGGTGGTGCATGGCGATCACCACCGGGCGGCTGGTGTGGCGTGCCAGCTCTGCCTCTAGCCATTGCAGGCGCTGTGCGCACAGGCTGCCATTGCTGGCACCGGGCACCACGGTATCGAGCGCGATGAGCTGCATGCCGCCCACCGGCACGCTGTACTGGATGAAGCCCTCGGACCCCAGGTAGTGGTGCTGCGGGAAGCTCGCGCGCATCTGCTCGCGGCTGTCGTGGTTGCCGGGCAGCAGGTACACCGGCATGTTCAGCGGCGCCAGCAGCGAGCGCAGGTGCTCGTATTCGGCGGCGCGGCCAAAGTCTGTCAGGTCGCCGGTGATGACTGCGGCATGGGGCGCCTGCGGCAGCCGGTTCACGCTGGCCACGGCCTCGGCCAGATAGGGCGCGGTATTGATGCGGCCATAGGCCAGGCGGCCGGGCTCGCGGATGTGGGGGTCAGACAGTTGGAGCAGCAGCGTGGTGGTCATGGCTAAAAAAGCGGTGCAAGGTTGTGCAGGGCAGTCAGGGTCAGTCGCTGGTCTCGTGGCAGGGCATGAGGCGCTCGGGGGCGATGCGCACGCCCACGGTGTCGCCCGTGCGGGCGGGGTGGTCGCGCGGCACATCGGCCATCAGCGGGGGCTGGTCGGCCAGGGCCAGCACCAGTTGCACGCGGTCGCCCAGAAAGCTGCGGCGCGTGACTTCGGCCTGACCCCAGCCAGTTTGACGGGCCGACACCTCGATGTCTTCAGGCCGCACGAGCAAGGCCGTGTGGGCCTGCACGGCGGCAGGGCAGGGCAGAGGCAGCCCACCCAGCATCAACACGGCCTGGGCGCTTGCGGCGGCGTCCCGCTGGAGCCGGTTCACGCGGCCCAGAAACTGCGCCACAAAGGGGTGGGTGGGCGCGCGGTACAGCGTCTCGCCATCGCCCACCTGCACGATCTGGCCCGCGTGCATCACCGCCAGGCGGTCGGCAATGGCCAGGGCTTCCTGCTGGTCGTGGGTGACATGGATGGCTGTGATGTGCAGGCGCCGCAGCAGGTCGGCCAGCTCGTCGCGCAGAGACTCCTTGAGCTTGGCATCCAGCGCGGTCAAGGGCTCGTCCAGCAGCAGCACGCGGGGGCGCACCGCCACGGCGCGGGCCAGGGCCACACGCTGGCGTTGCCCGCCGGAGAGCTCTGCGGGGCGCTTGTGCTCCAACCCTTGCAGGCGCACCAGGTCCACCAGCTCGCCCACGGTGCGGCGGCGCTCGGCCTCGGGCACGTTGCGGATCTTGAGGCCGTAGCCGATGTTGGCTGCCACCGTCATTTGCGGGAACAAGGCGTAGTGCTGGAACACCATGCCGATGCCACGCTGCTCGATGGGCAGGCGCGTCACGTCGGTGCCGCCAAAGGCAATGCGGCTGCCTTCATCGGGCGCCTCCAGCCCGGCGATCAGGCGCAGCAGTGTGGTCTTGCCGCAGCCCGATGGCCCCAGCAAGGCGACGACCTCGCCGGGCTCCACAGTGAGGTCGGTCGGCCGCAGGCCCCGCGTGCCGTCAGGGTAGGTTTTGGCGCATTGGGTTATCTCCACGCGCGTGCGTTCAAGTTCCATGGTGTTTTTCGATCAGGGTGCCGACGGCCTGCAGGCCCCACAGCACGGGCAGGATGACGATAAGGAAGATCAGCGTGTAGGCGGAGCCGATCTCGATGCGCATGGAGGCATAGCTGTCGGCCAGGCCCACGGGCAGGGTGCGGGTCAGCGGTGTGTGCAGCATCCAGGTGAGGTTGAATTCCCCCACCGACAGCGTGAACACCATCAGGCTGCCCGCCAAGATCGCGGGCAACACAGCAGGCACCAGCACACCCAAAAACCGCTGCCTAAAGCTGGCCCCCAGCGAACGTGCAGCCTCTTCCAGCGAGAGCAGTTCTTTGCGCTGGAACGCAGCGCCCACCGTGCGCACCATGAACGGCAGGGTGAACACCATGTGCCCCACCAGGATGAACGCAAAGCTGGTGCGAAAGCCTTGCAGCGTGCCGTAGGCCAGGATCAAGGCCAGCGCGCTGGCCAGGCCGGGCACGGCCACTGGCAAGGTCAGCAGTTCTTCAAACAGGCGTGCGGCGCGCGAGCGGCTGCGTGCCAGCGCATACGCGCAGGGAACGCCCAGCAGCAGGTTGCCCAGCACACACAGCAGCGCAAGGCCCAGCGACCAGCCCACGGTGCCACCGTACAGGTCCCACACCTCGTGCAGCCAGCGGGTGGTGAGCCCGCTGGCGATGCCGGTGCTGTAGTTGTTGACGAGCCCCGCCATCACCGACAGCGCGATGGGGGCGAGCATGAACGCCGCTACCAGCGCCGTGAGCGCCAGCAGGGGGAAGGAGGCTTGTTGGGTCGTGCGCATGGTGGTGGTTACGCCCCGGCAGCCGGTGCCGGGCCCGCAACACGGCGGGACAGCCACAGCACCACCCAGGTGATGAGCCCCAGGGTGATCGACAGGCTGGCGGCCAGTGCAAAGTTGGCGTAGTTGGTGAACTCGTTGTAGATGGTGATGGGCAGCACCTCGAACTTGCTGGACAGCGTGAACGCGGTGCCAAACGCGCCCATGGCCGTGGCGAACACAATGGCCCCGCACGACAGCGTGGTGGGCGCCAGTTCAGGCACCCACACGTCGCGCACCACCCGCCAGCGCGGCGCGCCCAGCGAGCGGGCGGCTTCTTCCAGCGCTGCATCCATGGCCCCGGCCGCTGCGGTGTAGGTCGCAATGGCCCGGGGCAGCGAGAAGTACAGATAAGCCAGGAACAGCCCGGCCAGGCCGTAGGCAAACGTGATGCGACCCAGGCCCAAGGCGTCCGTCAGGTCTGCCACCAAGCCTTGGCGGCCACCCAGCAGGATCATGAAAAAACCAATGATCACGCCCGGAAACGACAGCGGCAGCGTGAGCAGCGACAGCAGCAGTTGCCGCCCTGTAAAACGGTGCCGCGCCAGCGTGATGCCCACGGCCGCGCCCAGCACCAAGGTGGCCAGCGTCACCGCCAGGGACAGCCCCAGTGTCTGCAGCAGGCTTTGCAGGTAGCGCGGGTGGGTGAGCACCACAAAGTAGGTCTCCCAGCCCTTGCTGGCGGGCAACGTCAAGAGTTGCGCGATGGGCAGCAGCCAGAACGCCGCGAAGAACGCCACGGCAGGCGCGGTACACGCCAGCAGCAGCGCGCGGGATGGAGCAAAGCTGTTGTGGCGCATGTGCATTTCTTCAGCTCGCCCCGGCTTACTGGGCTTCTTTCAGGTAGCGGTCCGAGAAGGCCTTTTGCACCGCGGCCATCTTGCTGTAGTCCACCGTTTTGGCACGCGCGTATTCGCTGGCAGGCAGGAAGCGGGCCTGCACCTCTTTGGACATGGCGCTGGCGCGCACGGGGCGCAGGTAGGCATTGGCCCACAGCGCCTGGCCTTCGTCGGACAACACAAAGTCCAGCACCTTCTTGCCGTTGTCGGCATGGGGGGCGTTGGCCACCAGGCTCATCACATAGGGCACCACCACCGTGCCTTCGGTGGGGATTACAAACTGCACATTGGCCCTGTCCTTGTACTTGGCGCGGTAGGCGTTGAAGTCGTAGTCCAGCAAGATGGCGATCTCACCCGACAGCACGCGGGCGTACGACGTCTGCTTGGGCACGATGGGCTCGTTCTTCTGCAGCGCCTTGAAGTAGTCGATGCCGGGGCCGAAGTTGTCCAGCGTTCCGCCGCGCGCCTGGTTGATCGCTACGGCGCCTACATAGCCCACAAACGCCGATGCGGGGTCCAGGTAGCCGATAAGGCCCTTGTAGTCGGGCTTGAGCAGGTCGGCCCAGGACTGCGGCACGGGCTTGCCCTTGAGTGCATCCACATTGACCATGAAGCCCAGGGTGCCCGAGTGGATGGTGAACCAGTGGCCTGCAGGGTCCTTCAGGCCATCGGGAATCTCGGCCCATGCGGCGGGCTTGTAGGCGGCCACCACGCCGTCTTTTTGCGCCTGGATGGCAAAGGTCACGCCCAGGTAGGTCACATCCGCCACGGGGCTGGCTTTTTCTGCCACCAGCTGGGCCAGCGACTGGCCGGAGTTCTTGTTGTCTGGTGGCACGGTGATGCCGGTCTTGGCCTTGATGGCCTTGATCTGGCTGCCCCAGTCGGCCCATTCGGGCGGGCAGTTGTAGCAGATGGCGTTTTGCGCCATGGTCGTGGCACCGGCGGCAAGGCCCCAGGCCAGCAGCGTGGCGCGGGTGAAGTTTTTCAGGGTGGTTTTCATCGATCAGCTCCTTGGGTTCAGGTGGGGGGAGGAACAGGGGAAAGGGGGGGCGGCGCGCAGGACTCACCGGTGCGAAATTGGTGCGCCAGCGTCAGGCCCATGTCGGGCCCCAGTGGGCTGCCGCTGGCCACGGCCTGGGCCAGCAGCTCCACGCTGTGGCGGCCAATGTCGGCATTGGGTTGCACCACGGTGCTCAGTTGCGGAGTGAGGTCTTGCCCCAGCGCAATGCCGTCAAAGCCCACGACGCTCAGGTCGCGCGGCACCGCCAGGCCCGCCAGGTGCGCGGCGCGGATGCTGCGGATGGCCAGCAGGTCGTTGGAGCACACCAGGGCCGTGGGGCGGTCTTGGCTGTTCAGGGCTTCGCCCAACACCTCGGGCGCAGCGGCCACGAAAGGCACCTGCAACACAGGCTGGGCCCGCAGGCCTGCCTGCTCCATGCCGCACGCGTAGCCCCGGCAGCGTTGTTGCGCGCGGTCAGAGGCGCTGAGCAGCCCGCTGACCATGGCGATGCGGCGGTGCCCCAGCGTGGCCAGATGGGTCACCACGTCGGCCACAGCCAGCTCGCTGTTCACCGACACACAGGGGTGATCGGGGTGGTGGTTGTAGGCCAGCACATAGGGCAGACTCACCTCGGCCAGCCGCTGCAGTGCGGTGGAGGTGGCGGGGTTCGAGACCACCAGGATCATGCCGTCCACGTTGCCCGCCAGCAGCAGGTTGACCGCGCGGTCTTCCTGGTCCAGGCGGTAGTCGGTGGTGAACGGCGAGATGGCGTAGCCACCCGCTACGGCGGCCTGGGCAATGCCTTCCAGGCATTCGGCAAACACGGGGTTGGTGAGCGTGGGCAACACCACGCCCAGCACGCGGCTGCGCTGGGTGCGCAAGGTGCGCGCGCTGGCGTTGGGCAGATAGCCCAGGGTGCGGGCGATGTTCTCCACATGCTCGCGCGTGGCCGGGGCCACTTTGTCAGGCAGGTTGAAAACACGTGACACGGTGGCAACTGACACACCGGCCTCGCGGGCGACTTCCAGAATGCTCATGGCAGTTTGGTGCAATACGTTTGATGTAAACGTTTACATTGCAACCGCTGGCCGTGACATGCGCATGACAGGGCGTGCGGCAAAAAGCGTGACAAACGCTTTGGGCGCTACAAAGCAAACAGCCCGCATAAGGCGGGCTGTTGAAGGGGATTGAGGGGCTGAATGCCGAAGGCGTCAACGCTCGCGCCGCACGCGCAGCAGCTCATCCAGAATCAAACACACCGCCCCCAGCGTGATGGCTGAGTCCGCCACGTTGAAGGCCGGAAAGTGCCAGCCGCTCACATGGAAGTCCAGAAAGTCCACCACATAGCCGTGCATCAACCGGTCCACCACATTGCCGATAGCGCCGCCCAGAATGCTGGCAAGTGAAAAGCAGAACAGCTTTTGTCCCGGGTGCGCGCGCAGCTGCCACAGGATGAAAACCGTGGCCACCGCACCGATGCCGGTGAACAGCCAGCGCTGCCACCCGCCAGCGTTCGCCAGGAACGAAAACGCCGCACCCGTGTTGTGCGCCCGCACGATGTTGAAGAAGCTGGTGATGAACGTAGAGTCACCCAGCCGGTAGTTGTCCAGGATCAGGGTCTTGGTGACTTGGTCGGCGACCAGAATGACCGCCGCCCAGGCCAACCAGGGCCACATGCTGGCGCTTTGGCTCCCGAACGAAGAAGAGGACGAGCGCGCCATTTATGCAAACACCCGTTGTTCGCCCGCGCCGTGCAGGTTGCTGGTGCAGCGGCCGCAGATGGTGGGGTGGGCCGCGTCGTGGCCGACGTCGCTGCGGTAGTGCCAGCAACGCTCGCATTTGGCATCAGAACTGGCCTTGACGCTTATCTGTAAAGCGCTTCCAGCTACTAATTCGATAGCGGAAGTGATGAACACGAACTTCAGGTCGTCGCCCAGGCTGGCCAGCAGCGCATGGTCTTCAGGCGCCGCCGTCAGCACCACCGTGGCCTGCAGGGACGAGCCCACCTGGCCATCGGCGCGCAAGCCCTCGATCTCCTTGTTCACCACGTCACGGATCTCGCGCAGGCGTGCCCACTTAGCCAGCAGGCCTTCGTCGGCACCGGCGATGGAGCCATAGGTCTCCAAAAAGATCGAGTCCGAGCTGCCAAACACCTTCCATGCCTCTTCGGCCGTGAACGACAGGAACGGCGCCATCCAGCGCAGCATGCCGTGCGTGATGCTGTACAGCGCAGTCTGCGCACTGCGGCGCGCCAGGCTCTTGGGCGCCGTGGTGTAGAGGCGGTCCTTGAGCACGTCCAGGTAAAAGCCGCCCAGGTCTTCCGAGCAGTACAGCTGCAGCTTGGCCACCACGGGGTGAAACTCATACACCTTGTAGTGCGCCAGCACGGTGGCCTGGAACTCGGCCGCGCGTGTGAGCGCGTAGCGGTCGATCTCCAGCATCTGGTCGAATGGCACGGCGTCTGCCTTGGGGTCGAAGTCGCTCACGTTGGCCAGCAAAAAGCGCAGCGTGTTGCGGATGCGGCGGTAGGCGTCCACCACGCGCGCCAGGATCTTCTCGTCGCCCGCGATGTCGCCCGAGTAGTCGCTGGCGGCCACCCACAAGCGGATGATCTCGGCGCCCAGCTTCTTGTTGATCTCCTGCGGGTCGATGCCGTTGCCCAGCGACTTGCTCATCTTGCGACCTTGGCTGTCCACGGTAAAGCCATGGGTCAGCAGGCCGCGATAGGGCGCGCGGCCTTCCAGTGCCGATGCCAAGAGCAGCGAGCTGTGAAACCAGCCGCGGTGCTGGTCGTGGCCTTCCAGGTACAGGTCGGCCTCGGGCCCGGTGTCGTGGTGCACGTTGGGGTGCGTGCCGCGCAGCACGTGGCTGAACGTAGAGCCGGAGTCAAACCACACTTCCAGGATGTCGGTGCTCTTGGTGTAGTGGGGGGCATCGGCCGCGCCCAAGATTTCTTCGACCGTCACGCGGCTCCAGGCCTCGATGCCGCCCTTTTCGACGATGTCTGCCGCCTGGTCCATGATTTCCATAGTGCGCGGGTGTAGCTCGCCCGAATCCTTGTGCAAAAAGAACGGGATGGGCACGCCCCAGCTGCGCTGGCGCGAGATGCACCAGTCGGGCCGCCCGGCGATCATGTCGTGCAGGCGGGTCTTGCCGTTTTCGGGGTAGAAGCTGGTGTGTTCGATGGCGTCGAGCGCGATCTGGCGTAGCGTCTTGGCGGGCTTTTCCCCCGCCTTGGTGAACACGCCTTCGCCTTCGTCCATGCGGATGAACCACTGCGCAGCCGCGCGGTAGATCACCGGCGTCTTGTGGCGCCAGCAGTGCGGGTAGCTGTGCGTGATGTCCTTGGTGGTCATCAGGCGGCCTGCATTGCGCAGCGCTTCGATGATCACGGGCACGGCCTTCCAGATGTGCTGGCCGCCAAACAGCGGGAAGTCGGCTGCGTACGTGCCGTTGCCCTGCACGGGGTTCAGGATGTCGTCCAGCGCCATGCCGTGGGACACGCAGGAGTTGAAATCTTCCAGTCCGTACGCAGGCGAGGAGTGCACGATACCCGTGCCATCGTCGGCCGTGGCGTAGTCGGCCAGGTACACGGGTGACAGGCGGCGGTAGCCAAAGCTGCCATCTTCACTCGCCACGTCGTACAGCGGGTGCTCGAATTCGAGCCCTCCCAGGTTCTTGCCCAGGGTGGCGGCCAGCACGCTGCCCGTCAGGCTGTAACGTTCCAGGCACGAAGCCACCAGCGGCTCTGCCACCAGGATGATGCGCTCGCCCGTGTCCACCAGCGCGTAGGTGATCTCAGGATTCAGGTTCAGCGCCTGGTTGGCAGGGATAGTCCAGGCGGTGGTGGTCCAGATGACCACAAACGCGTCCTTCGCTAATGCGGGCAGGCCAAAGGCGGCGGCCAGTTTGGCGGGATCGTGCGACTTGAAGGCTACGTCCAGCGTGGTGCTCTTCTTGTCCTGGTATTCGATCTCGAACTCTGCCAGCGACGAGCCGCAGTCAAAACACCAGTACACGGGCTTGAGGCCACGGTACACAAAACCCCGCTCCATCACGCGCTTGAAGGCGCGGATCTCACCGGCCTCGTTGGCGGGGTTCATGGTCTTGTAGGGGTTGTCCCATTCGCCCAGCACGCCCAGGCGTTTGAAGTCCCCCTTCTGCTGCTCGATCTGCTCGGTGGCAAACGCACGGCTCTTGGCCTGCATGTCGTCGCGGCTCAGGTTGCGGCCGTGCTTTTTCTCGATGGCGTTTTCGATCGGCAGGCCATGGCAGTCCCAGCCGGGCACATACAGCGCGTCAAAGCCTTCGAGTTGGCGCGCCTTCACGATCATGTCTTTCAGGATTTTGTTGACCGCGTGGCCCATGTGGATCTGGCCGTTGGCGTACGGTGGGCCGTCGTGCAGGATGAACTTGGGCGCGCCCCGGCGCGCGTCGCGCAGGCGCTTGTAGATGCCTTTGTCATCCCACTCCTTCACCCAGCCCGGCTCGCGCTTGGGCAGGTCGCCACGCATGGGGAAGGGTGTGTCGGGCAGATTCAGCGTGCTGCGGTAGTCCGTGGCTGTGGCCGCTGCGTGGGCTGCGGAGGGGGTGCTGGCGTTGTCGTCGGACATGAGGGAGCCTTAAAAACGGGGCATTCCGGGGCAAGGCCCAGAGCAAGAACAGGGTGGGAGCGCGAAGGATGACGGGCCCGCATAGCGGGCGCTGCGAAAAGCAGCCCCCCTCAAATTCGGTCGCGGGTGGTCTGGCGCCGGGTCTCGGTATGGTTGGGCGCCTTGGCCGAGGCAAAGTACGCACGCGCGTCGGCGCAGTCTTTGGCGATGCCCGCTGTCAGGGCATCCAGACCATCGTATTTCAGCTCGTCGTGCAGTTTGTGTAGCAGTTCCACGCGCACGATTTTACCGTACGCCCCTTCTGGGCCCAGATCGGTAGGCCACTGCAGGCAATGCGTCTCCAACAGCACGCGGCCGCCGTTGACATCATTCGGGTCCAGCGAGGGGCGCACGCCCAGGTTGGCTACTCCGGGCAGCGGGGTGTCAGAGAGACCATGCACCAGCACGGCAAAGATGCCGCTGGCGGCGGGTTTCCAGTGCGCAAAACGCAGGTTGAGCGTACGAAAGCCGTTCCCTGCACCGGTTGTGGTGGCGCCCAGTTCGCGGCCCAGCTTGCGCCCGTGCACCACGTGGCCGCTGATGGTGTAAGGCCGCCCCAGCAGGCGCGCCGCGGCTTCCATATCGCCTTTCGCCAGCGCCTGGCGGACGGCCGAGCTGGAGACCCGTAACCCATGCACCTCATAACTGTTCATGCGCGCCACATCAAAGCCCTGGGCCTGCCCTGCCGCATCTAGCATGGCGTAGTCGCCTGCGCGCTGGCGGCCAAACCGAAAATCGTCGCCCACCAGTACGTACTTTGTACCCAGTCCCTTCAACAGCACGTCGTCGATGAACGCTTCAGGCGCCTGTGCAGCCAGCTTGGCGTTAAACGGGAGTACCACCGTCTGCTGCACGCCGCAGCGTGCCAGCTCGGTCAGCTTGTCACGCAGGGTGCCGATGCGTGCGGGCGCGAGGTCGGGCTTGTGGTGGGCGCCCGCAAAGTAGTCGCGGGGGTGGGGCTCGAACGTGAGCACGCAGCTTTCCACGCCCCGGTGCGCGGCCTCGCTGTTCAGCAGGGCCAGCATGGCTTGGTGCCCCCGGTGCACGCCATCGAAATTGCCAATGGTCAGCGCACAGGCGTGGGCGATGCCAGGATGGTGAAAGCCGCGAAAGATCTTCATCGGTTTGTTATCTTTTTGATAGCAACATGCGCATGTGTATCAAGCGCAAGACGCCAATTTGTCATGAAAACGGAGTATATTGTGACCCACGGGCAGCCCGGTGCAGGGCTGCCCGCGAGACATCTGCGTTCCGAATCCTTGTGTACTTATGTTCCAGGAGGCGTGTTTTGAAGGTCTTGAAGCTGTCGGCCCAAGGGCTGCCCCAATCATGGATTTCGCTGGAGCAAGCGGTCATTCATTACGCCGCGGGTGAGGTGCGCTGGGAATCCGGCGGCCAGATCGCCCGGTTCCGCGGCGGGCACAACGCGATCACGGGCGAACAATCGGTGATTGCCGTCAACAGCATCATCGGCACCAAGGGTGTGCCCAGCATCAACCCGTTTGACCTGAAGCCCGGCCTGACCAACAACAAGCTGTTTGCACGCGACCGCAATGTGTGCGCCTACTGCGGCGGGCATTTTCATGAAGAAGACCTGACCCGCGAGCACATCGTGCCGTTTGCCCGCAACGGGCAGGACCACTGGATGAACGTCGTCACCGCCTGTCGTCCGTGCAACCACCGCAAAGGGCCGCGCACGCCAGAGCAGGCGCACATGCCGCTGCTGTACGCACCGTACGTGCCCAGCCTGTGGGAGGATTTCATCCTGCGCAACCGGCGCATTCTGGCTGACCAGATGGAGTTTCTGATGGCGCATGTGCCCAGGTCGTCTCGCTTGCTAGCGTGAGGTGACTCTGGAAGGGCAGTGCAGGGGAGCGACGGGCCCGAGAGGTGGCCCGTTGAAGGCTGTCCGGCGGTGAGGCAGAAGGCTCACCGCCGGGTTTTCAGGGTTCAGATCATGCGGCTGGCTTGTGGGCCGTGACCACAAAACCGTGCACCGGCTCGTGGTTCTCGTGGCACAGCGCGGTTTCTTCCACTTCCACGGTGTCAAAGCCTGCGGACTTGCACAACGCCTCGATGTGGCTGCGCTTGTGGGCGTAGCGCCCGGCGGGAAGCAGCACCAGGTCCGGCCCTGACTCGCTGGCGGTTTCGCAGGAGAAGATCAGCTGGCCGTCAGCCGCCAGAACGCGGAATGCGTTCGGGATGGCCTGCGTCACATCGCCCGCGTAGATGAACACGTCCAGCGCCGCAATCACCTGGTAGAGCCCGTCCGGCGTTTCGCGCAGGGCGTCGTGCAGATTGACCGTATGGAAACGGTCGTACACGTTATGGCGCGCGGCCTGCTCTACCATTTTCATCGACAGGTCCACGCCGATCAGCGCGCCATTCAGGCGCCCCAGGCACACGCCCAGCAGCCCGGTGCCACAACCGAGGTCGAGCACATTGATCTTCTTGTCCGGATGGCGGGCAATGATCTTGTCGGCCATCTGTTTGGGCAACTGGTACTTCAGGCTGCGCACCATGTGCATGTCGTAGAACTCTGCCATGCCATCAAACAGTGGGCGCACGAGTTCGGCGGGTTGCTGCGCTGGCGTCTCGCCGCGCGCCAGCTGGGCGTAGTACTGGTACACCGCATCATCGGGCGCCATCTGCAGCAGGGCCGTGGTGTCCTCCGCAGCAGCAGTGGGCTTGCCAACGGCAATGTAAGCCTGCACGCGGCCGACCAGCGACTGGGCATCCGCCGGGTTTTCTTCAATCAGCGCGCCCCACAGCGCCAGCGATTCTTCGTGCTGGCCCAGTTCACTCAGATCACGTGCCAGCAGGCGCCGAAGCATCACATCACCGGGCACCAACAAGAGGCCGCGGCGCAGGTGCCGGATGGCCATTTCGGTATGCCCTGCACGGTGGGCAATGTCCACCACACCGGCCAGCACCTGCAGGTTCTGGGGCTCGATCAGCGCGACTTTTTCAGCGGTTTCAACCGCTTCCTTGAACTGGTTCTGCCGGGCCAGCAGCAGCGCCAGTTCCAGCAGGCCAGGGCCCCAGGCGGGTGCCAGTGACACGGCCTTGCGCAAGGACTCGAACGCGCCTTTGACGTTGCCAGCCTTTTCCGCGAGCAACCCCCCCAACATGAACACGCGGGCGTCCTGGGGCCACAGTGCATTGGCCTTGTTGAGCGTCAGCGCGGCGTTCTTGAGATCGCCCTTGGCGATCTGTTCGCGTGCTTTTTTCAGGTGCTGGAGGTTGGGATCGGTCGCGGTGGCGCTCATGGGTGCTGGGTGTTTGCGAACAGGCCGCTGCGCGGCCAGTCAGGCGCAGGTTGCCTGGTTCGGTAAGTAGGAAAAGAAAAGAGGATTATCCAGGATTCGGAAATGGCGCTGAAAACGGTTCTGCACGCCGGTAAATTGCCGCGCGGGCCGTGTGCGGTGCAGGCGCCGTTGCCTGCGCAAAGGCAAACGACCCGTCAAATGACAGCGATCCCCACGGCCGCCTTGCGCCTGTGGGGATCGTTGTGCTGAGGGGGTGCTATAGGCCCGCGCTGGCGGTAGCCGCCTACTGGCTGATCTCCAGCATCACCACCCGCCCCTCGGCTGCTGGCCAGGTCTGGCCGGTGACCCGTTCGCCGTTGAACTCTGCCGCGATGGGGCGGACACCGCCCGTGGGCTTGATCTTGGCGCTGGCAGCGCCTGCACCAGCCGGTACCCCAGCAGGTGCCGCGCCATCCAGCAGCATCTTGTCGCGCGCTGGGTCCAGGTAGCCGCGGGGGCGGGTCAGCGTCACAACGCTGTCGGCGCCTTTGTCCGCATCGGCCATGCGCTCTGCGCGCAGGTGGACGAGGTTGCTGCTGCGCGGGAAGCCGCTGCGGTAGATGTGGGTGGTGGCATAGCCGGGTGCGGTGATCACGAACTCGACGGGCGAGCCGGTAGGCACTGCCAGCGGACCCCATTGACCATCAGCACCCACGGTCTTGCGCACCAAGGCATTTCCTGTGCGGGCGCCGGTGGCTGGGTTGGTGGCATACACCTCCAGTTGTGCGCCTGCAAGGGGCAGGTTGTTGCTGAAGTTGCCGGTCTTGGCGTCGGTCGGGTCTACGCCCAGGCCGGTGACCTTGCCGTTGAGCACGACCTGCTTTTCAGCAGCGATGGTGGTGACTTTCGGCGCCTTGCCCGTGATGAATCGGTAGGTGGCTTCGAACGCGACGGGCGAGTACGAGGTCTCGCGGTGGTCGATGCGCGGGATCACCACGTTGGTAGCGCCTTTCAACTCGGGGCCCGCTGCGGTCACGTAGGTGGGTTTGCCTTTTTGACCGATCCACAGGCCATCGGGCTGCGCAAACTTGTCGTTGTTGTCTGAGCGGATGGTCATCCACTTGACGGGGCCGCTTACTTCATCGCCTGCGGCGTTCTTGGGGGCGTTCAGGGCGGTGAGGAACGGGCCGGTGCCCGAGAACTCGTTGCCTTCGCGGAAACCTGGAATGGCCCACACGCCGTGGTTGGGCGTGCCACCCAAAATGGCATGGCTCACGGTCTTGTCGCCGCCGCCGTTGTAGATGTAGTTGCGGATGGCGTTGCCCCCGCGCGAGTTGCCCACCAGCACGACCTGGCTGGCACCGGTGGCCTTAAGCACCTTGTCCACCTCGGCCTTGAGGTACGTCATGTGCTCTGACGTCGAGGTGCGGCCTGGTTGGGGCTTGGCATCATCATCGCGTGAGAGCGGGTAGGGCACGTCGATGGCATGCAGGCGCTCGCGCGGCCAGCCGTTTGATTCAAAACGCCACAGGGTGGTTTGCCACAGCGCGGCGGTGTCACCGTTGCCGTGCACAAACACGATGGGCGGGGCCTCGGCCATGCCGGGGCTGCGCGTGGCACAGCCGCCCAGGGCCAGGGAAGCTGCTGCAGCCGTTGCCAGAAGGATGGATCGGCGTTGCAGCCAGAATTTGTTGTTCATGAGGGTGTCTCCAAAAAGAAAAATGCCCGTGGATCGGTGAGTCCACGAGCATGGCACGCGCGCGTTACACGGTTGCGTCAGGCAAACACGCCCGCGGTGTCCTGCATGCGGGCAGACACTTCGCCCAGATGGTGCAGCGTGTCGCCAAAGGCCACTTCCAGCTGGGTGAGCTTCTTGAAATAGTGGCTCACGATGTACTCGTCCGTCACGCCGATGCCACCATGCAGTTGCACGGCCTGCTGGCCCACAAAACGCATCGACTGGCCCAGCTGCACCTTGGCGCGCGCCATGGCAGCGCGGCGTTCGGCCGCAGGCGCGCCGAGCTTCAAGCTGGCGTAGTAGCTCATCGAACGGGCGAGTTCGAGCTGCATCTTCATGTCGGCCACGCGGTGGCGCAGCGCCTGGAAGCTGGCGATGAACACGCCAAACTGCTTGCGCTGGTTCATGTATTCGACGGTGATGGCCACGGTCTTGTCCATCACGCCCACGGCTTCGGCGCAAGTAGCGGCAATGCCGGTGTCCACCGCCAGTTCCAGCGCGGCCAGGCCGTCGGTGGTGATGAGGGTGGCGGGGGCGTTCGTGAGCTTCACTTCGGCGGCGCGGCTGCCGTCTTGTGTGACGTAGCCTTGGGTGGTAACGCCAGTGGCGGTGCGCTCGACCAGGAAGAGGGCGATCTTGCCGTCCAGTTGGGCAGGCACGATGAACGCATCGGCCTTGTCGCCGGCAGCCACTACGCTTTTGATAGCTGTAAGAGCATATCCATCTTGCGCTGGGGCCGCTTTTGCCTCGCAAACATCCAGGCGGTAGCGCGCCTTGCGCTCCTGCTGGGCCAGCACGACGAGGGCTTCGCCGCTGGCTACGCGGGGCAGCCAGGCCGATTGCACGTCGGCCGGTGCATAGTGGCTCAGCACGCTGCTGGCCATGAAGGCCTGGGCGATGGGCTCCAGCACGACGCCACGGCCCAGTTCCTCGGCCACCACCATGGCGTCGATGGCGCCCTGGCCCATGCCGTCATGCGTTTCGGGCACGGTGAGGGCCGTCAGGCCCAGCTCGGCCAGCTCGTTCCACGCAGCGCGGTCAAAGCCACCGGCGGCTACAGCCGTACGGCGGCGCTCAAAGGTGTAGCCCTTGTCCACCCACTTGCGTACGGCGTCGCGCAGTTGTTCCTGGTCGTCAGAAAAATCGAAATCCATGTGTCTCTCCTTGTGCCGGTTGTGGCGCCGTGGCGCCTTCTACAACCAGCGAAGCTCTAGCTGGAACCCCCTCCCGGAGGGGGCACGGGGGAGCAGTCCTGTCGCGCAAGGCGCGGACCGCACTGGGCGTCAGCCCAGCACGGTCTGCGCAACGATGTTGCGCTGCACTTCGTTCGAGCCACCGTAAATGGTGGTCTTGCGCAGGTTGAAGTAAGTGGACGCCAGCGGCGCGTTGGCAGTGACGCCGCCGGGGAAGTTGCCCTGCCAGCCCGCCTCCATGGCCTCTTCGATGAAGGGCATGGCAAAGGGGCCGGCGGCCAGCATCATCAGCTCGGCGTAGCGCTGCTGGATCTCGCTGCCCTTGATCTTGAGCAGACCTGCGATGTCGAGCGAATTCTTGCCCGACTTCTCGGCCGACAGCACGCGCAGCACCAGCATTTCCAGCGCGACGATGTCCACTTCGAGCAGTGCGATCTGGTCGCGGAAGCGCAGGTCATCCCACACGCCTTCGGTCTTGGCGATGCGCTTCAAGCGCTCCAGCTCGCGCTTGCTGCGGTTCACGTCGGCGATGTTGGTGCGCTCGTGGGAGAGCAGGTGCTTGGCGTAGGTCCAGCCCTTGTTCTCTTCGCCGATCAGGTTCTCTGCGGGTACTTCGACGTTGTCGAAGAACACTTCGTTGACTTCACATTCGCCATCGAGCAGCTTGATGGGGCGCACGGTGACGCCGGGCGACTTCATGTCCAGCAACAGGAAGGAGATGCCGGTCTGCGGCTTGCCATCGGTGCTGGTGCGCACCAGGTTGAACATCCAGTCGCCGTGCTGACCCAGGGTGGTCCAGGTTTTTTGGCCGTTGACGATGTACTTGTCGCCCACGCGCTCGGCGCGGGTTTTGACCGAGGCCAGGTCCGAGCCCGAGCCCGGTTCGCTGTAGCCCTGGCTCCACCATACTTCGCCGCTGGCGATGCCGGGCAGAAAACGCTTTTGCTGTTCGGCATTGCCAAACGCCATGATCACCGGGGCCACCATCACGGGGCCAAACGGCACGATACGGGGCGCACCGGCCAGGGCGCATTCTTCTTCAAACAGGTGCTTTTGCACGGCCGTCCAGCCCGGGCCGCCAAACTCTTTGGGCCAGCCAAAACCCAGCCAGCCTTTTTTGCCCAGGATTTTCGCCCAGCCCTGCATGTCCTCGCGGGTCAGGCGCAGGGCGTTGTGGACCTTGTGCGAAATTTCCTTGGGCAGGTTGGCGTGAACCCAGGCGCGAACTTCTTCACGGAACGCCTGTTCTTCGGGGGTAAATGCGAGATCCATCGGTTTGTCTCCAGGTGATCCGCATTTGTAGCACGGTCGTTCGTTTTAGTCCTGTCCGGGTGGCGACATCGGCGCAGGGTCTGGGGAGATACCCAGCTCGGAACACAGCCGCTGCACCGTCGTGCGCAGGCTGGCCACTTCCGACTCCAGCGCATCAATGCGGGCCAGCAAGGCAGGGGATGATGCTGCGGAGCTGTTGCCCGACACCGGTGCGAAGGCGCTGCGGGTGTCCACCGGCCCACACATCAAGTGCGCCCAGCGCTGTTCACGCGCGCCGGGTGCACGGGGCAGCTGCACGACGAGCGGGCCGCCCTTTTCAGCGCTGCGCTCCTGCAGTTCGTCAAGGAAACCCTCTACCGACGAAATGTCCGCGAACCGGTACCAGCGCTCCGAGTTGATGCGCAGCTCGCCCGCCGTCTGCGGCCCGCGCAGCATGAGGAGGCCCAGCAGAACAGCCGACTGCTCCGGCACGCCCACGCCACGCTGAAAGTTGTGCTCCCAACGGGTGGTGCGGTTGCCGCTGGTCTCAAACGCCAGCGTCAGCAGCTTGAGCGAATCCAGCGCCTCCTGCGCGTCGGCGTCGCTCAGGTTCATCACCGGGTCGCGGCTGGTCTTCTGGTTGCAGCCGGTCAGCAGGCCGTTGAGCGACATGGGGTAGCTGTCGGGCACGGTGCGGGCTTTTTCCATCAACGTAGCGAGCACGCGGGCTTCGTGGGGGGTGAGGGGGCGGGTGGCGGGATCAAAAGGCATGGCTGGGATAATCCGGTGCAAATATGAAGAACATCGTCATTCTGATCTCTGGCGGCGGCTCGAACATGGCCACCATCGTCCGTACTGCGCAACAGGAACACTGGGAGCAGCGCTACGGCGCCCGCGTGGCGGCGGTGATCAGCAACAAACCCGACGCCGCCGGGCTGGTGTTTGCACGCGAGCAGGGCATTGCCGCTGAAGCGCTGGACCACAAAGCCTTTGCCAGCCGCGAGGCGTTCGATGCCGAACTGGCCGCCACCATCGACCGCCATCAGCCCGCGCTGGTCGTGCTGGCCGGGTTCATGCGCATTCTGACGCCCGGGTTTGTGGCGCACTACGCGGGGCGGCTCATAAACATTCACCCCTCGTTGCTGCCCGCTTTTACGGGGCTGCACACCCACCAGCGAGCCATTGATGCAGGCTGCAAGTTTGCGGGCGTGACGGTGCACCAGGTGACGGCTGAGCTGGATGTGGGCCCCATCCTGGACCAGGCCGTGGTGCCAGTGCTGCCGGGTGACACGGCCGAGACGCTGGCGGCCCGGGTGCTGACGCAGGAACACGTGATCTACCCCCGTGCTGTGCGGGCACTGGTGCAGGTGCTTTGACGACAGCAGTCCGGTTGAATCTGGATGACGCTATTTAATTAATAGCTTGTAGCGCTTTATGGATAAGCGCTAGGGCCTGTTTTGATTGGTTTTTTCGTCGGTGGTGACATCACCGCACCGCTCAAAACGGGGGCGCGTCTGCCCGTCAACGCAAACGTCTTCGAGAAACATGGCGGAGGGCCGCACCCACAGCCCCCGCTGGCCGTACAGCGCGCGGTACAGCGTCATGGGCTCTAGCGTTTCGCTGTGGCGCACGGTGTCGATCACCTCGTAAAGCATGCCCTTGTAGTGGCGGTACAGGCCGGGTGGTGTGCAAATCAGTGCTGGCAGGTCGTCGTCGGTCATGGTGGAGGGGCGTGATCGCGTGTGGTTAGGATGGCGGCTGATAAAAATCAACCAAGAGTGAGGGAAGCCCGTGGATCAGGCAGATTTTGTGCACCTGGTGCGCATGAGCGAGCATGCCAGCGCTGACAACAGCCGCGCATACCGCCGCAGTGTGGCCGCGTTTGCGGCGCTGGGCTATGCCTGGGTGCTGGGCTGCCTGGGGCTTGCTGCAGGCATTTTGCTGTGGGTGGTGCCGCAGATGTTGCAGGGGAGGTTTCGCTTTGCCATGGTGTGGCTGCTGCTGGGCGCTGCGGGCCTGCTGTGGGTCAGCCTGCGGGCGCTGTGGGTGCGTTTTGACGCGCCTGAGGGCGTGGAGATCACGGCGCTGGAGGCACCGGAGCTTTTTGAGGCGCTGGAGCGCATCCGCCGCAAGATCAAGGGCCCGCCGATCCACAAGGTCACGCTGAACGACGAGTTCAATGCCAGCATCCAGCAGCTACCCAAGTACGGCCTGCTGGGCGGTGCCGTCAACCACCTGACCATCGGCCTGCCCCTGCTGATGGCGCTGGACCGGCCGCGTTTCCTGGCGGTGCTGGCGCACGAGTATGGGCACCTGCGGGGTGACCATGGCCAGTTTGCAGCCTGGATTTACCGCACACGCCTGTCGTGGATGCGCCTGAACCACAGTCTGGCCGACGACGAAGGCCCGGTGGCCGCTGCCACGCAGGTTTTCATGCGCTGGTACTTTCCGCGCTTTTCGGCCAAGACCTTCGCGCTGGCGCGCCAAGATGAGTACGAGGCCGACCGCATTGCGGGCAAGCTGCTGGGCCGTGATGTGACCGCCGCCGCCCTGGCCGAGATCGAGATCCGGGGCGCAGCGCTGCAGGCCGAGTTCTGGGGCAACCACTGGTGCGGGGCTGCGGGTAATCCGTTGCCGGTGGGCCCTTATCGCAGCATGCGGCGCTATCTGGCCCAAGCCCCAGATGCTGCATTTGCCAACGACGCACTGCGCCAGGCGCTCAAGTGCCTGAGCAGCGTGGACGACACCCACCCCGGCCTGCGTGACCGCATCGAAGCGCTGGATGTCACGCCCACGTTGCCCGAGTGGTCGCGCGGCAACGCCTTGGCCTTGCTGGGCGACGAGGCCAAGCGGTGGGTGAAGCACTTTGACAAACAATGGTGCCGCGACAACGCCACGGAATGGAAGCAGCACCACGCCTGGCTGGGCCGCGTGCGCGCACGCGCCGAAGCCTTGGGCGCGTCAACCGCGCAGGCCAGTGCGGCTGAACTGGTGGAGCTGGCCCGGCTCAAGCGCCATCTCGACCCCCGGGTCGATGTGCGGGCACTGTATGAGCTGGCACTGGAGCGCAGCCCCGAATACGCCCCCGCGTTGTGCGGCCTCGTGCCCTGCCTGCCCGAGGATGACCGCGAGGGCAAGCTATTGCTGCTGCACCGGGTGTGGGAGGCGGGCAGTAACGACCGCTATTGGGCCGCGCGCACCGCACTGGCCGAGCTGGAAACCCCCCGCATGGGCATGGACCATGACGCTGCCGCTTTCAAGCAGTGGCGCAAGCGGCTGGAGCGCGCGCAGGAGTCTGAAGAGCGCGCCTGGGAAGAACTGTCAGGCACTTCGTTCTTCAGCCAGATCGTGCGGCACGACCTGAGCCCCTTCGAACTGGCCGAGCTGCAATCCGAACTGGCCCGCTGTGCGCCTCTCACTCGTTGTTGGCTGGTGCGCAAAAACCTGCGCGAACATCCGCAGCGCCGCGCCTATCTGGTGTTTGTGGACCTGCCGGGGATGGATGATGAAAGCCGCTACCACCTGTGCCGCGCCCTGGAGCGCAATCTGAGCCTTCCCGGCCCCGCGCTGGCGCTGTGGGCGGGTGAATCGCCCACGCTCAAGGAGATACAGCGCTATTCGTTCGATCCCATCTACTCACGGTGAGGGAGCGCGGATCTGAGCGGTTGGATGGAATTCTGGAGCTGCGCAGTGATCCCGTTCTACGCAACAGGCGCGACCCAGGCCAGGGCCCCCGTGCAAGGGCCGCCAAGGCGCGCATGCGGCGCTTCGCTTGCGTGCGCTGGAGGCGTCCCCCTCCGGGGGAAGGCGCCGAAGGCGACTCAGGGGGGCATCCTGCCCGGTGGGACAATACAGGGATGCATCCCAAAGTTCTTCTCGACGCCTGCGCCGAACTGGTCAGGCTCACCCTCACGTTTGAACACCCCGCCGATGCGGTGGTGTCACGATTTTTCCGCGACAACCGGGGCCTGGGGCCCCGTGAGCGTGCCACGCTGGCCGAAACGGTCTACACCGTGCTGCGCAAAAAGCTGCTGTTTGATCACATGGCGCCTTCGGGCTCTGGGCCCAAAGAGCGCCGCCTGGCCATCCTGGGCTTTTATGGCCCGCGCGACTTTCTCAAAAGCGCACTGACCGATCAGGAAAGGAACTGGCTGGACCAGTGCGACGCCGTCACGGTGGACGACCTGATGGAGCGCCACCGCCACAACCTGCCCGAATGGCTGGTCAAGCCCCTCAAGGACCAGCTGGGTGAAGGCTTCTGGCCGCTGGTGGAAAGCTTGGCACAAAGCGCACCGCTGGATTTGCGCGTCAACGCGCTCAAGGACAAGCGTGCCGATGTCCAAAAGGAACTCGCCAAGACCGGCATCAAGGCCAGCCCCACGCCGTATTCGCCTTGGGGCTTGCGCATTGACGACAAGCCTGCACTCACCAAACTGGATGCGTTCACGCGTGGCGCGATCGAGGTGCAGGATGAAGGATCTCAGCTACTGGCGCTGCTGCTCGATGCCAAGCGTGGCGAGATGGTGGTGGACTTTTGCGCTGGTGCGGGCGGCAAGACGCTGGCCATCGGCGCGGGCATGCGCAGCACGGGGCGTCTGTATGCGTTTGATGTGTCGGCGCACCGCCTGGATGCCCTGAAGCCCCGTCTGGCCCGCAGTGGCCTGTCGAACGTGCACCCGGCCGCCATTGCCCACGAGCGTGATGACCGCGTCAAGCGGCTGGCCGGCAAGATCGACCGCGTGTTGGTGGACGCGCCATGCTCGGGGCTGGGTACGTTGCGTCGCAACCCGGACCTCAAGTGGCGCCAGTCGCCCAAGGCTGTGGAAGAGCTGGTCGCCAAGCAGACCGCCATCCTGGACAGCGCGGCCCGCCTGCTCAAGCCGGGCGGCCGTCTGGTGTATGCGACATGCAGCATCCTGCCGCAGGAAAACGAGGCGATTGCCGAGGCTTTCAGCGCATCCCACCCCGACTTCGAACTGCTCGACGCGGGAGCGGTGCTGGACCAACTCAAGGTGCAGGGCGCCCAAAGCCTGTGCAGTGGCGGCGAATCGGGCACTGTTTATCTGCGCCTTTGGCCCCATGTTCACCAGACGGATGGATTTTTTGCCGCGGTCTGGTCCAAAAAAGCCTAGTTGGTCGTTTAAAGCTGCTAATCCAGCGCAAATACTGTGGATACCCCTGAACTCCCGTCGGGGTGCCCACTCTAGAATTAAGCAGCGGTTCCTATTGCGGAGCTGTGTTTCTGTGTAGTGAGGCTTGTTGAATATGTTGTTACCCGATTGGGCTGTGTTGAATGCCGCCATTGACTGGCTGGGCCATGGGTTGTGGAGCCTGGCCTGGTGGCAGGTGATTTTGTACACGCTGGCTACGACCCACATCACCATTGCAGCGGTCACGATTTTTTTGCACCGCGCGCAGGCGCACCGCTCTCTCGATCTTCACGCCATCCCCTCGCATTTCTTTCGCTTCTGGCTGTGGATTGGCACGGGCATGGTCACCAAGGAATGGGTGGCTATCCACCGTAAACACCATGCCAAGTGCGAAACCGTGGATGACCCCCACAGCCCGCAGACCCGGGGCCTGGACACTGTGATGTGGCGCGGCGCCGAGTTGTACCGCGCCGAGTCCAAGAACCTCGAAACGATCAAGAAGTTCGGCCACGGCACGCCCGATGACTGGATGGAGCGCAACGTCTACAGCCGCTACAGCTGGCAAGGCGTAGGTCTCATGCTGGTCCTGAATCTCGCTCTGTTTGGCGCCTTGGGTGCCGCCGTGTGGGCGGTGCAGATGCTCTGGATCCCCTTCTGGGCGGCTGGCGTGGTCAACGGTGTGGGTCACTATTGGGGTTACCGCAACTTCGAGGCGCAGGATGCCAGCACCAACCTCTCGCCCTGGGGCATCATCATTGGTGGTGAAGAACTGCACAACAACCACCACACCTATCCCACGGCTGCCAAGTTCTCGGTGAAACCTTATGAGTTCGACATTGGCTGGGCTTACATCAGCCTGATGAAGAAAATCGGCTGGGCCACCGTCAAGAAGGTGCCACCCAAACTGCAATTGGGCGACGTGAAGCCTTTAGCAGATGAGAAGACACTGGAGGCGCTGATTGCTAACCGTTACGAAGTGATGGCGGGCTATGCGCGGGGTGTTCGCCAGGCGTGCAAGGAGGAAATCGCCGCATTGCAGGCGCGCCAGGCCGATGTCTCAGTGCTCAAGGCCGCCAAGCGCTGGCTTCACCGCGACGCGGAGAAGGTGCCCGCCGTAGCCATGCCGCAGTTGGTGCAGGCCCGTGCAGCACATCCGGTCCTGGACAAGATGGTGACCATGCGCGAGGAACTGCGCCAGTTGTGGCTGAACACTTCGCAGTCGCGAGAACAGCTCACGGCCGACTTGCAGGCCTGGTGCCGCCGCGCTGAAGACAGCGGCATTGCTGCGCTGCGCGACTTCTCGATCCGCCTGCGCGCTGCACGGGTCTGAAGCGCCGGTTCACCCTGGGGAGTGTGGGCAGTAGAAGGGGCATCGGCTGCAACGCTCGATAAACCGGTATCGCGCGGTACTACCTCCTGCGCCCAGGGTCCCACCCTGGGCTTGTCGATAGCACCACGCGATCCTCGGTTTTCGCGTGTTTCCCCTCGATGCCTTCTGCCGACCACACTCCCAGACGTTTGTATCAAGTAAAAGCCGCTGCAGGCCATGTGCCTGCAGCGGCTTTTTAACGCCCGAACGGTGGTCGCAAACTTCTGGCGATATCCGCTTCAATCAGTGAAGTTGCGAGGCTGGATTTTTTGGTTCGGCGGGCAATGCGATGAGGTGCTGGCGCCACCCGGAGCTGGGCCAATAAAAAAAGCCGCCAGACTGACGCCGGGCGGCCTTTTTGAGGAGAGACGCTGAATTACTTCAGCTTCATTTCCTTGTATTCCACATGCTTGCGAGCTTTTGGATCAAATTTCATGATCAGCATTTTCTCGGGCATGGTCTTCTTGTTCTTGGTCGTGGTGTAGAAGTGACCGGTACCCGCAGTGGATTCCAGCTTGATCTTGTCGCGTCCGCCTTTGCTTGCCATGGTGCTTCTCCTTAAGCCTGACCACGTGCGCGCAGGTCTGCGAGCACCGAGTCGATACCGTTCTTGTCGATCAAACGCAGGGCAGCGCTCGAAACGCGCAGGCGAACCCAACGGTTTTCGGTCTCGACCCAGAAACGGCGATATTGCAGGTTCGGCAGGAACCGGCGCTTGGTTTTGTTGTTGGCGTGGGAAACATTGTTCCCAGACATGGGCTTCTTGCCCGTTACTTCGCAGACGCGTGCCATGAGGACACTCCGATACTGTTTTAACGGCCGTTCGCTAGGCCCTGGGGATGGGTCCCCAGGTTGGCTTGCGGCCTCACCTCGCCATAAAGGGTGGCGGTAACCCGATTGATTGCCGTCTTCGGAACGCCCGCAAAAACGGGCTGAATTCAGCAAAGCCGCAGATTATAGCCTGCTGCCCAGTTTTTCATCAAGACTCTTGTTCAAGGAAGCGCTGGGCGTCCAGTGCGGCCATGCAGCCTGTGCCTGCGCTGGTGATGGCCTGGCGGTACACATGGTCCTGCACGTCGCCTGCCGCAAAAACGCCGGGCACGCTGGTCTGGGTGGCAAAACCCTTGAGCCCGCCCTGGGTGATGATGTAGCCGTTTTCCATCTCCAGCTGGCCCTGGAAGATCTCGGTGTTTGGCGCATGGCCGATGGCGATGAAACAGCCCTGCAGCTTGATCTCTTCAGTGCTGCCGTCCTTGGTGCTCTTGATGCGGATGCCCGTCACGCCCGTGTTGTCGCCCAGCACCTCGTCGAGCGTGTTGAACAGCTTGAGTTCGATCTTGCCAGCGGCGACCTTGTCATTGAGCTTGTCCACCAGGATGGGCTCGGCCTTGAACTTGTCGCGGCGGTGTACCAGCGTGACCTTGCGGGCGATGTTGGACAGGTACAGGGCCTCTTCCACCGCCGTATTGCCGCCGCCGACAACGCACACATCCTGCTCACGGTAGAAGAAGCCATCGCAGGTGGCGCAGCCGGACACGCCCTTGCCCATGAAAGCCTCTTCCGAAGGCAGACCGAGGTACTTGGCCGAAGCGCCGGTGGCCAGGATCAGTGCGTCACAGGTGTAGGTGCCGCTGTCGCCGGTCAGCGTGAACGGGCGCTGGCTGAAATCGACCTTGTTGATGTGGTCGAAGATGATCTGTGTCTTGAAGCGCTCGGCGTGCTCCAGAAAACGCTGCATCAGGTCTGGGCCCTGCACTCCATGCACGTCGGCGGGCCAGTTGTCCACCTCGGTGGTGGTCATCAGCTGGCCACCCTGGGCCATGCCGGTGATAAGCACCGGGTTCAGGTTGGCCCGGGCGGCATAGACAGCCGCTGTGTAGCCCGCAGGGCCAGAGCCAAGAATCAGAACTTTCGCGTGTTGGGTGGTGGACATGATAAAAGCCTGTGTTTTGCGCCCGCTACATGCGGCGCTGTTGGGGAAACTGGGGGTTGGACCGGCAAGTATCAACCGTGCACCACTTGCGCGAGCGGCGTCATTTTCAATCACAGCGATTGTAAGAACCCATTGATACCCCTTGCACAACCCGTGCGGCTCCGGTCGGGTCGCTCTAGAGAGGAGTTTTCATGTCGACGATGTTGTCCAACCTCGATCTGCTGCGCCGGGTGCCCTTGTTCTCGCTGCTGACGGTCGCACAGGCTGAGGTAATCAGCGGCGCCGTGATCAAGCAGCGCTTCAGGCGTGGTCAGGCGCTGGTGGAGCAGGGGCAAAAGTCCAACGCTCTGTTCATACTGCTCACGGGCCGCGCGAGGGTGATGACGTCGGACAGCCGGGGGCGCGAGGTGATTTTGGCCACGCTGTCGCAGGGCGACTACCTGGGTGAGATGAGCATCATCGACAACGAACCCCACTCGGCCACGGTGCGTGCAGAGGTGCAAACCGATGTGCTGATGCTGGGGCGCGCGGAGTTTGCCCGCTGCCTCACTGAAAACGCGTCCATGTCGCTGGTGGTGATGCGGGGGCTCGTCAAGCGCTTGCGCCACGCAGACCGCAAGATCGAGTCGCTTGCTCTGCTGGACGTCTACGGCCGCGTAGCCCATGCGCTGCTGGACTTCGCCATTGCAGACGCGCAGGGCCAGCTCATCATCAAGGAAAAAATCTCCCGCCAGGACCTGGCCAAGATGGTGGGCGCCTCCCGCGAAATGGTCAGCCGGGTGATGAAAGACCTGGAGGAGCGCGGTTTCATCGAGGCCCTGCCCAATGGTGCCACCATGCTCAAGGACCGATTGAACGCGCTGGGTTAACTTTGCCCACGTCGCATGCATGGGTCTTTGCGACGTGGATGGCGAATTTTCAGCGGGGTTTCTTTTTTTTCCACATTTCCCACAAGGCTGACTCCAGGTTTTTAGCGAATGCTGCGGAGTCAAATATTGGCGACGACAAGGCTTTGGTGCGCAATTGTTGGCGCAGTTCTGCCAGTGCGGGGATGTTGTCAGCGAGACGGACAGCGCGTTGATGGTACTCGTCAGGGGTGGTAGCTATCCAATCCGAGAGTCCAACGCCAGCCAATAGTCCGGCCCCTTGGCGGCCTATGAAATTACTGCCTTCAAGCGTAAGCACTGGGACTCCCATCCATAGGCTTTCCGCCGTGGTTGTACCGCCGGGAAATGGAAATGGGTCCAGGCAGACATCCACGTGGTGATAGGCCTTCAAGTAGTTGTTCCTTTCCATGGGGCCCTCCAGCATCAGTTGCTCTGCACCTATGCCCTGGCTAGCAAATCGGTTGACTAGGTAGCGCTTCGGCGTTGTTGTGCTCAGATCTGTAGATCGCTCCCAGAATGGTCCAGCCCAGGGGGTGCTTGGGAAATCTGGTCACCAGGGATTGAGCTTTCAGCGCTGCATCCTGCATCCTGGACTGCTGGTACAGCGCAACAAGCTCTTTGATTTCAATTGGGCTAGGTGCTGGTAGGGGACGGGTAAATAGATTGACTGCCATCACAGAGATTCGGTTGCTTGCGAGTCATGCCAGAGGTGCACGCCGTTTGGTGAAATACGCAAATGGACGCGCATGCTGGAGTTCGGGAGCCATTATCCTGTGCGGATACCGCTGATCACCAGAGCCATCCATTCGCCGTGAGCGTTGCTGCCAAAGCTTGCGGTAAGCTCCCCCGGCACGCTTATGACCTATTCCCTCAATACCCTGAACGCATCTGCTGCGGCCAAGTCGCCGCCCCGCACGGGCGCTGCCCGTTTTGGCCATGAAATCGGCCTGATTGTGGGCCTGCTGGCCCTGGTTTTCTGGTTGCTGGCGCTGGTCAGCTACTCGGCACAGGATGCGGCCTGGTCTACCTCGGGGGGCAGTGATTCCAGCATGGTAGCGAATTGGGCAGGCCGTTTTGGCGCCTGGTTGGCCGATGCCAGCTACTTTGCGCTGGGTTTTTCCGTGTGGTGGTGCGTGGCCGCCGGGGCGCGCGCCTGGGTGTCGTCGCTGGCGCGCTGGATGCGGGGCGGAGAGGCCATCGCAGGCGCTGCAGGCCCCATGGCGCGCCGGTCCATCTTCTGGCTGGGTCTTGTGGTGTTGATGTGTTCCAGCACGGCGCTGGAATGGTCACGCCTGTACCGTTTTGAGTCATTTTTGCCGGGGCATGCCGGTGGTGTGCTGGGCTACGTTGTGGGACCCGCCAGCGTCAAATGGCTGGGCTTTACGGGCTCCGGGCTGCTGGCCATTGTGCTGACGGTTCTGGGCGCCGCACTGGTGTTTCGCTTCTCGTGGGGCCGTGTGGCGGAGTATTTGGGTGGGCGCATCGACACACTCGTGCAATCGCGCCTGGCCCAGCGCGAGGTGGCCAAGGACGTGGCCGTGGGCCGCAAGGCCGCGCGCGAGCGCGAAGTGGTGGTGCTCGAAGAGCGCACCGAGAGCGAAGTGCACCACCCCCAGCCCATTCAGATCATCGAGCCTGTGCTGGTGGACGTGCCGCAGAGCACCCGCGTGGTGAAGGAGCGCCAGAAGCCGTTGTTCACCGAAATGCCCGACAGCAAGCTGCCGCTGGTGGACCTGCTGGACGGCCCGCTGCAGCGCCAGGAGACCGTGGCGCCCGAGACGCTGGAGATGACCAGCCGCCTCATCGAGAAAAAACTCAAGGACTTCGGCGTGGAAGTGCGCGTCGTGGCCGCCATGCCCGGCCCGGTGATTACGCGCTACGAGATCGAGCCCGCTACGGGCGTGAAGGGCTCGCAGATCGTGGGCCTGGCCAAGGACCTGGCGCGCTCGCTCAGCCTGGTGTCGATCCGCGTTGTGGAGACCATCCCCGGCAAGAATTTCATGGCGCTGGAGCTGCCCAATGCCAAGCGCCAGTCCATTCGCCTGTCCGAGATCCTCGGCTCGCAGGTCTACCACGAGGCCAAGAGCATGCTCACCATGGGCCTGGGCAAGGACATCGTGGGCAACCCGGTGGTGGCCGACCTGGCCAAGATGCCGCACGTGCTAGTGGCAGGGACCACGGGCTCGGGCAAGTCGGTGGGTATCAACGCGATGATCCTCTCGCTGCTCTACAAGGCCGAGGCGCGCGATGTGCGCCTGTTGATGATCGACCCCAAGATGCTGGAAATGTCGGTCTACGAAGGCATTCCGCACCTGCTGGCGCCCGTGGTGACCGACATGAAGCAGGCGGCGCACGGCCTGAACTGGTGCGTGGCCGAGATGGAGCGGCGCTACAAGCTGATGTCCAAGCTGGGCGTGCGCAATCTGGCGGGCTACAACGTCAAGATCGATGAAGCCAAGGCGCGTGAGGAGTTCATCTACAACCCCTTCAGCTTGACGCCCGAAGAGCCCGAGCCGCTGCAGCGCCTGCCGCACATCGTGGTCATCATCGACGAGCTGGCCGACCTGATGATGGTGGTGGGCAAGAAGATCGAAGAGCTGATCGCCCGCCTGGCGCAGAAGGCGCGCGCGGCAGGCATCCACCTGATCCTGGCCACGCAGCGCCCCAGCGTCGATGTGATCACTGGCCTGATCAAGGCCAACATTCCCACCCGCATCGCGTTCTCGGTGGGCTCCAAGATTGACAGCCGCACCATCCTCGACCAGATGGGCGCCGAAGCCCTGCTGGGCATGGGCGACATGCTCTACATGGCCAGCGGCACGGGCCTGCCGATCCGGGTGCATGGCGCCTTCGTGTCGGACGAAGAAGTACACCGTGTCGTCAGTTACCTCAAGCAACAAGGGGAGCCGGACTACATAGAGGGTGTGCTGGAAGGCGGAACTGTGGATGGCGAGGGTGATCTGTCAGGGGATGGCGCTGGCGGCGACGGGGGCGAGAAGGACCCCATGTACGACCAAGCCGTCGAAGTGGTGCTCAAGGACCGCAAGGCGAGCATCTCGTACGTGCAGCGCAAGCTGCGCATTGGCTACAACCGCTCGGCCCGTTTGCTGGAAGACATGGAAAAGGCGGGCCTTGTGAGCGGCCTGACCAGCAGCGGCCAGCGCGATATTTTGGTTCCGGCGCGCAGCGAATGAGGGCAGGGCGTTGAGCCCGCCTCGGTAGCCCACCCCACAGGAGTTTTTGTTGAAAAAGATCGTTACTGCAATTTTGATAGCTACTAGCGCAACGCTGGCAAGCGCTGACGGCCTAAAAAGCCTTGAATCGTTCATGAAAGGCACGCAGACCGGCCGTGCCGACTTCACACAGACCGTGACCTCGCCACCCAAGGACGGGCAGACTGCACGCACCAAGACGTCGACCGGCAGTTTTGAGTTTCAGCGCCCCGGACGCTTCAAGTTTGTGTACAAAAAGCCGTTCGAGCAGACCATCGTTGCCGACGGCCAGAGCCTGTGGCTCTATGACGTGGACCTGAACCAGGTCACCCAGCGTTCGCAGTCGCAGGCACTGGGCAGCACGCCCGCCGCGCTGCTGGCATCGGCGCCCGACCTGTCGGCGCTCAAGGCCGAGTTCACGCTCGAATCAGCGCCCGAGCAAGATGGCCTGCAGTGGGTGCTGGCCAGCCCCAAGACGAAAGACGGCCAGCTCAAGAGCGTGCGCGTGGGTTTTGCGGGCGATCAGTTGGCGGCGCTGGACATTCTGGACAGCTTTGGCCAGCGTTCGCTGATCCGCTTCAACGGCATGCAGGCCAATGCCACGCTGCCTGCTAGCACTTTCCAGTTCAAGCCGCCTGCTGGGGCGGATGTGGTCAAGCAGTAGTTGCTACATAAAATATAGCTGCCAGCGCTTGATGGTAAAGCGCTAGAGGTCAATTTGGCTCAAAAAATTAGCGTGATGTGGACAGGACACCAACATGGCAGCACGCAGTAGTGCCTCCGCCTCTCGTCAGGCACACACGGCACATCCTTCCACCCACCAGCCCCTGGCCGAGCGCCTGCGCCCCCGCACGCTGGGCGAGGTGATCGGGCAGCAGCATGTGCTGGGCCCAGGCATGCCCTTGCGCCTTGCCTTTGAATCAGGCCGCCCGCACAGCTGCATCCTGTGGGGCCCGCCCGGCGTAGGCAAAACGACCATCGCGCGCCTGATGGCCGACGCGTTCGACGCGCAGTTCATCAGCATCAGCGCCGTGCTGGGCGGGGTCAAGGACATCCGCGAGGCCGTGGAGCGGGCAGAGGCCGCGCGTGACGGGCTGATGCAGCAGCGCACCATCGTCTTCGTCGATGAGGTGCACCGATTCAACAAGAGTCAGCAGGACGCCTTTTTGCCGCACGTCGAAAGCGGCCTGTTCACCTTCATTGGCGCGACCACCGAGAACCCGTCTTTTGAGGTCAACTCCGCACTTCTGTCTCGCGCTGCGGTATACGTGCTGCAACCGCTGTCCGAACAGGATTTGAAGCAGATAGTGGCGCTGGCGCAGGCGGAGAAAGCGCTTCCAGCTATCGAAGATGTAGCAATCGACCGCCTGGTGGCCTATGCCGATGGCGATGCCCGTCGTCTGCTCAACACGCTCGAAACCCTGGCCATGGCGGCCACGCAGGAGAAGCTGGCCGAGATCACCGACGCCTGGCTGCTCAAGGTGCTGGGCGAGCGCATGCGCCGCTATGACAAAGGCGGCGAGCAGTTCTACGACACCATCAGCGCGCTGCACAAATCCGTGCGGGGCTCAGACCCCGATGCCGCGTTGTACTGGCTGGTGCGCATGCTCGATGGCGGTGCCGACCCGCGCTACATGGCGCGCCGCTTGGTGCGCATGGCCAGCGAAGACATCGGCTTGGCCGACCCGCGCGCCCTGCGCCTGGCGCTGGACGCCACCGAGGTCTACGAGCGCCTGGGCACGCCCGAGGGCGAGCTGGCGCTGGCCGAATGTGTGGTGTACCTGGCCGTGGCGCCCAAGTCCAACGCGGTCTACAAGGCCTACAACGCAGCGCGTGCGTGGGTCAAACAGGACGGAACCCGCCCGGTGCCCATGCACCTGCGCAATGCGCCCACCAAGCTGATGAAACAGCTTGACTACGGCAAAGGCTACCGGTACGCGCACGATGAAGAGGGTGGGTTTGCAGCAGGTGAAAGCTACCTGCCTGAGGGCATGCCCGCGCCCAGCTTTTACCAGCCCGTGGAACGCGGCCTGGAGATCAAAATTGCGCTGAAGATGCGGGAGCTGCGCGAGCGCAATGTGGCGGTACCAGTGGCTGCAATGAATCCCGCCCCCGACGATTCAGGCGACACGGAGTAACGGAGTAAATCTGCAGGCTCGGTGCCGGGGAGCGCGAGCGGTCAGGGTTTTTGAACCGGATCATGCCGATATTGCATGATTGAAGTAATAAGTTTGCACATCATTATTCCTGCTTGCATCATGAACGCTTATGGATCACGTTGCGCTCTGATGGGGGTGAAACCCGAGGGAAAACCCCGCCCGGCCTGAGTGGGGGCGCGTGTGACTACTCGCTACAATCCCGTCCACAAACCCGCACAGCTGCATTACTGGCGGGTTTTTTGCTAGATGCCAGTCGGGCCCACAAGGCTGTACCGATTCCGGTGCCAAAGCGGTGGGTACGTCACAAACGAAGGACTTCTCTTATGGAAATTTTGCTGCAACAGATCATCAACGGTCTGGTACTGGGCAGCATGTACGCCTTGATAGCCTTGGGCTACACCATGGTGTACGGCATTATTCAACTGATCAATTTTGCCCACGGTGAGGTGCTGATGATCGGCGCTCTGACCAGTTGGAGCTGTATTGGAATGATGCAAGCTGCCATGCCCGGCGCGCCCGGCTGGCTCATCCTGCTGCTGGCCACCATCATTGCCTGCATCGTGGCGGCCACCCTCAACTTTGTGATCGAAAAGGTGGCCTACCGGCCGCTGCGTAACAGCCCGCGCCTGGCTCCCCTGATCACTGCCATTGGTATGTCGATCTTGCTGCAGACGCTGGCCATGATCATCTGGAAGCCCAATTACAAACCCTATCCAACGATGCTTCCCAGCGCACCGTTTGAAATCGGTGGCGCTTACATCACACCCACGCAAATCCTGATCCTCGGTGTGACGGCGGTGTCTCTGGCCTTGCTGATGTACCTGGTGAACCACACCAACTTGGGCCGCGCAATGCGCGCCACGGCCGAGAACCCTCGCGTGGCGTCCCTGATGGGCGTCAAGCCTGACATGGTCATTTCGGCAACCTTCATCATTGGTGCCATCCTGGCGGCTATCGCCGGCATCATGTACGCGTCGAACTACGGCACGGCGCAGCACACGATGGGTTTCCTGCCCGGCCTCAAGGCGTTCACGGCTGCGGTTTTTGGTGGTATCGGCAACCTGGCCGGCGCCGTGATCGGCGGCATCCTGCTGGGCCTGATCGAGGCCATCGGCTCGGGTTACATCGGTACGCTGACCGGCGGGCTGCTGGGCAGCCACTACACCGACATCTTTGCATTCATCGTTCTCATCATCATCCTGACGCTGCGCCCCTCGGGCCTCCTGGGTGAGCGTGTGGCCGACCGCGCCTGAGGAGCCTGCACCATGAAAAACAACAAAGCTACCTGGATTCTGGGGACCATCGCGCTGCTGGTGCTGCCCCTTGTCCTGCAATATTTCGGCAACGCGTGGGTGCGCATCGCTGACCTGGCGCTGCTGTATGTGATGCTGGCCCTGGGCCTGAACATCGTGGTGGGTTATGCCGGTCTGCTGGATCTGGGTTATGTGGCGTTCTACGCCGTGGGCGCCTATCTGTTCGCGTTGATGGCTTCTCCCCACCTGTCGGACACCTTCGCTGCGTTCGCTGCCATGTTCCCCAACGGGCTGCATACCTCGCTTTGGCTGGTGATACCGTTGGCGCTGCTGCTGGCCGCGTGTACCGGGATGCTCCTGGGGATACCGGTCCTCAAGCTGCGGGGCGACTATCTGGCCATCGTCACGCTCGGCTTTGGCGAAATCATTCGCATCTTCCTGAACAACCTCGACCACCCCGTCAACTTGACCAACGGTCCCAAGGGCTTGGGTCAGATCGATTCGGTGAAGATCTTCGGGCTCGATCTGGGCAAGCGGCTGGAGCTGTTCGGCTTTGAACTCAGCTCGGTGACGCTGTACTACTACCTTTTCCTGGCGCTGGTGGTGGTCACCATCGTGATCTGCTATCGCCTGCAGGACTCTCGTGTCGGCCGCGCCTGGATGGCGATCCGCGAGGATGAGATTGCCGCCAAGGCCATGGGCATCAACACCCGCAACATGAAGCTGCTGGCGTTCGGCATGGGCGCTTCGTTTGGTGGTGTGGCAGGGGCCATGTTTGGTGCGTTTCAGGGCTTCGTGTCGCCCGAGTCGTTCAGCCTGATGGAGTCGGTCATGATCGTCGCCATGGTGGTGCTGGGCGGTATCGGCCACATTCCTGGCGTGATCCTGGGTGCCGTGTTGCTGTCGGCCTTGCCCGAAGTGCTGCGTTACGTGGCGGGCCCGCTGCAGGCCATGACCGACGGCCGTCTGGACTCCGCCATCCTGCGCCAGCTGCTGATCGCTCTGGCCATGATCATCATCATGCTGCTCCGTCCCCGTGGTCTGTGGCCTGCGCCCGACCATGGCAAGAGCCTCACGCAGAAGACCTGAACACCGCAGAAAGTTAGAACATGGCAGAGAACATTCAGAAATCAGCCAGCGACGTGGTGCTGCGGGTTGCAGGTATTTCCAAGCGTTTTGGCGGCCTGCAAGCCCTCTCCGACGTGGGCATCACCATCGAGCGTGGCCAGGTCTATGGCCTGATCGGGCCCAACGGCGCGGGCAAGACCACGTTCTTCAACGTGATCACTGGCCTGTACACGCCTGACAGCGGCACCTTTGAGCTGGCAGGCAAACCGTACGAGCCCACGGCCGTACACGAAGTGGCCAAGGCGGGTATTGCGCGTACTTTCCAGAACATCCGCTTGTTTTCCGACATGACGGCGCTGGAGAACGTGATGGTGGGCCGCCACATCCGCACCAAATCGGGGCTGCTGGGCGCGGTGCTGCGCACCAAGGGTTTCAAGGAAGAAGAGCTGGCCATTGCCAAGCGCGCGCAGGAACTGCTCGACTACGTGGGCATCGGCAAGTTCGCCGACTACAAGGCGCGCACGCTGAGCTACGGTGACCAGCGCCGCCTGGAGATCGCCCGGGCTCTGGCCACCGATCCGCAACTGATCGCGCTGGACGAGCCCGCCGCTGGCATGAACGCCACTGAAAAGGTGCTGCTGCGCGAGCTGATCGACCGCATCCGCAACGACAACCGCACCATCTTGCTCATCGAACACGATGTGAAGCTGGTGATGGGGCTGTGCGACCGCGTGACCGTGCTCGATTACGGCAAGCAGATCGCCGAAGGCACGCCTGCCACCGTGCAGAAGAACGAAAAAGTGATTGAGGCCTATCTGGGCACCGGAGGACATTGAGAATGGCCGAAAAATCCAACAAGGTACTGCTGCAGGTCAAGGGCCTGAAAGTGGCCTACGGCGGTATCCAGGCCGTGAAGGGCGTGGACTTTGAAGTGCGCGAAGGCGAACTGGTCTCGCTGATCGGCTCCAACGGCGCTGGCAAGACCACCACCATGAAGGCCATCACCGGCACGCTGCCACTGGGCGACGGCAGCATCGAGTACCTGGGCGAGAGCATCAAGGGCAAGGGCGCGTGGGACCTGGTCAAGAAGGGTCTCGTTATGGTGCCGGAAGGCCGTGGCGTTTTTGCCCGCATGACCATCACCGAAAACCTGCAGATGGGCGCCTACATCCGCCGCGACAAGGCGGGCATCCTGGCCGACATCGAGAAGATGTTCACCATCTTCCCGCGCCTGCGTGAACGCAAGGACCAGCTGGCCGGCACCATGTCCGGCGGCGAGCAGCAAATGCTGGCCATGGGCCGTGCGCTGATGAGCCAGCCCAAGGTGCTGCTGCTGGACGAGCCCTCCATGGGCCTTTCGCCCATCATGGTGGACAAGATCTTTGAAGTGGTGCGCGACGTGTACGCCCTGGGCGTCACCATCTTGCTGGTGGAGCAGAACGCCAGCCGTGCGTTGGCAATTGCCGACCGAGGTTATGTGATGGAGTCCGGCCTGATCACCATGTCCGGCCCTGGCCAGCAACTGTTGAACGACCCGAAGGTGCGTGCTGCCTACCTGGGCGAGTAAATAGATGCAAGCAACCGGTCTGTAGGACCGGCCCCGGCAACCCTTTAAAAAGGGCCCGATCCTCACGGATCGGGCCCTTTTGTCATTCAGTCAGACTGGTGCGGTGCCCCGGCTTAGAACCGGTACTGCAAGCCCACGGTGGTCAGCTTCACGTCGGCATCGCCGTCCGAGAATTTGAAGCGGTGATTTTCCCACTCCACCACGGCGGCCCACTGCGGGGTAAAGGCCCAGCGCGCGCCCAGCCCGTACGACAGGCCGAAACCGTCTTCTTTGCCGGTCTGCACGCCGGTGCCCATCACGCCCGATGTGCGGGTGCGGCCATAGGTGGTGCCGACTTTGCCGAAAACGTCAAATTGATCGCTCAGCGGTGCGCGGCCGACCAGGCTCAGGTTGAACCCATGCGCCTTGGTGTCGCCGCCCAGGCGGTGTGCCTTGCCAGCGTTCAGGTAGCCGAACTCCACGCCCATATTGGGATGAAAGAACCCGCCGGTGTAGAGCTTGAGGGGGTTGCCGGACGTGTCCGAACCCATACCTGCAGGCCCGGTGTTCAGATCGTATTTGGAGCGGCCACCACTGATGCCGAGATAGCCATCCTGGGTATACGGCACGATGGAGTTGCGGTCCGCGCGAGCGGGTGCGTTGGATGAATTGGTGGTTTGTGCCTGGGCGCTGACGGCAGCACAAGCGACGGCCAGGGCCACGGGGAGAAGGCGGAAAGAGGGGTGCATCGATCAGGGGTCCTTGGGGTCGGTGAGGAAAGAAGCGGACAGTTCGCGCTTGGGGTGTCCTTAAACTCTCATGAAAAATTCTTGAGGGCTTTTCGTGAGGCTTTTCGAAAGCCCCGTGCGCAAAGCGAACGTCCAATTTAGGGTTCACAAGGCATGGCGGCTGTGGTCCGGTATGGCACTTGGCCGTAGGACCGGACTGACGCATTGGCGAGTTCGCGCAGCGGGGGCGCGGGACTGGCAAAGTGCCCTGGCATGCTTGGACAGATTGCTATGATTTATATAGCTGTTAGCGCTTTCGTATCAAGCGCTAGAGTCCATTTTTAGCCATAATCCGTCCCCGGCGTGACGTTGGCTGCGCCTGACACTACTGCTTGTTTACGTTCCCCAGGCATCACCATGACCGCCCTGCAATCATTGCCCATTTCTCTCCAGACCATCTTGTTGCTGGTGGCCAGCAACATCTTCATGACCTTTGCCTGGTACGGCCACCTCAAAAGCCTGGCCTCGTCGCCGTGGTACACAGCAGCCCTGATCAGCTGGGGCATTGCGCTGTTTGAGTACCTGCTGCAGGTGCCTGCCAACCGCATTGGTTATACGCAGTTCAACGTGGGGCAGCTCAAGATCATGCAAGAGGTGATCACGCTGGCGGTGTTTGTTCCGTTCGCCGTGTTCTATATGGGCCAGCCCCTGAAATGGGACTACCTGTGGGCGGGCTTGTGCCTGGTGGGGGCGGTGTATTTCATTTTTCGCGGAGCTTGAGGAAGGACACCGAACCAGGCGTATTTGCGCGGAACAAGGGGGCGACCCTGTCGGGACGCAGGGTTAAACTCCGCGGGTCACAAAATAGTCATGTAAATGACATGGTTTTGTCATTGTTCAGAAACACGACGCCGATCCAGGAGCTTCTCCCATGCTGTTTGCCAAGCTGTTGCCACGCGAAGGCAACTTTTTCGAAATGTTCAACCAGCATGCGGACCGCATCGTGGAGGCCGCACGGGCTTTTTCGCAACTGGTGGCCAACTACAACGACCCGCATCTGCGCGACAAGTACAACCAGGACGTGGACAACGCCGAGCGTGCCGCCGACCGCGTGACACACGACGTCAACAAGGCCATCCACAAGACTTTCATCACCCCCATCGACCGCGAGCAGATCCACACGCTCATCAACACAATGGACGATGTGGCCGATCTGATCCAGGACTCGGCAGAAACCATGGCGCTGTACGACGTGCGGCACATGACCGAGGAAATCACCCGCCTCACAGACCTGAGCCTCAAGTGCTGCGAGCGCCTGCGCGATGCCGTGAAGATGCTCGACAAGATCGCCGACCCGGCCGTGGCCGAAGCCGCGCTCAAGACCTGTGAGGAGATCGACAAGCTCGAATCAGACGCCGACCGCGTGATGCGCAGCGCCATGAGCAAGCTGTTCCGCGAGGAGCCCGATGTGCGCGAGGTGATCAAGCTCAAGGCCATCTACGAGTTGCTGGAAACGATCACCGACAAGTGCGAGGACGTGGCCAATTGCATCGAGGGCATCGTCCTCGAGAACTCCTGATTCCCACGGGCTGATCAGCATGGAAACCGTTCAAGCGACCCTGTGGGTTGTGGTGATGCTCGTGGCGCTGGCGATCTTGTTCGACTTCATGAACGGGTTCCACGACGCAGCCAATTCGATCGCCACGGTGGTGTCCACCGGTGTGCTCAAGCCGGGGCAGGCAGTCCTGTTCGCTGCGTTTTTCAACTTCATCGCCATCTTCGTCTTCCATCTGAGCGTGGCGGCCACTGTGGGCAAAGGCATTGTCCAGCCCGGCGTGGTGGACACCCATGTGGTGTTTGGCGCGCTGGTGGGTGCCATCACCTGGAACGTGATCACCTGGTACTACGGCATCCCCAGTAGTTCGTCGCACGCGCTGATCGGTGGCATTGTGGGTGCGGTGATTGCAAAGGCGGGAGCGGGCGCGTTGATCTCGTCCGGCATCATGAAAACGGTGGCGTTTATCTTTGTGTCACCGCTACTCGGATTTCTACTCGGCTCCATCATGATGGTGGCTGTTGCGTGGATCTTTCGCCGCGCGCGCCCCAGCCGGGTGGACAAGTGGTTCCGGCGCCTGCAACTGGTGTCGGCGGGCGCATACAGCCTGGGCCACGGCGGCAATGACGCGCAAAAGACCATCGGCATCATCTGGCTGCTGCTGATTGCCACGGGCTACACGGCGGCGTCCGATGCATCGCCACCCGTGTGGACCATCGTGAGTTGTTATGCCGCCATCGGCCTGGGCACTATGTTTGGCGGCTGGCGCATCGTAAAGACCATGGGCCAGAAAATCACCAAGCTCAAGCCTGTGGGAGGCTTCTGTGCCGAAACGGGTGGCGCCATCACGCTGTTCATGGCCACCATGCTGGGCATTCCGGTGTCCACCACACACACCATTACCGGCGCCATCGTGGGGGTGGGCTCCACCCAGCGCGCCAGTGCTGTGCGTTGGGGGGTGGCGGGCAACATCGTTTGGGCGTGGATTCTGACCATCCCGGCCAGTGCGTTCATGGCGGCCGTCGCGTACTGGATCAGCCTGCAGATCTTTTGATGACGGGGCGGCCCGTTTGAAACGGGCGCTACCCAATGTATAGCTTCTCGCGCAGTCTGGATAAGCGCTAACGCCCCATTTGAATGAAAATTCACTGGGGCGTTGGCTGGTCTGTCGTCTGTTCGCCTGAGATGGTGTCTTGCCGCGTCCGCGACGCACTACTGCGAAATTTTTCGGGCTTCTTCGATCTGGTATTCAAAATACCGTTGAAAGCTGAAAGCCAGGCTGGCCATCAGCGTCGTGGTGCCAAACAGCAGCGACACCACGATGGCGCCAATGGTGATCCACTGGGTCCGGCCAGGGGCTGCGTCGGGCGCCGCAGTGGGGTTGTAGCGCGCGTTCCAGGCTTCGGGTGTCTTGAGCGCAAACAGGATGGCCTGCAATGCGCAGCCCGCGATGGTGAAACCAAGCAACGGAATCAACACCCAACTGTAGTGGTCATCCTGGCCCAATGCCTGCACCCGCTGTATGCCATAAATGCCGAGTGCGGTGGGGATGGGCAGCAGCCAGCCAAGCATGTCGGTGAGGCCGTGTAGATAAAAGCGATGCAGGCCCAATGGCCCCCCTAGGAAGGCGAGCCAGGCCGCTACTGTTTTGTTTTTCATGGGGCATTATTCATCGTCGGGCCGCGCCATGATCAATAGGCGGCCCCGTGGGAGGGGCAGCGTCCAGTGCAGGGCAAATTATTCGGGTGACGTGGTGTCGCCCGCGCCCAAGGTCTTTTCCATCAGCACGATGTCGCGCCAGGCGCCGAACTTCCAGCCCACCGAGCGCATCACGCCCACATCGGTAAAGCCCAGCGCCCGGTGCACGCCAATCGAGCCCGCGTTGGCAGAGTCGCCAATCACGGCCAGCAGCTTGCGCACACCGGCCGCCTCGGCCTGCACAGCCAGCTCGGTCAGCAGCTTGCGGCCCAGGCCCATGCCGCGGGCTTTGTCGGCAATGTAGATGGAGTCCTCGGCCGAAAAGCGATAGGCCGGGCGTGGCTTGAACCAGTTGGCGTAGGCAAAACCTATCACCTCGCCGTCTTTTTCGGCCACCAGCCATGGCAGGCCGCGCCCTAGCACATCGGCGCGGCGTCCGGCCATGTCGGCTTCAGAAGGCGGATCTATCTCGAAAGTACCCGTGCCGTGCAGCACATGGTGTTGGTAAATGGCGGTAATGGCGGCGATATCGCTGTCGGAGCTAGAACGAATATTGGGCATGGAAGAGGGAAATGGATATAATCGCGGGCTTTGCAGCGTGTCGCTGGCCGGGTGGCCATGTCGCGTGTCTCAAGCGTTGCGAATATGGTTGCGAACACTGTGGCTCAAGGCAAATGTTGCCGGAGTTCACCACCCGAAGGATAAATCATGGTCGTCATTCGACTTTCCCGCGGCGGCTCCAAAGGTCGTCCTTTTTTCAACATCGTCGTTGCTGACAAGCGCGTGCGCCGTGATGGTCGCTTTATTGAGCGCATCGGCTTTTACAACCCCACCGCCAAAGAAACCGAAGAAGGTCTGCGTATCGTGCAAGACCGCCTGTCCTACTGGGTTGGCGTGGGTGCTCAAACGTCGCCTACTGTGGACCGTCTGATCAAGCAAGCCGCCAAGAAGGCTGCTTAATAGTTCCCTGAAAAGGGCGGGTTCCGCTGGGCATGCCCACGGAACCCGCCCTTTTCCTATTCTGGAATCACTCCCATGGCTACCAACCTGACCATCGAACCCGCAGAGCTGCCCGCCGATGCCATTGAAGTGGGGCGCATTGCCGATGCCTGGGGCGTCAAGGGCTGGTTCAAGGTGGTGTCACACAGCAGCAGCCCCGAGGCGCTGTTTTCGGCCAAGCGGTGGTACCTGCAGCCCTCCGAGCGCGGCGCCAAGACGTTCGCTGGAACCGTGCAGCTTTCCATTCGCCAGGCCAAGGACCATTCGGACACCGTGGTCGCTTGGGCGCAGGGCATTGATGACCGTGATGCGGCCGAAGCCTTGCGCGGTGCGCGCATCTTTGTGCCACGCTCGAGCTTTCCTTCCACCACTGAGGGCGAGTATTACTGGGTCGATCTGATTGGCCTTGACGTTGTCAACCGCGAAGGCGTGGCGCTAGGGCAGGTGAAGGAGCTGATGTCCACCGGCCCGCAGACGGTGCTGGTGCTGGCCTATGAACAGGACGGCAAGGCGCAGGAGCGCATGATTCCTTTTGTCTCTGCCTTTATTGACAAGGTCGGCTTGGCTGAAAAGCGCATCACGGTGGACTGGCAGCCCGACTACTGACCAGCACCTACGTCCTGTGCTGCGTACCATGCGCTTTGACATCATCACCCTGTTCCCGGAGCTGTTTGCGCCTTTCCTGGCCAGCGGAGTAACCCGCCGCGCGTATGCCGGCGGCCAGGTCGATGTGCGCTTGTGGAATCCGCGCGATCATGCTGAGGGTAACTACCGCCGTGTCGATGACAGGCCGTTTGGCGGCGGCCCCGGCATGGTGATGATGGCCGAGCCGCTGGCGCGATGCCTTGCCGCTATCCGGGCTGGGCGAGAAGAGCCCGAAGGCAGCCATGCGCCGCTGGTCCTTTTTTCACCCATTGGCGAATCACTCAACCATGCTGCTGTGGAACGCTGGTCTGCCAGCGAAGGCGCCATCTTGCTGTGTGGTCGGTACGAAGGTATCGACCAGCGCTTTATAGATGCCTATGTCGATGTGCAGTTGAGTCTGGGTGACTTTGTGCTGTCTGGTGGCGAGATCGCCGCGATGGCCCTTCTGGATGCAGTGGCGCGCCTGCAGCCCGGCGTGCTCAATGACGAGGGCAGTCACCAGCTCGACAGTTTTAATCCTGCGCTCGATGGACTGCTCGACTGCCCGCACTACACACGCCCAGAGGAGTGGGCGGGGCAGCAGGTCCCGGCTCCATTGATGTCTGGCCACCATGCGCAAATCGAGCGCTGGCGGCGCGATCAGCGGCTGTCCATCACGGCGCGCCATCGCCCCGATCTGATCGCGGCAGCGCGGCAGGCGGGGCTCTTGGCTGCTGCTGACGAGGCCGTATTGGCCAAGCTTGGCTGAATTGCTATAATCTGAGGCTTTTCGATCCTCTGCCCGGCCGTTTTGACAGGGAATTCTCCCGCAGAACACTGAGACGTCAATCCCGACGCAGCCATTTGTGGCGCGGTCAAGATCGTTGGATATCAAACATGAACCTGATTCAGACCCTGGAAGCGGAAGAAATTGCCCGCTTGAACAAGACCATCCCCGAGTTCGCCCCTGGTGACACCGTCATCGTGAGCGTGAATGTGGTCGAAGGTACCCGCAAGCGCGTGCAGGCTTACGAAGGCGTGGTGATTGCCAAGCGCAATCGTGGCCTGAACAGCGGCTTCACCGTGCGCAAGATCTCCAGCGGCGAAGGCGTGGAGCGTACGTTCCAGACCTACAGCCCGCTGATCGCCGGCATCGAAGTCAAGCGCCGTGGCGACGTGCGCCGTGCCAAGCTGTACTACCTGCGTGACCGCAGCGGCAAGTCGGCACGTATCAAGGAAAAGCTGCCACAGCGCGTCAACAAGGCCAAGGCTGCACCCGCTGCCGCATAAGGCGCGGGCGATGCCTGATCCAAGCCGCTACAGCGTTTGCCTGTAGCGGCTTTTTGCATTTTGAGGTTGTCCTGTTGTTTGTAGTGAGCCCGTTGCTTTGAACCCGTCTGCCACCCCTGTGTCGTCTGTGATCGCGCCGCTGACATCGCTGCCCGATTTCGATCCGCGCCTTGTCCCGGTGTTGGGCGTGGATTCGCACCTTCCTGCAGTCTCGCGGGACGCCCAGACGCATCAGGCCCTTCGTGCACGTTTTGCGAAGCCTCCTCTGTGGCAGCCTGAGGTGGTGCTGGAAAAGAAGTTCATGAACCGCGAGCCCGCACACGCCTCGGTGTTGCTCGCCATCGTGCTGCGACAAGAGCCCATGGTGCTGTTGACGGAGCGCACCGCGCACCTGTCCACCCATTCGGGGCAGGTGGCCTTCCCGGGTGGACGTGCTGATGCCGAAGACGCCACACCGGCGGACACGGCCTTGCGCGAAGCCTACGAAGAGGTAGGCTTGGGCCGCGAGTTTGTCGAGGTGCTGGGCAACCTGCCGACCTATGTCACCGGTTCGTCCTTCATCATCACGCCGGTGGTGGCGCTGGTGCAACCCGATTGCGTGCTCACCCCCAACCCCTACGAAGTGGCCGATCTGTTTGAGGTACCGCTGGCATTTTTGCTCGACCCCGCCAATCACCAGCGCCATGTGTTCGATCTCGACGGTGTACGCCGCGAGTGGTTTTCCATGCCTTACCAGGATGGTGCGAGCAACCGCTATATCTGGGGTGCCACGGCGGGCATGTTGCGCAATTTCTACCGCTTCATGCAGGCTGGATAAAGCCCCGAGAGTCGCTTCGCGCTTTTCCCTGGAGGGGGCGACCTCAGCGCTGCGGGGCGGCTCGCACGGGCCATGCCAGTTTCGTGGGCTGAGAGCGTGTGTTGTATAGGTTTAGCGTAAACACGCGCTCCTGTGGCTTGCCGCCAGTATCATTGCTCCCCATGAGTTTCTTCGCCATCCTGTTCGCTTTGCTGATCGAGCAGGCCCGACCCCTGGCACGCAGCAACCCCATTCACGCAGGCCTTCGCGCGTGGGCCTTGTCTGTGAGTCGCAATTTTGATGCGGGCAAATCGCACCACGGCTGGGTCGCGTGGAGCTTGGCGGTGCTGGTCCCCGCGCTTGTGACCTTGGCCATCCATTGGTTGTTGCTGTGGGGGCTGGGCTGGCCTTTTGCGGTGCTATGGAGTGTGGCGGTGCTGTACGTCACGCTGGGGTTCCGGCAGTTCAGCCACCATTTCACGGGTATTCGGGATGCGCTGGAAGAGGGCAATGAGGATGCCGCCCGCGAGCGCCTCGCCCAATGGCAGCAGGTGGATGTAGGCGCGTTGCCGCGCAGCGAGATCGTGCGCCATGTGATCGAGTATTCGGTGCTGGCGGCACACCGCCATGTGTTTGGCGTGCTGGGCTGGTTCTCGGTGCTCGCAGCGCTGGGCCTGGGGCCTACCGGAGCCGTCCTTTACCGGCTGGCCGAGTTTGTATCGCGCTACTGGCACTACAAGCGACGCACTGGCGCTCAACCCGCTAGCGCTTCACTGCAACAGGCTTCTGCCCAAGCATGGACGTTTTTTGACTGGTTGCCTGCTCGCCTCACTGCACTGAGCTTTGCTGTGGTGGGTAGTTTTGAAGAGGCCATTGAAGGCTGGCGCTTTCATGCGCAGCGTTTTCCCAGCGACAACGACGGCGTGGTGCTGGCAGCCACTGCGGGCGCCATTAATGTGCGCCTTGGGGGCGAGGCGCTGAAAGCACGCACCGAGATGCATGCCCCCCCGGGGCTGGAGATCGACGCTGACATGGCGGACAGCGATTCGACCCCCGGCCGCGCACCCGAGATCGGGCATCTTCGCAGCGTGGTGGGGCTGGTATGGCGGTCGGTGGTGGTCTGGATGCTGCTGCTGGCGCTGCTGACCTTGGCCCGGTTGCTAGGGTAGGGCAAGAAGCTTCCCCTGAGTCGCCTTCGGCGCCTTCCCCCGGAGGGGGATGCCACCCCTGGACTGGCGAAGCCAGATCCACGGTGGCGCCGGCGCTGGCAGCGCCCATTGCGGGTGCCCTCAGCCATATCAATACCGCGTGTGGCTCAGTTCTTCAAACAAGTCACTATAAATTTTGTAGCGTTTGGCGCTTATTCCGCCAGCGCTAGGGCCCATTTTGACTGCATCCAGCACGCCGCATCCCGGTTCGTGCAGGTGGGTGCAGTTGTAAAACTTGCAGTCGGTGGCGTGCGCTGCGATGTCTGGCATGCAGGCGGCCAGCTGCATTGGCGCAATGTGGTGCAAGCCAAATTCCTGGAAACCGGGCGAGTCGATGAGTGCCGTGGTGCGCGCTGCGTCCATCCAGTACCAATGCGTGCTGGTGGTGGTGTGCTTGCCCGAGTTCAGGGCTTGCGATATCTCGCCGGTCAGCACCGTGGCGCCCGGCACCAGCAGGTTGATCAACGTGCTTTTGCCTGACCCGGAGGGTCCTAGTACGAGCGTAGTTTTGCCTGCAAGGTGCTCCATCAGCAGGGCGCGGTCCACATCGCTGGACAGCGCCAGCGACAGCGGCAGCACGCCGTAGTGTTTGCCCTCGCCCATGTGGCGATAGGGCAGCAGACGCTCCCACGCGCGGGCGAACGGCTCGACCAGATCGCTCTTGTTGAGCGCGATGATGGGTTTGATGCCTTCTGCCTCGGCGGCGATCAAGGCGCGGGAGAGCTGGCTTTCAGAGAACACCGGCTCGGCTGCGATCAGGATGAGCACCTGGTCCAGATTCGCGGCGAATGATTTGGTGCGGATCTCGTCCTGGCGGTAGAACAGATTGCGCCGCTCCTTGACCTTTTCGATGGTGCCTTCGTCGCCCTGGCCGGGCGGCGGTGATTGCCACAGCACATGGTCGCCGACGACAGCATGGCTCTTTTTGCCGCGGGGGTGGCAGATGCGGCGCTCTCCGTCAGGCGTCTCGACCATGCAGTGGCGCCCATGGCTGGCCACCACCGTGCCGTCCATGAGGGCGCTGCGTTCAGCCATGGTGTTTTTGCCGGGTCATGCGGTCAGGCCACCAGCGCATCGAACTGGGTCGCGCAATCGAAGTCGGTGGCAGAAATTCCGTTCACATCGTGGGTGTTCAGGCGCACCACGCACCGGTTGTAGTGCACCGACAGGTCGGGGTGGTGGTCTTGCGCGTTGGCGATGAAGGCCACAGCGTTCACAAACGAAATGGTCTCGTAGTAGTTGGCGAACTGATAGGTCTTTTCGATGGCCACATCGGAGCCATCGCCACTCAGGCTCCAGCCTTCCAGTTTGGCCAGGTTTGCTACAATTTCAGTAGCTGTCAGCGCACGGCGGGTAAGCGCTGACCAGTCTTTTTTCTTCAACATAGTGGTCATGGTTATGCAAGGGCGTTCATGCGTGCCAGCCTTTCTGTGGCGGGCGGATGCGAGTAGTAGAACTTGACGTACACGGGGTCAGGGGTGAGGGTGGAGGCATTGTCCTCGTACAGCTTGAGCAGGGCGGATGAAAGATCTGCACCGCTGGCCTGGGCTGCGGCGTAGGCATCGGCCTGGAACTCATGGCGGCGCGAAAGCTGCGAAAACAAGGGGGAAATGAAAAAGGTGAAGACCGGCAGCACCAGCATGAACAGCAGCAACGCCAGCGCATCGTTGGGTGCAGCTGCTGCCACGGCGGGGTCAAACGAAATATTGGGCCGCACCCCCAGGCCGGTATAAAACCACACTTGGGCCGACAGCCAGCCCAGCAGCGCAAACCCGGCCAGGCTCAGCGCAAACATCATCACGATGCGCTGGATGATGTGGCGGTGCTTGAAATGTCCCAGCTCATGGGCCAGCACCGCCTCGACTTCGCCTGGCGCCAGCTGCCGCAAAAGGGTGTCATAAAACACCACCCGCTTGGCGGCGCCGAACCCGGTGAAGTAGGCGTTGGCGTGGGCGCTGCGGCGGCTTCCATCCATCACGAATAGGCCTTTGGCAGAGAAGCCGCAGCGCTGCATGAGGGCAGTTACGCGCGCCTTCAGCGATTCGTCTTCAAGCGGCTGGAACTTGTTGAACAGGGGCGCAATGAAGGTGGGGTAAATCACCATCAGCAGCAGGTTGAACCCCATCCAGAACGCCCACGCCCACAGCCACCACAGTGGGCCAGCGGCACCCATCAGCCACAGGATCAGCGCTGCAATAGGCAATCCGATGAGCGCCCCCACCAGCAGCCCTTTGACTGCATCGGCCAGCCACAGGCGCCAGGTCATTTTGTTGAAGCCAAACCGCTCTTCCACCACAAACGTCTGGTACAGCGAAAGTGGCAGGTCGATGAGGCCGCTGATGGCTGCAAATGCCCCCAAGAGCGCCAGTTGCTGCCACATGCCACCGCCCAGAGCTCCCAGCAGGGTCTGGTTCAATGCGTCGAGGCCGCCGAGCAGCGTCCAGCCGAGCAGTACCGCGGCGCCCAGGGCCATCTCTATCAGACCCAAGCGTGCCTTGGTGATGGTGTAGTCCGCAGCTTTCTGGTGTGCTGCCAATCCGATACGGGCTGCGAAGGGCGCGGGGACCTCCGCACGGTGATTGGCCACATGCCGCACCTGGCGCGTTGCCAGCCAGAATTTGAGCGCCAGGCCCAATACCAAGGCGGTGGCAAACGCCAGCGTGAGCACCATGGAGGGCGAAAAATTGTTGGTGAGTGTGTCGGTGGTGGGCATGTGCGGCGAGTTTAGGCCATCGGCGACAATGCGCGCCATGTCAGAAGCCAACAACCCCACCCCTCCCACACTTGCCAAATCCGACCAGAACCTGGTCTGGCTCGACTGCGAAATGACCGGGCTGGAGCCCGACACGGACCGTTTACTGGAGATTGCCGTCATCGTGACAGGCCCCAGCCTGGAGCCCCGCATCGAAGGGCCCGTGTTTGTTATTCACCAGTCAGATGAGCTGCTGAACAAGATGGATGCTTGGAACAAGGGCACCCATGGCCGCAGCGGCCTGATCGACAAGGTAAAGGCTTCCACCGTGACCGAGGAAGAGGCCGAGCAGCAGATCCTTGCCTTTCTGAGTAAATATGTGCCCAAAGGCACTGCGCCCATGTGCGGCAACAGCATCGGCCAGGATCGGCGGTTTTTGGTGCGGTACATGCCCAAGCTCGAACGGTTCTTCCACTACCGCAACGTCGATGTCAGCACCCTGAAAGAACTTGCCAAGCGCTGGAAGCCGGAGGCCTATACCAGTTTCAAGAAGGCCCAGAAGCACACGGCGCTGGCGGACGTGTACGAGTCGATTGATGAGTTGGCGCACTACCGGCAGCACCTGCTGTCCGTTTAGAGCTGAATTGGCGAGGCGGCCAGGGAGCGGACCTTTCTCTGGCGTTTTATAAAAAAGGTATTGCGGGGAAACCCTAAAGCATGCCATAATCGTTGGCTGCGCAGGATTCACTACGCAGATTGCGCATCTCCCCTCACACACCGGGCTGCCAGCCGACTGTCTACGACGGTTCAGGACTGGCAAATAACGCCCACCCGCACCGGCCTAGCTACAGAGCCAGCGCAGGTTTCGTTTGATGGTTGATGTTTTTTAACCATTTGACGAAGCCAATCGCGGGCTACGCCTGCGACCGTCTTCGTGAGAGAAAAATCATGACCGACACCTCTTTGGTGCAGGGCGAATTCGCGCCTGCAGACACTTCCTTTGCTGCCGACCTTTCCGTGCAGTCCTCCCCTCTCGACGCAATGCTGGAAACCGCCGCTGAAGCCGATGTTGCCGTGACCGCCGAACCCAATGGTTTCGTTGAACTGGGCCTGGCGCCTGAACTCGTTCAGGCCGTGGCCGATCTGGGCTACACCCAGCCCACAGGCGTGCAGCTCAAGGCCATCCCCCTGGCCATGGGCGGTGGCAATGACTCCACCAAGTTCATCGACCTGATGGTCTCTAGCCAGACAGGCTCTGGCAAGACTGCCGCCTTCTTGCTGCCTGTGCTGCACACGCTGATCAACCAGCAAGCTGCCGCTGAAGCCGAAGAGCGTGCCGCTTTCGAGCGCCTGGTGGCTGAAGCCGCCGAACGTGGCGAACCGGCTCCCAAGCGCGCCAAGCGCAAGGACCCCACCAGCTCGCGCAACTTCAAGGCCGCCACCCCTGGCGCACTGATCGTTTGCCCAACACGTGAACTGGCCCAACAGGTCGCTCATGACGCCATCGACCTCGTCAAGCACTGCCGTGGACTGCGTGTTGCCAACGTGGTGGGCGGCATGCCTTACCAGTTGCAGATCGCCAAGCTGCAGAACGCCGACCTCGTGGTCGCCACCCCCGGCCGTCTGCTGGACCTGCAGCGCTCGATGCAAATCAAGCTCGACAAGGTGCAGTTCCTGGTCGTCGACGAAGCCGACCGCATGCTCGACCTGGGCTTCTCGGACGATCTGGCCGAACTGAACCAGCTGACCAGCCAGCGCAAGCAGACCATGATGTTCAGCGCCACGTTCGCGCCCCGCATCCAGCAACTGGCCATGCGTGTGATGCACGATGGCGGTTCGTCCGTGCAGAAGGTGACCATCGATTCTCCGCAGGAGAAGCACGCCAACATCAAGCAGATGCTGTACTGGGCCGACAACGCCCAGCACAAGCGCAAGTTGCTGGACCACTGGCTGCGTGACACCACAATTAACCAGGCCATCGTTTTCGCCAGCACCCAGGTGGAGTGCGACGGCCTGGCCAACGACCTGCAACAAGAAGGCTTCTCGGCCGTGGCATTGCACGGCGCCCTGAGCCAGGGCCTGCGCAACCGCCGCCTGATGGCGCTGCGCGCAGGTCAGGTGCAGATCCTGGTAGCAACCGATGTCGCAGCACGCGGTATCGACGTGCCCACGATCACCCACGTGTTCAACTTCGGCCTGCCCATGAAGGCAGAGGACTACACCCACCGCATTGGTCGTACCGGCCGTGCAGGGCGTGATGGCCTGGCCGTGACCTTTGCCGAGTTCCGTGACCGCCGCAAGATTTTCGACATCGAAAGCTATAGCCGTCAGCAGTTCAAAGCAGAAGTGATTGCCGGGATGGAGCCTTCGCAGCGTTCGCCCCAGGCACCTCGCGGTGGTGACTTTGGCGGTGGCGGTGGTCGTGGCGCCCCAGGCCGTTCGTACGACAACCGTGAAAACCCATCGCGCGGCCGTTTTGGTGGTCCTGCACGCAGTGGCGGTGACCGTGGTGGCAACGACCGTGGCGGTTTTGGTGGTGGCTTTGGCGGCGGCTTCGCTGGCCGCGGCAGCGACAACCGTGGCGCGCCGCAAGGCCGTGATGGTGGTTACCAAGGTGGCAACGGTGGTGGCGGCTTTGCCGGCCGTGAAGACCGCGGCTTTGGTGGCGGCGCTCCCCGCCGCGATGCGGGCGACAGCTACGGCCGCAAGCCCGGCTTCGGCGATGCCGGACAGGGCCGATTTGCTCCCCGCGCCGATGCAGGTGCACCGCGTGGTGACTTCGCTCCGCGCAAGCCAGCTTTCTCCAAGCCAGCTGGCGCTGGCGGCAGCAAGCCCTTTGTGGCCCATGATGCACGCAAGCGTCCGGCCCGTCCTGCGCGCTGATCGACCGCGCTGAACCCTGCTACGCAGGGTTCACCAAGGGCTGGCACCGCAAGGCGCCAGCCCTTTTTTGCGTAGGCATGGCAACAGGAGCGGATTTCGCGGGTCATGTCGTCAATAATTCCTCATGGAGGAATTTGTCGTGGTGTCTTCTCTATCCTCGGGGGCTGATTTCGAGCACATGTTCGAGTTGGCGCCCGTGTCACTGTGGCTGGAGGATTTCAGCCAGCTCAAGCGACTGTTTGACGGCTGGCGCGAAGAGGGAGTGACCGACCTCCGCGCCCATTTGGCCCGGGATCCCGGCCGGCTACGCCAGTGCAGTGCCTCGTTGCGTATCCTGCAGGTCAACCGGCGCACGCTGGAGCTGTTCTCTGCGGACAGCCAGCAACACCTCGAAGCCAATCTAGACCGGGTCTTTCGCGATGACCGCCACGATACCTCCATACATGAGCTGACCCAGCTGTGGGATGGCCAGATGGAGTTCGCCAACCAGACGGTGAACTATGCGCTCGATGGCAGGCGTCTGGACGTGCTGGTCCGTGCGCGCATCCTGCCGGGTCACGAGCACGACTGGAGCCGTGTGCTGGTTTCGCTCGAAGACAACACCGTGCAGCTCAGTGGTGCGCGTCGGGTCCAGCGCAGCGAGCAGTACGCGCGTGACCTTTTTGAGCACTCTCCTGTGTCGCTTTGGGTGGAAGACTTTAGTGCCGTGAAGGGCCTGCTCGACGGCGTACGTGCCCAGGGCATAGGCGACTTCAAGACCTTCCTCAAGGTGCATCCGGATTTCGTGGCCCGTTGCATGCAGGAAATCCGTGTGATCGACGTCAACCAGCAGACCTTGCGGATGTTCGGCGCGTCCAGCAAGGAGGTGTTGCTCAATAACATAGGCCGCGTGTTTCGGGGCGAGATGCACGAATCGTTTGCCGAGCAGTTGCAAGATCTGTGGGATGGCAAAACCTTTCAGCAGCGCGAGGTTGTGAACTACTCCCTGACAGGCGACGCTGTGAACATCCACATGCAGTTTTCGATACCTGACAGCAACCTGCATGACTGGGGCCTGGTGCTTTTGTCTTTGGTGGACATCACCGCGCGCAAGAAGGCCGAGGCCTATCTTGAATACCTGGGCAAGCACGATGTGCTGACCCAACTTCGCAACCGTGCCTTCTACGCCGAAGAGCTCAACCGGCTCACGCGCAAAGGGCCTTGGCCACTTTCGGTGATTGCCATCGATCTCAATGGTCTTAAAGCCGTGAATGACGAGCAGGGTCATGCGGCAGGCGACTCCATGTTGCGCCGCGTGGGTGAGGTGCTGGCCAAGGCGGTAGACGCTCCAGCCTGTGCTGCGCGCATTGGTGGCGACGAGTTCACCGTGCTGCTACCCGGTACCGACGAGCGCGGAGCCCTGGCATTGCACGACCGCATCATCTCCATGCTGGAGCTGAACAACCAGTTCTACCCCGGTCAACACCTGAGCCTGGCCATGGGTATTGCCAGCTGCCAGTCTGGCGAAGCGGTGGAGGCGGCGATCAACCGCGCCGATCAGGCCATGTACGCGGAGAAAAACCGCTACTACCAGCAAATGAACATCGACCGTCGGCATTCCTCCGCTTGCGCCAGTGCGGCAGAATGATCCGCGCTATCGCAGGTTTAGTGGGCTTCCCCTTGCCAGTGCTGCCATCGAGATGGCGTTGCCAAGCCATAGGAGGCGCCTTTGTGTAAGGGGTGAGGTCGAATGCTCAGGAGGGGCTCATGTGCACGCGGCCGATCTCTGGCCAGCGATGGTGCAAATAAATCCAGGCCAACATTCCGATGCCCATCATCAGCAGTGATGCCAGCGCCAGCAAAATGGTCGAGTGCATCACCAGCGGCGCGATGACGCCTGCTACAACGCCATTGGCCGAAGAACCGACAAAGGCCTGCATGGAAGACGCCATGCCACGGCGTTCAGGGTGCAGGTCCAGCACCAAAAGCGTTACCACTGGCACCATCAGCGCCCAGCCAAAGGCGAAGACTGCAATCGGTGCCAGTGCCCACCAGGCATTTGCCGTGAACAGCAGGTTGGCCGCAAGGTTCACCACTGCAACAGTGAACATGATCACAAATCCGTGTCGAATCTGCCGCTTGGGTGGTATGCGCCCCGCAAGACGGCCGCTGAGCCAGGCCCCGCCCATGATGCCCGATATGGTCAGCACAAAGAACCAGAAGAACTGTGTGGGCGCCAGGGCCAGGTGCTCGCCCAGGAAGGCGGGAGCCGATAGCACGTACAAAAACATGCCGTTGAAGGGCACGCCGCTGGCAAGGGCCAGCAACACAAAACGCGCGCTGGAACCGAGCTGCGCATAGCCCTTCATCAGGTGGCGCACATTGAACGGCTGGCGGTGTTCCACATGCAGCGTTTCGGGCAACAGCCGGAAGTTGGCTGCCCACAAGGCAATGCCTACCAGAGTCAGGAACCAGAAGATGCTGTGCCATCCGGTATGCACGAACAGCCAGCCGCCAATGATGGGCGCAATCGCCGGGGCTACGCCGAAATAGATGGTGACCTGGCTCATCACCTTCTGTGCCTGCGCAGGCGGGAACATGTCGCGGATCACCGCGCGCGAGACCACGATGCCCGCCCCGGCGGACAAGCCCTGCAGCGCGCGGAACACCACCAGCTGGCCGATGGTCTGCGACAGCGCGCAGCCTGCCGACGCCAGCGTGAACACGGCAATGCCCCAGAGGATTACCGGCCTGCGTCCAAAGCTGTCGGCCAGCGCGCCGTGGAACAGGCTCATGAAGGCGAATCCGAACAGGTAGGCAGACAAAGTCTGTTGCATCTGCACCGGCGTAGCGCCCAGCGCCGCAGCAATGCCCGAGAACGCGGGGATGTACGTGTCGATAGAAAAAGGCCCAAGCATGCCCAGCACCGCCAGCAAGACCGCCAAGGCCCAACGGGGCGCTGTCCAGAGCAGATGGGCTTGAGGATTCATGAGAGCGGCTTCATGCGTTGGAAATAAAAAAGCCTGCTACTTTGGGTAGCAGGCTTTTTATGCCCTTGGGCTTTGATTTGGTGGGTCCTGAGTGACTCGAACACTCGACCTACGGATTAAGAGTCCGCTGCTCTACCAACTGAGCTAAGAACCCAAATCTAAAATTTGTCTGCGTTGCTGCAGAGCCTCGAATTATGCACCAGTTTTCTGGCTGCTGGCAAGTGACGTCAAAAATTATTGCATGGCATTGCGGCTGGCCAGCTCAACAAAAAGCCCGCTGTGATCAAGTTCGCCCAAGCCGTGCTCGATGCCTTCGGCATACAGCGTTTCGAACAAAGCGGTCACTGGTGCGTCAAAGCCAATTTCTCGGGCGGTGGCCAGGGCGTTGCGCATGTCTTTGAGCTGCACCGCCATGCGGCCGCGCGGGGCGAAGTCGCGCTCCACCATGCGCTGACCGTGCAGCTGCAGGATGCGGCTGTCGGCAAAGCCGCCGCTGATGGCTTCGCGCACCTTGGCCATGTCCGCACCCCCCTTGGCGGCGAACAGCAGTGCCTCGGCCACCGCGCCAATGGTGATGCCCACGATCATCTGGTTGGCCAGCTTGGTCAGTTGCCCGGTTCCGTGGGGCCCCACGTGGGTGGCGCGGCCAAAAACAGCAAACACGGGTTGCGCCCGTGCAAAGTCCTCGGCCCGGCCGCCGACCAGAATGGCGAGGGTGCCAGTTTCAGCGCCGACCGTGCCGCCAGACACGGGAGCGTCCAGGTGCGTCAGGCCCATCTCGACCAGGCGTGCGGCATGGTCGCGGGCTTCCCGCGGCTGAATGGATGCCATCTCGATAAACAGCGCGCCTTTGCGCATGGCCTGCGCAACACCCATTTCAAAGAGCACCTGCCCCACCACCGGGCCGTTTTCCAGCAGGCTGACCACCATGTCGGCGCTACGGACCGCGTCGGCGGGCGATGAATGCACCGTGATGCCAAAAGCCTCCAGCGGTTCAGCCTTGGAGCGGGTGCGGTTCCAGGCGTGAACCTGGTGGCCGGCTTCACGCAGGCGGCAGGCCATGGGTCGCCCCATCATTCCAATGCCGAGAACGGCGATGCGAAGCGGTGTAGTGGTCATGGCGTCACTCTTTTTTGGGGTTGTCTCTGCGTACATCATGGGCTTTTTTGGTGCGTCTCCCTGTCATGGAGCTTGCAGCTTGGGCAGATTGCAAAGATGATGGCCGCGCAACGAGGGATTTACCCAGAGGAGACTTCACCCATGACCTTGCCCCTGCACGACCCCGCCTGGCTGGAGCGCATGTACAACAACCGCGCGCTGGTGCCCGACCACATGGACTACCTTCAGCGCTGGGCCCAGGACTCTGCCCAGGCGCGCGCCAGCCTGCCCTGTGTGCTTGATGTGGCTTACGGCGCGGGCGCCGGAGAAACGCTGGACATCTTTCCGTCAGCGCGAGCTTCCGGAGCAACGCGCGCACCCGTGCCGGTGCTGGTCTTCATCCACGGCGGCTACTGGCGAGCCCTGGACAAGTCTGACCATTCCTTCATCGCACCGCCGTTCACGCAGGCCGGGTTCTGCGTGGTGATCGTCAACTATGCGCTGTGCCCTGGCACACCAGAGGCGCCCGTGACGATTCCGCACATCGTGCGGCAGATGGAGAAGGCGCTGGGCTGGGTTTGGCACAACATCGCCGCGCATGGGGGTGACCCCAAGCGCCTCACCGTGGCCGGGCATTCGGCGGGAGGGCATCTGTCAGCAATGCTGCTGACCAGTGTCTGGTCGCTGATCGGGAAAGGTCTGCCGGACGGGCTGGTGCGCAATGCGCTGTCGATCTCAGGCATCCATGACCTGGATCCCATCATGTACACCCCGATGTTCCAGTCCGTCCTGCACCTGACAGAACAGCAGGTGCTGCAATGCAGCCCGGCCCGGCTGCTGGAGCCGCCCACTGGGCAGTTGTACTGTGTGGTCGGCGGCGATGAAAGCCCCGAGTTCTTGCGGCAGAACCAGTTGATGCAGGACGCCTGGGGCAGCCACTATGTGCCCCGCAGCCAGGCGTTTCCGGGGCTGCACCACTTCAGCGTCCTGGATGCCCTGGCAAAGCCTGGGCATGATCTGCATCACATGGCGCTCAATCTGCTGCGAGCCTGACCCTGACCCTGCTCGCAGCAAAAGCGGCGTTTACATCAGCAGGTGTTCCCCTGCGTTGTCGCCACCCAGGATCACGTAGTTCACCTTGCGGACATCCATCAGTTTTTTGCCGCCCGCATAGCTGATGGAGCTTTGCACGTCCTGCTCCATCTCGATCAGCGTGTTGGCCAGCTTGCCCTTGATGGGTTCGAGGATGCGCTTGCCTTCAACATGCTTGTACTCACCCTTGTTGAAGTCGCTGGCCGAGCCGTAGTACTCCTTGAACAGCTCGCCATCTACTTCCACAGTCTGACCGGGTGACTCCTCATGGCCCGCAAACAGCGAGCCGATCATCACCATGCTGGCGCCAAAACGGATGCTCTTGGCGATGTCGCCATGGCTGCGGATACCCCCGTCGGCAATGATGGGCTTGGTGGCCACGCGGGCGCACCACTTGAGCGCTGACAACTGCCAGCCGCCCGTGCCAAAGCCGGTCTTGAGCTTGGTGATGCATACCTTGCCCGGGCCCACGCCCACCTTGGTCGCGTCCGCGCCCCAGTTTTCCAGGTCGATGATGGCCTCGGGCGTGGCCACGTTGCCCGCAATCACAAATGCCTTGGGCAGGTGTTGCTTGAGGTAGCCGATCATGTTCTTCACGCTGTCAGCGTGGCCATGGGCGATGTCGATGGTGATGTACTCGGGCGTCAGGCCTAGCGCCACCAGCTGGTCCACGGTGTCGTAGTCGGGCTTTTTTACGCCCAGCGAGATCGACGCGTAGCAGCCCTTGGCATGCATGTCTTTGACGAACTGGATGTTGTCCAGATCGAACCGGTGCATCACGTAGAAATAGCCGTTTTGAGCCATCCAGGCGCAGATTTTCTCGTCCACCACCGTTTTCATGTTGGCGGGCACCACGGGGATGCGGAACGAGCGGCCGCCCAGCTCCACGCTGGCGTCGCATTCCGAGCGGCTTTCCACGCGGCATTTGCGAGGCAGCAGCAGGACGTTGTCGTAGTCGAAGATTTCCATCAGATTCCAAGCTCCATAAAGGGACGCAGCAAAACGATTTCTGCTGCGGTGGGCGCTTGGCTTTCAGACCGGCCTTGTGGGCATGAACGTGGCAGTTCACTCCGAACCCTGCTGAGCGCAGGCACAAAAAAACCGGACGTCAAGAAACTTGGGCCCGGTGATTGATTCTACCCGCCTCAAAAAAGGCCGTCATAACGGTGGCGGTATTACCTGCATACGGACTCGGCAGCTGCCACAAGGCGCCCTTGGGCGTCCTGCACCCAGCCCACCAAGCGCAGCCGTTCTGCCTTGGCACCGTCCGGGATGCGCATGGAGCGTGTTTCCATCCAGTGGGACGGCGCGCCTTTAGCGCTGGCTTTCAGGTCGCCCTCATTCCATGTGCCCTGGAGCACGTTTCTGACGATAGCGCGGGGCAAGGCGGTGCCATCACTGTTTGCAGGGACTGACTCGACCAGAACCAGGTGAAAGGCCAGCGGTGTGGTGGGTGTTGGGTGCGACTTCGCCCCGCGTGCAGGCGTCAACGAGATGCCGGTGCCCAGGTAGTCGTTGAAAGGCAGGCCATGGGCCACACGAAGCCGCGCAGGCAAAGGCGCATCGACGGAGGCGACGTACACGTCCGTGGTAGTGGGCGGCTGGCGCCCCAAAGCGCTCAGGCGTGTCAGTGCATCGTTGGTGGCGGCGGCCGACAGGGGTGCATCGTCGCCCATCTTGCCCGGCACGATCCAGTCCAGCACCGCCACGCCCGCCGCCGCAGACGGTGCCGGTGTGGCCGCATCGCTCCAGCAGGCTTCACAGTCGGCACTGATGAAACGCTCAAAAATAGTCACGGGCGTTTGGGTGCCGTCGCTGCTGCAACTGGCCTGGGCCAGCGCTGAAGCTGCATGGGTGAGGACCAGGACGCTGGCCAGGGTACGGGCAATGTTTTTCATGGTCAGAATGAGTGTGGACCGGGGCGCTTTCTACAATGGCCGCATGTTCCCACAAGACCCGATATCGGGTGCGCCAGATGCTCTGGTGCCCCCACACTCCGGTGCGGCCTCGGCCGCATCGCCCCTTCTGGCCAATCTGAACGACGAGCAACTGGCGGCCGTCACGCTGCCCGCAGGCCACGCACTCATCCTGGCGGGCGCGGGCTCGGGCAAGACACGCGTGCTCACCACCCGCATCGCCTGGCTGCTGCAAAACGGCTACGCCACGCCTGGCGGCATTCTGGCCGTCACCTTCACCAACAAGGCCGCCAAGGAAATGGTGGCTCGCCTGTCGGCCATGTTGCCCGTCAACGTGCGCGGCATGTGGATTGGTACTTTCCACGGCTTGTGCAACCGCCTGCTGCGCGCACACCACAAGGCGGCAGGTCTGTCGCAGTCCTTTCAAATTCTGGACACCCAAGACCAGCTCTCGGCCATCAAGCGCCTGTGCAAGCAGCACAACGTGGACGATGAGCGTTTCCCGCCCAAGCAGCTGTCTTACTTCATCGCCAATTGCAAAGAAGAAGGCCTGCGCCCCGGCGATGTCGAAACGCACGACAGCGACGCACGCAGAAAGGTCGAGATCTACCAGCTGTACGAAGAGCAATGCCAGCGCGAAGGCGTGGTGGACTTTGGCGAGCTGATGCTGCGCAGCTACGAGCTGCTGCGCGACAACGACCCCATCCGCGAGCACTACCAGCGCCGCTTTGCGCACATCCTGGTCGATGAGTTCCAGGACACCAACAAGCTGCAGTACGCCTGGCTCAAGCAGTTGGCGGGCAACGAGGTGGGCGGGCGCTTTGAAGCGCGCGGCAGCGTGATTGCCGTGGGCGACGATGATCAGAGCATCTACGCCTTTCGCGGTGCGCGTGTGGGCAACATGACCGACTTTGTGCGCGAGTTTGATGTGCAGCGCCAAATCAAGCTGGAGCAAAACTACCGCAGCTACAGCAATATTCTTGACTCGGCCAACGCCCTCATCAGCCACAACAGCCGCCGCCTTGGCAAGAACCTGCGCACCACGCAGGGCGCGGGCGAACCGGTGCGCGTGTACGAGGCCAGCTCGGACCTGGCCGAGGCGCAGTGGATGGTCGATGAGATCAAGCAGCTGGTGCGCAATGACGGTTTTGAACGCAAGGAGATTGCCGTGCTCTACCGCAGCAATGCGCAAAGCCGGGTGATCGAATCGGCGCTGTTCAATGCCAGCGTGCCTTACCGCGTGTATGGCGGGCTGCGCTTTTTCGAGCGCGCGGAAATCAAGCACGCCCTGGCCTATCTGCGCCTGTTGGAGAACCCACACGACGACACCAGCTTCACGCGGGTCGTCAACTTTCCGCCGCGTGGCATTGGCGCGCGCAGCATTGAGGTGTTGCAGGACGCCGCCCGCGCCGCAGGTTGCTCGCTGCACGACGCGGTGAGCGCCGTGCCCGGAAAGGCGGGCGCCAACCTGGGCGCGTTTGTGGCCATGGTGGACGTGCTGCGCGAGCAGACGCAGGGGCTGAACCTGCGCGGCATCATTGAGCAGATGCTCGAATCCACGGGCCTGGTGGAGCACTTTCGCACCGAAAAGGAAGGTGCCGACCGCATTGAGAACCTGGAAGAACTCGTCAACGCCGCCGAGAGTTTTGTCACGCAGGAAGGCTTTGGGCGCGACGCCGTGGCGCTGCCGCTCGATGAACACGGCACACCACTTACGCAAAGTGCTGTGAGCCAAGGAATCGACCCCAACGCGCCCGTTCTGGACGAACCCCTCAAACCTGCCATCCCAGGCATCGTGGACATCGACACTGGCGAAACCCTTTCGCCCCTGGCTGCCTTTTTGACCCACGCCGCGCTGGAGGCGGGCGACAACCAGGCCCAGGCCGGGCAAGACGCCGTGCAGCTCATGACCGTGCACGCCAGCAAGGGCCTGGAGTTTGACGCCGTGTTCATCGGCGGCATGGAAGAGGGCCTGGTGCCGCACGAAAACTCGTCTACCGAACGCGACGGACTGGAGGAAGAACGCCGCCTGATGTACGTGGCCATCACCCGCGCGCGCAAGCGCCTGTACCTGAGCCACTCGCAAACGCGCATGCTGCACGGCCAGACGCGCTACAACATCAAGAGCCGCTTCTTCGACGAGCTGCCCGAAAGCGCGCTCAAGTGGATCACGCCAAAGCAGCAGGGGTTTGGTTCATATGCTCCTAATTCAGGAGCTGTTAGCGCTTATCCATCAAGCGCTAGAGGCCAATTTGGCTTTAAATCCGAGACATTTGCCAGCCCTCCGGTGCCTGTGCAGAAGACCGCACCCTCCCACGGCCTGCGCGCGGGCATCAACGTGTTCCACACCAAGTTCGGTGAAGGCAAGGTGCTGGCCATCGAAGGTACGGGCGACGACGCGCGCGCGCAGGTCAACTTTCCGCGCCACGGCACCAAGTGGCTGGCGCTGTCAGTGGCCAAGCTGACGGTGGTGGATTGACGTGACGGAACCTGGCACGGTGGCGTGTGCGCCCTTGCGTGCACGGTGGCGGCTGCGCCCGCGCACCGTGGTCACCGCACTGGTGTGCGCGGTGCTGCTGTCCGTGGCGTTGATGTGGGCCGCATTTCTTTTCCTGGTGTCGCAAGAGGACTACCAGCCAGCGCCCGGCACGCTCACCTATTACCTCGGCATCTCTTCGCTGGTGCGGGGTGTGGTGTTGCCGGGCGCTGCAGGGGCCCCGCATTACTACGGTACCGTTGGCGACGGCAATAAGCAGGCGCGCTCGGAAGTGGCGTACGACGTGCCGCCCGAGCGCCTGGACGAGGCCGTGGCCGCCGTACACGCCTACCTGCTGCGCAATGGTCTGCATGAACGCGCGATGGACGCACAGGGGCGTGCCGTGGTGCAGACGCACTACGGAGAACTGGTGCGGTATGCCGAATACAAGTCGCCGCGAGGTGGGCTTGTGGTGCTGATCGTCGAGCCGCTGCGTGGTGAGCCCAACCATCGGCTCAGCGTGTCGGATTACGATTGAGCGTGTGGCAAGGTGGAGCCAGGCCTTTCGCAGCGGCGTCGTTCACCCGCTTCATTGTGCGGCGGGTGGGTGTCTGAGTCCTGGATCCGTGACCTGATGGTCAAGATTTTTCTGATTCTCCATTGAAATCAACGGCTTGGATGCTATGTGACGTTTCACCCAACAGGTGAAGCGACCATGACCGACTTTGTAATCAAACAATTGCCCTACGACTTGAGC
>CAMTXG010000042.1:0-33515 GCA_947085645.1 uncultured Gammaproteobacteria bacterium
CCTGCGCGTTCGGGGCCGAGCGCAGCGCAGCGAAGCAAAGGCCCGTGTGGCTGTTCGGCTCCCTCGGGTTCCCTTCAGGATGCGCCGAGGAGCGGAGGTTTTGGCGGATCAGGGCTCGCGATTGTCTGAGCGCAACGCAGTGAAGCGAGTTCGAGCGAGACCCCGCTGGACGCGAGCACCGCAGGTTGCCCGCAGCGAAGCGAAGGGACGCAGCGTGTAGGGTCGCCTTCTCTTTGGTGACTTTCTCTTGGCGAGGCAAGAGAAAGTTACTGCGCCGCCGGGCGCACACCCCGGCCTCCGCCCTGAAACCAGGCATGCGGCAAATCCAGCGCTCAAGCCCTGGCATCGACAAGCTCAGACCGAACGGGCAGAGCGCGAACCAATAACTATAAAAAAAATAGCTGCAAGCGCTTACCCCACAAGCGCTAGCGGCCAAAAATACTAAAAATATTCTCCATCACCCCCTCAACCACCCCCTCAACCTCCCCACCCCTAACTCCAGCCTCCCCACATCCCGGCTCGCAAAACACCACCGCAACCACCCCTGTGCCTCACCCCCAAACGCACTGCCCGGCGCCAACCCCAACCCGGCCTCCCGCACCAGCCGCTTGGCCAGCGTCAGGCACTCGTCATGCCCGTCGATGTGGAAGAACGCATACATGCCCCCACGCGGCGTGGCCACCGACACCCCCGGCACATCGGCCAGCAACGGCACCAGCGTATCGCGGCAGGTGCGCAGATGGGCCACCAGCGCAGGCGTCACTTCACCCGTGCGCTGCAGCGCCACCGTGGCCCCGCGCTGCACAAACACCGGTGCGCACGAGGTGTTGAACTCGATCAACTTGCCCACCGCATGCGTCAGCGAAGGCGGCAGCACCAGCCAGCCCAGGCGCCACCCGGTCATCAAGAAACTCTTGGAAAAACTGTGTGTCACGATCAGCCGGTCTTCTGGTTCGGCAACATCCAGAAAGCTGGGCGCCGCGCCATTCGCCGTGTCGCCTGCGTAGTAAAGCCGCTCGTACACCTCGTCCGCCAAAATCCACGTGCCTGTACGGCGGCAGTGCGCCAGGATGGTGGCTTGCTCCTCACGCGTCAGCGTCCAGCCCGTGGGGTTGTTGGGCGCGTTGACGACCAGCAGTCGCGTGCCGGGCGTGATGGCGGCCAGCAACGCATCCATGTCCAGCTGCCACGCACCTTTGGCATCTGCCACCAGCGGCACGGTGCGCACCTGCGCGCCCAGAATGCGCGGCTGCGCTACCAGGTTGGGCCACACGGGCGTGACCAGCACCACCTCGTCACCCGCGTCCACCAGCGCCTGCACGGCCACCATCAGGCCGTTGACGCCGCCGGACGTGACCGCAATGCGGTCGAACCACGCGTCGGTGTGCTGCTGCGGGTGCAGGCCGTGCATGTAGCCCGCCACAGCGTGGCGCAGTTCGGGCAGGCCCAGGTTGTGGGCGTAAAAGGTTTCGCCGTTCTGCAGCGATGCAATGGCCGCATCGCGGATGAAATCGGGCGTGACCTCGTCGCTCTCGCCAAACCAGAACTTCAGCACATCGCTGCGCCCCAGGCCCTCGTTGGCCACTTCGCGGATGCGCGACTCTTCGAGGCTTTGGACTACTTCTCGCATGCAATCTCCTTGAAATACGCAGCCATCATCGCAGGCGTATAGTCGTTTTTTTGACTTTTTTCACCACATTGGCTGACCAACCATCGCACATGACTTATCCCAACACCCAGCTCTTCATCGCAGGCCAGTGGCAAGACGCCGCTGAAGGCAAAACCCTCGCCGTGTTCAACCCCGCAACGGGCAAAGAAATTGGCCGCGTGGCCCATGCCACCAAGGTCGATCTGGACCGCGCACTGGATGCCGCACAAAAGGGCTTTGAAGCCTGGCGCGACATGCCCGCCGCCGAGCGCGCCAAGACCATGCGCCGCGCCGCTGCGCTGATGCGCGAGCGCGCCGAGGCCATCGCCGCCATCATGGTGCAAGAGCAGGGCAAGCCTCTGGCCGAAGCCAAGGTCGAGACCATGGCATCGGCCGACATCATCGAATGGTTTGCCGACGAGTCGCTGCGCGTGTATGGCCGCATCGTGCCTTCGCGCAACCTCAAGGCCACGCAGATGGTGCTGAAAGACCCGGTGGGCCCCGTGGCTGCGTTCACGCCATGGAACTTCCCCATCAACCAGGTGGTGCGCAAGCTGGCCGCCGCACTGGGTGCAGGTTGCTCCATCCTGGTGAAGGCACCCGAGGAAACCCCCGCCAGCCCCGCCGAGTTGATCCGCGCGTTTGCGGATGCGGGCGTGCCCGCAGGCACCGTGGGCCTGGTGTACGGCGACCCCGCCGAAATCTCGAATTACCTGATCCCGCACCCCATCATCCGCAAGGTCACCTTCACTGGCTCCACGCCCGTGGGCAAGCAGCTGGCCGCGCTGGCGGGCAAGCACATGAAGCGTGTGACGATGGAGCTGGGCGGCCACGCCCCGGTCATCATTGCGGAAGACGCCGACCTGGAACTGGCCATCAAGATCGGCAGCGGCGCCAAGTTCCGCAACGCGGGCCAGGTCTGCATTTCGCCCACACGCTACCTGGTGCACGAAAGCATCCGAGCGGAGTTTGTGGCCGCGTTCGGCAAATATGCGGCGGGCCTGAAGGTGGGCGACGGCCTGACCGCCGGCACGCAGATGGGCCCGCTGGCCAACCCCCGCCGCATCACCGCCATGGCCGACCTGATGGCCGACGCTGTGCAGCAGGGCGCCACGCTGGTGACAGGTGGCGAGCGCATCGGCACCGAAGGCAACTTCTTCCAGCCCACCGTGCTCGACAACGTGCCCCTGTCGGCCCGCATCGTCAACGAAGAACCGTTCGGCCCGGTGGCCGCCGTTCGCGGGTTTGAAAAGATCGAAGACGCCATTGCCGAAGCCAACCGCCTGCCGTTTGGTCTGGCCGGTTATGCCTTTACTTCGTCGCTGAAGAACGCACACCTGCTGGCCCAGCGCCTGGAAGTGGGCATGCTCTGGATCAACCAGGCTGCTGCACCTGCTGCTGAGTTGCCGTTTGGCGGGCTGAAGGACTCGGGCTATGGATCAGAAGGCGGCCCCGAAGCCATCGAGGCGCATCTGAATACGCGCCTTGTGTCAATCATGAACGTGTGATGGTGTGACGGCAGGCGCCACTGGGCGGAGCGTGCAACGCGCGCTGCCCATGGCGCTTGCTTTTGGCGTTTGCCTTTTCGCTGACTGGCTCGCGCCGCGTAGGTCGGCTCGTTGGCGGTTTCGTAGTGTTGGTCGGCTGCTTGCGGCCAGGAGCGGAAGTACGCATGCGGGGCATGGTTTGCCAGAAACCAGTCATTCCAAAACACTTAAGGATGGAATATGCCGTCAGTCTTAATTCGTCTTGATCCCCGCCGCATGGAGAACCCAGATACCGATCTTCGGTACGTCGTACCTTGTCGCTTGGCTGAGGTTTCGAGCGGAATTCTGACGGACAGCGGCTTCGACTACGAAGAGGGAACTGATGCAATGCTTATTTACCTGTCCACCGACAAGCTAGATACAGCACTCCCATTCGTGATCGAACTCTTGGAGACCGAAATGATCTACGAAAACCGGCTGGCCGATTCGGCCACAGTGGGGACTTCACCGCTCAATGAGACGGAGTGCACTGCCGATTTCTCGGTCGTCTACCCAAGCGCCGAAGTCGGCGCACGTATGGGTTGAGCCCACAGTCGGCCATGAACAGACGTTCTCGATGACCATTCAACTACCAGCGGTCTACCGTGCCTTCATCGCCACGAACGGTCTTTTCGAAGGCTTCGTTGCCACGGCGCATGCAGAGCGCTATGCCATCCTATGGGGCGAGGATGAGGTCGCTAGCGCCAACGCAGAAATCGAGGTTGATGTCTACGCTCCGGGCTACGTGGCTTTCGCTGGAAACGGGGGCGGTGAAGTCTATGCATTCGATGCGATGGGCGCTGTCTTCATGCTGCCAATGATTGGTATTGAACCAGCTGCTGCAATTCACGTGGCAGAAAATTTCGTCGAATTTGCGCGAGGATTTCAACGCGTCGTAGCACCAGACGAATGACCGCTTTGGAGCGCTCGCAATGTCTCTTGTGGGCCCAAAGCTGCCTTTGTGCAAAGCCGCCAACCATCGCGAATTGGTTCCACAAACCGTACGCGTCTATCTGACTTGCAGCGCTGCACGCACTCTCCACACGCTGTGACAGCGCTTCAACAAGGAGATCTATCCCCCGCCAGGGGCCTTGCACACAGGGCGCTAGCATTCCCTTCTTCCCGGAGGTACCCGCCCATGCTGCTTTTGCGATTGTTTGCCCCCTTGCTAGCCCTGGCTTGTGTGTTGCCCGCCACCGCAGGTATGGAAAAAGAAAACCACAGCACCCGTGGTGGGCTGTTCTTTGCCATGCTGACGCCCGACGTGGAGCGGGTGATGGTGCGGTTTGACGACCAGGCCCAAGTGCAGCAACTGGCGCAGCACTGCAATACGGGCAAGGCGGTGTTTGCGCTGCAGGCGGGGAGTACGTACCAGTGCAAGGCAGAAGTGCTCAAGACCCCTTCAGGCGCCGACGACTGGGAGGGTGTGGGCGTTACGGTGCAGGGACCTGTCCGCCAGAGTGACCGTAGGGAGTACGCGCTGTTCTCAGTCGCGCCGCCCGCCACGTCCCGGTGGGAGGTACGCAAGCTGGACGCCGACGGGCGCAGAGCGCTGCACACCTTTCTGCAATCAGATACGCGCCGCTTCGGCGGGTTGCTGCGCCAGTTGAAGCTGGATGCCGCTATCGCGATTCGCCAGCCGCAAGGTGCTGCAGGTGCTGGAGGTGCTGCCGGTGCTCCCCTTGCACCACGTGCTCAAGGTGGACGTGAGACGCTGGTGGTGCCCGGCAAACGGGTGCGCGATGCGGATGCGTTCTACGACGCGCAACGGCACCATGTGTTTGTGCGCAATCAAGGTGCTTACGCCTACATGGGCGAGGTGCCCGGCGCGCCCGCCAGCTATGTCGACATTGGTGGCAACGCCCTGCCCGGGCTGGTGGTGAGTGAAGGGTGCGACGGCTGGTGCATCAGCTTGTGGGGACTGACGGGCGGGTTGCGGCAGGTGGGCACGTTTGGCGGGCACTGAGCTTCCTCGTACGCTGGATTTGCCATGAGCGACAGATAAACGGGCATGGCCTGCCCGTCAGCGCTGCTTCAGAGGGTCGTACACACAGCGAAATCCGATGTACACCGCATAAAAGTCCGCAGCCTTCCAGGCCTCCACATCCGCGCGCATCTGCGATGCGGGGTACCACCAGGACCCGCCCATCGTGCGACGCTCGTCGCCGCGCGCATCGGCGGCCCATTCCCACACGTTGGCGCCCATGTCGTGCAAGCCGTTCACCCCGGCGGCGGTGGCGGTGACCGGCGCGGCGCGGGGCCAGGGGTCGGGGTCGCTGGTGTTCGCGCCCTGGGGGCTGTGGCCGGTGGTCCAGGGGTAGGTGGTGCCGCGCATCCAGGGGGCTGGCGGTTGGCGGCGCAGCTCGGTGAACCCGGCGGCGCGCCACTCAGCAGCTGTGGGCAGGCGGCCGTTGGCCCATTGGCAATAGGCCTGGGCTTCGGCGTGTGTGATGTGCACGGCGGGCAGTTGGTCGCTATCGGGCGGCGTTCCGTCAGGGCGTTGCCACGTCCAGCCCGCCCGCCGCTGCCAGCCGCCCACGTACTCGAACCCGCCGCCTTCTCGCTCCGCGCGGGTGGTGGTGCGGGTGGCCTGCGTGTAACGGGCGAACTGGGCGATGGTGACCTCGGTCTTGTCGATGCGCAGGCCCCCCAGGTCATCCAGCACCACGTGCGTGCCCGTTTGTGCCGTCACACACAACGCCCAGAAGGTCATACCGAAAGCGGCAGCCCATCGTTGAATTTGCATATCCTCGGCTCCTATGGATTGAAGCCTGCCACCTGAAGGCAGGCCTGAGGGCCGCAGTATCGGAGGTCTCCAATGTCTTTTTGCGACGGTGGCCAATTCTTACTTTGCGCAAGGCCGGGGTGCACGCGGCTCGGGCCTCGTGGCGACGGCTGGGCACGCTGCAGCGGGGGATACTTCGCCAACAGATTTCACCTTGAAGGGACTGCCCGTGCTTTTGATCGTCACTGGGGCCACGTTTTGCTCTCGACCGCCGGGCCTCGCTTCGCCAACGTCATGCGGCTTGCTTTTTGACAACCCGGGCTGCGCATGTCCGTGACCTTTCGGTTTTACCTTGGCGCGTTTCTGGCCCTGTGCGGAAGCGCTTGTGTTTACCTTGGCGCGTTGGCCAACGTCGTAGCCTTTGGGGGGGGAGCCTGGGGAGATACATTCTTTCTTCCCGGAATTGCATTGATCGGCCTCGCGCCAGTCCCTGTAAGAGACATCACGCTGCAAACGTGGCAAGCCGTTCTTCTGCGTGGGCTGCGTTGTCTTTCGCTCCCCGTATTCCTGCTCAGCATCGTCACGTTTGCGCCAGCCCTCTGGTCCACAGTCGAAGCACCAGGTGACGAGGTCTACGGTGTATGGGACGCAGCGGTTTTGACAGCGTCAGGGCTTCTTGCGATGGTGTGGCCGGAGGCCATGCGGCTTGTGAAGCACTGCCTTCGTGCCTGCTGAGGCAATATAGTCAACGCGCCTGCCCCTCCAGGCCCTTATTTCAACGGCTTACCCACGGGTTGCCGGGCACCTTTTGCAAGATTCAGACCGTGAGAATGCGTTTGTTCGAGAGATTCCATGGATGCGCTGATAGACCTTTTGATGCTGCTGATTTTTCACTGGCGGTTGGGCCTGTCCGTCCTCGGTACGCTGGCTGTAGCTGTTTTCCTTGCAGCCTGGATCCCGTGGTTCACGGGAGCGTTTGGACTTGCCATGGTGATCGCCTCAGCCGGATCTGGGGTGTGGTGGGAAGCGGAGGCGGACCGACTGCGTATGGCGCGCCGAGGCTTGTTTTGATTCGGAATTTAATATCTTTTTAATAGCTGGGAGCGCTTGCTATAAAGGCGGTAGAGGCTGTTTTGTATGAAATTTTGATGCCGCAACGCAGCCGGAGAATCCCAGCCGGTTGCGGCGGCCCGCTCAAAACCGGTACGTCGAAGTCAGCGTATACGTTCGCGCCTGCCCATAGAAACAATCCCCTCGTGCCAGGCATTGGGTGATCTGCACCTTGTCCGTCAGGTTGACCACGTTGAAAGCCACGCGCCAGTCGCCTGCGTCATACGCCACCATGGCATCGGCCAGGGTGGCGGCCGGGGTGCTGATGGCGCTGGTGCCGCTCCATTGCGATCCTGTGTAGCGCACGCCCGCGCCCACCGTCCACCCGCCGCGGCCTTCGCTGGCGAAGCGGTGGCTCAGCCAGGCCGATGCCGTGTGCTTGGGCACGCTGGCCACGGGCATGCCTTGGTCGCCCGTGTTGCTACGGGCGATCTTGGCGTCGGTAAAGGCGTAGCCCACCGTGAAGTCCCAGTTGCGCGCCAGGCTGGCTTGCACCTCGGCCTCGAAGCCTTTGACCTTGACCTCGCCGATCTGCAGGCTGTTGAGCGGGTTACCGGGGTCGGTGGTCTTGCGGTTCTTTTCGCGCAGCTGGTAGACAGCGGCAAAGGCGTTGATGCCCTGGCCGGGCGGTTGCCACTTCACACCGGCCTCCCACTGCTCGCCGCGCTGGGGTTTGTAGGGCGTGCCGTAGGCATCCACACCGCCCAGCGGCTGGAACGATTCGGAGTAGCCCGCATACGGTGCCCAGCCGCCGTCCATCTGGTAGGTGACGCCAGCGCGTTTGGTCCAGGCCTTGTCGTCCACGGCTGCGGCAGGGCGACCTTCGGTGTCGGTTTGGGCGTTGTCGTGGCGCAGGCCGAGGGTGGCCGTCCATTGGCCCCACTTGATCTGGTCCTGGGCATAAAAGCCCAGCTGCTTTTGCACTACGCTGGGCTGGCGCACCAGCTGCGACGCGGTGGGCGGCGTGAAGTTGCCGTACACGGGGTGGTAGACGTCTATGGCCGGTGCCACGGCGCCCCACTGGTCACTGCCCGTGCGTGCGCGTTGGGCATCCATGCCGAGCAGCAGCGTGTGCTCGCTGTGGCCCCAACGCAGTTTTCCTTGCGCTTGCGTGTCGGCTTGAGTCAGGTGGCTGCGGTTGATGGCCCAGTGGGCGTCACGGACCAGACGGCGGCCGTCGCTTTCGAAAACGGGGCGGCCGGGGCGGCCCGTCGCTGCGTTAGGCCGGAAGCTGGTCCACAGCGAGCGGTAGTCCACTTCGCCCTGGCTGTAGCGCAGGTTCTGGCGGACCACCCAGTCCGGGTGGATCTTGTGGCTGAACAGGTAGCCTAGCGATTTGCCTTCGCTGTTGAAGGCGTCCCAGCCGGGTTCGCTGATGAAGGTGCTGGTGGGAATTTGTCCGTACCGGTTGTGCAACTGTGTGCCTTGCCATGGGAAGAAGCCGATGAGCGAGCCGCTTTTGTCCTTCTGGTACTGGGCCAGCAGGGTGAGTGAGGTGGCGGCATTGGGCTGCCACGTGAGCGAGGGGGCCAGCACCAGGCGGTCGTCTCGGACGTGGTCCACTTGGGTGTTGCTGTCGCGCCCTATTGCCACCAGGCGGTATCGCCATTGGCCGTTGGCATCGAGCGCGCCTGATAGATCGGTGCCGATTTGCTTGCGTCCGTAGCTGCCCAATTGCACCTGCACTTCGCGCACGGGAGCGGCCTGTGGGCGTTTGCTGGTCAGGTTGAGCACACCGCCGACGCTGCCTTGCCCGTACAGCACGGATGTAGGGCCGCGCAAGAACTCGACGCGTTCGAGGGTGTATGGATCGGGACGGGTCATGTTGTCAAAACCGCTGAGGCGTACCAGGCCATCCTGGTACTGTGTGACCGACCCACCGCGGGCTGCGAAGTTGTCGCGGCGGCTGTCGAAATAGTTGGACACGGCACCTGCGGTATAGGCGGTGACTTGGCGCAGGGTTTGCACGCCCTGGGCTTCCATCTGGTCGCGTGTGATCACGCTGATGGCCTGCGGGGTTTCGATGAGCGGGGTGTCGGTCTTGGTGGCGCTCAGGGCGCGCTTGGCCACAAAGCCGCTGACGGGCGCGGTGGGGTTCTCTTGCTCGGCGCCTGCGCTCACGGTGACGGGAGGGAGGGCATTCTCTGCGGTGGGGCGGTAGATGCCGTGGGTGCGGCTTGCTGTGCGTGGGCCGCGCCGCACAGGGCGAGCAGGGCCGCGTGCGCGATGGCGGTGCGGCCAAGGGACATGCTGGTGTTCATGGGGTTGTCTATCCAATCGAGAAAAAAGAAGAAGGGCCAGCCTCGAAGGGGCCGGGCACAGGGGACCGCGATGGGGTTGTAGAGGTCGATGGCTCCGCGGTTCCCCATGGCGAATGCGCCGTAGATGCCTGCGCTGGCGCGCCAGTCCACGCCTGCCATCACCGAGTGTTTGACCGCGCCAGCCCGCACCTGCGCGCGCAGTTCGGCCAGCGTGGTGTCAGAGGTCTGCCCCGGCGCCAGCCAATAGCCGCCTGTCACCTTGCGATTGGTGACGGTGCCCATGGGCGTGGGCATGGGCGGGTTCGCGGTGCGGTGGGGCTCGTTGCGCGAGAGGTGCACGCGGCCTTCGAGCCCGTTGGCAAAGAGGGCTGCAGGTCAGAACCTGTAGCGCGCGGTCAGCGAAGCGTTCAGGCGTTGGCCGTACCCGCAGTCCTGGTTCGCACCACGGCACCACGACACATACTGCTTGTCTGCCAGGTTCTTGACGTTGAGCCGCAGGTCCCAGCTTGCGTTGGAGTAGCCCACCATCGCGTCATACAGGGCCACCGACGGGACCACGGGAGTCCCGCCGTTGCCAGTGACGTCGCCCACGAAGCGGCCGCCCAGCCCCACGCGCCACCCGCCACCGAAGTGGTATTGCACCCAGGTGGAGGCCGACTTCTCGGCAATCGAGCCCAGGCGCTTGCCAGTGACGGCATTGAGCGCTTCCAGCTGCGTGTAGTTGGCCAGCAGGTCCCACGCGCCCATGCGGTGGCGCGCTTCAAGCTCCCAGCCTTTCACGGTGGCTCCCACCTGCTCGCGCCCGCCGGGGGTGGCGCCATCGACCACGCGGTTCTTTTGCTGGATGTCGAACCACGCGAGGGCTGCCGACGTGTTGCCGTCATTCGCCAGAAACTTGACGCCAAGCTCCTTTTGCGTGCCGGTCGTAGGCTTGAGGTGGCCCGCCGACGCTGTGCCGTCCGTGCCCAGGTTGGGCGTGAACGCGTTGGCCACGCTGGCATACGGCGCCCAGCCACCCGCGAACTGGTACATCACCCCCAGCCTGCCGGTGGTGGCTGTGTTGCGCACCACGGTGTTGGCGGTGGTCAGGTTCAGCACCTCGTTGCGCGCCTGGTCACGCCGCACGGCAGCAGAGAAAATCCAGGGTCCCCAGCTGATGTGGTCAGTGGCGTACAGCCCGGTCTGCACGATCTTGTTGTCCGGCCGGTCCACCAGGGCCAGGCGCGACAGGTCCAGCGTGCCCACCGAGCCGTACACCGGGTTGTAGAGGTTGAAGCTGCCCACGCCGGACTGGCTGAAGTAGTTGTACTCCTCCCACAAAGCGTTCTGGTGGTCGATGCCCAGGCCGAGCTGGTGGCGGGTGGGGCCGACCTGGATGGCGCCTTCCAGCCGGAGGTCTGCCGCCAGCACGTCGCTCTTGCGGTCGGCCGCGTGCACGGTGCGCGCAATGTCTCCGGCGGCAGAAGGTATGGGCCCCACGCTGGTGTAGATCTCCCGCGTCACGCCGGAGGATTGCGTTTTGCGCAGCGCGCCCGCGAGCTTCCATGATTGCGCGAGCCGCTGGTCCCAGGCCAGGCTCAGTTCGCTCTTGCGCGTGTCGTAGCGGTCCCAGCCCGGCTCGCCGGCAAACCGGCTGGAGGGGATGGGCCCCCGCGGGGCGGGTCCCAGGGTGCCCTGGTACGGCAGGAACTGCGATGACACCTTGGAGTCGTTTTGCTGGTGGAGGAACGTCGCCGTCAGGCGCGTGTCGGCATGGGGTTGCCAGCTCAGCGAAGGCATCAGCACCAGCGCGTCGTCGTTGACGTAGTCCACCTGCGTGTTGCTCTTGCGGGCCAGCGCCACCAGCCGGTACAGCAGCGTCTGGTCGGCATTGAGGGGGCCCGTGAAGTCGGCCGCCAGCTGCCTGCGGCTGTGCGATCCGAGTTGCAGCTCGATTTCTCGGGCGGCGGTCTTCTGCGGCTGCTTGCTCACCACGTTGACGATGCCTCCCAGCTCGGCCTGGCCGTACAGCGAAGACGAGGGCCCCTTGAGCACTTCCACGCTGGAGAGCGTGTAGACCTCGGGGCGCACGTTGTTGTAGAAGCCGTACAGGCTGCGCAGGCCATCTTGGTACATCGAGGGGGACAGGCCGCGTACCGCAGACCAGTCACCCCGGGTGTCGAAGCCGTAGCGGCCCGCGTACACCCCCGCGCTGTACACCAACGTGTCTTCAACGGTGTTGGCGCCCGCTTCGCGCATCTGTTCCACGCTGATGACTGACATGGAGAACGGCGTTTCATGCACAGTGGCCGGACTTTTCCCTACCGTGGCGGCGCGGTTCTGGGTCACCACGCCGTCCTGCGTGGGCGTGGTCGTGACCGTGACGGTCGGAAGGGCTGCGTCCGAGGGGAGGGCTTGTTGCGCCCACGCAGGTGCAGCGGTGACAAGAGTGATGGCGGCGGCCAGGGGGGCCAGGGGGAATCGGGTGTGGTTTGGCATGTGCGCAAGAAAAAGATGCATTGATCGACGAAGGGTGGCTGTTGGTGCCGGTTTCATGGGGCCTTGGGCGCCTCGGGCAGCGCGGGCGAGGCCATGCCTTCCTTCACCACGAAGCTCACGGTGGTCACGTAGCTGGCTTCGGCATAGGGCTTGCCCTGGGCTTCGCCAGGTGTCTTGTCGGTGTGCTTGACCTCAGCCACGTATTGGCCTTTCCACGGCAGGGCAAAGGTCACGGTGCCGTCCTCGCTGGTCGCAGCGCCGCGCGACCAGCCTGAGGGGGCAGCCATTTCCACCTGCACCTTGGGCAGCGGCTTGCCGTTGAACACAGCCCTGAATTCGCCGGGCTTGCCGGTGGGCACGAGGTCCAGCGCCTTCGGGGTGGGTTCGGCCGCCTGGGTCGGGTCTGCAACCCAGCGTGCGGCCGGCACCCACAGCATGGCCGGCTGGTTGCGCTTGCTGCGGTCGATCAGCGGGTAGGCGGCCGTTGCAAACAGTGCCTGCGCGTCGGCCTGCGTGGTGTAGCTGAAAGCGTCCTTGCCCAGCGTGCCTTCCAGGCGCTGCGTGCCCCTCACGCCGCGCTGGTCGAGTACGGGCGCGCCCAGAAACTTGTCGAGCGCACCGGGCGAGGTCTCGCGCAGGTTTTCGTTGAATTCGCCAAAGTGCAGGCGGGCCTGGCCGCCCCCGTTTTCCAGCCACACCTGGTGGGCATGGGCGGTGGTCACAGCGGTGATGCACGCGCCGACGAGCAAGGTGGCCAGCAGCGGTGCCTTGATGTATTGGGTAGAGAACATGGACGATTCCTTTCGGTGGTTTCAACAAAAAAATCAAAAATCAAGCAAACGTGGGCGCGCAGCACCACACCCCCGCTTTGGCAGGAGCGAGGCACTCACTTATTGATAGCTTCCAGCGCTTTGTGGACAAGCGCCAGGTGGCTTTTTGGCCCTGAATCGGGTCTGGGCCGTGCCTCTGTGGCCGGCAGCAGGCGTTGCGCAGACGCAGCCATGGTTCACGGTGGGGACGGGCTAAGGTTTCTGGATGGACGTCGCCCGTGCACTGGCCTCGGGTTCTGTGGTCTCTGCGGGCTTGGCAAGGCTGGAGAACGTCGGCCGGCCCATGGCCGACTCAGCCGCAGCCGCAGGTGAGGTTGTTAAATCGGTTGCGGCGGGGCGCCGCCATGCAAACCAGCACATCACCACCACCGGAACGCCCAGCCCCAGCCAAGACCACCAGTCGCCCCAGGTATCGGACACCAGAGCGGTGATGAGGCCGGTGGTGGTCAGCACACCCATGGCGATGGGCCAGCCCCAGAGCGCGAGGAAGGGGGGCAGGAAGGGGCGCGGCTTGTAGCTCATGGCGTGGCCTCCGTGCGAGCCATGGCGCCGGTGGTGCGCGTTGCTGCGGGGGCTGCAACGTCGAGTTCGCCGGGAATGTGTTTGGCGTTCGAGTTGGCGTTGGCGGTGGCGGTGGCGTTGCTGCCCTGCACCCCCTTGCGCAGCCACAGGTACAGGCCGCTGCCCAGCACGATGACGGTGGCAATGTCCAGCAGCGCCCAGATGATCTTCATCGGCAAACCACCGTAGTCGCCAAAGTGCAGCGGCTGCGACACCAGCAGGGCGGTCAGGTACCACGGCAGCTGCGGCGCTGCGGTGACCTGGGCCGTGCGGGCGTCCACCATCACGGGCTGCAGCAAGCGCGACGTGAGGGGCTCGTTACCCTTCAAGAAGAATGTGTTGTGGTGCGGGCTGGAAAACGCCGTGCCCGGGAACGCAATGAACGACAGCTTGGTGCCCGGCGCGTGGGCCTGCGCGGCCTCCATCGCCTGCTGCAGCGGACCGCGTTCGGCCACGGGCACCGTGGGCTGGCCTTCGTAGGGCTTGAGCAGCACCGACAGCTGGTCGTACTGCCAATACTTGATCATCAGGTCTGCCCAGGTGTTGATCATGCCGGTGCCACCCACCACAAAGGCCCACACCAGCGTAACGACGCCCAGCAGGTTGTGCAGGTCCAGCCACTTCACGCGCGTGGACCGGTCGCGCCGCACATCGCCAAACGCCAGCTTGCGCATGAACGGCGCATACAGCACCACCCCGGTGACGATGGCCACCAGCAGCAGCAAACCCATGAACCCGAGGAACAGCTTGCCCGGCAGGCCCGCAAACAGGTCCACGTGCAAACGGAACATCACATACATGAAGCCCTCGTCCACGGGCCGGCGCGACAGCACTTCGGTGGTGCGCGCATCCACGGCAATCGACTTGAAATCCTCGGTCGGCGCCGGGGTGGGTGTGAGGGTGACGAACCAGACATTGGCGTCGTCATCGGACTGCGACGCGAACTGCACCACGCGCTCGGGGTGCAGCGCGTGCGCGGCAGCCAGCACCTTGTCCAGGCTGGCGCGCGGCGTGTCGGTCGGCATGGCGGGTGCCTCCACCTCGGTGCCCAGCAGGTGGCCGATTTCGTGGTGAAAGATCAGCGGCAGGCCGGTGATGCAAAGCAGCAGCATGAAGACGGTGCACACCAGGCTGGACCATTTGTGGGTCCAGCTCCAGCGGCGCAAGGCGGTGGGGCTCAGCATGGCGTTGTGGCGGGTTTGTACGCCCTGTTGCTGTGCGACTGCGCCCGGCGACGCCGCTGTGAAGGAGCCGCCGATGCGACGGCAACGGTAGTGGCAAGAGCAAGGAGATCGTTCATCACGCCAAACAACCCGAAAAGTCAAAAAAGGGTGCTGGCTTCAGCGGCGCGGCTGTGGCTTGCGAGAGCGTGATTCTATATCGCAAATAGGAATGATTCCGTTTTGCATTGTGACCATGTTCGCTATCTGCGACAGCTCAGAACCGCGTTCGCAACGTCACCTGCACCGCACGCGGCGAGCCGGGCAGGATCAGGTTGTCGTTGCTGCCGTGGGCCGACACGTAGTACTTGCGGTTGGCCAGGTTCTTGATGTTCACGTCCACATCCCACTGGCCCAGCGTGTACTGCAGGGCCGCGTCCAGCGTGGTGTAGCCGGGCAGGGTGACCAGGTTGGTCAGCGAGGTGAAGCGCGCACCCACGTGGTTCACACCGCCGCCCACCCGCAGGCCGTGGCCCAGGTCCTTCATGGCCCACAGGAAGGCCGAGTTGCGCGGCGTGAGTGCGGGCACCTTGCCCTGTGCGGGGATGGCAGCGGTGGGCAGCTGTGTGGATATGGTGGTGGCCAGCGATTTCGTCATGCGGCCGTCCAGCCAGGCGTAGCCGGTGCTCACGTCCCAGCGGCCGGGCAGGCGGCCGTTGGCAGTCAGCTCCAGGCCGTTGGTGCGCTGGGTGCCCACGTTGATCTGACGACCGGGATTGGCGGGGTCGGTGTTCTTGATGTTGCTGCGCGTGAGGTTGAAGAGCGCGCCGGTCGTATTGAGGCGGCCGTCCAGCAGGTCGAGCTTCACGCCGATCTCCTTGTTCTCGGTGATCTCGGGCTCGGCGCTGGTGTTGCTGGCGGACAGCGCAAAGGCCTCGGCCGAGGGCTGGAAGGATTTGCTGTACGAGACGTAGTACGACACGGTATCGCCGGGCTGCCACACCAGGCCCGCGCGGGGGCTGAACTTTTTGTCGGTGCGCGACAGCGTTGCGAGCTTGCGGTCGAACGTGGTCTCTTGCCCGAACACGTCGTAGCGGGCGCCCACCAGCGCCTTCCATTGGGGCGCCAGCGTGATCTGGTTTTGCCAGTACAGCGCGGCCGTGTCTTGCGTGGTGTGGCTGGGGATGGCGTTGTCGGCGTTGTAGTTGGCGGCCGGAATGACAGGGGCTGCAGCGATGGGGTTGAAGATGGACACGCGGTCCGCACCGCCCGAGGCGGATTCGGAGCGTTTTTTCTGCTGGCCCAGCTCCACGCCCATCAGCCACTCTTGCTTCAAGCCGCCGAGCTGGTTGCGCCAGGTGACGTCGGTCTGGTTGAAGAAGCCCTTTTCGTCGCGCAGGATGAAGGCCCGGGTGCGGCCTACGGTCAGGTTCACCGGGTCGGTGGTGCCGCCGGGCAGGGTGTTGTAGCGGTCCAGCGCGTAGTCGTACAGGCGCGTGACGTTGCGCACCGACCAGTCGTGGTTGAAGCGGTGGTTCAGCGTGGCCGCAAACGACTGCATGGTGCTGGTGGTGGTGTCGTCCTGCGCGGCGTTGCTGGAGCCGTAGTAGGTGCTTGCGGGCACGTTGACGGGGCGACCGTTGAGCGCGGGGATGCCGAAGTCGGTCAGGCGCTTGTCACGGGCGTTGGTGTACTGCAGCAGCAGGTCGGTCTGCGCCGCGAGCTTGAGCGCGAGCGAGGGCGCTACGTTGTGGCGTTTGACGAACTGCTGGTCGCGGTAGCTGCCGGAGTCTTCCACGGCGGCGTTGATGCGGAAGGCGGCGGTGTCGCTGATGCCCACATTCACATCGGCCGTGGCGCGACGGTAGTCGAAATTGCCCAGGCCCAGAGATGCCTCGCCCGAGGTCTCGCCGAACTTGGGCTTCTTGGTCACGCGGTTGATCAGGCCACCCGACGATCCGCGCCCGTACAGCACTGCGGCAGGGCCCTTGAGCACTTCCACGCGCTCGATGTCGGCCAGGTCACGGAAGTACAGCGCGTCGTCGCGCACGCCGTCCACAAACTGGTCGGCAATGGCGGTGAAGCCGCGGATCACCACCTGGTCGCGCTGGCCGTCGCCGTGGCTCATGGTCACGCCGGGCACGTTGCGCAGTGCGTCTTCCATGGAGCGTGCGCCTTGGTCGCGCAGGAGCTGCGCGGGCACCACGTTCACGGCCTGCGGCACGTCGCGCAGTGGCGCGCTGCCCTTGGTGGCCGTGCTGGCGGCGGCGGGCGAATAGCCGTCGTCGTCCGCGCTGGATTGCACGGTGACCTCGCCCAGCGTCTGCGGCGTGGTCGGCACAGCTGCAGCGGGCGGCGGCGTCTGCGCCAGTGCCGTGCCACACAGCGTGGCAAGAAGGGCGGCCACCAGCGGGTGGAGGCGATAGGGGGTTGGTGTGTAGGCGTGCATGGTTTTCCTTGGAGTGAGCGCGACGCGGTTGGTGAAAAGCCGCCCTGTGCCTGGCGCGTGCCGCGAAGACCCGCTGTCTGGGATGTGGTGGGGCCGTGAAAGCAGAAAGGTGAGGTCGAGCGGGAGGGGACTCAGCACGGGGCGGCGCGTGCGCCGCGCCCGGCCATCACCACCCCAGCGCCCGCGCCAGCAGGCCCGCGAGCAGGGCCGCGCCAGCCAGTTCGGGCGTGCGCCGGGGCTGCCAGGTGACGGTGGCCGTGACCGCCACGGCGGCCACCGACAGGGCCACGGTCCATGCCGTTACGCCCAGGGATGCAGGCACGCCCCCCGGCGGGTGCGCCGCTGCCAGCCACAGCGAAAGCACCAGCAGCAGCCAGCCCGAGCGGCGCAGCACCGCCAGGCGGCGCACGGCGCCTTCCCGGCCCAGGGCGTCTTCGTGGTGGCGGTCCATGCCCAGCGCAATGGCCGACCAGGCGGCAAAGCACAGAAGAAAGGCGGACATGGCTCAGGCTCCCGATGTGGAGGTTTCGGCGGGCGCTACGGGCACAGCAGGCGCAGGCCGCGCGGGTCGCGCACCCCGTGCAGGCGCGCAGCGGCGGGGTATGCGGCCGGGCCGCACGCGCCACGCCAGCCAGCCCAGCAGCAAACCGGTGGCCAAAAACGACAGGTCCATGCTGGCCCACACCCATTCGCGCGCGGGCAGGCTCACGCCCAGGTGGGTGTGTGTGGTCAGCGCGTTGAGCAGCGGCAGCGCGGCCCACACCAGGCCCGCTGCGGCCAGCGGCACCGTCCAGCCCAGGCGGTGCGGGCGCACCACCGCGCAGGCCAGCGCCCACAGCAGCGTGATGCCCCAGGCGCTGAAGAACCAGGCCAGCTCGGCATCCGCTCGGCCCTCGATGCCCACAGGGATCAGACGGTTGGCGGCCAGGTACACGCCACAGGCCAGCGGCAGCCCGGCCAGTGTGGCGATGTTGATGCCAGCCACCAGGCGCTCGCCAAACGGCGCTTTGGGGTGTGCAGCGGGTGCGTTGCTGGTTATGTTGCTGGTCGTTTTGGCCGCCTCTGTACGGCTGGCCTGTGTCTGCGACTTGGCGCTGCGCTTGACCGACCACAGCACCATGCCTGTGGCAATCATCAGGCTGCCCAGCACCCCAAAACCGAACAGCGCCCAGCGCAGGCCCACATCGGCAAATCGCGCCATGTGCAGGCCATACAGCACGCCATAGGTCTTGACAGCAGGGCTGGTGGCGTCGGCCTGGTCCAGCCACTGGCCGGTAGTGGCACCAAACAGCAGGCGCGGTGGGCGGTACTGCAGGCGGTCGCCTTCGTGGCGCGTTACCTCCACCACGGCGCGGCCGTTGGCATCGCGGCGCGCCTGCAGGCTGCCGATGCGCCCGCCCTGCCAGCGGGTGGTGGCCGCGTCGATGATGGGCTGCAGGGCGATGGCGGGCAGGGGCTCCACCTTGTCGCCCGCACCCCGGCGGGGGCGGCTTTCGGGTTTCTCGCCCTGCAGGTCGGCAAAGTAGGCGTTGGAGTCCACGCCTTTCTCGTTCTTGTAGGTGGCGGCAATGCCCGCAGGCATGTACAGCGTGTGGAAGATCATCAGCCCGCTGAAGGTGATCATCAGATAGAACGGCAGCACCAGCACGCCGCTGACGTTGTGCGCATCCAGCCAGGCACGCTGCCCGCCCTTGGTCGGGCGGAAGGTGAAGAAGTCCTTGAAGATGCGGCGGTGTGTGATCACGCCGGTGATCAGCGCCACAAACATCAGCATTGTGGCCACGCCCACCACCCAGCGGCCTTGAATAGTCCAGCGGCCCTTTTGCGCGGTGCGCAGCTCGAAGTGAAAGCGGTAGAAAAAATCACCGCCCATGGTCTGGCGTGCCTCGATGGGCTCGCCCGTCTGCGGGTTCATGCGCAGCGTTTCAAAGCGCCCGTTGCCGGTGCCGCGCCAGAGCATGTTGACGGCCGGGTCGCGGTCGTCGGGCAGGTGCAGGATCCACTGGGTGACGTCCGGGGCCTTGCGCACCAGCGCGTCCACGGACTTCTGTGCCACCTGCGCATCGGCCGCGTCGGTGCGCGGCAGCCCGTGCATCTCGGGCCGCATCCACAGGTTGAATTCGTTCTTGAAGAACGACAGCGTGCCCGTGAGGAAGATCGCAAACAGCAGCCAGCCCAGGATGAGCCCTGCCCAGGTGTGCAGCCACGACATCGCCTGGCGAAAGCATTCGCGGTCGGCGCTCTTGCGCACGGTGGAGGTGGCGGTCGTCATGGCGCGCCCCTCATCCATTGCGACGCCATGGCGCAAGCGCCCAGTGCCAGGGCGGGCAGCAGCGTGCCGCCCCAGGCGCCCCAGGCCGTGCGCGCATAAAACGCCCATCCCGCCGCCATGGCATAGGCCAGCCAGGCCAGCATGGTGGCGGTCAGCACGGCCTCCACGCGCGGCATCCACTGCGCCAACGCCAGCGAAAGCGCAGCCGTGAACCCTGCCGCCAGTGCATACCCACCCCCGATGGCCGCCACGGTGCGCGAGGTGATGGCCAGGCGGTAGCGCCAGTCAACGCGGGCCGCCTTCATGGCCGACCTGCGGCGGCACCCAGGGGGGTGCGGCCTTCAAAAAACGAGAGAAGCAGAACTCCTGCAGGGCAGGGGCTGGCGGTGCTGCGCAGCATCAGAAAGGCTCCAGGCAGTAGGTGTCGTACGGCAAACGTACAAACGCTGGCTGCAGCGGCGGAGAGCCCGGCTGACTGGCTGGCTAGGTGTTAATGGGAATCACGGGGCGTGCCCTTGCAGATCGGGAGTTGCAAGAGGAATGGCCTTTGTCGTAAGAATGCATTCTACTTTTGTTGAGAAGCATTCGCATTTATAAATATACTATTTGCGCTGTTTTGATGTGCGCTTGCAACAACTTGCGACGTGCGGGGTAGTGCTGTGCTTCGCAGCCCGGCGCAGTAGGTGAGCTGGGTTATGGCGTGGGCACAAAAAAACGGGCCTCGGCCCGTTTTTTGTTGTTCTTCTTGGTACTTTTCGTGGAGCGCTCTGGTGCAGTCTTGGCGTTACTCCACGTCACCCATCTGCGATTGCAGGTAGTTCTGCAAGCCCACCTTGCCGATCAGATCGATCTGGGTTTCCAGGAAGTCGATGTGCTCTTCGGTGTCGTCCAGGATCTTTTGCAGCAGGTCGCGCGAGACATAGTCACGCACCGTTTCACAGTGGGCGATGCCATCCTTGATGGTGGCCTGGGCGCCTTGTTCGGCGCGCAGGTCGCAGGCCAGAATCTCCGGCACGTCTTCGCCGACCTGCAGCTTGGCCAGGTCCTGCAGGTTGGGCAGGCCGTCCAGCGTGAAGATGCGGTCCATCAGCCAGTCGGCGTGCTTCATCTCGCCAATGGATTCTGCGTATTCCTTCTTGGCCAGCTTGTCAAAACCCCAGTGCTTGAGCATGCGGTAGTGCAAGAAGTACTGGTTGATGGCCGTGAGTTCGTTCTTGAGCTGGGCCTGCAGATGGCCAATGACTTGTGCGTCACCTTTCATGGGGGACTCCTTGTTCTGTTGTGTTGATTCGGCACCGATTGTCGTGATCAATATCAACCCGTGCAAGGCAAGCCCCTGCTTTCGCGCGCTGGCTGCGTGTGAGGTTGATAGGTGTTCGCGTTCACCCCGGCTGACCCCATCCGGCCCGGTTGGCCCGATGGGGCTGCGCAGGCCGTGCGCGGGGCTATTGTGCGGCGCGTGGCGCAGCAGCCTGTGTGCCCATGGCGGTTGCGGCTGCAGACGATGGCGCAGTGCGCCGCTCACGCCAGTGCGCCAGGCCCAGCCATACCGTGGGCACAAGCACCAGGGCCAGCGAGATGGCCTGGGCAATGGTGCCTTCGGCCAGGTCTTCGGTGGCCGCATGCCAATAAGCGTTGTCGATGCCAGGCATCACGCCCCCCTCTGTGAACTCATGAAACGCATAGATCACCAGCTGCACCGCAAACACCGCCATGAACCACGACGTGACGCGGAAGAACCGCGCAAGGTTCACCGCGCGACCGTAGCGTGTCCAGGCCCAGGCGATGGCAATGGCCAGCGCCAGGCCCGCCAGGCCGCCCCAGGCCATATAGCCCAGCTCGGCGCTGCGGGCCAGGGCGGCGAGCATGGTGGCGGTTTCCACGCCCTCGCGGCCGACCATGAACAAGGCGAACAGGAAGACGGCCATGCCTGCGCGCGGGCCTTCCAGCACACTGGCGCGGTCCATGCGCTGGGCAATGTCCTGGCCCATGCCTTGGCCCGCACGGCGCATGTGCACCACGCACCAGGCCACGGTAGCGGCAGCCACCAGCGCCATGCCACCCTCGGCTGCGGGCGACAGCGCGCCCACCTGCGAGAGCACCCAGCCCAGCACCAGCGAGAGCAGGGCTGCCACGCCCACGCCCGCGCGCAGTGGCAGCAACAGGTGCAGGCGCCCGGTCTTGCGCAGGTACAGGGTGGCAATCGCCACCACCAGCAGGGCTTCCAGCCCTTCGCGGAAACAGATCAGAAGTGTTTGGAACATGGTGTTTGAGGTCTTTGCTATAAATTTATGAGCTGCTTGCGCTTATCAATAAAGCGCTACAGGCCGTTTTGACCAATATTTCAGAGGCGTCGAGCTTTGGCTGGCCCACTGCAGCAAAGTGGCCTGGGTGGCGTTGCTGCAGTGCGGCAGATGATAAAACTAAACGCGAATCAGTTGTATTTGAATGTTTGATATGCCGCAAGGGTTGACCGGGTGGGCGGTGGTTTGTGCAGCGGCTTCCTTGCGGTCTTTGGGGGTTTAAAAGGGGGCAAAATGCCCGCCCCGGCCTGAGGGCAGGGTGTCACTGTATAGTCACAGGCAATTGATTCAATCAAATCAATTAATTGGATTGATGGTCTCGAAAGGCCTAGACTTCAGTCCTGTTCAGTTAACCAACCACTAAGGAAACAGCAATGTCCCTGATCAATACGCCAGTTCAGCCCTTCAAGACCACCGCTTTCGTCAACCGTGACGGCAAGGGTGACTTCATCGAAGTGACCGAAGAGTCCCTCAAGGGCAAGTGGTCGGTGCTGATCTTCATGCCAGCAGCGTTCACCTTCAACTGCCCCACCGAAATCGAAGACGCTGCCGACAACTACGCCGAGTTCCAGAAGGCTGGCGCCGAGGTCTACATCGTCACCACCGACACCCACTTCTCGCACAAGGTCTGGCACGAAACATCGGACGCCGTGGGCAAGGCCAAATTCCCCCTGGTTGGCGACCCAACGCACCAGCTGACCAACGCTTTCGGCGTGCACATCGCTGAAGAAGGCCTGGCACTGCGCGGCACCTTCGTGATCAACCCCGACGGCGTGATCAAGACGATGGAAGTCCACTCCAACGAAATCGCCCGCGACGTGTCGGAAACCCTGCGCAAGCTGAAGGCTGCCCAGTTCACCGCCGCCAACCCTGGCCAGGTCTGCCCCGCCAAGTGGAAGGAAGGCGCCAAGACGCTGACGCCTTCGCTGGACCTGGTTGGCAAGATCTAAGAAGGTGTGAAAGAGCCCATCATGCCCGCTCGTACCGCAAAAACGCGCACCCTCGTCGTTGCAAATGCTCGTCATAGCAAAAGCTATGACTGCGCTTTGCTCCTAGATGGAGCACGTTTGTGCGGCCCGCTCGGGCACGCCAGGCCCTCACCCACCTTCTAGGCTTTTTCGGCCTCCCAAAGCCGGACAGCGTCATGGCGCCAGTGCGCCATGCCGTCCGGCTTTTTTACGCCCGGACGTTGATATGCAGGCTTGAACTGCAGCCCTTTTGGCATCAACCTCCCAGACACCACAACTCCAAATTCAAAGGACACCACCATGCTCGACGAACAACTCAAGACCCAACTCGCCGCCTACCTGGAGCGCGTGCAGCAGCCGTTTGAGCTGGTGGCATCCCTGGACGACAGCGAGACTGCGCGCGACATGCGCGAGCTGCTGACGACCATTCAATCCCTGCGCAGCGACAAGATCACGCTGCGCACCGACGGCAACGATGCGCGCAAGCCATCGTTCAGCCTGCAGCGCGTGGGCGCTACCAACTCGCTGCGCTTTGCCGGCCTGCCCCTGGGCCACGAGTTCACGTCGCTGGTGCTGGCGCTGCTGTGGACCGGCGGCCACCCGCCCAAGGTGGAGCAGGATGTGATCGACTCGATCAAGGCCCTGGACGGTGACTTCAATTTCGAGGTCTACATGAGCCTGACCTGCCACAACTGCCCGGACGTGGTCCAGGCGCTGTCGCTCATGGCCATCGTCAACCCCCACATCAAGACCACCGTGATTGAAGGCGGCGCCTTCCAGAGGGAAGTGACCGAGCGCGAAATCATGGCCGTTCCCATGGTGTTCTTGAACGGCCAGGTGTTTGGCTCCGGCCGCATGACGATTGAAGAGATTGTGGCCAAGCTCGACACCGGCGCTGCCGCCCGTGATGCCGCCAAGCTCAGCGCCAAGGCACCGTACGACGTGCTCATCGTCGGCGGTGGCCCCGCAGGCGCCGCAGCCGCTGTGTACGCTGCCCGCAAGGGCATCCGCACCGGCGTCGCCGCCGAGCGTTTTGGCGGCCAGGTCAACGACACGCTGGCGATTGAGAACTACATCTCGATCATCGAAACCGACGGCCCCAAGTTCGCCGCCGCGCTGGAAGCCCACACCCGCGCCTACGGCGTGGACATCATGAACCTGCAGCGTGCAGACAAGCTGATCCCGGCGGCCGAGCCCGGTGGCCTCATCAGCGTGCAAATGGCCAACGGCGCCACGCTGCAGTCCAAGACCGTGATCCTGTCCACCGGCGCCCGCTGGCGCAACGTGAATGTGCCCGGCGAAGCCGAGTACAAGAACAAGGGCGTGGCGTACTGCCCGCACTGCGACGGCCCGCTGTTCAAGGGCAAACGCACCGCGGTCATCGGCGGCGGCAACTCGGGTGTCGAGGCCGCCATTGATTTGGCGGGCATCGTGGCCCACGTCACGCTGGTGGAATTTGCCGACCAGCTCAAGGCCGACGCCGTACTGGTCAACAAGCTGAAAAGCCTGCCCAACGTGACCATTCACACCAATGCGCAGACGACGGAAATCACCGGCGCCGACGGCAAGGTGAACGGCCTCAAATACAAGGACCGCGCGACCAACGTGGAGCACCTGGTGCCGCTCGAAGGCGTGTTCGTGCAGATCGGCCTCGTGCCCAACACCGAATGGCTCAAGGGCACGGTGGAGCTGTCCAAGTTCGGCGAGGTCATCGTCGACTCGCACGGCCGCACCAACCTCCCCGGCGTGTTTGCAGCGGGCGACTGCACGACGGTGCCGTTCAAGCAGATCGTGATTGCAGCAGGCGATGGATCGAAGGCGGCGCTGAGTGCGTTTGACCACCTGATCCGGATGCCGGTGGTGGTGGCTGGTTCAGCTGCTGCGCCTGCAGGGGCTGCGGCGCAGTCTGTGGCAGAACCTGCCTGATTTCTAAGTGAAAATGGGCTCTAGCGCTTGATGGAAAAGCGCTGTTAGCTATGAAAAAATGAGCGACTGGATGTTTGGGCATCCAGTCGTTTTTTTGTAGGTCGTGATCACAGGGGTGAGATAAACCATTCGAGGTAACAGTGACTGTGAGAAGCGGCACGCTATGTTTGTACAGCAGCCATGCGTACACCGTTGGCGTAGATGCTTCTCCACAGAGCCATAGTTTTCTCCGTTCGACTCGGCGGCGAGGGCGCGCGACCTGGAACCAGCCGCTTCATCTCATCGGTTACGTGCACTAAAAATGCCATGGCGTATCGCAGAGGCAAGGACATCAAAGCGAGTTCGTCTGTATTCCCCGCCCTGAACCCATATAGCTGGTGTATGGCGAAAGGATGGGTGTGAACGTACTGTGAAAGCTGCATGGTAATGACGCGGTAGTAGTCGTAGTTGACACCGCACATTGCACAGCGCTCCTTCTGACTGAGGTGGTAAGGAGGGGGGTCTTTGTCGCTCAGTTTGCGCTGCACACCAGTGTCAAGCAATTGGAAGAAGGGAGAATTTTTTACCTCTTGCTGCAGGCGCTCTACGGCTTTCTTTGCATCTTCGGCGCGGGGGCCCTGAGTTCCGATTGCTTGGAGCATCTTTGCGCGGCGAGACTGGTCATGCAACTCCCACAAGCACATTCGGAATGCTCGCTCCTGCGGATCGATTCCGCCGACTGTGATGTAGACAAATGCGTCATGGGCTTCAATGACGCAACGGGCGACCGCCGACATTGATGGTAAGTCCCAAAGCTCGCTGGGAATTTTTCGAGAGGGATCGGGCGCGAGCTTCCTCAAAGAAACGCAATGCGCGAGTAGTTTGACGAATATGTGCTCGCCGTAGCCAATGTGGGCGCTTGTCGGGGTAAGGCCAATGAACGAAGCCGAAACGGCCTTGGTGTGCTCAAGAACCGCATCGTATTCACGAACTGCTAAGGAGTACTTCTTCCATTCGGCGGCAGAGTCTTGCATTGAGCTTGGGACCGAAAAATTGCGATGATAGCCATAGGTAAATGTTTACAGGCGAGGCCGAAGGCGTAGTGCGGCCAACAGATAAAGTCTTTTGTGGGCAACCCGCATTCATTCAAACAGGTACTGCAGCAGCCCCTGCCCTGTACGCACCGGCGTGCATTCCACCCCCCACACGCTCTCAATCCGCTCCGCCGTCAGCACATCCCCCGCCGGCCCATGGCAAGCGGCCTCGCCGCGCGCCAGCAGTAGCACGTCGTCCGCATACCGAAGCGCCAGGTTCAGGTCGTGCAGCACGGCCACCACGCCCAGGCCCTGGTCGTGCGACCAGTCGCGCAGCAGGCGCAGGGCCTGGTGTTGGTGGGCCAGGTCGAGCGCGGCGGTGGGCTCGTCCAGCAGCAGCCAGCGGGCTGCGCCGTCGGGGCGGGGCGACCACACCTGGGCCAGGGCGCGGGCCAGGTGCACGCGGGCTTTTTCGCCACCGGACAAGGTGTTGAAGATGCGCGGCGCGAGGGCGGCCACATCGGTGGCGGCCAGCGCCTGGTCCACGATGGAGGCCTCGTTGGCGTCAGGGTGTTTGCGGTGCGGGTAGCGGCCCAGTTCGGCCACCTCGCGGGCGGTGAAGTCAAAGGCCACGGCGCTCTCTTGCGGCATCACGGCGCGGCGCAGGGCCAGCGTGTGGGCCGACAGCGTGTGCAGCGGCGTGCCATCCAGCAGGACCTGGCCCGCGTCGGGCGTGCGCTGGGCTGACAGCAGCGACAGCAGCGTGGATTTGCCTGCGCCGTTGGGCCCCAGGATGGCGGTGAAGCGGCCCGGTTGCAGGCTGGCGGTGATGCCGTCCAGCAGCGTGCGGCCGCCTGCGGACACGCGGGCGTTGATGCATTGCAGGCTTGTCGGTTGCACCTGCGTGCTCATACCCGGCTCCTGAAGCGGCGCAGCATCCACAAAAACATGGGGCCGCCGATGAAGGCGGTGAGCACACCCAGCGGCAGCTCTGCGGGCTGCACGACGGTGCGCGCTACGGCATCGGCGGCCAGCACCAGGGCGGCGCCCAGCAGGGCTGCGCCGGGCAGCACCACGCGGTGGTCGGGCCCGGCAATCAGCCGCACCCAATGGGGCGCGATGAGGCCGACAAAACCGATGATGCCCGTGGTGGCGGTGACGGCGCCCACGGCCAGCGCGGCGATGACAACCACAGCGCGTTTGGTGCGTTCTACATCCACGCCCAGCAGCGTGGCCTGCGCCTCGCCCAACGCGATGGCGTTGAGTGGGCGGGCCCACGCCACCGCAGCGGCGCAAGCGGCTGCTACCAGCGCGCCCACCAGCGCCACGGCGCTCCAGCGCGCTCCGCCCAGGCTGCCCAGCAGCCAGAACTGGATGTTGCGCAACTGCTCGTCGGTGGCCACAAAGTTGAGGTAACCCAGGCCCGCACCCGCCAGCGCGTTCACCGCCACGCCGGCCAGCAGCATGAGGCCGATGTGGGTGCCGCTTGCTCCTTGCGCAAACAGGTAGATGAGCAAGGTGACCGCGAGGCCGCCCGCGAAGGCGGAGAGCATCAGCGTCCAGCTGCCCAGCGCGTGGGGCAGGGCGGGGAACCATTTTTGGCCCAGCACGATGGCGCAGCCCGCCGCCAGCGCGGCACCGCTGCTGATGCCGATGAGGCCCGGGTCGGCCAGCGGGTTGCGAAACAGGCCCTGCATCAGCGCCCCGGCCAGCGCCAGGCCCGCGCCTGCAGCCACGGCCAGCAACAGCCGGGGCAGGCGGATGTTGAGGAACACCAGCTGCGCGGGCGTGTCGGCCGAACGGCCCATCAGCATCTGCAGCAGCTCTGCCAGCGAAATCGCGTACGCCCCACTGGCGCTGCCCGCCACAAAGGCCAGCAGCACCAGCAGCGTGCCCAGTGCCAGCGCGGTGCGCGGCGCAAGGCGCCCCGCCTTCACGGGCAAGCCTGCGGGCGTGCCACTGCGGCGCACGTCGGCGGGGGAGGGGCGGGGCACCGCGCTCACGCGTACAACCGCTGGTGCACGTCGCGCACGGCCTGGGGCAGGCGCGGGCCAAAGCCCAGCAACTGCAGGGCGTCCAGCGACACCACGGCGCGCCGCTGGTAGGCGGGGGTGAGCGCAAGCTCGGGACGCTGCCAGAACTTGCCCTGCCCGCCCAGCGCCTCGATGCCCTCGTCGGTGGTCAGGATGACATCGGGCGCGGCACTGGCCATGGCTTCGGCCGTCATAGGGCGGTAGCCGGTAAATCCGTTGAGCACGTTCATGCCGCCCGCAAAGCGGATCAGCGCGTCGGCCGCCGTGCCTTTGCCCGCCACCTGTGGTGAGGGGCCGTGCGACAGGATGAAGAGCACGCGGGGCTTTGCGCCTTTGGCGGCGGCCACCTGCTGGCCCAACTGCGCCCATTCAGCGTCCAACCGCGCCTGCAGTTCACGCGCGGCGGCCTCGCGCCGGGCGGCGCGGCCCACGGCCTGCACCTTGGCGCGCACGTCGTCCCAGGTGTAGTCGGACTTCACCAGGTTCACCTGAATGCCGGCGCTGCGTAGCTGGTCGAGCACCACGGGCGGGCCGGCCTCGGTGGTGGCGATCACGGCGTCGGGCTTGAGCGACAACACGCCTTCGGCCGACAGCTGGCGCAGGTAGCCCACCTTGGGTGTCTTGAGCGCCGCGGCAGGGTACAGGCTGGTGGTGTCGGTGCCTACCAGCTGGGCCTCGGCGCCCAGTGCGTAGACCACTTCGGTGATCGCGCCGCTGATGGTGACCAGGCGCGGCAGGCCGGGCTGGGCCAGCGCGGTGCGCGGTACGGCCAGGGTGGTTGCCAAAGGGGTGCCCACGGCAGCCGTCAAGACCGCGCGGCGTGTGACAACAAGGGGCATCGTCATCATGCCGTCTCTGCCGTCAGCGGGGACACCTTGCGCACGATGGCGCGCCAGTCTTCGCGTTCGGGCTGGCCCGGTTTGCGCTCGCCAAAGAACATGGCCATGAGCTCGCCGCTGTGGTCAAAGGCCTCGACGGATGTGACCGTGCCGTCGCTGGTGGGCTTTTCAACCACCCATACGTCTGCAATGGCGTCTTCGCGCAGGTGCAGGTTAAAGCCCGGGTCCAGCACGTTGAGCCACTGTGCGCCGCGGATTTCCATGGGCTCGATGCGCACCACGGGGCCGGTGTGGATCTGGATGCAGCCGGGGCTGCCCACAAACACCATGATGGGCGCGCCGTCAAACGCGGCCTCTTGCAGCAGTTCGCGCAGCGCCGATGGGGCCACGCGGCGCGTGAAGCGGCCCTGGGCCAGGCGCAGGCTTTGCTGGCGCTCTGCGCCAAAGGTTTTGAGCATGCCGAAGAAGTCGTGCGTGTCCTTCATGGCGGACCAGGCACCGAGCAGGCCGGGCGCATCGATCTCGTCGTCGGCGCGCGGCGCGGGCGCGGGTGTCTTGGGGCGAAACAGATAGCCCAGCGATGGATCGCCAAACCGGCGCATCACGTCTTCAAAGGCTGCGCGGTCGGTCGCGTCGCGGCAAAAGATCTTGTGCACGGCCAGGCCGCTGGCGTCAAAGAACTGCAGGCTCAGAGAGGCGGGCATGCCGGGGTTGGCGGCGTGCTCGGTCACCGCAAAGCCGGCGTGCCACTGCGCGAAGAACATGCGCAGGTCGATGTCCTTGCCCAGGGCCAGGCCCACCGGGCCGGTGGCCGACAGCTTTTCGTACACGCCGGTTTTCTCGTGCACGGTGGATTCATTGCGGGTCAGGGCCAGCACGGGGCCGCAGGGGGCCAGCGCCTGCAGCAGTTCGAGCCAAGGGCCGCGCAGCGGCACGGCCTTGATCAGATGGTCGTGTTCGCCGCCGTGGGCGGCAATGGCTTCGCCTTCGCTCACGCCGATGCTGGCGGCCGCGTCCTTGTGACGCTGGCCTGCGGCGCGGGCCTGTGCAAAGCGCGTGCGGAGTTGGGGTGCATTCATGGTGTGGGTTTTCAAAAAAGATAGCTGCTAGCGCTTATTGGATAAGCGCTAGAGGCCAAAAACGTTCAAAAATGGCGCCGTTGATAGGTTGGCTGTTTCGCTGGTTCATCGGCCAACTGGGCTCCTATCCACCGTTCGCCCTGAGCCTGTCGAAGGGCTGCTCGCAGGCAGCGCCCTGGCTTCGACAGGCTCAGCCCGAACGGGCGGGGTGCGCAGTTCATTGGCACCAGCGCCCTGGCTTCGACAAGCTCAGCCCGAACGGGTGGTGGTGCATCGGGTCACAACAGGCCGATCAGTTCGTGGCCGGTTGGACGCCGAACTCCACCGTCCACGTCTGCGCGCCGTTGTAGGCAGGCGTGGCGGGGGCGTATGTGATTTCCTTCACCCGCATGCGGGCGTAGCTGTTGCCCTGGCCGGACTTCACCAGCGTGGCGGCCTCGGCGTTTGCCTTGAGCATGTGCTGCGTCACGCCCGCAGCAGCGCCTGCGGCGTCGGTGGGGTAGTAGTTGAACCAGCCGTAGTTGAGCCCGTTGGGGTAGGTGCCGGTGTAGGTGGGCGACAACTGCGAGCCGATGCTGTCCTTCACCCACGCGTTGGCACTGGCGGGGCCGGTGAGCGCGCCCTGCAGGTCGGCCAGCGTGTCGGCCAGGTTGGTGGTGGCGTTGAACTTGGCGGCTACTGGCGTCTTGCCGTCGGCCGCGTAAAAGCCTGCGGGTGTCTTGCTCAGGAACCCCGCCACCGTGCCCTTGCCCGAGGTGCCGCCGTTGAGCTTGATGTTGTATCGGTTGAACGCAATGTGCCAGGTGCCCGTTTCGGTGGTGACGGCCCGGTTCTTGAGGTCGTAGTACACCCAGCCTTGCGAGGCGTTGACCGACGCAGTGAACGGCGTGGCCGCAGCGGCGCGGTTGATGAATCGGAACGACGGCCAGCCCGATGCCGTGCCGGTGGGGCTGCCGTAGTAGCCGGTGACCTGCAGCGCATACACGTCGCCGGCAGAGCCGGAGATGTCGCTTGATGCGCTGTTGGTGGTGATCAGGAACACCCGGAAGTTGGGGTGCATCTGGTGCGTGCCGTTCAGGTCGTATTCGTACGCGGCGGACTGGATGGCGTTGGTGCCGCTGAACACGCCTTTTGCGGTGTCAGCGGTGTAGACCGTGGCGGGCAGCGCGCCGCCCACGGGGTCTACCAGCGCGTCGGTCCACTTTTGCAGGCCCGTCCAGGTGTGCACGAACGGGGTGCCAAAGGCGCCGCCCTTGCCCGTGCCATCGGTGCTGCTGGGGCCGCTGTTGGTGAACAGCTCGGCAGAGCGGCCACCGCTGACCACTTTCACATCCCATTGGTTGCCCGTGCAGGCGGCCTGGGCCTTGGCGTCGAAGTCGTAGCACACCGAGCTGCCGGCGGCGGGCAGGGTGAAGTTCCACGTTGCGGTCTGGGTGAACTTGCTGGTGGTGACCGGGGGCGTGACAACAGGGTCCGACGAGTCGCCACCGCCACCGCAGGCAGCCAGTGCTGCTGCGGCCAGAGCGGACAGAAGGGTCTTGATGGGGGTAGTGGTCATGGTTGGGCTCCAGGTGGTCAAAAACATGCGGATGGATCAGAAAAAAGGCTCAGAGCGCGTTGCCAAACGACACCTTGGCACCCAGGTACACAAACCGGCCCGACACGGGCCCGAAGTCGCTGGGGTTGCTGAAGTCGCGCTGCCGGTTGGTCAGGTTGCTGATGCCCGCAAACAGCGTGGTGGCGGGGTTCAGGCGGTAGTTCAGCGCCAGGTCCACGGTGCTCCAGGCGGGCGCGCGGGCGCGGGTGGTGGTGTCGGCCAGTTCGGTGCTCTGGTGGCGCACGCGCAGGCTCAGGGTGGTGGCGGTTTGCACGCGCCAGTCGGCGCCCAGCCGCACGATGTCGCGCGGGCGGCGGGTCAGCTCCAGCCCCGTGCTCTCGTCGCGGGTGCGGGTGTAGGTGTAGGCGGCGTTCAGGCCCAGCGTGGGGGTGGCCTGCCAGCGCACGGTGCTTTCCACACCGCTGGTGCGGGCGCGGGCCACGTTGGCGTAGGTGTAGCTGGCAATGCCGTCGACCACCGTGGCGTTGGCCAGGTCGGTCTGGATCAGGTCGCGCACGCGGTTGTGGAAGGCATTCGCCTCCAACGTTAAGTCGTCGCCACGGGTCAGCGTGCCGCCGAATTGCAGGCTGGTGGACGACTCGGGCTGCAGGTTCGGGTTGCCAATCACGCGGTAGCCCAGCGCGCTGTGGTCGAACAGGTAGTGGCGCTCTTTCAGATTGGGCACGCGGTAGCCCTGGCCCAGGCTGGCGCGCAGGTTGCCCTTCCAGCCGCCGCTGTCCAGCAGGTTGGCGCGCACGCTGACCTTGGGCGCCCAGTGGCTGCCAAAATCCGAGTCGTTCTGGCCGCGCAGGCCCAGCAGCACCTCCCAGGTGTCGTTCAGCAGGATGTCGTTCTGCACAAACAGCTCGGCGCTGGTGCGCTCCACATTGCTGCCGCGGCCGCCCAGCTCAGTCATGCCGTTGCTCGTCTGCGCCAGGGTCTCGCGGTGCCAGTCGGTGCCCACCATCCAGAACTGGCGGCCCCATGCGGGCAGGTCGAACTGCGTACCCAGATGCTGCATCTGCTGTCGCGAGTGGCGGTCGGTGGCCAGCACCTCGTTGGAGTAGCCGCCGGACCGGCTGTCGTAGCGCTCGGTCACGCCCTTGACTTGCGCGCGCACGCCATTGGACAGGCGCCAGTCCGCGCCGCCGCTCACGCGGTCGCGCGTGATCTCTTCGCGCTTGCGCTGCGGTACGTTGGCCGGGGGCACAAAAAGGTTGTAGCGCTGGGTATCGTCCTCGGTGTAGCGCGACACGTCGGCCCACACGCGGCCCTGCGCACCGGGTCGCCATTCGCCGCGCGCGGCCAGTTGCTGGCGGCGACTGGCGTCGCCCTGGCGTGCGTAGCTGGCGGAGTCGGTGCCAAAGCCAGCGTCGTCCACCACGTCGCCCGACAGGCCCAGGCGCCACTCCTCGGTGCCGCCCGCCAGGTCAAACCGTGCGTGGCGGTTGTTGGCGCTGGCGCTTTTGCCGCTGTCGTTCTGGCGGCCGTAGCTGCCCACGTCCACCGTGGCCGTGCCGCCAAAACCCGCCGGCATGCGCCGCGTGATCACGTTGACCACGCCGCCCATGGCCGAGCTGCCGTACTGCGCCGAGCTGGCGCCCTTGATCACCTCGATGCGTTCCACATCGGCCAGCAGGTACTGGCTCAGGTCCACGGTAGAGCTGGTGCTTGCGGTGATGGGCAGGCCGTCGATGAGCACCAGCACCTGGTCGGCGCTCAGGCCTTGCAGCGACAGCTCGTAGCCCGACTTGCCCACCACCTCGCGCATCTGCAGGCCGGGCACGTTCTCCAGTGCCTGCTTGAGGGTGCGGGCGTGGGTGCGCTCCATCTCGTCCCGAGTCACCACCTCGGTACGCACGGGGGTTTCGTCCATCACGCGCTCGGTGCGCGTGGCGGTGACCACCACGGGTTTGAGCGTTGCGGGCGGCGCATCGGCCTGTGTGACTTGCGGGATCTGCGCGGCCTGTGGAGTGGGTTGGGCCTGGGCGGGCAGCGCTGTCAGCAAGGGGAGCAGCCACAGGGGCGAGCGGTGCAGAGAAGGGAGCATGGGTGCAGGCGCAGGGGTGCGCAGGCACCCGCAAAAGGATGGGTTTGGTTAAAAACGCGAATGATAAATCCAATGCAAACGATTCGTGTTTATATTTGCGCAGGAGAATATGCGGTTATTGAGAATCGTTCTCATATAATTTGTCTTACTGCGCGCCAGCGCCTTTTTGCCATCTGTTCACCGGAGTGCCACCATGAACCACCCCCCTGATGCGCCCACACAGACTGCCTGCGACGAGGAGTACAACCTGCCCTGCGCCGAGGCCTTGCTGGCCGGAACGCTGGCGTTGATGACGGGCTATATGCAGGCCTGTTGCGACAGCCACCGCGACGCCATGGGCCGCAAGATCGTCACCAACCTGCAATTGCTGGGGCAGGCGGATGTGTTTACGCCGCACTTTCGAACCATGGTCTGGAGCCTTCAGGGGCGCTGGGCCCAGCAGTGCGCGGCACAAGGCGGCGAGCCCGCGGCGCAGCAGGCCCTGTCGGCGGCCGAGCAACGCAGGGCCCTGTGGGTGCCTGCGCCAGAGACCGTGCAGTGAGGCGAACTAGTGTCCTGAGTTGGAAGTTCGTTGAGGAAAGAAATCTGCCGAAATCGCTGCCAAGCTAGGCGCAAAGCGGAGACATGCCGGGCGGCATGGCGAGTATTTGCAACGACGCATGGCGGGGATTGTCGGTAGATTTATTC
>CAMTXG010000043.1:0-77179 GCA_947085645.1 uncultured Gammaproteobacteria bacterium
GCGTGAAGGCGTTGGGGTGTTGGGAAAGCCGTGCGGCTTGGGTGAAGGTATCGCTGTGGATGTGCTGGCTCAGATCGGCAAGCAGGTGCGCAAGGGCTGCGCTATCGAATCCAAGGGTTAACCCTGATATTTCTTGCCATGGGGGTGTTCGGCGTCAAGTGAAGATTTGCAAAAAAACCAATTAAATCAATGTGTTACGGGTGATATTTTAGCTTAAGTTCGGTGGATTGGACTCTTAGGCCAATGTGCAGAAGGCAATTGTGATTCAGGCGGCGATTCTATTTTGGGCGCAGCGGCGGCTGCCATAAAGAGCGCCTTTCCAAGTACAAAGGAAGGTTGGGCGGACTACTTGGGGAAGCAGGCAGATTACTTTGGCGCTGTATCTTTGGGAATGGCCTCTGTAGGCGTGCTTGCCCCCGCTGCTCCTGTGCCTGCCATTATTGGGGCCGCTGCAGACGCAGGTTCAAAAATGCTGAAACCTCCGCCAAATATCGTCCATGTAACTGATACTGTTCTTGACATAGCCGGTGCATCAGCGCCTGGTGGATTTTTTAAAGATGTGGGTTTGACCGCACTTAAAAAAATAATATCAATTGGGGTAGATGCAACAGCTTCGTCTCTCCCCAAGGCGGTGCCTGTTGCAGCAGAAAAATCCTGTAAAAAATCTGACTATCAATAAAAAATGAAAAAAAACGAAGAAATTCACAAAAACATTGTAAATCATCGCTATTATTATTCGCTGTTACTTGTATTTTTAATTGTGCTAAATCAATTTGCAAATTTTGCAAATACAATAGTTATTGTTTCAATATTTGCCTTTATTTTGGCAATTCTTTTATTGAATAAAAAAACAACGCCGGAAAATATGGGCGTCATTGTGATATTTCAGATGGTATCAATGGTTGGGATGATCGGGGTCTATGATTATTTTTCTGCAAGCCATGACCGGCTAAACTTTTTTCTGAATTTTGCCACTGGATTTTCTTGTGGATTGTCTGTTTATGGGTTGTATTTTGGTGTGCGAGAGAATAGATAATTTCACGTACGCAAGTGCAAGGCTCGGACGTGGAGCCGCATCTGGCGATAAATGCGAAATTTTCCCCTCTCCGACGCGATCAGGCGGGAATTTCAGAAAATTAAGAGCCTTGATTTACAAGGTGCGAGCGCGCATTGACAGCCAGTCCTGCGTTATCCCCGCATCCATCGGCACCGACACCACAAACCCCTGAATCAAATCGCACCCCAGCCCCGCCAACAGCCCCACCTGCGACTGCGTCTCCACCCCCTCAGCCACCGTCTTCAGCTGCAAGCTGTGTCCCATCTGAATAATGGCCGTGACGATGGCAACGTCGTCTGCGTTGCCCGGGGTATCCGCCACAAAAGACCGGTCGATCTTGAGCTTGTCGATGGGGTATCGCTTGAGGTACGCCAGGGATGAGTAGCCTGTTCCAAAGTCGTCAATCGATATGCCCACGCCCAGCGCCTTGAGGGCGTTGAGCGTGTCCAGCACCTGGCCAGTCTGGTGCATCAGGACGGACTCGGTCAACTCGATCTCTAGGTAGTGCGGTGCCAGGCCGGTCTCGCGCAGCACGGCGGCGATTTCTGCGGCGACGTCGCGTTGGCGGAATTCGATGGCGGACAGGTTGACGGCCACTGGCACCATGGCAAGGCCTTCGTCCTGCCATGCCTTGAGCTGGCGGCAGGCTTCGCGCATGACCCAGCGGCCAATGGGGGTGATGAGGCCTCGGGATTCCGAGAAGGTGATGAACTCGTCGGGTCCGACCAGGCCGCGTTCGGGGTGGCGCCAGCGCACCAGGGCTTCGATGCCCTGCAGCGCGCCGTCGGCCAGGCGCACCTGGGGCTGGTAGTGCAGTTCGAAGGCATTGGTAGCAATCGCTTCGCGCAGCAGGCGTTCGTGGCGCAGCACGTCGAGGGCGCTGGCGTCCATGCTGGGGTCGTAGAACTGGCGGTTGCCGCGGCCGCTTTCCTTGGCATGGTGCATGGCGGCGTCGGCGCAGCGCAGCAGCAGGTCGGCGCTGTTGCCGTGCTCGGGGTACAGCGCGATGCCGATGGAGGGTGACATCGTCAGCGGCAACTGTTCGACCGTGAACACGCCATGCATGGATGCCAGCAGCTTGTCGGCAACCAGTGCCGCATCGTCCGGGCCTTTTACATCGGTCAGCACCACCACAAACTCGTCGCCGCCCAGGCGCGCCACCACGTCGGCGTCCCGCACGCCCAGGCGCAGGCGCTCGGCCACGTTGCACAGCAGCTGGTCGCCTGCGTGGTGGCCCAGCGAGTCGTTCACGGTTTTGAAGTGGTCCAGGTTCACGAACAACACGGCCGAGCGGCCATGGCGCCTGCGGGCCAGCGACAGCACCTGCGACAACTGCTCCATCAGGAAGTGCCGGTTGGGCAGCTGCGTGAGGGTGTCGTGCAGCGCAATGAAAGCCTCGCGCTCTTGCGCCTGTTTGCGGGCCGAGATGTCGCGCACGACCACGATGCGGTAGTCGGCGTGGTGCAGCGGCATGGTCTTGCCCACCACCTCGACGGGTATGGCTTGACCTTCCTTGTGGCGGATGGTGACTTCGTAGGGGTCTTCGCGCCCGCTGCGGGTGTAGTCCAGCGCCACCGCCCGCCATTCGGGGCTGATGAAATTGAAGATGGACAGGCCGATCACCTCGTGCAGCCCGTAACCGGTGAGTCGGGTCAGCGCCTCGTTGCCATCCGTGATGATGCCGTCGCGGTGGAACACGATGGCTTCGTCCGTGGCCTCGGTGAACTTGCGCATGCGCTCTTCGCTCTGGCGCACCGTGCGTTCTGCGCGCCAGCGTTCGGTGATGTCGGTGACCAGCACGAACGAGCCAAGCTGGCGGGTGGCGTCGTCGCCAAAATGCGGGATCAGGTTGACCTCGATCATGCGCGCCTCGCCGTTGGGCAGCGTCTGCTCGCGGGTGTACTTGACGTGCTCGCCGTGGGCAGACCGCTCGACATGGGGCTGAATGGCTGCCCACGCCTGGTCGCCAATGGCCTCCTGCACAGTCAGGCCCAGAATGGATTGGGTGCTGTGGCCGTTGTACGCCGCGTAGCCCTGGTTGGCGAATTGGCAGCGCAAACCCGGAACGTCGTAGTACGCCATCAGCGCGGGCACTGAATCGGCGATAAGGCCCAGCAAGGATTCGCTGGAGCCCCCCTGGCCGGGGGCATTGGCTGCGTTGGTTGAATCTGGCATGTCCCACCCGGTGCGTGTGCGTTTGTTATAGCCGATACACCTTACGTGTGCGTAAGGTAGTTGCCCGGATAGCGGACTGAAAAGCCCGCACCCGGATAATCGGCGCATGACCTCCAAAGAAAACCAAGCCAGCACTGATTTCAGCGCGCTGGCCCTCAGCCCCGCCACGCTGGCCAACCTGCAGCAGCTGGGCTACACCACCATGACCCCCATCCAGGCGGCCAGCCTGCCGCCCGCGCTGCTGGGCAAGGACCTGATCGCCCAGGCCAGCACCGGCAGTGGCAAGACCGCCGCCTTTGCATTGGCCCTGCTGGCCAACCTCAACCCCCGCCGTTTTGCGGTGCAGGCGCTGGTACTGTGCCCCACGCGCGAGCTGGCCGACCAGGTCACCAGCGAAATCCGCCGCTTGGCGCGCGCCGAAGAAAACATCAAGGTCGTGACCCTGTGCGGCGGCGTGCCGCTGCGCGCGCAGACGCTGAGCCTGGAGCACGGCGCGCACATCGTGGTGGGCACGCCCGGCCGCGTGATGGACCACCTGGAGCGCCAGCACCTGTCGTTGGAGGCCCTGAACACCCTGGTGCTCGACGAGGCCGACCGCATGCTCGACATGGGCTTCTTCGACGACATCGTGGTGGTGGCCAAGCAGTGCCCCAAGGAACGCCAGACGCTGCTGTTCTCGGCCACCTACCCGGAAGGCATTGCCAAGCTCAGCGCCCAGTTCATGAAGACGCCAGTACAGATCACGGTGCAGGCCCAGCATGCCGAAGGCAAGATCGAGCAGCGCTGGTACGAGGTAAAAAACAGCGAGCGCCTGCACGCCGTGTCGCAGCTGCTCAACCACTTCCGGCCCGAATCGTCCATTGCCTTTTGCAACACCAAGCAGCAGTGCCGCGATCTGGTGGGCGTGCTGCAGGCCCAGGGTTTCAGCGCACTGGCGCTGTTTGGCGAACTGGAGCAGCGTGAGCGCGACCAGGTGTTGGTGCAGTTTTCCAACCGCAGCTGCTCGGTGCTGGTGGCCACCGACGTGGCCGCGCGCGGCCTCGACATCGCCAACCTGGCCGCCGTCATCAACGTGGACGTGACGCCCGACGCCGAGGTGCACATCCACCGCATCGGCCGCACAGGCCGGGGCGATGCCGATGGCCTGGCGCTGAACCTGGCCAGCATGGACGAGATGGGTTTTGTGGGCAAGATCGAAGTGCTGCAAGGCCGCGAGTCGCGCTGGTTCCCGGTAGCCGACCTCACGCCCACGGGCAGTGGCCCGCTGGTGCCGCCCATGGTCACCATCCAGATCATCGGCGGCCGCAAGGAGAAGATCCGCGCAGGCGACGTGCTGGGCGCGCTGACCGGCGAGATGGGCTACACCCGCGAGCAAATCGGCAAGATCAATGTGAATGACTTCTCCACCTATGTGGCGGTGGACCGTGCGATTGGCGCGCAGGCCGCACAGCGCCTGAACCAGGGGCGTGTGAAGGGCAAGACCGTGAAGGCGCGCCTGGTGATGGGGAATCAGGATTTTGAGTGAAATTGGCCGCTAGCGCTTGTCCAGTAAGCGCTAGCAGCTATCAGTTTTGAAGTTGAGGCGGGTTGGCGTTGTAATGACCAACACCCCACTGCGCATGATTCACGCTGCGCTCAGCGCGCCGCGCCCGCAGCCTGCAGCGCCTGCACCATCTCGTTGTAGCCCCGCTGGCGCGCCAGCTGCAGCGGTGTATTGCCTTGCCGATCGGTCAGCGTGTGGCTGGCACCTGCCTGCAGCAAGGCCTGCAAAGTGGCCCGGTGGCGCGGCCCGCCGTTGCCCAGCACGATGGATTCGATGAGCGCCGTCCAGTGCAGGTTATTCACATGGTCCAGCGGTGCACCGGCGGCGATCAGCTGGCGCACCACGCCGTCGTGGCCCAGGTGCGCTGCGGCAATCAGCGCGGTGCCGTCGTAGCGGCTGGTAATCTGTTTTGCGCTCGCGCCCAGTTGCAGCAGCAGGCGCAGCGTGGCTTCGTCGTCGGCCACTGCGGCAATGGTCACGGCGTCGTAGCGGTCGTTTTCCAGCAGGTCGAGGTTGGCGCCCGCTTTGGAGAGGACGCGGATGGCTTCGGCCTGCCGGGCGTATGTGGCCACATGCAGCGGTGTGCGGCCGTAAGCGTCGCGTGCGTTCAGATCACCCTTTGCGGCAATCAGCTTGTGCAACGTCGGCGTGTCGCCCCGCGCCGCAGCGGCATGCAGGCCCTGGTAGGCCGCTGTTTCGGCAGCCGTCGGAGGCACCTGGGCCTGGGCCGTGGTGGCACAGGCCAGTGCAGCGGCCAGTGTGAATACAAAGTTCCAGTGCTTCATGGGTGTCTCCGATGGCGTGCGTTGCAGGTGTGGGCGGGGGGTTACTTCAGCAGGTCCTGCACCTTGGCGATGCCTGCGACTGCACATTGCTCGTCCAGATGGCCGCCGGGTGCGCCGCCCACGCCCACGGCGCCGATGACTTCGTTACCCACCTTCACCGGCACGCCGCCACCCAGCAGCAGGTAGCCGGGGATGTTGACCAGGTTGGCGGCAGCGGGGTTCTTCTGCGCGCCTTCCATCATGGCCAGCGTGGTGTTCTTGGCCGATGCCGAGGTGTAGGCCTTCAGGCGGCTGGCTTCCAGCGTGTGGGGGCCGGCATTGTCGGCGCGGTGAACGGCGCGCACGGTGCCTGCGCGGTCTACCACGGTGGCGGTCACGGCGTAGCCGTTGGTGCTGCAGGTGGCTACGGTCTGGGCGGCGATTTGTGTGGCCAGGTCCAGCGACATGTTCTTTTCGGTGCGCACGCCTTCGGCGCTGGCAGCGGTGGCGATCAGGGACAGGGCGAGGGCGGCGACGGTAGCGAGGCGGTTTTGCATGGTGTTCTCCGGTGTTTTAATGTCGGTGCCACCCGTTGTGGCGCCGTGGGAGAACTGTAGAAAATGGCGCCGATTTCAGCCATTCGGGCGGCTACGCTTGGCCCTCCGTATAACTACGGAAGGCCCGCCAAGGCCCAGTTCACGCGGCTGCGTCCACTAGCGCCGCATACCTCCGTATCAGCTGCGCCAGCGACTCCGCCCCCAGCTTGGCGAACAGGTTGGCGCGGTGCGTTTCCACGGTGCGGGGCGACAGCTCCAGCGCCCGGCCGATTTCCTTGTTGGTCAGCCCCTCGACGATGAGCCCCAGCACCTCGCGCTCGCGGGCCGATAGTTGCGCGAAACGTTCGCGCGCCTGCTGGTCGGCTTGGTGGCGCTCGCGGGACCGTACATGCTGGCGCACGCCGTTCTGCAGGGCTTCGATCAGCACCTCGTCATCCACCGGCTTTTCCAGAAACTCTGCGGCCCCGGCCTTGAACGCGCGGCGGCACATCTCCACCGTGCCGTGGCCGGTGAGCAGGATCATGGGCTGGTCCACGCCTTGCGCCAGCAACTGCTCCAGCACCGTCAGGCCGCTGATGCCGGGCATGCGCACATCCAGCACGATGGCGCCGATGGTCGCGCGGTCAAACCCGGCCATGAAAGATTGTGGGTCGGCCCAGGTCTGCACGCGCAGGCCCACAGTGCTGATGAGCAGGGACAGGCTGTCGCGCACGGCGGCGTCATCGTCCACCAGGTGGATCAGGGGCGAGAGGGATTGCGCGTTATCGGTCATTGGCAGGCGGTGCGGCAGGCAGGGTCAGCACAAACTCGGCGCCCGGGCGGCCGGTAGATGGGGGTGCGCCCTCGGGCGCCAGGGTCAGCTGCGCGCCCATGGCCTGTGCCAGGCTCTCGCACAGCGTCAGGCCCAGGCCCAGCCCACCGGTGCGCGTGGTGTAGAACGGCTCGAACAGGTGCTGGCGCGCCTCGGGCGGTATGCCGGGGCCGTGGTCGCGCACCGACAGGGCCACATGCCCTGCATCCGCACGCGTCATGGCGATGTTCAACTGGCGCTCGGCGGGGGACACTTGCTCCAGCGCCTGCAGGGCGTTCATCAGCAGGTTGTGAACGATCTGCTGCAGCGCCACAGGTTCGGCCAGCACGGGTGGCAGGTCCGGTGCGGCAGACACCGCGGGCACCACGCCGCGCTGCGCCAGCTCGGGTTCCAGCAGGTGCAGCGCGTCGTGCACCGCCGCAGGCAGGGCCAGCGGCTGGGCTTGCCCCGCCAGATCGGGCCGCTCCACCAGTCGGCGCAGGCGGCCCACCACGGTGGACGCGCGGCGCGCTTGCTCCACCGCACGGGCCATGGCCGTCTGGGCGGTGTCCAGGTCGGGCGGGTCATCGGCCAGCAGGCGCTGGGCGGCCTGGGTGCTGGACAGCAGCGCGGTCAGCGGCTGGTTCAGCTCGTGTGCCATGCCAGCGGCCAGTTCGCCCAATGTGTTCAGGCGCGCCACCTGCCCCAGGCGCAGCAGCTCTTCGGCCCGCTGGCGGGCCACACGCTGGCGCCGCAGGGCGCGGCCTGCCGCCCACAGCGCTGCGGTCAGCAGGCACCAGCCCAGCATGCCCCACCAGGGCAGCTCGTTCAGACCGATGCTGCGGCGCGCCACTACGTCCAGGGGCTGACTGGGTGCGGCCAGCAGTTTGTGAAAGTCATAGGTGCGGATGCCGCTGGCCAGGTCCGCCTGCCCGGGCTGCACCACAAAGGCCTCGCCGCCCTGCTCCAGCGTCACTCGCACGGGGCTTGTCGCCCGGTCCATGGGCCACTCGTCAGTCGGGATGGTGGTGCGCAGGTCGATGTGCAGCGCGTAGCTGGCGGGCGTGGCGGCCAGCACCAGGTAGTAGCGGCCCGCGGGCAGGTTCACGCCCGCCATGGCGGCATGGCCGGTGCGGCGCGACGTGGCTTCGGCCTCTGCCAGTGCTGCCTGCAGTGCAGGGGGCCAGTCGCTGTGCGCTGTGCGCTGCAGCACCGCCAGAATTTGCGGGTACACCGAGGTCAGCCGTGGCAGGGGCGACGATGCGGCGCTGGTGCTGTCGCCCGCAGCCGCAGGGGGGTGCAGCAGCGCCAGCGTGGCCATGATGGCGTCGTGCTGCACCACACGCTGGCTCAGCAGCCGGTGCACGATGCGCGCGTCGGTCTCGAACGCGGCGTGCAATTGCTGCAGGCGCGCCACGGTCAGCCAGCTGACCCCCGCACACGCGATGACGGCCCACAGCAGCAGGCTGGTGAGTTGGCGTTGTGCAGGTCGTGGAAGGAGGCGCTGGCGCCATGCCTGGGTCATGCGCGGATTCTGGCATGGGGGCTTGCACAGGCCTGTGCTTGCGCCGGTTTGAAGCGACTTTAAAGCTGCCCTAAGGCGGCTCTGGTGTAATTTCGGGCTGGTGCCCGTCGCGCCTCGCCCATACTCCCTCCATGTCCAACGTTCCCCCCAAGCCGCACCACTGGCTCACCCCCCGCAACCTGCTGTGGGCGTCTATTGCGGTGGCCGTGGTCACCATCGCGCTCAAGACGCTGGCCTGGGTGGTCACCGGGTCGGTGGGTTTGCTGTCTGATGCCATGGAGTCGTTTGTGAACCTGGCCAGTGCCATGTTCGCGCTGGCCATGGTCACGGTGGCGGCGCGGCCTGCGGACGACGACCACCCTTATGGCCACCACAAGGCCGAGTATTTTTCATCCGGGTTCGAGGGCATCCTCATCGTGGGGGTGTCCGCAGGCATCTTGTGGGCGGCGGGGCACCGCTTGTTCGACCCGCAACCGATTGAACAAGTGGGCTGGGGTCTGGGCCTGTCGGTGCTCAGCTCGGCGCTCAACGGATTCTTGGCGTGGCTCATGTTCCGGTCGGCGCGCGAGTACCGATCCATCGCGCTGGAGGCCGACGCCCGCCACCTGGTTACCGATGTGTGGACCTCGGCGGGCGTGCTGGTGGGTATTGGGGGCGCAGTGCTCACCGGCTGGTTGTGGCTGGACGCCGTGGCCGCCATTGCGGTGGCGCTGAACATCCTCAAGGAAGGCGTTTCACTCGTCTGGCGCTCGTCCCAGGGCCTGATGGATTCAGCCGTAGAGCCCGAGGTGCAGGCCACCATCGACACCACACTGCAGCAGTTCGTATCGGCCCAGCCGCCGGGCGCCGTGCGGTTTGACCATGTATCCACCCGCCGCGCAGGCCAGCGCCAGTTTGTGGACATGCACCTGCACATGCCCGCCGATTGGACTTTGCGCCACGCCGCCGAACTGCGCGGCCAGGTGGAGCGTGCGCTGATGGCCGCCGTGCCCGGCCTGCGCGCCACCATCGAGCTGCTGCCTACCGACGTGGAAGCGGATTTTGACGACCCCCGTGACGACCCCAAGGAAACAACGAAGTGATCAGTGTTTTGCAACGTGTGCGTGAAGCCCGCGTGGATGTGGATGGACAGACCGTGGGCGCCATTGGTGCGGGCCTGCTGGTGCTGTTGTGCGCCGAGCGTGGCGACACCGAGGCCGAGGCCGACAAGCTGCTGGCCAAGATCCTCAAGCTGCGCATCTTTTCAGACGCCGCAGGCAAGATGAACCAGAGCGTGCAGGACATGGATGGCCGCGGTACCTGTGGCGGGCTGCTGCTGGTGAGCCAGTTCACCCTGGCGGCAGACACCACGGGCGGCAACCGCCCCAGCTTCACCCAGGCCGCCGCACCGGACGAAGGGCGGCGGCTGTACGACTATGTGGTGGCCCAGGCGCGCAAGGTGCACCCCGACGTGGCCACGGGCCAGTTTGCGGCGGACATGCAGGTGCACCTGGTCAACGACGGGCCGGTGACGATACCGCTGCGCATGGCGCCAGCGGCGGTTTGATATTCAAAAATGATAGCTGCTAACGCTTTATGGATAAGCGCTAAAGCCTGTTTTTGTCAATAATTCGATCCCAATCATGCTTGGCTGTAGCGGCGCAGCGGTCAGCGGGCAGCGCCGTGCCTTTTGGGCACTGCGCTCACGAGGCGTTCGCCAGCGCCTTGGCCGCAGTCTCAGTCAGGCGGTCGATGGGCTCGGGGCAGTGCTTGAGATATCCCTGCGCATAGTCCACCCCCATCTCCTTGAGGCGCTGCAGCACCTCAGGGCTCTCGACAAATTCAGCCACAGTTTCCAGCCCCATCAGCCTGGCGACATCGGAAAAACAGCGGACCGCCGCTTCGTCCAGGGGATCGCTGATAAGGTTTCGAATGAACTGCCCGTCGATCTTCAGGTAGTCAACAGGCAGGGCTTTGAGGTACCCGAACGACGACGCGCCAGCGCCGAAGTCGTCCAGCGCGACTTTCACCCCGGCTGCGCGGACCTGGCCGATGAAGGTCGCCGCGTCCGCAAGGTTGGTGACGGCGGCTGTTTCTGTGATTTCGATGCAAAGCCTGGAGCAAACCGTCGCACCGGCTGCGACAAACAATTCGAGTGCCCATGTGTGAAAGGCCCTGTCGCTCACCGATTGCCCCGAAAGGTTGATGCTGAGGCTGTCGATCAGGCCAGGCTCGTTCAGGCTTTGGAGCCAACGGACCGAATGTTGTAAAACCCACCGGTCAATGCGCGACGCCAGATGAAAGCGTTCGGCGGCAGGCAGGAACAGTCCGGGCTGCACCAACGATCCATCATCGTTTCTCAAACGCAGCAGAACTTCGGCGTGAATGCCCGGCGCTTGATCCCTCAGGCAATGAATGCGCTGCGCAAACAGCACAAAGCCATCGTGGTCCAGCGCGTGCTGGATCCGGGTCGTCCACTGCATCTCATGGCTTCTTTCGCGCATGGTGGCGTCGGTTTCAAACCATGCGTGGACGCGATTTCTGCCAGCCTCTTTGGCCGCATAACACGAGGCATCGGCAGCCTGCTGAATGGGCGCGGCATCGGCCCACCGCTTGTCCAGCGGAACGAGACCAATGCTGGTGCCGATCCGAAAGCGGCGCTCCCCATGGATGAAACGAAAGTCGTTCACGCGGTCACAGATCTTTTGGGCAACCCGGCTCGCCTGCTCCATGGTGCAGTGTTCCAGGATGATGGCGAATTCGTCACCGCCCAGGCGCGCGAGGGTGTCGCGCGTGCGGATCGAATCCCCCAGCAGCTTGCTGATCTGCTGCAACAACTGGTCACCGATGGCGTGACCACACGCATCATTGACCAGCTTGAACTGGTCCAGATCGATGTAGAGCAGCGCATGGTTGCTGCCGTTCTCCTGCGCATGGCGCAGTGTTCTGAGCAATCGCGACTCGAATTCCGCGCGGTTGACAAGACCGGTCAGCGAGTCGTGCGTGGCCCGATAGGTCATCTCTCCACTGAGCCTGCGCTGCTCGCTGACATCATGAAAGACCAGCACAACGCCGAGCATTTCGCCCTGCGGACTGCGAATGGGGGCCGCTGAGTCCTGGATACCGTACTCGGTGCCGTCTCGCGCAATGAGCACGGTTTTGGAGGGCAGGCTCACCGTCCTGCCTTCGGCCACGTACGCTGCAACCGGGTCGGGCGCTGGCTCGCGCGTTTCTTCGTTGATGATGTGAAACACCTGCAGCAAGGGGCGCCCCATCGACTCCGAAGACAGCCACCCCGTCATGCGCTCGGCCACCGGGTTGAGCCAGCTGATCAGCCCATCGGCATCGGTGGTGATGACGGCGTCCCCAATCGACTGGAGGGTGACCCTCATCAGTTCATGCTGCTGCGCCAGTTCGGCGCTGAGTTGCCGCAGGGCATCGTCACGGTGCTTTCTCTCGGAAATGTCGATCTGGATACCAAACACCCACTCGGGCTTGCCGTCGGCGGTGCGTGTGATGAGCCGTCCCCGGTCTTCGACCCAGATCCACGAGCCGTCGCGATGGCGCAGGCGCAGCTCGGACACATAGGCGTCGCTGCGGCCCGCAAAATGCTCGCGCAGCAACTGCTGGGTGTGGGGCAGCTCGTCCGGGTGGGCGATGTCCGCGCGGTACTGATTCGTGATGACTCCCAATTCTTCGATGGTCCAGCCGATGATCTCCGCCCAGCGGGGGTTGACGATCACCTCGCCGGTTCGGACATTCCATTCCCAGGTGCCTGCGTTGGTGCCCTCTATCAGATTGCGCAAACGCTCATGCTCCCTTTGGAGCTCGCGTTCTGCACGCCTGCGAAGGGTCACATCCTCGACCACAGCCAAGCTGCGCACAGGCAGGCCTTGATCGTCCCGCTCCAGAATGGCTGATAGCAGCACATCGATGATCTCTCCGTGGCTCGTGACCATTTGATAGGGCACTGCGTCACATCGGCCCGTCGCTAAAAAGGTCGGAAGCACTTCTTCGTTGGCGCGTCTGCGGGATTCTTCTGTGAGGAAGCTTGACGCCTGTCTGCCGATGACGTCGTCCCGACGGTATCCAAGGCAAGCGAGCCACGCATCGCTCACATGCAGAATTTGGCCTTGGGCATCCATCGAGTGCAGCATGGCGGGCGTGGTCTCGTACATCGCCTGCAGTCGGCCTTGGGCAACCACTAGCGCCAGCTCTTGCTCTCGCCGCTGCGTGATTTCCTGAAGCGTGCCGCGCAGCCCACTGATGCACCCTGATGCATCGCGCACTGCTTCGCCGCGCGCCTCCACCCAGCCTGAGTCGCCGTCGGGTCTTTTGTACCGGAGATCCAGTACGTACTCCTCGCCAGTGTGCAGCGCATTCGATACCCGCTCCGCGAGCCTGGCATAGTCTTCTGGCTGGTATATGCGAGATTGATCTTCAAAACTGGGAGCAGGGGCCTGCGGGTCGCCGCCGAGCATCGAGTACAACTGAGGAGACCAAGTAACCACATCTCCCTCGGCCTGCCAGCTCCAGCTGCCCGTTTGGCCAAGTCTTTGCGCTTCTTCCAGGGCCAACTGCGTTGTCTTGAGTGCTGTAACGTCACTGACGTTGACGAAAAAGCCAAGGACCTCTCTGCCTGCGATATCGGGCACATAGTGCGCCAAGATGTGGCGAGGACTTCCATCGAAATTGGTGACTGCGCGCTCGAATTGCTGTTCGTGTCCGGCCAGCGCACCCTGGACATAGCCATCGCCCCATTCGACAAGGCGCTTGCCCAGCAGCTCTTCGCGTGACATGCCGACCAGCTCGTGCGGCTGCCTGCCGAACCATTGCGCGTAGGCATGGTTGGCAAAGCTGCAGCGCAGATGTTTGTCCCAATAAGCCACCATGCTTGGGATCGCGTCGGTGATGGCCCGAATGAAACGCTGGCTTTCGCCGAGCGCCTGGCCCGCCGTCTCTGCCAAGTTGCGCTGTTCAATGAGTTCAGCCTCGAAGCGGTGGCGTTCGTGGGTGGAAACAAAGCTCCAAAAATAGGCGGGAGCGCCGTTGTAGTCTCCCCGGCGGCTATTGAGCAGCACCGGCACACGGGCCCTGTCGCAACCACACACTTGCAAATGGATCTCGCTGATCTGCCCGTCGCGCAGCAAGGTGGGCCAGATGTGCGTCTGCAAAAAAATGCGGCTGGCTGGCGGTAGCAGTGCTTCCAGCAACGCCCCGATGCGATCCTCGCGTGCTCCCCCTGCAAGCGCAAGAAGTGCTGCGTTGACGTCGAGCACATGGCCCCCTTCGTCCGTGACGACCACCGCGCAGGGCAATTGGTCCAGCAGATTCACGAAAGAGGCCTTGTCTTTGCGTCAGGCGCTGACGGCAGCCTGACCCAGGTAGTCGCGCATTGCCTGGATCACAAGGGACGGGTTGCTCATGTGTGCGCAATGGCCGGCAACGTCGAGAACTTGCAGCGTGCTGTTGGGCAGATGTGCATGCAGATACTCCCCAACGGAAAGGGGCGCCAGAGTGTCGTTGCGGTGTTGCAAAAGCAGCGACGGCCGCGAGACCTTGGCCAAGTCTGCCCGGTTGTCAGCGAAGAAAGTGGCCCGAGCGAACACTTTTGCGACCGCCGGGTCCGTCGAGCAAAAGCTATTGGTCAGCGTGCTGGTCACGTCGCCCGCGCCTGCATTGCCTGCAACCACTGGCGCGAGGTAGTGGGCCCATCCCATGTAGTTCTGGTCCATCAGTGCCAGCAGGCCCTCCAGATCGTCACGCTCGAACCCCCCGGCATAGCCGGGCGGGTCATTCAAAAAGCAGGGCGATGGGCCGATGTGAATCAGCTGGTCAAACAGTGAAGGCCGCTCGATGGACGCGAGCATGCCGATGCTGCAGCTGACCGAATGCCCCACAAAAGTCACTCCTTCGTCCAGGCCAAGGGCATCGCATATTTCCACGACGTCCAGCGCGTAGCCCTTTAGGTCGGCATACCGCAGCCGGTCAAACGCAGCGCGGTCCGAGCCGCCGCTGCCCACATAATCGAAAAGCACCTGGCGGTGCGTGGCCTTGAAAGCCGGGGTGATCAAATCCCACATGTCTTGGCTGCAGCCAAAGCCATGTGCATACATCAGCACTGGGCCTGTATCGCCCAGAACATTGACATTGTTTCGTTTTGAAACGCTGCTCATGGCGGGCTCCTCGGATTGCACGATATCGACGAAGACGTTTCCAGTCACACTGTAGGCCGCCATCAACTATAGCGGCGCAGGCCCTGATCTTTGGCTCCGTGCAACGGACTGCGGGTAAACCTGGCTACTCAGGGCAAAGCGCAGTTACCGAGTGGATCCATCGTTTTCAGGACCTTTGCTGACCCCGCTGGCACCAGAGGGCAGCGTACGGGTTGTCAATGCAATGTCCACGTGGCGGTAGTCCGCTGTACGCGTCCGCTCCCGCACCTTGGCTACTGCCGCCAAAAGAATAGCCCCGCCATCACAAGCCCTGTCAGCACAATACCGCCCCGCAGCCAGTCGGCCGGTATGTGCCGCGCCACGCGCGCTCCGCCGTAGCCGCCTGCGGTGGCGGCCACCATCATCATCAGCGCCTGCGGCCACAGCACGATGCCGCCCGCTGCGTAGATCGCCACGGCGATGGCCGTGAGCAGGGCGGACACCAGGTTCTTCATGCCGTTCATGGCGTTGAGCTGCGTCTGCCCCAGGAGGCCAAACAGCGCCAGCAGCAAAATGCCCAGGCCACCGTTGAAATAGCCGCCATAGCCCGCGACGGCCAACATGCCCAGCGCGGCCTTCCAGGGTTTGGCGGGGCCGTGGGCTGACGCCCCCGCCCACTGCCGCAGGGTGGGGCCAAAGGCGAACATGGCCGTGGCTGCCAGCAGCAGCCAGGGCACCACCTTGCGGAAGGTGGCATCTGGCGTGACGAGCAGCAAGGCTGCCCCAGCCGACCCGCCGATGAGAGCCAGCAGCATCACGGCCCGCAGGGACAGGCTGGGGGGCGGTTGCATGTCCTCCCGAAAACCCCAGGCACCTGCCATGTAGCCCGGCAGCAGCGCCACCGTGCCCGTGGCGTTGGCCACTACCGGCGGCACGCCCGTGAAGACAAGGGCGGGCAGGGTCAGAAAACTTCCACCACCCGCCACGGCGTTCAGGGCACCGGCCATAAAAGCGGCGGTGAGCAACAAGGCAATCTCGAACATGTCTCTCCAGTGGGGCGTAGTGGCGTGGCGTCAGAAGGGAGATGGTAGGCGCCAGAACGGGGTCCGCTGGCGTGCAGGGCACCGCTGTTTTGTGAAGGTGCTGTGCGCAAAAGGTGCGCAATCGCGGTTCGCCCGGGGCCCTCACGGGATTGGGCGAGCAACAGCGAACCTCTGAAGCCGTCAAACGCGCTTCTTTTCCAGCTTGCGGCTCAGGGTGCGGCGGTGCATGCCCAGCCGGCGTGCCGCTTCGGAGATGTTGAACCCCGTTTCGGCCAGCACCTCGTGAATCCGTTCCCATTCCAGCGTCTTGATGGAGCTGGAGCGGTTGGTCAACTCGACCTCGGCATTGCCCTCCATCAAGCCAAAGGCCGCCTCGATGTCGTCGGTGTTGGAGGGCTTGGCCAGGTAGTGCACGGCGCCCAGTTTGACGGCCTCCACCGCCGTGGCAATGCTGGCAAAGCCGGTCAGCACCACGATGCGCATCTTGCCATTGTGGGCGTGCAGATGGCGCACGCAGGTCAGCCCGGACGATTCGCCCTTGAGCTTGAGGTCCACCACGGCGTAGTCGGGGTTGTGCGTGGCCAGCAGCTCGTCCATCTGCAACTTGCTGTCGGCGTGCAGCACGCGGTAGCCGCGCCGCTCGAACGAGCGCGCAAGGGTACGGGCAAATGCCTCGTCATCCTCCACGATCATCAGCAAGCGTTGTTCAGCGTCCATGGTCGTTATGTAGCGTGTCCGGCAATGCAATGGCAGCCAGCGGCAGCGTGATGGTGACCTCGGCGCCGCCGCCCTCCAGGTTGCGCGCCGCCACGGTGCCGCCCAGTGTGCGCGCCACGTTCATCGACAGGAACAGCCCCAGGCCGCCTCCGGGGCGCCCCTTGGTCGACTGGTAAGGCGTGCCAATCTGTTTGAGCACCGGTGCCGAGAAGCCGGGGCCCCGGTCACTGACCACGATGCGCAGCACCTCGACATCGCTGCTGGCCTGCAGGCTCACCCAGTGGGGCGATGCATCACGGGCATTGTCCAGCACATTGAAAACCATTTGTTCCAGCGTGGCATCGGCCACCATGGGGCGGTCGTCGCCAATGTGGTTGTCAAACACAAACTGGTGGACCGACCGCGTGGCCCGCCAGTCCTGCACCAGGGTGTCGAGAAACCGGCACACCGTGGTCTGGCTGGAGTCCTCGCCGCGTGCCTCGCCCGCCGACAGCAGGATGCCGCTAACAATGGTTTTGCAGCGCTGCACCTGGGCTTCCATCTCGGCGATTTCTTCTTGCAGCACAAGATCAGTCGCCAACTCTGGAATGCGGCGCCAGTCGCCAAGGATGACGGCCATGGTGGCCAGCGGCGTGCCCAGCTCGTGCGCCGCGCCTGACGCCAGCAGCCCCATCCGCACGATGTGCTCCTCTTCTGCTGCACGCTGGCGCACTGCGGCCAACCGCGCATCGCGCTGTCGCAGGTTCTGGCTGATGCGCGTGATGAAGATAACCACCAGGATGGCATTGAGCACAAAACACACCAGCAGACCCAGCACGTAGGGGCTGGCCCAGCCTTCGTGCATGTCGGGCGACATGGGCAGGGGCTTGCTGTGCTGGGCCAGCAGCACCACACACGCGGAGGTCAGAGCCACAATGAACCAGATGTAGCTGCCCCGCAGCAGCATTGCGCCCACCGCAATCTGCAGCACATACAGAAAAACAAAGGGGTTGCTGATGCCGCCGCTCAGGTACAGCTGGGCGGTCAGCGCGGCCACGTCGATCAGCAGGCCGATAAAGATTTCGACGTCGTGCACGCTGCGCCGGGTGCGCCAGCGCACCAGGCTGACCACGTTAAAGAGCGCCATGCAGCCCACGATGGTCAGCATCTCCCGCATCGGCAGGGGCATGCCCAGGATGTAGTGCGTGGTCTCAATGGTGAGCAACTGGCCCACCACGGCAATCCAGCGCAGCTGGATGAGCTGGTGCAAGTTTTTGAGCCCGGCAGTCGCGTTGGCCGAACTGGCCTTGCTCAAAGGCCGCAAGGGGCGGGAGATTCTGCGGCTACTGGGGCGGTTACTGGTCATGGTGGAGGGGCGACGCGGCCGGGGGCGCGCAATCGCACCTCGTAGCGTGCCACAACCACAGCGGCCCCTACCACCATCAGTGCCAATCCAAACCAGGTGACCGCATAGACCAGGTGGCTGTTGGCAAAGCGCACCACGGTCAGGCCGGTGCGGGGCCAGGGGCCTTGGGATGCCGGCCGCTGCTCGGTGTTGGTGGCGCCTTGCCGGGCCGGAAAGCCCACGTCCACAAAATATGGCGCTGCGTTGGGCAGCTGCAATGCCTGCGCCATGGCGGCTACATCGCGGGAGTGCCAGCGTTGCTGGTCAGGCGCATTGCGGCGCAGAAACCCGCCACGGGGCTCGCTGATGCGCAGCAGGCCTTCAACGGTTACCGGCCCGCCTTGCGTGGTGTCGGTGGCCCGGCCTTGCCACTGCGTGCGCTGGTCGGCAGGCACAAACCCGCGGTTGACCAAAACCTGGGTGCTGTTGTCCAGCTGCAAAGGAGTCATCACCCAGAACCCGGCGCCCAGTTCGGTGGTCGCCTGGGTCAGCAGGGTTTTGTCTGCCAGCCACTCGCCCTGTAGCCGCACCGCCAGGTACTCGTGGGTGGGCGCGCTGATCTGTGGCCACTGCGCCGCAGGTGGCGGAGCACTGGGTGGGGCGTGGATGCGCTCTGTGGTGCGTTCGATCAGGTCGAGCTTCCAGGCGCGGCGTTGCACCTGCCACATCCCCAGGGCGATGAACGCAGCAAACAGGGCCACACCCACCAGTGCAAGGACGGCCAGCGTCCATGCGGAATGGGGGCGGCGGCGGCCCCTGTGCCCGGCATCGTCCACTGCCGCAGGCCTAAGGGGTATTGCGCACGTCAGCGCCTGCCGGGGCCATGCCCGGCATGGGGGGGTGCTCCGGCATCATGTTGGTGTTCATGTGGAACATCACCCACAGCGTGCCCGCAATGGTGATGGCCACAAACACCACGGTGAAGATGGTGGCCAGCAGCGTCCAGCCGCCCTCGATCTTGCCGTTCATGTGCAGGAAGTAAACCATGTGCACAAGAATCTGGATGACGGCGAAGCCGCCTAGCACCAGCACCGCAGTGTTGCGGTCTGCAATGACCTTGGCCATCACCAGCCAGAACGGAATGGCCGTGAGGATGATGGACAGCACAAACCCGGTCATGTAGCCAGAGAAGGTGCTGTGTGGCTCGTTGGCGTCGTGGTGGTGGCTATCGCCCTCATGCCCGTGCCCACCGTGCCCACCGGGGTGGTTGTGTGCGTGCGTTGTGTGTTGTGCGCTCATTTACAGCACTCCCATCAGGTACACAAAAGTAAATACGCCAATCCAGATCACGTCCAGGAAGTGCCAGAACATGGACAGGCACATCAGGCGGCGGGTGTTCTCGGGGATCAAGCCGTGCTTCTTGATCTGCAGCATCAGCACCACCAGCCAGATGAGGCCAAAGGTGACGTGCAGGCCGTGGGTGCCCACCAGCGTAAAGAAGGCCGACAGGAAGGCGCTGCGCTGGGGCGTGGCGCCCTGCTGGATCAGGTGATAAAACTCATAGAGTTCCAGGGCCAGAAAGCACAGGCCGAAGAAGCCTGTAACCGCCAGCCACAGCAGCGTGCCGTTGATGTCCTTTTTCTGCTTGCGCAGCATGGCAAAGCCGAAGGTGATGGACGACAGCAGCAGGAACGCTGTGTTGATGGCGACCAGTGTCAGGTCGAACAGCTGCGCGCCCGTGGGGCCCGCCGCATAACTGCGGCCCAGTACGCCATAAGTAGCAAACAGCGCGGCAAAGATGAGGCAGTCGCTCATCAAATACAGCCAGAAGCCCAGGGCCGTACCGTTTTCGGGGTGGGGCTCGTGCGCCAGATGGTAGGCGCGCGGCGCCAGGGCGCCAGCGGCGCCTGCTTGGATGCGAAGTTCAGACATGGCGGGCCAGTTGCAAAGTGCGGGCTTCTTCGGTGGAACTCACTTCGGATGCCGGGATGTAGAAGTCACGCTTGTAGTTGAACGTGTGGATGATCGACGCCAGCAGCAGCACCGCAAATGACACACCGGCCAGCAGCCACATATGCCAGATCAGCGCAAAGCCGAACACCAGCGACAGGGCGGAGATCACCGCACCCGAACCTGTGTTGGCAGGCATGTGGATGGGCGCAAAGCCGGTGAGCGGGCGCTGGTAGCCATGCTTTTTCATGTCCCACCAGGCGTCGATCTCATGCACCACGGGCGTGAACGCGAAGTTGTAGCTGGGCGGGGGCGAGGACGTGGCCCATTCCAGCGTGCGTGCGTCCCAGGGGTCGCCCGTCCAGTCGCGTAGCTCGTCGCGCTTCAAGTAGCTCACCACCAGCTGGATCAGGAAGCAGGCAATGCCCGCTGCGATCATGGCCGCACCGATGGCAGCGATCACGAACCAGATCTGGAGCGATGGGTCTTCAAAGTGGCTGACGCGGCGGGTGACACCCATCAGGCCCAGCACATACAGCGGGCCGAACGCCACCCAGAAGCCCACCACCCACAACCAGAAGGAACGCACGCCCCAGGTGCGGTCGAGCTTGTAGCCAAAAGCCTTGGGGTACCAGTAGTTGATGCCCGCAAACAGGCCAAACAGCACGCCGCCAATGATCACGTTATGGAAGTGGGCAATCAGGAACAGGCTGTTGTGCAGCACGAAGTCGGCCGGGGGCACGGCCAGCAGCACACCGGTCATGCCGCCGATGGCAAACGTAATCATGAAGGCCACGGTCCACATCATGGGCAGCTCGAACCGGATGCGGCCCTTGTACATGGTGAACAGCCAGTTGAAGATCTTCGCGCCCGTGGGGATCGAGATGATCATCGTCGTGATGCCAAAGAACGTGTTCACACTGGCGCCAGAGCCCATGGTGAAGAAGTGGTGCAGCCACACCAGGTACGACAGGATGGTGATCACCACCGTGGCGTAGACCATGGAGGTGTAGCCGAACAGGCGCTTCTTGCAGAACGTGGCCACCACTTCGGAGAAGATGCCAAAGCACGGCAAGATCAGGATGTAAACCTCTGGGTGGCCCCAGATCCAGATCAGGTTCACGTAGAGCATGGGGTTGCCGCCGAGCTCGTTGGTGAAGAAGTTGGTGCCCGCGTAACGGTCCAGCGACATCAGTGCCAGCGCGGCCGTCAGCACGGGGAACGATGCAACGATGAGCGCGTTGGTGCACAGCGCGGTCCACACGAACACGGGCATCTTCATCAGGCTCATGCCAGGTGCACGCATCTTGACGATGGTCACGATCAGGTTAATACCCGACAGCGTGGTGCCCACACCCGCTATCTGCAATGACCAGATGTAGTAGTCAAGACCCGTGCTTGCGCTTTGCGACCCCAGGTTGGAGAGCGCCAGCCAGCCGGAGGTTGAAAACTCTCCCAGGAACAGCGACACCATCACCAGCACTGCGCCCGCCGTGGTCATCCAGAAGCTGAAATTGTTCAGGAACGGGAACGACACGTCGCGCGCACCGATTTGCAGCGGGATGAGGTAGTTCATCAGCCCCGTGACCAGCGGCATGGCCACGAAGAAGATCATGATCACGCCGTGGGCGGTGAAGATCTGGTCGTAGTGGTGGGGCGGCAGGTAGCCCATGTTGTCGCCAAAGGCCATGGCCTGCTGCAGGCGCATCATCACCGCGTCGGCAAAGCCGCGCAGCAGCATCACCAGGCCGAGGATCATGTACATGATCCCGATTTTTTTGTGGTCGATGCTGCAGATCCAGTCGCGCCACAGGGGGCCCCACAAGCGGAACCGGGTGATTCCCGCCGTGACGGCGATGCCGCCCAGCAAGACGGCGATGAAGGTTGCCAGAATGATGGGGTCATGTGCCATCGGAATGGCATCCCAGCTGAGGCGACCCAGTGCCCAGTGGGCGGGAGAAGTTGTTTCGTAGGACATGGAAATGCTCACTGGCGAATGCTGGCGCCGGACGTTGGGGCCGGTGCGTTGCGAAGGTCGAGCTCGGCCAAGACCTGGGTGGCGTTTTGTACGGTGCACCAGTCCTGCGGCAGGTTCAGGCCCACGGCGCGCACGTAGGCGTCGCCACCGCTGGCGTCAATGGCCATCATGTGATGCATGCACATCTTTCCGTCTTCAACGCAGCGGTTGAGGACCTTGTCATACAGGCCGTCCTCCACAGAGGCAAAAAGCTGTACCGGGTCGCGTGTGCTGGGTTTGACGAGGTTCAGGTAGGTGCTTTTGTCCAGGGGCTTGCCATCGGTCTTGGCCTTTTGCACCCACTGCTCAAAGTCGCCATCGCTCAGGCCATGGAACTTGAAAGTCATGCCCGAGAAGCCCGCGCCGCTGTAGTGGGACGACATGCCCTTGAACACGCCGGGCTTGTTGATCACCGCGTTCAGCTCGGTCTGCATACCGGGCATGGCGTAGATCATGCCGGCCAGGTCGGGCACGTAGAACGCGTTCATGGTGGAGGTTGCCGTCAGCTTGAACAAAATGGGGCGGTCTACCGGGGCGGCCACTTCGTTCACGGTGGCGATGCCTTGTTCGGGGTAGAAGAACATCCACTTCCAGTCCATTGCGACCACTTGCACCACCAGGGGTTTGACGTGGGCAGGCACCGGGCGCTGGGCATCAATGCGGTCCAGCGGGCGGTAGGGGTCGAGCTTGTGGGTGGCGATCCAGGTGATGGCACCCAGGGCGATGATGATGAGCAGCGGAACGGTCCAAATCACCAGCTCCAGTGTTGTGGAGTGGTGCCACTCGGGGTCGTAGTCGGCCTCGGTGTTGGCGGCATTGTTCTGGCGGTATTTCCACGCAAACCACAATGTGAGAGCAATCACCGGCACGATGATCAGCAGCATCAGCAGCGTGGCGGTGATGACCAGCTGGCCTTGCTGGGCGGCGACATCGCCAGCCGGGTTGAGCACGACAGCCTTGCTGCAGCCGGTAAGTAAGCCAGCGAACAGGGCAGTGGTTGCTGCAAGCCCGACGAGCCTGCGGGGTTCCTTGGAGTGGTACATGCTGGGGGCGCGCCTGAAAGCGCTTTAGGTGTAAACGCGAATGACTCGACCACCGCACTGTAGTAGCCCATACAAATTTGTCGATTGGACATTTTGTCCAAGATCAAACTTTTGCCGGTTTTGGGGCGGTTCAGGGTGGGTAAGTGCGTTTCAGGCGACTGCGGCGCTGACTGCGCGCTGTCATGGGGTATCCCAGGGCGTTTGGGGGACCCAAAAGGGGCGCTATCAGGGTTTTCCTACGCGCTTTGTTAGCGAAAGCGCACTTGTGATGGTGCGACGCACAAGGTAGAACAGTGGTCAGGTTTTCAATTGAGGAATGTCAATATGGTTGGCCAAGGTTCTGCGGCGCTGGCTGCGCCAGGTTTTGAGGGTGAAGGGTCGCTTGCACGGGCGCACACCGACGAGGATGTCACCCCCGGTGAGATCGCGGTCGGGGTGATCATTGGGCGGTCCTCTGAATATTTCGACTTTTTTGTGTTCGGTATCGCCAGCGTGCTGGTGTTTCCGTCGCTGCTGTTCCCGTTTTTGTCGCGCTTGGATGGCACGTTGGCGGCTTTTGCCATCTTTTCCGTTGCGTTTGTTGCGCGCCCGTTCGGTACCGCCATATCAATGGCTGTACAGCGGCGCTGGGGCCGGGGCACCAAGTTGACGCTGGCGCTGTTCCTGCTCGGGGCCAGCACGGCGGGCATGGCGTTTTTGCCCAGCTATGCCGCAGCGGGCACCGCTGCCATCGTTGCGCTGGTTGTCTTGCGGGTGGGGCAGGGCTTGGCGCTGGGTGGGTCGTGGGACGGCCTCCCATCGCTTTTGGCCTTGAGCGCACCCAAGGAGCGCCGTGGGTGGTTTGCCATGATTGGCCAGCTGGGAGCGCCCATCGGGTTTGTGCTGGCGGCCAGCCTGTTTGCCTACCTGTACAGCAGCCTGAGTGCTGCCGAATTTTTGGACTGGGGCTGGCGCTATCCGTTTTTTGTGGCGTTTGCCATCAACGTAGTGGCCCTGTTTGCCCGCCTGCGCCTGGTGGTGGGCCAGTCGTACGCTGAGCTGCTGCAGCAACTGGAGCTGCAACCCGTGGGCGTGACCCGCGTGATGCGCGATGAAGGGCGCAATGTGCTGCTGGGTGCGTTTGCTGCGCTGGCCAGTTTCGCCTTGTTCCATCTGGCCACGGTGTTTCCGCTGTCATGGATCGCGATGTACTCCGAGCAGTCCATCACCGAGGTGCTGAGCGTGCAAATTGTGGGCGCGTTGCTGGCCGCTGCCGCCATCATGGTGTCGGGCTGGCTGGCCGACCGCGTGGGTCGCCGCAATCTTCTGGGCACCATGGCGCTGTTTATCGGTGCGTTCAGCCTGGTCACACCGTGGCTGCTGGGCGCGGGCCAGGTGGGCAACAACATTTTTCTGTTGGTGAGCTTTGTGCTGCTGGGCTTGTCGTACGGGCAGGCCTCAGGCACGGTGACGGCGAACTTCTCGCCGCAATACCGCTACACCGGGGCGGCGCTGTCGGCTGACTTGGCTTGGCTGGTAGGCGCCGGGTTTGCGCCGCTGGTCGCGTTGGCGCTGTCCGCCAGGTTTGGGCTGGGCGCCGTGTCCTTGTACCTGCTGTCGGGCGTGGTGTGCACGCTGGTGGCATTGCGCATCAACCGCCGTATCGAGCGCAAGGAATAGGGCTGTAGCGTGGGGGCGGGCCGCCAACCCGCACCCAGGGGCAGCAGGAAATTTCCAGTAAGCAGGTGCTTACTTGGAGTAGGGATCGGCGAACCCCAGCTCTTTCATGATGTCCGTCTCATAGGCTTCCATCTCGTCGGCATCGGCGGTGCTGGTTTCGTGGTCCCAGCCCTGGGCGTGCAATGCGCCATGCACCAGCATGTGGGCGTAGTGTTCTTCTAGGCTTTTGTTTTGCTCCCGGGCCTCACGTTCGATCACCGGGGCGCACAATACCAAATCGGCGGTGACCACAGGTTCCTGCGTGTAGTCAAACGTGAGCACGTTGGTCGCGTAGTCTTTCTTGCGAAAGTCGCGATTCAGCTGCTGGCCTTCTTCGGCGCCTACGATGCGCACGGTGATCTCCGCGTCAGTGGCCAGCGCGTGGCGAATCCAGCGAGTAACTTTGTGGCGCGGCAGCACGGCGCGGTGGGCGGCAGCGTCGGCAAAACGGCCAAACTGCAGTGACAGAGACAGTTGATGGAGGGGCATTTTGGGTCTTTTTGGCCTCTAGCGCTTTATCCATAATCGCTAGTAGCTATCAATTTATGAGTAATCGAGTCAACTGCGTGCCGGTGCTGCCCGTCGCGGCGCGTCGTAGGCGTCCACAATGCGCGCCACCAGCGGGTGGCGCACCACGTCTGCGCTGGTAAAGCGGGTGATGGCGATGCCTTTGACGCGCTTCAACACGCGTTCTGCATCGACCAGCCCGCTCATCGCGCCTTTGGGCAGGTCCACCTGGCTCACGTCACCCGTGACGACGGCGCGCGCGCCAAAGCCGATGCGGGTAAGGAACATCTTCATCTGCTCGGGCGTGGTGTTCTGGGCTTCGTCCAGGATCACAAACGCATTGTTCAGCGTGCGCCCGCGCATAAAGGCCAGCGGCGCAATCTCGATCGCATTGCGCTCAAACGCCTTTTGCACCTTGTCATGGCCCATCAACTCATACAGCGCGTCATACAGGGGGCGCAGGTACGGGTCCACCTTCTGCGCCAGGTCGCCTGGCAAAAAACCCAGCCGTTCGCCTGCTTCGACTGCAGGACGGGTTAGCACAATGCGCTGCACCGTGCTGCGTTCCAGTGCATCCACCGCACAGGCCACCGCCAGATAGGTCTTGCCCGTGCCGGCGGGGCCGATGCCGAACGTGATGTCGTGGGTGGCAATGTTCTGCAGGTATAGGTTCTGTGTGGGCGTGCGCCCGCGCAGATCGGCGCGGCGGGTGTTGAGAATGATCGCGTCGTCGGGCGCCTGCAGCAGCTCGCTGTCGCCTGCCAGCATGAGCTGGATGTAATCCTCGGTGATCGGGCGCTCGGCCATCTCATACAGCGCCTGCAGCAGCTCCATCGCCTGCGTGGCCTTGGCCTTGGGGCCGTCTACCTTGAACTGTTCATGCCGGTGCGCAATGCTCACCGACAGGGCCACTTCGATAGTGCGCAGATGTGCGTCGGCCGGACCACACAGGTTGGTGAGGCGGGTGTTGTTGTGGGGGGTGAAGGTGTGGCGCAGGATCACGCGGATAATTCCAGTCTGGCAATCGAGAACACGGCAAGGAAACGGCGCTGCACCCTGTGCAGCCGCCGACAAAGGACACCCATGATAGGCAAATTGACCGGCACCCTGCTGGAGAAGAACCCCCCGGAGGTGCTGGTGGACTGCCAGGGCGTCGGCTACGAGGTATATGTGCCCATGAGCACGTTTTACAACCTGCCAGCATTGGGAGAGCGGGTCAGCCTGCTCACCCAGTTCATCGTGCGCGAAGACGCGCAGCTGCTGTATGGCTTTGCCACCGCGCCCGAGCGGCAGGCGTTTCGTGAACTCATCAAGATCTCGGGCGTGGGGCCGCGCACGGCGTTGTCGGTACTGAGCGGCATGGGCGTGGGCGACCTGGCGCAGGCGATCACGCTGCAGGAGGCCGGCCGCCTGGTCAAGGTGCCCGGCATTGGCAAGAAGACGGCCGAGCGGCTGCTGCTGGAGCTCAAGGGTAAGCTGGGTGCGGACATCGGTGTCCCCCACGGCGCTGCGCACAGCGATGCACAGGCAGACATCCTGCAGGCCCTGCTGGCGCTTGGTTACAACGACAAGGAGGCGGCGGCGGCGCTTAAGGCATTGCCGCCAGACGTGGGTGTGAGCGACGGTATTAAGCTGGCGTTGAAGGCGTTGGCGAAGTAGCATCCACCCGGCTTTCAAGGGTGAAGAATCTTTCTCAAACATGTAAAGGCGCCCTGCCATGGGCACTGGAGAAGACAAATGACGCGTAGTTTTGTGGCCCGATGGGGCGGAGTCGTTGCGGCAGTGGCCGCACTGTTGGTCGGGTGCGGTGGCGGCAGCCAGGAAGGCGGCACACCCGCATCCAGCCCGGCGCCGCTGGTCACCAAGGTGGATGGCTGGGTGCAGCCTGCCAGTGCGGACCAGGGTGTGGCGAGCATCAAGTCGCGCAGCGCAGATGCGGCGCCTCGGGCTGCTGTTGTTAGCCTGGGGGAGCTTGCCCAGGCCAAAATTGCAGAGGCGGCAACCACTGTCGGTCCGCGTCTGGTGGGCATGGGCCGTGTTGTCGAGGCCACCAAGAACGTTTCTGCTACCGGTGCGCAGTTCCGGTGGAAAGATGCAGCTTCGGGCGGAAAAGTGGCGGCCATTAGTTTCAGCGCCAAGGGAGCCTACGGCGTGCGCCTGGGCGTGCTGGTAGACCAGTTGCCTGGCAGTGCCCTGCTGCGCGTGTATGCACAGTCCGCAGTGGGCAAGCCCTATCAGGTCGCTGGGCAGGAAATCCTGCAGATGATTGAGCGCAACCAAGCCGCAGGCGACCGCAGCGATGCCACCCGCACCTGGTGGACCCCCGACACAGGCGAAGGCGAGGCAACGCTGGAGGTTGAGCTGCCGCCCGGGGTTCCGGTGAGCGCGCTGCGCATTTCAGTGCCTCAGTTGTCACATATCTTCGAGAATTTATCGCTGCCCAGCGAGGACGAACTGGCTGCGGTCCAGCGGCTAGAGGCCAAGGGCATCGGCGATGCAGACCTGTGCAACCTTGATGCCACCTGCTACAACGATGGTGCCAACGAGCGCAATGCCGTTGCACGCATGGTTTTTGTGAAGGGGTCTTCTTCTTTTCAATGCACCGGTACCCTGTTGAACGACGCCAATTCGTCCGGCACCCCTTACTTCCTCAGCGCCAACCATTGCATTTCGGAGCAAACGGTGGCTTCGACGCTGCAGACGAATTGGTTTTTCAGATCATCGAGCTGCAACAGCGGTTCATTGCAAAGCTCATCCATCACGAAGGTGGGCGGGGCGCGCCTGCTGTATGCCAGCGCAGATACAGACATTTCGTTTATGCAACTCAATGACGCACCGCCCGCTGGCGCATTGTTTGCGGGCTGGGATGCGTCGACTATTTCGGCAGGGTCATCAATCATCGGCCTGCACCACCCGCGGGGTGACCTCCTCAAGCTGAGCATGGGCACTGTTGTCGGGCAGTCAAGCTGCGCCACCGTTTCTGCTACGCAGTTCTCTTGCAGTGGTACCACCGGCAATTTTTACCGCGTCACCTGGAGTCAGGGAACGACCGAAGGTGGCAGCAGCGGTTCAGCAATCTTCCGGGCGGGCAGGGTGACAGGCGCTCTGTTTGGGGGCGCCGCCATCTGCACCAATCGTGCCTCGTCGGATTACTACGGTCGCCTCGATGTGGCATACAACGCAGCGCTGAAGAACTGGCTTGCGCCCAGCGTGTCTTCGTCGCGCACTGCCATCTACCGCTTCTTCAACGTACAGACCGGCGCGCACTTCTTCACGGCCAGCGCCGCCGAGCGGGACTTCGTCATCCAGACGTATCCGCAGTTCCAGTACGAAAACATCGCCTTCTATGCCTACGGGCAGCCCACGTCGGGTCAGAGCACAGTGTTCCGTTTCTTCAACAAGAGCAACGGCGCCCACTTCTACACCATCAATCAGGCCGAGAGCGATTTCGTCCGGGCCAACTATCCCGTCTTCAACTATGAAGGCCCCATCTGGTACGCACAGGCATCGGCCGCAGCAGGCACGACGCCCATCTACCGCTTCTACAAGCCATCAACCGGCACTCACTTCTACACGGTGAACGCCGCGGAGCGCGACTTCATCATCGCCAACTACCGGGACTTCCAGTACGAAAACATTGCGTACTACGCCTGGACCAGTCAGTAAGGCAGGGCACGCGCCGACCGTATGACCATCCAAACCGACGATTTCGTCCCCGCACCCGCCAAACGTGTCATCTCAGCAGCCCCCGCATCGCCCCAGGAAGAGGCGATCGAGCGCGCCCTGCGCCCCAAGTTGCTGCAGGAATACGTGGGCCAGGCCAAGGCGCGGGAGCAGCTCGAGATCTTCATCGGTGCGGCCAAGAAGCGCGGCGAGGCGCTGGACCATGTGCTGCTTTTCGGACCGCCCGGCCTGGGCAAGACTACGCTCAGCCACATCATTGCGGCCGAGCTGGGCGTGAACCTGCGCCAGACCAGCGGCCCGGTGCTCGAAAAGCCCAAGGACCTGGCGGCGCTGCTGACCAACCTGGAAAAGAACGACGTTCTTTTCATCGACGAGATCCACCGTCTTTCGCCTGTGGTCGAGGAAATCCTCTACCCCGCGCTGGAGGACTACCAGATCGACATCATGATCGGCGAGGGGCCTGCGGCGCGCAGCATCAAGCTCGACCTGCAGCCCTTCACGCTGGTGGGCGCCACCACGCGCGCGGGCATGCTCACCAACCCGCTGCGCGACCGCTTTGGCATCGTGGCGCGGCTGGAGTTCTACACAGCCGAGGAGCTGGCGCGCATCGTCACGCGCAGCGCCGGTTTGCTGGGCACGCCGATGGATGAAGCGGGCGGCTTTGAGCTGGCGCGGCGCTCGCGCGGTACGCCGCGCATTGCCAACCGGCTGCTGCGGCGCGTGCGCGACTACGCCGAGGTCAAGGGCGATGGCCGCATCACCAAAGCCATTGCCGACAAGGCGCTGGCCATGCTGGATGTGGACCCCCAGGGCTTTGACGTGATGGACCGCAAGCTGCTCGAGGCGTTGATCCACCGTTTTGACGGCGGCCCCGTGGGCCTGGACAACATTGCCGCCAGCATTGGCGAAGAGGCCGGCACCATCGAGGATGTGATCGAGCCCTATCTCATCCAGCAAGGCTATCTGCAGCGCACGACACGCGGGCGCATTGCCACGCTGGCGGCCTACCGGCACCTGGGTGTCACTCCCCCGCAGGCTGCGGGGGGGCTTTTTTCAGAATAAAAGGGGTCGTTATGGCGCTGAGGAGTTCCCTGTGAAGCGCCGCTGGATGGCCCTGGCGCTGGGTGTCGTGTTGCTGGCCGCCGTCGGTGCCAGCATGTTGGCACTGCGCGGCACGCAAGTGGATGGCGTGGTGGTGCAGTTTGCGCCGCTGGTTCGCACCCTGCAGTTCTCAGCCCGTGTGGCCACTCTGTCGCGCGTGGATGTGGGCAGCACGGTCACCGGGCGTGTGGCTAACGTGCGGGTTGCAGAAGGCGCGCAGGTGCGCCAGGGTGACGTGCTGGTGCAGCTGGAGTCGGACGAGCTAGCGGCGGCCCTGGCGCAGGCCGTGGCGGTCGAACGCCAGGCGCAGTCTCGCCTGTTGGGCCTGCGCAGCAGCGGCCGCAGCGCTGCAAAGGCAGCGCGCGCGCAGGCCGATGCCACCGTGCTGGCAGCCAGCGCCAGCTTGGTGCGGGTGCGGCAGCTGGTGGCCCAGGGGTTCTACAGCGCCGCGCAGCTCGATGAGGCGCAGCGCGCGGTCGATGTGGCCCGGGCGCAGCAGTTGAGCGCGCAGGCGCAGGTCCAGGCCAACGCCGACGCCGGTACCGATGTGGTCCAGGCGCAGGCGCAGCTGGCGCAGGCCCAGGCGGCCACGGTGGCGGCCCAGGCCCGCCTGGCACAGGCCACGCTGTTGGCCCCGGCCGATGCCCGCGTGCTGGTGCGTGCGGTCGAGCCCGGGCAGATCGTGCAGCCCGGCAAGGCCTTGCTCAGCCTGGCTCTGGCCGGGCCCACCCAGTTGGTGGCGCAGGTGGACGAGCGTTTTCTCGACCAGTTGCAGCCGGGCCAGAAGGCGGCGGTGGTGGCCGATGCCTTTGCCGGCCAGCGTTTTGCGGCGCGCGTGCTCTCCATCGCCCCGGCGGTAGATGCCCAGCGCGGCGCCATCGAGGTGAAATTTGCCCTGGACGAACAGGCCCCCGCCTTTCTGCGCGAGGACATGACCCTGTCGGTCGAGGTGGAAACTGCCCGGCGCGAGCGCGCCCTGGTGCTACCCCAGGGCGCCCTGCGCGGCGCCGTGGCGGGCGACACGGGCGCAGTGCTGCTGCTGCTGGACGGCCGCGCCCAGGCACGCAGCGTGCGGCTGGGGCTGCGCACGCTGGAAGCGGTAGAAGTGCTCGAAGGCCTGCAGGAGGGTGACACCGTGCTGCGCGGCGGCACCTTGCAGGCGGGTGGCCGCGTGCGGGCCCGGGCCGTGCCCTGGGCGCCAGGGGCTGCTGCGCCAGGTGCCCGCGGACAAGGGCAGGGGGCCGATGCAGGGGCCGCGCTGACCAACGCCATGGGCCGCTGAGCATGATCTGGCCCGGTTTCGAGTTACGTGTGGCACTGCGCTTTCTGCGCGAGGGGCGCATGCAAACCGTGCTCATCATCGTGGGCGTGGCGGCAGGTGTGGCGGTCATTGCCTACATCTCGGCGCTGATCAATGGCCTGCAATCGAATACGCTGGACAAAACGCTGGGCGCGCAGGCGCACATCACCCTGCGGGCACCGGACGATCTGGTCACACCGGCTGCCCTGGCGCTGCCCGGTGCTGCTGTGCTCAGTGAAACCCAGCCGCGCGCCCAGCGCCTGCGCTCGGTGGCCAACTGGCAGGCGCTGGTGCCGCTGCTGGAGGGCATGCCCGAAGTGTCCGGGGTGTCGCCCATGGTGTCTGGCTCGGGCCTGGCGCTGCGCGGCGAGGCATCGCAGGCCATTGCCCTGATGGGCGTGGACCTGGACCGCTATGACCGCGTGGTGGGGTTGCGTTCTAAGGTGGTGAGCGGCAGCGCGCGCCTGGCGCCGGGGGAGGCGATTGTGGGGCGGGAGCTGGCGGCTGACCTGGGCGTACGCGTGGGAGACCGTTTCACGGTGCAGACCGGCAGCGTGAGCAGTACGGTGAGCGATTCTGTGCGTATCACCGCCCTGGTGGACCTGGGCGTGAAAGACCTGAACCGGCGCACCGTGATCGTGCCGCTGCGGGCCGGTCAAAGCCTGCTGGCACTGCCCGGTGGCGCCAGCCAGCTGGACCTGACCCTCAAGGACGTGTGGGTGGCGCAGACCCTGGCCAATGCGCTGCAGGCGCGGTTTCCCTACAAGATACAGAGCTGGCAGGAGAACAATGCCCAGTTGGTGTCGGCACTGAATGCGCAGTCGGTCAGCACCTCCATCATTCGCGGCGTGGTGCTGGCCGTGGTGGTGCTGGGCATTGCCAGCGTGCTGGTGGTGTCTGTCGTGCAAAAGGGCCGCGAGATCGGCATTCTGCGCGCCATGGGCGCCACGCGCGGGCAGGTGCTGCGGGTGTTTCTGGTGCAGGGCGCCGTGGTGGGGGCGCTGGGCTCGGTGCTGGGTCTGCTGCTGGCGGTGGCGCTTATATGGGTGTTTACCCACTTTGTGCGGGGCTCGGATGGCCTGCCGCTGTTTTCGATCACGCTGCCGCTCGCCATGGCGCTGCAGATTGCACTGATTGCCTCGGTGTGTGGTGTGCTGGCGGCCGTGGCGCCTGCGCGGCGGGCGGCGGCGCTGGACCCGGCGCAAGCCATCAGGATGTGATTGATGAGATACCCCCCTGTGCGGCTGCGCCGCTTCCCCCCGCTCTCGCAGTGCTGCGCACTGCGGGCAGGGGGACGCCCCCAGCGCTGCGGGGCGGCCCTTGCGCGGGGGGCGCTTGCATTGGCCGCGCCGGTTTCTTGCGCCTCGTGCGGTAGGCAGCGCAATGGGTGGCAAACATGTTGATCGAACTGTCCGACGTGCGCAAGAGCTACAACCTGGGCCGCCCCAGCGAGGCCGAGGTGCTGCACGGCATCAACCTGCAGGTGCGCCGGGGTGAGTTCATCGCGCTGATGGGGCCTTCGGGCTCGGGCAAGAGCACGCTGCTCAACATCCTGGGCTTGCTCGAACGCATGACGTCCGGCAGCTATCTGCTGGATGGCGAGGCGGTGCAGGACCTGGACGATGCGGCGCTGACCCTGCGCCGACGCAGCACCTTGGGATTTGTCTTTCAGTTCCACCACCTGCTGCCCGCGTTTTCGGCGCTGGAAAACGTCACGCTACCGGCCCTCATGGCCGAAGGCCGCGTCAGTGCCGCCCATCGCGATCACGCGCGCAGCCTGCTGGACGCCGTGGGGCTGGCCCAGGCCATGGAAAAGCGCCCGGCAGAGCTGTCGGGCGGCATGCAGCAGCGTGTGGCCATTGCGCGCGCGCTGGTCATGAACCCGCCGCTGGTGCTGGCCGATGAGCCCACAGGCAACCTCGATACCGCGTCCTCTGCCGAAGTGTTTGCTCTGCTGCGCCGCATCCATGCCGAGCGCGGCACGAGTTTTGTGGTCGTCACGCACGACCCGCGCCTGGCCGTGCGCTGCGACCGGCTGGTGGAGCTGATCGACGGGCGCATTGCGCGCGACGAGCCAATTGCTGTGGGTGTGGAGCCGGTGCCCGCCGCGTTGCCTGCGCACAAGCGCTAAGGTGCGCGCGGCAGGGTGCCTGCGCGTGCAAAGAATCGTGGTGCTTCTGATTTGATAGCTGCTGGCGCTTACCTATAAAGCGCTAGAGGCCAATTTGGATTGTTTTTTCCGTTTTGTGGCCTGCTGCTTCACAGCCCGGGCGGCGCGGTGGAAACCAGCCCGTCAGCGCCGGTGTAGCCATTTGCCGCGTGCGCAGCGCGGCCCGCTTCGACTGGTGCCACAGCCTTCGCATCGCCCTGTACCCGTGCCATGCCCCGCAGCATGCCCCAGACGATCAGCACCTGCGCCGCGTAGTAGGTAGACAGCACCCACACCTGTGCCATCGGCAGGGGCGTCACAAAGCGGTTGGTGGCCAGCAGCGCGTCGCTGAGCATGAAGAACCCGGCGCCAATCGCAACCAGCAACGATGGAGCATCGCGCAGTGTTGTAGCGCGGCCGATGGCCTGGGCTGCCATGAGCGCAATCACCAACACATAGGCGGCCACTGGCGCGCGCAGGGCTGGCGGCAAACCGCCGGCCCACAGAAACGCATACATCGCCATGCCAATGCCCAGCGTGGCTGCCAGTGCACCCCGGTGCGCAAACCACGCCTGACCGCTTTTGAACAGCGCCACATAGAACAGATGCGCCACCAGAAAACTCACCAGGCCCGGGATGAAGAAACCCTGGAACATGAGAAACACATCCCCCGCCAGCGATCCGCCCAGTGCGGCAGCAAGAAGAAACAGATGTTTAGAGTCAAGTTGGCCTCTGGCGCTTGATGGATATGCGTTAGAAGCTACCAAAACAAGAGCTAACACCACCGTCAGCGGCTTGAACAACCAGTGCCACTCCAAGTACCCCAGCGCGCTGGTGGCGGTGGCCAGCGCCGCGCTTTGCAGCATCAACGCCATCAACATCGTGATACGGCCCTGCATCACCGCGCCCAGGGCCCACTGGCTCACCAGCAGCACCGCAAACCAGATGGCGCTGTAGGCCAGCGGCGCCGCGTCGGCTTGCCACAAAAATGCCGCCACCCCCGCCAGCAGCAGACCAAACTGTGCCAGCGCAAACCACTGCACCGCAGGCGACATCGGTGGGTGGTACCGCTGCATCTGCGCCATGTTGAAGGCGGGCTTGGGGAAGCGTTCGGCCACATCGGCCGGCCGCCAGCCGGGCGGTTTGACCCATACCCGGAGCTTGTCGAGCCAGCTGCGCGCATGCCAGCTGTCGTGCGCCAGCCCGGCATACACCTGGGTGTTGGCCCACAGCGGGTCCCAGCTATTGAGCAGGCCGCGCGTGCCGTACACGCACTTTTCTTTCTCGTCTTCGTCCTTGAAGGTGCCAAACAGCCGGTCCCACAGGATCAGGATGCCGCCGTAGTTCTTGTCCAGGTACGGGTCGTTGACGGCATGGTGCACACGGTGGTTGCTGGGGCTGCAAAACCAGCGGTCAAACCACCCCAGGCGCCCCACCTGCTCGGTGTGTACCCAGAACTGGTAGAGCAGATCGATGAGCGCCACCACCGCAAACACCAGCGGCGGCACGCCCGCCAGCGCCATGGGCACATAAAAGACCCAGCCCAGCAACGCGCCCGAGCTGGTCTGGCGCAGGGCGGTGGAAAGGTTGTAATCCTGGCTTTGGTGGTGCACCGCGTGCGCCGCCCACAACACGGCCGACTCGTGCCCCATCCGGTGCAGCCAGTAATAGCAAAGGTCGTAGAACACCAGCGCCAGCAGCCATCCGGGCAGGCTGGTCCAGAACGTGTCATTGCGCCACAGCGCCACGTGCTCGAACAGGGCCGTGTAGATGCCGATGCGCAGCAGCCGGGTGAACACTGCGCTGGTCTGGCTGAGCATACCGAGGCTGATGCTGCTGACCGCGTCGGCCAGCCGGTAGGTGTTGCGCTGGCGCTTGTAGCCGATGGCCAGCTCGATGGCGATCAGCAAAAAGAAAACGGGGGTGGCAAGGACGATGATCTGGCTGGGGCTCATGGGGGACACCAAAATGTCCGCCGATTCTTGCCCCAATCAGGTCGATGCGCCTCTGGCATCAACCCTGATGATGCGCTCCACCGTGCCCAGGGCCAGCCCGCCGCGCACGCCGATCAGAAAGTCGTGCAGGTTCACCGTCGGGTCGCAATGGCCAGGGGTGAGCCACAGCATGCGTCCCAGCGCGGGCAGGCGGGCCTTGGGGCTGTCGGCGTAGATCAGGCCGTGTTCGTCGCCACCATTGGCGTAACGCAGTGCGCGGTCGGCGGGCAGCATTGCCACCGTGGGCAGGCCCGAATCGATGGCGTGGCTTTTGTGGCCCGCGTCGCACACCACATGGGTGTCGCGCACCGACACCACCTGGGTCTTGACGAACAGTGCGTGCTCAAACGCCGGTTGCGCCGGTTCGCGCTCGTTGCGCGCGTAGTCGGCGTCCATGAACAAAAACGAGCCCGCCTGCAGCTCGCCAAACACGCCGCTGGCGGCCTCATGCACCAGCGTGCCGGTGCCTGAGCCGGTGATCAGCGGCACCGTGATGCCCGCCTCCTCGATCAGCTGCCGCGTGTGGATGGCCGCACGCACGACCTGCGCAATGGCCTCTTTGCGGCCCACGGTGCTGGCCAGGTGCTGGGCGCGGCCGTGGTAGGCCTGCAGACCCGCAAACCGCAGGCGGGGGCTGCGCGCCACGGCCAGCGCCAGGGTCACGGCCGCTTCGCCCGGGGGCACGCCGCAGCGGCCCTGGCCCACGTCAATCTCCACCAGCACGTCAATGCCCGCGTCGCTTCCGTGCTGCGCCATGGCCTCGGCCAGCCGCTCGATGCCCTCGGCGTGGTCCACCGCCACGCCCAGGCGCCCGCCGCGCGCCGTCAGCTGGGCGGCCAGCCGCGCCACGCGGTGCAGCTTGGGCATGGCGATGACCTGGTTGGTGATGGTGATGTCATCCACGCCCCCGGCCGCCAGCGCCTCGGCCTCGGCCACCTTTTGCACGCACACGCCCTGGGCGCCTGCGCGCTGCTGCAGCAGCGCGATTTCAGCGCTTTTGTGCAGCTTGGCGTGGGGGCGCCAGCGCACCTGGTGCTTGCTCGCAAAGTCGGCCATGCGCTGGATGTTGCGGTCCATGGCGTCCAGGTCCACCACCAGGGCGGGCGTGTCGATCAGGTCCACGCGCTGGCCGATACAGGCCGCTAGTGCTTCAGGAATGGGTTTCATCGCGCGCTGCGTTGTTGTCCAGGTGTTGGGTGTCTGCCCAACCGACCAGGCTCAGGCCGTCGGGCGTCCACAGCAGGCGGTTGATGGCCGCGTTGGCGAGCTGCCAGGTGCGCGGCGCCTGGATGTCCTGGCGCGTGGCCAGGCGGTACAGCACATCCAGCACACCGCCGTGCGCCACCATCACCACCTGCTCGCCCACATGCTGCTGCGCGAGGGTGGTCACGATGCGTTCGATGCGCTCGCGCAACGTGACCAGCGACTCGCCGCCCTCTGGGGTGTAGTGCGGGTCGCGCTTGCGCCAGCGCAGCGCGTCTTCGGGCAGCTCGGCCTCGATTTCTGCAAACGTGCGGCCCTGAAAGTGGCCAAAGCTGCGTTCGCGCAGATCGACTTCAGTCACCAGCGGCGCCCCCGTGGTGCGGGCCACGGCCTGCGCCGTGGCGTGCGCGCGCTGGAGGTCGCTGGTGTAGATGGCGGCAATCGGCTCACCCGCCAGCGCTTGTGCGACTTGATCGGCCTGCCACAGGCCCGTGTCATTGAGTGGAATGTCCAGATGGCCCTGGATGCGGGTGTCCACGTTCCAGGCGGTTTCGCCGTGGCGGATGGCAACGATGCGGGTAGCGTGCATACAGGTGATTGAAGTGTTTGACAGCGATATCAGCGGGCAGGCGCTGCGGGCACCACCACGCCCGGCTGAGCCGGGATGGTTGCTGGCGTTCCCGTCGCCAGGGGTGTAAAGGGCAGGCGCACCTGCCGGAGGCCTTGCGGCGGCTGCGGGAAGCCCTGCAGTGCTGCGTCCAGCAGAACCCCATACACCGCGGGGTCGCTCACCCACACGTCTTCGTGTACGGCCGAGGTCTCGTACACCACGGCCTGGGTCTGGGCATCGCGCATGACCACGCTGACGGCACGGCGGTGCAGGGGCGCGAGTTCACCCATGCGCCGGATACCACCCACGCCCAAGCCCACGCCGCCGCCAAAGGCCCAGAACGACGGGCCATACAAGCCATAAGGCCCATACGGGTAGGCCCACGGATCCACGCGGGGTACGGTGTCTGCCTGAACGCCGACCTGCACCAACAGCCTGGGTGCCGCAGCATCGTCGCGCTGCAGGCCCACGCGGGCCAGGGCTTGTTCTGCTAGCTGGGCGATAGGGTCGAACGATGAGGTTTGCTGCGACGGCAGGCGCTCCAGCCGGTAGGTGGCGGGGCTGGGCAAAGCGTTCAGCGTTGAAAAACTCTGCACCCGCCCATCAACGGTGCGGGGAATGCTGCAGCCTGCCAGCACGGCAGTGGCCAAGCCCAGCAGCAGGGCAGTCGTCAATCGGCGCGGTGAGCTCAGCTTCTTCATCAGAGTCATTGTGATGGCTCCTTCACGCGGGGTCAGGTGGCAAATGCTTTGAGACTGCCTGCAGCCGCCAGAGGTTCACGACAACTGCACCACCTGAACACCTGGTAACGAAGGCGTGGGCGCTGCGAACTCTTCCTTGTCAAACGCCTTGTCGCCGTCTTCGCTGGCAATGCCCGTGGCCTTCGCGTTCTTGAAGTCGAACAGGCTGCCGTCCAGTAAGTGCGAGGGCACGACGTTCTGCAGCGCGTTGAACATGTTTTCGACCCGGCCCGGGAAGCGCTTTTCCCACTCGCGCAGCATCTCGCCCACCTGCTTGCGCTGCAGGTTCTCCTGGCTGCCGCACAGGTTGCACGGGATGATGGGAAAGTTGCGGTGCGCGGCCCAGCGGGCGGTGTCCTTCTCGGCCACATAGGCCAGCGGGCGGATCACCACATGTTTGCCGTCGTCGCTGACCAGCTTCGGTGGCATGCTTTTCATCTTGCCGCCAAAGAACATGTTGAGCAGCAAGGTCTGCAGAATGTCATCGCGGTGGTGGCCCAGCGCGATCTTGGTGCAGCCCAGCTCATCGGCCACGCGGTACAAAATGCCCCGGCGCAGGCGGCTGCACAGGCTGCAGGTGGTCTTGCCCTCGGGGATCAGCTTTTTGACGATGCTGTAGGTGTCTTCGTTCTCGATGTGGAACGGCACGCCGGTGGTGGCCAGGTACTCGGGCAGGATGTGCTCAGGGAAGCCGGGCTGCTTCTGGTCCAGGTTCACGGCCACCAGATCGAAGTGGATGGGCGCCCGGGCCTTGAGCTTGAGCAGGATGTCGAGCAGCGCATAGCTGTCTTTGCCGCCCGACATGCACACCATCACCTTGTCGCCTTCTTCGATCATGTTGAAGTCGACGATGGCCTTGCCGACTTCGCGGCACAGGCGTTTTTCGAGCTTGTGGGTTTCACGCTCGATCTTCATGCGGGCTGCGCCGCTGGTGGCCTCGGTGCTTTCCTCCGTCCAGCCTGTGGATGGGGCGGAGCCAGGGTTGGATGTCGGGGCTTCGTTCAATACTGCGCTCATGCGGTCACCACTGTCCTGTCTCGATGCGAATCGCCACTTCGCAGTCGTCAAAAATTTCGAGTTTGGCAATCTTCACGCGCACGCCTTGCACGCCGGGCAGCTGCATCAGGCGGTTGGCCAGCTTGCCAATCAGGCTCTCCAGCAGGTTCACATGCTCTGCGGTGCACTCGTCGATGATGATCTGGCGCACACGCCGGTAGTCCAGCACATGGCCGATGTCGTCGTCGCGCGGGGCCAGCGGCTGCACGCCCAGGCTCAGTTCGGCATCGACCTGGATGGGCTGCGGGGCGGTCTTTTCGTGGTCGAGGATGCCCAGGTTGGCGTCAAAGCGCAAACCGGTGAGCGTGAGGATCTGGGTGCCTGCAGCAGCAGTGGTCATGGAAAGGTCCTGGGGTGATTGAGCTTGGTGGGGCTCACATCAACGAGAAATCGCGGTCAAACTTCATGAGGTGCTGGCCACCATCGACCAGCAGCGTGGTGCCGGTGATGGACCGGTTTTCCAGCGCAAACTTCACCGCGCTCGCCACGTCCTCGGGGGTGGACGAGCGGCCCAGTGGGCTCAGCGCGTGCAGCTGGGCAAATTTTTCGTCGCTGAGCATGTGGCTGGTTAGCGTGAGGCCGGGCGCCACGCCCACCACGCGCACGCGCGGCGCCAGCGCGATGGACAGCATGGTGCCCGCGGCTTCGAGCGCGGCCTTGGAGAGCGTGTAGCTCACAAAATCGGGGTTCTGGTTCCAGAGCTTTTGGTCCAGCAGGTTGACCACGGCGCCTTGTGCGTCGGCCTCGCCTGCCGCTACGCGGTCGGCCATGTGCTGGTGCAGCGCTTGGGCCAGCAAGACGGGGGCGGCGGTGTTGCTGCGCAGGTGTTTTTCGAGCGCGGCAAAGCCAAAGGTCTCTACGTTGTCGTGCTCGAACAAGGATGCGCTGTTGACCACGGCGTCCACGCGGCCAAAGTGCGCCACCACGCGGGGCAACAGGGCGCGCACGGCGGCCTCGTCCTCAAAATCAGCGTAAAAATGGGCGCTAGCGCTTGTCAGTTGTGCGCAAGCAGCTATTGTATCGATAGCATCCTGCTCGGAGGAGCGATAGTGCACCGCCACCTGCCAGCCGCCCGCTGCCAACGCCAGCGCGATGCTGCGGCCCAGGCGTTTGGCGGCGCCAGTGACCAAAACAGTACGTGGTGGGGTGGTTGGGGTCATAGGGGGTGGGAGACAATGCGGGCCGTGACCCAAAGACCCGACAGTTTAACGACCGCCCTGCACCAGCACATCACCCAGGCCATTGCCGCCGAGGGCGGATGGCTGGGTTTTGACCGCTTCATGGCCTTGGCCCTGTACACGCCCGGCCTAGGCTACTACGCCAACGATTCCACCAAATTCGGCGCCATGCCCGAGTCTGGTAGCGACTTTGTGACTGCCCCCGAGATGACGCCCCTGTTTGGCCAGACGCTGGCCGTGCAGGTCGGCGAGGCCCTGGCGCACACCGGCACCGACGAAGTCTGGGAGTTTGGCGCGGGCTCTGGCGCGCTGGCGCTGCAGTTGCTGGATGCGTTGGGCGACCAGGTGCAGCGCTACACCATCGTCGACCTGTCGGGCAGCCTACGCGCGCGCCAGCAGGCCAAGCTGGTGGCTCATGCGCACAAGCTGCGCTGGGTGGATGCGCTGCCCGACAAGTTCAGCGGCGTGGTGGTGGGCAACGAGGTGCTGGACGCCATGCCCGTGCAGCTGCTCGCCCGCCATGGGGGGCATGAGCATGGGGTGTGGCATGAGCGCGGCGTGGTGGTGGCCGAGGACGGTCGCTTTGCCTGGGCTGACCGTCCCACCGACCTGCGTCCGCCCATCGACATCGAAGGCCCGCAGGACTACCTGACCGAGATCCACGCGCAGGGCGAAGGGTTCATCCGCACCCTGGCCGACCGCCTGGAACGCGGCGCGGCCTTCCTGCTGGACTATGGCTTTGGCGAAAGCGAGTACTACCACCCCCAGCGTCACATGGGCACCGTCATGTGCCACCAGGGCCACCTGGCCGATGGAGACCCGCTGGTGCAAGTGGGCTTAAAGGACATCACCGCCCACGTCAACTTTACTGCCATGGCGCTGGCCGCACAGGAGGCGGGCCTGAACGTGCTGGGCTACACCACGCAGGCGCACTTCCTCATCAACTGTGGTTTGCTACCAAAAATGGAGCTACTACCGCAAGCGGGACGGGCGACAGCGGCCAAATTGATCATGGAACACGAAATGGGCGAGCTGTTCAAGGTGCTGGCCGTGGGCGCGGGGGAGGCGTGGGAGCCTGTGGGGTTTGTGCACGGGGACCGGTCGCATCGGTTGTAGGCAGCATTTCTGTGTGTTGTCCCAATGCTATTGAATCTATAGCTCTTGGCGCTTGATGGATGAGCGCTCATCCCGGTTTTTCTCCCTCTCCTCTTGTGGGAGAGGGTGGGGGAGAGGGGCTGCTTGCTGGGCGCACTGCTGCTCATTTCCCCCTCTCCCCCACCCTTCCCCGCAGGGGGGGAGGGAGTTTCAGCGCGCGATCAGAGGCCGACGGTCCATTGAACGTGGTCTCTTTGTACGGTGCCCGTCGCCAGCGTCACCGCATCGCTGCGGTCCTTGAGCCCTACACCCGTCAGCCCCAGTTGCCGCGCCTCCTGGCACAGCCCCCAAAGCCGCATGGCGGCAGCGGCGGGGGGGAGGCCCTCGGGCCGCACGTTGGAGATGCAGTTGCGCTGCGCATCGTGACGCCCCACCTGCGGGTGCCAGGTCAGGTAGATGCCCAGGCTGTCGGGCGAACTGAGGCCCGGGCGTTCGCCGATCAGCACAGCCACCAGGCGTGCACCCAACAGCGCCCCCACCTCGTCGCCCAGCGCCACGCGGGCTTGCTGGGCAATCACGACCGGGCCCAGCGTCCAGCCTGAGGGCGCCTGTTGGCGAATCGCGTCGATGAGCGGCGGTGCCTGCCGGGCCACGGCCAGGGAGGACAGGCCGTCGGCCACCACCAGCAGCAGGTCCACGGGGCTGCCGTCTTTGGGCTGATCGCCCAGGGCGCGCAGCGCCAGTGCATCGGCATCGCACAGCCGCCGCCCCAGGTCCGGGCGCAGCAGATAGGTGGCGCGGTCGGGGGCCGCACTGTGCACCTGCCGCGTGGTGTTGCCCAGGGCCTGCAGTTGGGTGGCGAGCGCTTCGGCGTCCAGCGGGATGTGCACAGCATCGCGCGCCTGCGCATGGGCCAAACCAAAACGCAGCAGCGCGGCCGTGGGCAGTGCCGCACCCGCGCGCCCCAGGGCCAGGCGCGCCTGCGTGTGGGCGCGCAGGTCGTCCCACGGGTCAGGAGGGATGCCATGCGTTGTGTTCATGGGGAGCCTCGCGGTTGCGTGATCCATTGCGCTGCATTTCGTCCGCGATGCGCAAAACTGGCGCGGCGTAAGCCAGGGACGCCGAGCAAGGGCCGCCCCGCAGTGAGGGTGTCGTCCCCTGGGGGAAGGCGCCGCAGGCGACTCAGGGGGAACATTTCAGTTGCCGCATCTGTGCCAGCGCGGGATGTTGATCGTGGGCAGGCAGCAGGCGCCCGCCCGCATCGGTGATGCGCATGTTTTGCAGCCAGGCGCCGAACTCGGGCGCGCACTGCAGGCCCAGCACCTCGCGCAGGTACAGCGCGTCGTGGAACGAAGTGCTCTGGTAGTTGAGCATGATGTCGTCCGCCCCCGGCACACCCATGATGAAGGTCAGGCCCGCCGTGCCCAGCAGCGTCATCAGCGTGTCCATGTCGTCAGAGTCGGCCTCGGCGTGGTTGGTGTAGCAGACATCGCAGCCCAGCGGCACGCCCAGCAGCTTGCCGCAGAAGTGGTCTTCCAGGCCCGCGCGGATGATCTGTTTGCCGTCGTACAGATACTCGGGGCCGATGAAGCCCACCACCGTGTTGGTCAGCAGCGGCGAGAAGGCGCGGGCCACGCCATAGGCCCGGGCCTCGCAAGTCTGCTGGTCCACGCCGTGGTGCGCGTTGGCCGACAGGGCGCTGCCCTGGCCGGTTTCAAAGTACATCACGTTGTCGCCCAGAGTCCCTCGCCGTAGGGAAAGTGCTGCCTCGCGCGCTTCTCGGAGCAGTGCCAGCGAAATGCCAAAACTCGCGTTGGCGGCCTCTGTGCCCGCGATGGACTGGAACACCAGATCCACCGGCGCGCCTTGCTCCACCATCTGGATGGTGTTGGTCACATGCGTGAGCACACACGACTGCGTGGGGATCTGCAGTCGGTCGATCACGTCGCCCAGCATGTGCACCAGCCCCGTCAGGGCGACGATGCTGTCGGAAGCGGGGTTCACGCCGATCACGGCATCGCCCGCGCCGTACAGCAGGCCGTCGATCATCGAGGCCGCGATGCCGCGCGGGTCGTCGGTGGGGTGGTTGGGCTGCAGCCGCACGGCCAGGTGGCCCGGCAGACCGATGGTGTTGCGAAACCGCGTGACCACGCGGCATTTGCGCGCCACGGCGATCAAGTCCTGGTTGCGCATGAGCTTGCTCACGGCCGCTGCCATCTCGGGCGTGATGCCGGGGGCCACGGCGGCCAGGGTGGCGCTGTCGGTTTCATGTGCCAGAAGCCAGTTGCGAAAGTCGCCCACGGTGAGGTGGGCGATGGGTGCGAACGCAGCGGCGTCGTGTGTGTCGATGATGAGGCGGGTGACCTCGTCGCTCTCGTAGGGGATGAGCGCGTCGTTCAAAAAACGGCGCAGGGGCACATCCGCCAGGCACAGGCGCGAAGCCATGCGTTCCACGGCTGATGTGGCTGCCACCCCTGCCAGTGCGTCGCCCGAGCGCAGGGGGGATGCCTTGGCCAGCAGCTCGCGCAGGCCATCAAAGTGCCAGCGTTCGCCGCCCAGGATGATGTGGTCGCTTCCTGCCATGTGGTGTGTTGCTGCCTGGGTGAATGCCTTTGTAGTCACGCAAACGCCGTGCCGACTGCGGCCGCGAGGGGCTGCTGACCGGTCCTCCAGAGGATTGTGCGCCAGCACGCCTACACTTGGCCCACCATGATCCGCTGGTTCCTCGTCATCTTTCTGGCCCTGATGTTCATCAGCTGGCTGTCGCCCATGCTGCGGCGCATAGGCTTTGGGCGGCTGCCTGGGGACTTTCGGTTTCGCTGGCTGGGGCGCGATTGGGATGTGCCGTTGGCCTCCACGCTGCTGTTGAGTTTTGTGGTCGGCCTGCTGGTGAAGTGGATCTGAACCGCCAGGCTGGCTGAGTTTGTTTATTCGCCAGCCGTCTGCAGCGCGCTCAAGAACGCCTTGCGCCACCAGTGCACATCGTGCTGGCGGATGCGGGCCATCAGCTTTTGGTGGCGGGCCTGGCGCTCTACCAGCGGCATCTGCAGCGCCTGTTGAATGCTGTCCGCCATGCCCTGGGTGTCGTAGGGGTTGACCAGCAAGGCCTCTTTCAGTTGCTCGGCAGCCCCTGCAAAGCGCGACAGCACCAGCACGCCGGGGTCTTCCGGGTCTTGCGCCACCACGTATTCCTTGGCCACCAGGTTCATGCCGTCGCGCAGCGGCGTCACCAGGCCCACCGCCGCCGCGCGGCACAGGCCCGGCACCCGCTTGCGCGCCACCATGCGGTGGATGTAGCGCACGGGCATCCAGTCGAGCTCGCCATAGTCGCCGTTGATGGCGCCGCACAGCCCTTCCAGCTCCTGGCGCAGATCGCCATAGGCGTTCACGTCATCGCGCGTGGGCGAGGCGATCATGATCAGCGTGGCACTGTCCCGGTTCTCCGGGTAACGGTCCAGCAGCTCGCGGAACGCGCGCACACGCTGCGGAATGCCCTTGGAGTAGTCGAGCCGGTCAATGCCCAGCAGCAATCTGCGCCGTGAATACTCGGCGCGCATGTTCTCGTAGGTTTCTACCGCGTCGGTGGCGTGGGTGAGCCGGGTGAACTCGTCCACGTCAATGCCGATGGGAAACGATTGCACCACCACCGTGGCGCCGAAAGCGCGCACGCGCCGTTCGTCCAGTTCTTCGGCGCTGCCCTCATTGCGCACATAGCGCTTGAAGTGCGATACGTCGGCTTCGCTCTGCAAGCCCACCAGGTCGTACGCAAACAGGGACCGCATCAGCCACTCATGCTGCGGGATGGCGGCCATGATGAGCGGCGGGGGCATGGGGATGTGCAAGAAGAAGCCAATGCGCTGCTTGCAGCCCATGGCGCGCAGCTCTGCTGCCAGCGGAATCAGGTGGTAGTCGTGCACCCAGATGATGTCGTCATCACGCAGCAGCGGCAGCAGCTTGCGCGCAAACATCTGGTTGACCCGGCGGTAGCCCGCGATGTAGCCCGCGTTGAAGTCAGCCAGATCGAGGCGGTAGTGGAACACCGGCCACAGCACGCTGTTGCTGTAGCCCTGGTAGTAGGTGTCGTGGTCTTCACGGCACAGGTCCACCGTGGCCAAAGTCACGGCGCCTGCGCTGCGCGTGTGCAGGTCGCCTTCGCCCGGCGTGCCGTCCTCCACCACGGTGCCACTCCAGCCAAACCACAGGCCTCCGGTCTGGTTCAGGGCCTCCCCAAGTGCCACCGCAAGTCCCCCTGCAGCCGGTTTGCGGGGGTCTGCGACGCGGTTGGAGATAACGACTAATCTGCTCATCCTTGAATCATCCTTGTACCAGGGTGTGGCGAGCTGTCAGACGCCGCCTCAAATCACTGTGTCCCACGGGGCTGAAAGGCGCACGGCAGCGTTGATCACACCGACCATCGAATAGGTCTGCGGAAAGTTGCCCCACATCTCGCGGGTTTCGGGGTGCGTGTCTTCCGACAGCAGGCCCAGCGGGTTGCGCGCGGCCAGCATGGTTTCAAAAATGGCGCGTGCCTCGGCCTTGCGGCCAATGCGCGCCAGCGCATCAATGCGCCAGAACGTGCAAATGTTGAAGGCTGTTTCGGGCTTGCCGAAATCGTCGGCGGCCTCGTAGCGGCGCATGTAGGGGCCATCGCACAGGCTCTTTTCCATGGCCTCCACGGTGCTCACAAAGCGCGGGTCGCGCGGGTCGATCAGGCCCACCTCGGCCATCAGCAACACGCTGGCATCCAGCTCGTGGCCGCCAAAACTTTCGGCAAACGCCTGGCGCGACTCGCACCACGACTTTTCCAGAATCTCGGCGCGCATGCGGTCGGCATGGCTGCTCCAGTAGGTGGCGCGGTCGGGCAGTTGCAGGGCACTGGCAATCTTGGCCAGGCGGTCGCAGGCGGCCCAGCTCATCAGCGCGGATGAGGTGTGTACCCGGGCGCGCGTGCGCAGCTCCCACATGCCGGCGTCGGGCTGGCCGTATACCCGCACGGCCTGCTCCCCTACCTGCTCCAACCGGGTGAACTCGGCCAGGCCTGCACGGTGCAGCAGGCGGTGGTCATGGAACGCCTGTGCGGCCCCCAGCACGATGTTGCCGTACACGTCGTGCTGAAAATGCTCGGCCGCCTGGTTGCCCACGCGCACCGGGCCCATGCCACGGTAGCCAGCGAGTTGCGGCATCATGATTTCGGGCAGTTCGCGCTCCAGGCCAATGCCATACAGCGGCTGAATGTGGCCATCGCCCGCATCCACCACCACGTTGCTCAGCCAGCGCAGGTAGTCCTCCATGGTGCCCACTTCAGAGATGCTGTTGAGCGCACGCACCACAAAAAACGCATCGCGCAGCCAGCAAAACCGGTAGTCCCAGTTGCGGCCGCTGTTGGCGGACTCAGGAATGCTGGTGGTCATGGCGGCCACGATGGCGCCGGTGTCTTCGTACAGCGACAGCTTGAGCGTGATGGCCGCACGGATGACGGCCTCCTGCCATTCCAGCGGCACGGCCAGCGCACGGCTCCAGCCGCGCCAGTAGGTAGTGGTTTCCTGCTCGAACAGTCGCGCCGTGTCGGCAATGCCGTCGGTCAGGGTCTCGTCGGCACCGAGCAGAAAGTTGTGCTCGCCGGTCAGTACAAAGGACTGGCCCGACAGCACATGCGACACCGGCGCATCGGTAGACAACCGGAGCGTCATGTGCTCGCCCACATAGCGGATGTGGTTGCTGCCCCGCGTGATGCGTGGCTCGCTCTGACCCCAGTCGTAGCGCACCTTGAGCGCCACACGGATGCGCGGAGCACCTTGAATAGGTCGCACCCGGCGTACGAGCGTCATGGGGCGAAAAAAGCGCGACCGGCTGTAAAAGCGCGGTGCAAAGTCGGTGATCTCCACCCCGTGCCCGGCCTTGTCGAACAGCTGTGTGCGCAAAATGGCCGTGTTGGGCTCGTACCACTGGTGGGCCGACGCCAAGTCCTCGATCTCGATGGCGAAGTGGCTGCCCTCGTCACCCGGTTGCAGCAGGGCGTTGAACACCGGGTCGCCATCAAAACGGGGCAGGCAGCACCACACCATGCGGGCATGGTTGTCGATGAGTGCGCTGATGGCGCAGTTGCCGATCATGCCCAGGTTCAGGGAGCCCGACTGGGGTTCGGAGGCGGCAGTGTTCATGGTTGGCGATCCTGGTGGGGTTGGTTCCAGTGGGTGCGTGCGGCCGACAACCAGCCGCGCAGCGCCGCCGGGGTCATGCAGCGGTGTTGCGCCATGGTCGGGCCTTCGCCCACCTTGATGCCCCACCCGCCCAGCGCCTGCACCGCGGCAAAGCCTGCCTCGTCGGTGACGTCGTCACCCACAAACACCGGGATGCGCCCCGCAAACGGTGCCTGGGTCATGAAGTCGGTGATGGCCTGGCCTTTGTTGCTGCCGCGCGGCTTGACTTCAAACACACATTTGCCGCGCATCAGCTCCACGCTGTCCATGCCTTGCATGGCGTTGACCAGGGTACGGTGGCACAGGTCTTCGAGGTGGGGTGCCATGCGGTAGTGCACGGCCACGCTGGCGCGTTTGGGCTCTACCAGCAAACCGGGGTGGAGTGCCACCAGCTCGTAAGCGGCGCTCAGGATCGGCTCCAGGTCGGGCTGGGCGATGGCGGGGTACGAGGTGTCCGCCAAGCGGTACTGGGCGCCATGTTCGCTGGCCAGCGGCAGCCGAAGCGGCGCCAGAAACACGTCGATATCTGCCTCGCGCCGCCCCGTCACGATGGCCAATGCACCTCCCAGTTGGGTGTGCAGAGCACTCAGCGTGGGCACCAGGCCGGAGGCAACGCGCACCGCTTCTGGGCGCGGCGCCATCTCGGTGAGGGTTCCGTCGAAATCGAGGAAAAGCGCGTGGGCAGTTGTCAGTAAAGGGAGCAGCTGCATGGGCAAAACCATAGCAGATTGCGCAAGGCGGGGCTCAGTCGAAGGGTGTTTCAACTCTGGTATTCGCGCGCGCTTTTTTTCTTTTCGGGGCCAGGCGCGCTGTTGCGCTGTTTGAGACCATCGCGTGCTTGCCTTGAAACCGCCGCATGTGGCCGCATAGTGATTGAAAGCACCTTCTGTTGTGCCCCGCTCGCCTGAACCGGACCCACAAGCACTACGTATGACCGACGCTCTCCACATCGTTTGCCCCCATTGCCACACCACCAACCGCGTGCAGGCTGCCGACCTGGGCAACGCACCGGACTGTGGAAATTGCCACAAGCCCTTGTTCGCGGGCGTTCCGCTGGAGCTGGATGGCGACACTTTTGACCGCCACGTCAACCGCAGCCACATCCCCGTGCTGCTGGACTTTTGGGCGCCCTGGTGTGGGCCGTGCCTGCAGATGGCACCTGCCTTTGCGCAAGCGGCCCGCGAGCTGGAGCCGCAGGTGCGCGTGGCCAAGCTCAATACCGAAGCACAGCAGGCCATTGCCGCGCGTTACGCCATCCGCAGCATTCCCACCATGATCCTTTTCAGGCAGGGCCGCGAGGTGGCGCGCATCTCGGGGGCCCTGGGCGCTGCAGACATCGTGCGCTGGGTGCGCACGGCGGCGGGCTGAGAGGCAAGGCGGGCGAGCCCGGCCGTGATTTCAGCGGATGCCCAGCGCCCGGTCCAACGACACGTTGCCCGCGCCGCGCCCCGCCAGATACAGCACCAGCCCCGCCCACGACAGGTGCGTGGGCCACGCATCGGGGTACACAAAGACCTGGATCACCAGCGTCATGCCCAGCAGTGCCAGGGCGGACAACCGCGTGAACAGGCCCAGCACCAGCAGGATGGGAAACACATGCTCCGCCACCGTTGCCATCTGCGCGGCCAGCTCGGGGGGCAGCAGGGGTAATTTGTACTCCTCGCTGAACAAGGCATAGGCGCTGTCGGATACCGTGAACCAGCCATCCACCTTGGTGCGGGCTGACAGCCAGAAGATGCCCGCAATGGCAACGCGGTTGACCAGTGCCAGCAGCGAATGCGGGGTACAGATTGCCGAGATGTCGGCCACCCTGCCCAGCACCGCGCGTGGACCTTTTGCGTTGGTGGGGGTGGTTGGGTACGGGGTGGGGTTCATACAGCCTCCTCAGTCTGGGTGATTTTGGTGAATGGGGTCAGGGCGCCCATCTGGAGCAGTTGCCCCAGCAGCGCTGCGAAGTCGGTGGTGGGTGCGTTTGTCAGCGTTTCGGTGGCGGCGTCTTCCAGGCATGCGCCACGGGAACAGGCGTCCAGAAACATAGCACCCGCCTGCGTCAGCGGGCACCACACCACAGCGCCCTGCGGTCGCGTCAGCAGGCCGCCGTCGCCTTGCCAAGACATGACTTCATGGTTTTCCAGGCCGTCGCGCTGCGCGGTCCAAAGCGCATACGCCGGGTGCTCTGCACACCATGCCCAGCGCGCTGCGGGGTGGGGCTTCAGGTGCAGGGCGGCCAGCGTATCAGCCGGTTGCGCGGCCAGCCAGTCTGCGCTCGCGGCATGCGCGTCTGCGGCCAGGTGGCATTCCGTCCAGTACCGGTCCAGCTGCGCTACGGCGGGCAGATAGGGTAGTTCAGCAGCAGGACCAAAGGCCTGCAAAAACTCGGAAAAACCGGCGCCGTAGTCCATCAACCGTCCGTCGGTGGGCGGGTGAGCGCGGGCGTATACGGCAGCCACGCCGCGAAACCATTCGTCGCCCACCAACTGGCACACCGATGGGTAGTTGGCCTGCAGTGCGTCCATGCAGGCCCTGAGCACGGTGTTGCGGTACACGGCAAACCCGGGCTGGGCCTGCAGCGACGTGAGCCACGCAGGGCTCAGTTCAGCTGTCGTGCAGTCGCCCAAAAGGGACGCCGAAAATCCATCCTGAAAGGTGTTCAGCTGCACGTGGCCTCCTCGTGCGTCGCATCGGCCAGCACACGGTGTGCCTGGTCTCGCTCGGCCAGCAGGTCGTTGAAGCCTGGCAGGTTGTCATCGCGCTCGATCAGGGTGGGACGTGGACCTGTGCGTGCAATGACACGCTCGTAAAGCGCCCACACCGGTGGGGCGATGGCGGCGTCATGGCTGTCGATGAGCAGGGCGTTGCCGTATACCGGGTCTGCGTGGTGGCCCGCCATGTGGATCTCGGCCACCGCGTGCAACGGAAACGCATCCAGGTACGCCTGGGCGCTGAAGCCCAGATTGTTCGCGCTGATGTAAACGTTGTTCACGTCCAGCAGCAGGCTGCAGCCGGTGCGTTGCACCAGCTCGGCCAGAAAATCGGTTTCGGCCCAGTCGTGGCCGTCAAGGTGCAGGTAGTGCGTGGGGTTCTCGATGGCGATGGGGCGCTGCAACGCATCCTGCGTGCGCGCGATGTTGTCGGCGATGCGCAAAAGGGCGTGATGTGTGCGGGGGAACGGCAGCAGGTCGGGTAGGTACTGCCCGCGCCAGGTGGACCATGCCAGATGTTCGGAGACGAGCACCGGCTCAATGCGTCGCGCCAGCGCTGCGAGGCGGGTCAGATGGGCTTCATCCGGCGGGGCGTCGGCGGCCAGTGACAGGGACACGCCGTGCAGGGCAACCGGGTGCTGGCCCCGGATAGCATCCAGCCAGGCCAGGCGGGGGCCGCCGTCGGCCAGATAGTTTTCGGGGTGCACCTCCCACCACAGGCCGGGGGCGGTGCAGTGCAGCGCCTCGTCGTAGTGCTGGGGCTTGAGGCCCAGGCCTGCAGTGAGAGGGAGCGGAGTCATGGCGCTAGGCGGTCATGGGTCAACGTAGACAGCTCTCAGCCTCTCAGGCCTTGACAGGCGTCAGCGACCCCGTGCCCTTGGGCGTCTTGATCGACACACAGGTGCCTGCGGGCACAAACTTCCAGGCATTGCCCTGGTAGTCCACCTTGGAAGAGCCCGCGCAAGTGGTGCCGGGGCCGGCGGCGCAATCGTTCTTGCCAGCCATCGAGACACCGTAGCACTTCTCCATGGCAGGCTTGGCGGATTCGGCGGGCTTGGTCTGAGCGATGGCTGCGCTGGATGCGAGAGCGGCAAGAGCGATGGCACCGATGCTGAGGGTACGAGTGGTCATGGCGAAATTCTCCAAAAAATGATGAGGGTTGAAACCGACCGGGAGCCTGCGCTGTGGCTGCTCCAAACTACCCGATCTGCGTTGTAATTCGCGCAGCCCGCCGGGCTGGTTACACCGTGTCGAAAAAAATTGTTGCGCCACATTTATTTCGCCAGCGATGTAACCCACAGGCACTTTGACCCGAATTCCCCCAGGGAGACGCCATGGAGATAGAAGAACGGCTGCGCGGTTTGCTGCTGCAGGGCCTGGACGCCGACGCAGCCGCTTACCAGCGCTTTCTGAAAGAGCTGAGCGCGCATCTGCGTGCCTTCTTGCGCCGCCGCCTTGCGCAGCGGCCCGATGAAGTGGAGGACCTGGTGCAGGAAACCCTGCTGGCAGTGCACAACCAGCGCCACACCTACCGGCCCGAAATGCCGGTAACGGCCTGGGCGCATGCGATTGCGCGCTACAAGCTCATCGACTGGCTGCGCTCGCATGCGGTGAAAGAAGGGCGCAACGACCCGCTGGATGAAGCGGACGAATTGTTCGCCAGCAGCGACAGCGAGGCCGCCGAGGCCCGGCGCGACCTGGGGCAGTTGCTGCGCACCTTGCCCGACAAGCAGCGTCTGCCGATTGAGTACATGAAGCTGGAGGGTTTGTCGGTGGTCGAGACGGCGCGCCTTACGGGGCTGTCGGAGTCGGCCGTCAAAGTCGGCGTGCACCGGGGCCTCAAGGCCCTGGCCGCCAAGATCAGAGATATGACTTACGCAAAAAATGGTTCAAGCAAATCACCTGGTCAAGTAGACGGGTCGCTGTTGCATCCTGATTTGCGCAAGTCCCACAAGGAATGACATGAAAACCGATGAATTGATCCACCTGCTGGCTGCAGATGACCGGCCCGTGCAGACCACGGCGATTGAGCAGCGTTTTGCCGTCGCCACCGCTGCAGGCATTGCAGGTGCCGGGGTGCTGATGCTGGCAATGTTCGGCCTGCGCCCCGACCTGCTGGCGACCATGTCAGTGCCCATGTTCTGGGGCAAGCTGGTGTTTGCCGCCGCGTTGGCCGCTGGCGGGCTGGCGCTACTGCGCCGCATGGCCCGACCGGGCATGGCGGTGGGGCAATCAGCGCTGTGGCTGGCCGTGCCGCCGCTGATGCTGTGGGCCATGGCGCTGATGGCCCTGTCGCAGGTGTCTGCCGCAGAGCGCATGCCGCTCATCCTGGGGAGCACGTGGCGCACCTGCCCGTTTAATATCGCGGTGCTGTCGGTGCCAGCGTTTGTTGCGGGTTTCTGGGCGCTCAAGGGGGCTGCGCCCACACGGCTGGCCTGGGCGGGCGCGGGTGCCGGTTTGCTGGCCGGTGCGCTGGGCGCGTTGGTGTACGCCCTGCATTGCCCCGAGATGGCCACACCGTTTCTGGCGGTCTGGTACGTGGCGGGCATGGCCATCCCGACGGTGCTGGGGGCTGTGCTGGGGCCGCGCCTGCTGCGCTGGTAGTTGCTGGGGGAGCAGGTTCTTTGGGGGTCCGGTTACACAGCCACCCGCTTGTTGTAGGCGCGAAAGACCGTGTCCAGCGTCCAACCCAGCGATTCATACAGTGACTGTGCCGTGGTGTTGGTGTGTGCCGTGGTCAGGTCCATGCGCACCTTGCCGTGGGCGCGGGCCGTGGCCTCGGCTGCCAGCAGCAGGCTGCGCCCGGCGCCTGTCTTGCGTGCCGTGGGGGCTACGAACAGGTCGTACAAAGTGTAGATGGGGGCCGCCTCCACCGAGCAGAACGTGGGGTAGAGCTGGCAAAAGCCTATCGCCGTTTGCGACGCATCCAGCGCCAGCAGGATCACCGACTCTTCACGCTCCAGCCGCTCTGCGATGAATGCCCGTGCTACGGCGAGGTCAGGCGCCTGCTCGTAGAACTGCCGGTAGGCGTCAAACAGTGGAGCGATGGTGTCGGTGTCGGCAGGGTTGGCAAGGCGGATGTGCACAGCAGTCATGGAGGCTTGAGATGGAGATAACCAAAGGCGCGAACCTACGCCAGGGATTTGCAACGGCGCACCCGGAATTCGGTGCGAGCGGACGCGGATTGTAGAAAGGGTTATGCCAGCGTTTTTGAGCGCTGTGCGCAGGGTCAGGCAGCGTCGCCGCGGGTCTTGAGCCACTGCGCTACCGCCTCCACCCGCGCCTTGTGGATCAGCGCACCCACCTGCGGCCCGCTCAGGCCCTTGGCTGCTGCCTTTGCCGCAATGTTGCGTGTGACCACCGACTGCACGGCCGCCAGCACCGCCATCAAGCGGGGGCGCTGCGGGTAGGCCGACTCTTCAAACCCCAGCCGCCCACGGGCATCGCACTCGCAGGCCAGCAGGATGTCGGCAAACCGCTCGGGCTTGCGGATGGCGTCACAGCGCTCAAGCAGGCGCACCAGGGCGACGGCCGACAGCTCGCTGCTGCGGTGGATGTGGCCGTGTTCTCGCGCCACCACATCGGCGGTCTCGCGGCAGTCCACAGGCACCCGCAGGCGTTCGGCCACGTCTTTCAGCAACTCGGCGCTGCGCTCTTCATGCCCGATGTGGCGCGGCAGCACATCGGCGGCCGTGGTGCCCTTGCCCAGATCGTGCGCCAGGCAGGCAAAACGCACGGTGAGCGGCGCGTTCAGCCTGGCCGACATGTCCAGCACCATCATCAGGTGCACACCCGTGTCCACCTCGGGGTGGTACTCGGCCCGCTGGGGCACGCCCCACAGGCGTGCCACCTCGGGCAGCAGCGCCTGCAGCGCGCCGCACTCACGCAGCACCTCGAACATGCGCGAGGGCTTTTCTTCCATCAGCCCACGCGCCAGCTCCTGCCACACGCGCTCTGCCACCAGGTGGTCGACCTCGCCGTGCTCCACCATCTCGCGCATCAGTTGCATCGTCTCGGGGGCCACGGTGAAATCAGTGAACCGCGCCGCAAACCGCGCCACGCGCAGGATGCGCACCGGGTCTTCGCGGAACGCGTCGGTCACGTGGCGGAGCACCCGCGCTTCGAGGTCCTTGGCGCCAAAATATGGGTCAAATATGCCTTCATCGCTTGTTCCGTAAGCGCTAGTAGCTATAGAATTAATAGTAAGATCGCGGCGGGAAAGGTCTTCTTCCAGCGTCACATCGGGCGAGCTTTCCACCACAAAACCCCGATAGCCCCGCCCACTCTTGCGCTCGGTGCGTGCCAGTGCATATTCCTCGCGCGTTTCCGGGTGCAAAAAGACGGGGAAGTCGCGCCCTACGGGCAGATAGCCCAGCTTCAGCATCTGCTCGGGCGTGGCGCCCACCACCACCCAGTCGTGGTCATTCACGGGCCGGCCCAGCAGCTTGTCGCGGACGGCGCCGCCTACCATGTAGATTTGCATCGGCGTAGTTTAGGCCGGGCCCTCGGCCGTATATTCCAGCCCACCATGTCCCTAGCTTCAGACCTCACCATTGCCCAACTCAACCCCGACGGCAGCGTGCCTGTGCCCACGGCGCCCGACGCTGCGGCCAACGCCGCTGCCGAGTCCCTGCAGCGCGAGGCGCAGTTCGAAGCGCTGAAGGCGAAGGTGGACGACCTGCAAGAGATCCTTGCCAAGCCGCTCAATGAAATCCTGGCCGACCGCGACAAGTTCAAAGAGGCGATGGCCGCATGGGACGCCTTTGGCGCCATGTGGATGCTGTCGCAGCGCGCCATGAAACGCGTGGCGCTGGACCTGGCGGCGCAGCAGGGCGTGAGCGACGAAGAGGTGGTGGCCCGTGCGCTGGCCTATGCCAACCAGGTGCTCAACGCGGAAGAGGAGGACCTGGGCGGCACCATCGCCCCCGCCCAGTTGGCGCATATCGCGCGGCACAAGCCGTTTTTGCGCAAGCAGTTCCGGTAGCGGGACCGCCTGCTGGCACGGCCTCAGCCAAACACCGGCCTGAAAAAACTCCGCTCATAACTCACGATGCATTCGGTCTCTGCGGCATACCGGAACGCCGCCTGGCATTCCGCGTCCTGCATCGACTGCTCGCGGTAGACCTCGTAGGCCGCGAGGCTGTCAAATGTGAACAGCGCTAGCGCGATGTTGTTTGCACCCTCGCTGGGCATGAAGTAGCCGTGGTGCTGGCCGCCGAACTTTTCGATCAGTGGAATCCACAGCTTGCCGTAGTGCTCAAACTCCTTGAGCTTACTGGTGTTGAGCACATAGCGCAGGTAGATGGTGACGGCCATGGTGTGGCTCAGCCTTCGGTGTGCCGCAGGCGGTAGGGCTCTTCAAAGTCCAGAAAGTCCTTTTCGGCCAGCGCGTCGTCGATCCAGGCTTTCACGCCCGGCAGAGCGCGCACGCGGTTCACATACGCGCTGATGTGCGGCGGCAGGGGCAGCGCATAGCTGTGCAGGCGCATGCACACGGGGGCAAAGTAGGCGTCGGCGATGGTGAACGCGCCAAACAGCATCGGGCCGCCGTGCTCTTCCAGCAGCGCGCTCCACATCTCCACCAGTCGCTGCACATCAGCACGCACACCCGCCTTGTCGCGCCAGATCAACGCGCCGGTGTCGGCCAGGTTCGCCTCGATGTTCATGGGGCAGTTGCCGCGCAGGGCGGTGAAGCCGCTGTGCATCTCGGCGCAGACGCTGCGGGCGCGTGCGCGGGCCTTGGCGTTTGTGGGCCACAGGTGCTTGTCGGGGTGGGCTTCGGCCACGTATTCGGCAATCGCCAGCGTGTCCCACACCACCAGGTCGCCATCCACCAGAACGGGCACCTTGCCGGTGGGGCTCACGGGGCCCATCACACGCTTGAACTCCGAATCGGCATCGAAGCTGTCGAAGCGCACGCGCACTTCCTCAAACACGATGCCCGCCTGCTTGAGCAGCACCCAGGGGCGCATGGACCAGGACGAGTAGTTTTTGTTGCCGATGTAGAGCTTGAGCATGGGTGCACCTGTCAGTCAAAAATTGCGGGGAGTGAACGCGCAGCCTCGCATGCTAGCGCGGTCGCTGGGTTGGGGGGTACAACCACTGATGATCATTCGCGCGTCCATTGATGCGTGCCCTGCACAGGTGTTGTAAACGGTCCGGGATGGGGTGTGGGGTATACGGCGGGCGCGGTGGCCGCCTCGGGGTTTTACACTGTGCCGCTTTGGCGAGGCCCCGGCCCCGCCGCAATTTTTGGTGAAACCCTCCGCGCTGATGACCATGATTGATTCCTCTCAGACAGATCTTTTTGGCGAAGTCCCGTCTCCGGCCCCCGCTGCCCCAGGCGTGGCCCGCCTCAAGGTGTTGCCAACCGGGCGCAGCAAGCTCAGTCCCGCGCAGCAGCGTTTCAACAAATTGCTGGCCCGGGTGGACAACCTGGGACGTCAGCTGCAGGAGCTGCAGCAGCTGGCTGACAAGGTGCGGGGCCCCCATCTGGACCGCATGGCGGAGCTGGAGCGCCTGATGGACGAGGGGCGGCGCAAGATGCTGGCGTTTCTGCACGAGCGTTTGCAGCGCAAGGGCCTGACGGCTGCGCAGCAGAAAGTGGCGCGTGAGATGGTGCAGGTGTTGCTGCCACCGCCTGGCATGGTGGCCAGCGACGATGCCGAGCTGGAACAACTGCGCGCGATCTATGCGCCGCCGTCTACCAAGGACGACCCTGCAGACCAGACCGACATGCTGCGCGAGCAGATGCTGGACATGGCGCAGGACATGCTGGGCGACGCGCTGGACCGCGATGCGCTGGCGGACATCGAGTCGCCGCAGGCGTTGATGGAGGCACTGATGCAGCAGGCGCGTGCCCATCAGGAGGCTGAGGATGAGCGCCAGGCGGAGCGCCGCTCTCGTCGCCCACCCACCGCCCGCCAGCGCAAGGCCCAGGAGCAGGTACAGGATGCCAAGGCGGCCTTGCGCTCCATCTACCGGCAGCTGGCCAGCGCTTTGCACCCTGACCGTGAACCCGACCCTGCCGAGCGCGAACGCAAGAGCGCGCTCATGAGCCAGGCCAACGCCGCGTACGAGCGGGGCGACCTGACCGCGCTGTTGCGGTTGCAGCTGCAGGCCGAGCAGGTGGACGAGGCGCACATTGCGCAAATGGCCGACGACAAGCTGGCTGCGCTATCGGTGCTGCTCAAGGAGCAGGTGGCCATGCTGGAAGAAGAACTGGCCGACGCAGAGATGCACCTTGGCTTTGACCTGGGCGTGCCGGTGAGCGCCCGCATGACGCAGGCACTGCTCACGCGCCTGCTGCAGGAGGAGCAGGATGCATTGGCCGAGGTGGTGTCGCAGATGCAGGAAGACCTGGAGCGGGTGCACGACGACGCGCAGCTCAAGCTGTGGCTGCGCGAACAAGCCGCGCTGGCCCGGCAGCAGGCGCGGGAGGACGCCATGCTGGAGCGATTTGGCGACTTTTTCTGACCCGCGTCGAGCGGGTTTCAGACCGGCCAGACCACCCCGTTGTCGTTCAAGATGGCATCGAGCGGCAGGTCGAACTCCTCAGGCTCGAAGTCGTCCAGGTAGCCATTGGTGAAGCCTAGCCCCACCGTGAACGGCTTGGGCTGCAGCGTGGCCAGGGTGCGGTCATAAAAGCCGCCGCCATAGCCCAGCCTATAACCCCCCGGCGCATATCCCACGCAGGGCACAAACAGCAGCGTGGGCACAATGGTCTCGGTGTCCTTGGGTTTGGGGATGCCGTAGGCGTCTTCTTCCATGGGGCAGCCCGGGTGCCAGGCGTGAAAGGTCAGCGTCTTGTGTACCTTGTTCACCACAGGCAGGCCGATGCGGCGGCGCTGGGGCTCGTCCAGCAGTTCGCCGTCTTCCTTCCAGCGGTGCAGGGCTGGCAGGGGGTCGAACTCGCCCTTGATGGGCCAGTAGGCACCGATCACCGTGTCGGGCCGGTTCACCAGCCAGATGCGCATCACCTGCTGCAGCAGGTCGGATCGCTGTAGGCGATCAGGCAGGTTGAGACGTTCTTCTATCAATGCGCGCCGAAGGGCTGCTTTGTCCATCAGATAATTCCCCCATGCAATTGTTTCGAATTCTGACACTGCTTGTCGCCAGCGCCTTGCTGGCCACCGCTGCGCCCCTTGTCCAGGCGCAAAACAAGGGTGACGATACCCTGCTGGAGATGCAGCAGGCGTTTCGCAAGGGCGATCGCAACAAGCTTGCGCAGCTGCTGCCCGCCGCGCGCGGCCATGCGCTGGAGCCCTGGGCCGCTTACTGGGAGCTGAGGGCCCGCCTGGGCGAGGCCCAACCCGCAGAAATTCAGTCGTTCATGCAGCGCTACGCCGGCACCTACCAGGAAGACCGCATGCGCAACGACTGGTTGCTGTTGCTGGGCCAGCGGCGCAACTGGGCGCAATTTGCCGAGCAGCACCCCAGCTTCCGCATGTCGGACGACCGCGAGGTGCGCTGCTATGCCTTGCTGATCGACCAGATCAAGGGCACAGCCCCGGCCACCGTGGCCGACGACGTGCGCAGCAACTGGTATGCCATCCGCGATGCCGACGACGGCTGCACGCACGCGGCGGGCGAGCTTTACGGCTACAAAAAGCTCACCGCGCTCGACATCTGGCGCAAGGCCCGCCTGGGCGTGGAGGCCAACCGGCCGCGCGTGGTGCGCAATGCGGTGGAGATCGTCTCGCCCGACTCGCTGCCACAGCTGAAGGAAGTGCTGGACGCGCCTGCCAAGTTTCTGTTGTCACGAGCCACCGCACGCGGCAACGCCCGCCAGGAGCTGGTGCTGCTGGCCCTGATCAAGCTGGCGGGCGGCGACCCCGACGGCGCTGCGCAGCAGCTCGACAGCAAATGGAGCGTGCACCTCACGCCCGAAGAGCGCAACTGGGCCTGGGGTGTGATCGGCAAGGCCGCTGCCCAAAAGCTCTCGGGCAGCGCTGCAGGCTACTTTGCCAACGTGACCAAAGACAGCGACCTGAACGACGAGCTGCTGGGCTGGAAGGTGCGCGCTGCACTGCGCGCAGGCCAGTGGAAGGCCGTGGGCAAGGCGGTGGACGCCATGAGCGCCGACGCCCGCCAGGACAGCACCTGGGCGTACTGGAAGGCCCGCTCGCTGCTGGCAGGCAAGCCCAGCGATACCGACCGCGCCGAAGCCCGCCAGTTGCTGGAAGCCATCGCCAGCACCCGCGGCTTTTACGAGATGCTGGCGCTGGAGGAACTGGGCCAGCGCATCACCACGCCCCCCGCCCCTGCGCCGCTAACAGCCGAAGAAAAAGCCGCCGCCCGCGCCAACCCCGGCCTCAACCGCGCCCTGTACGCCATCCTGCTGGGCCTGCGCACCGAGGGCGTGCGCGAGTGGAACTACACCACCAACCTGCACCAAAGCGGCGGCATGCCCGACCGCGAACTGCTGGCCGCCGCCGACTTTGCGTGCCAGCGCGAGGTGTGGGACCGCTGCATCAACACCAGCGAGCGCACCAAGGGCTTCATCGAGACCAGCCAGCGCTTTCCCACCCCCTTCCGCAACGCGGTCGTGGAGCGCGCCCAAGGCATTGGCCTGGACCCCGCCTACGTCTATGGCCTCATCCGCCAGGAAAGCCGTTTCATCATGGATGCCCGCTCGCACGTCGGCGCCTCGGGCCTGATGCAGGTGATGCCCGCCACCGCCCGCTGGACGGCCAAGAAGATCGGCTTGAACAACTTCACGCCTGACCAGATCAACGACCGAGACACCAACATCACCATCGGCACCGCCTACCTCAAGCTGGCGCTGGACGACTTTGCGGGCTCCATGCCCCTGGCCGCCGCCGCCTACAACGCCGGCCCCGGCCGCCCGCGCAGCTGGCGCAACGGCCCGGTGCTGGACGCCGCCATCTGGGCCGAGAACGTGCCGTTTGCCGAGACGCGCGACTACGTGAAAAAAGTGCTTGCCAACACCACCAATTACGCCGCCATGCTCACCGGCCAGCCCCAGTCGCTCAAAAGCCGCCTGGGCACCGTGGGCCCGCGCGATGTCGCCGCGCCGGAGGTGAACAAGGATCTGCCTTGATCGATAAGTGTGGGTTGCTATAAATAGAAGAGCTATCAGCGCTTATTGGATAAGCGCTAGCGCCCATTTTTATCAATAATGGAAGGGAAGCCATGAGAAAGCTGGGTTGGGTGGCCATGGTCGCCGCGGTGATGGTTTTTGGCACAGCGGCGCATGCGCAGCCGGTCTACAAATGGGTGGACGAGAACGGCAAGACCCATTACGGATCGCAGCCGCCTTCTGCCAAGCAAGACGCCGAGCCGATGAAGCTGCAGAGCAACAACGGCACCAGTGGTGGTGCAGGCAGCGCAGGCAGCAAGGGCGGCACGGCGGGCAAGTCTGCGGGTGCGACCCAGTACAACGCCGACGGCACCAAGAAGATTTCCAAAGACGTGGAAGAGTTTGGCGAGGGGCTCAAAAAGTCCCTGGGCACGGTGGATGGCCAACAGGTGGCGCTCAACTGCTCCACCGCTGTGGACAACATCAAATACCAGGCCGACCTGATGTTGGAAGTGGGCCAGAAAAACGTGCGCGACGGCTACATGACTCAAGCCGCTTTCGACAGCACGGCCCCCAAGATCCGCGAAGCCAAGGGCAAATACAGCGTGTCGGACTGCCAGGGCGCGTCGGGCAACAAGAAGTCGTTTTACCAGTGCATGTCCAGCAGCAAGAACCACGTGACGGGGTGCGACAAGCAGTTCAAGCATTGACGGGCGGTCTTGGGTTGCTAAGCAGGTGGCGGAGGGGCGGATACACGACCCACTGCCTGCTTGCGGCCAACACCAGCCGATCACCGTCAGGAAAAGCTGACTCACAACACTCAAAACAATTAGAGCGGCGATCGCAAACCGCGGCCTAAGTGGAGGAATGGGGCTGCGCCCGCTGGAATGAATTGCTACGTGACGCCCCGGTAGGCGCTGGCGCGAAGCTCGGCGTCGCCAGAAACTGCCACCACCTGCGTGTAACTTGCCACATGCGTATGAAACAGGAAGTGGCCCGCCCTGGAAAGATCCTTGGGCTTGTGGCACAAGACCAGATATTGGCTGCCAGCGATTGGCTCAACTGATGCACCCAGGTCCCGGAGATGAAAGAGGCAGTACTCGCGCCGCTCTGGTGCTAGATGCTCAGGAAACACGATGGTGAACGACGATGGTTCCATAGCCGCCTAAAGTAATTAAGCCCGCACAACCTGCGAGAGGAACTGGACTGTGCCGGAAGTGACTTGCAGCCTAAGTTGCGAGCGCATATCTACGGAAACAATTCTTGCAATGAAATTTCCTGGTCAGGGCCGGGCCAGTACAACCTGCGACCCTCCTCGACAAAGTATCCAAGTAATTTCTGGATGAATTGAGCTGCCAGCTGAAGCGCCTGCCAGGAATCTGCAGCGTGTATATCGGGCAGGTTCTCGCGCAGCCCACTAAGGCAAACTGCACATGCCCATTCGTCCTGCGAAACCTGATACGGAGCGCTGATGCACAGACAAACCACTCTCGATCTGCCGTCCTGGGAGACGGCGTAAATTGAGCGATGGGCAATGAAGTTAGAAGTTGCCATCACTGAACTCTAACAATCTATGCTGGGTCGCCAAACGACAGCTTCTGGGTCGTTTGCCCAACGTCGGCTCAGGGCCCAAGGCTGCCCCAGAAACCGCGAAGCCCATTCACGCGTTATGCAGCATGTCCCCCTGACGCAGCGCAGCGCCAGACCGCACTAAATCATCCGCCAGGCCCTGCAGCCACGCATCCTCGGGCTGATCGCCGAAATAGGCTTGGTGCAGCATGCCGAAGTAGGGCGTGGCCTGGGCCCAAGTAGTGAGGCTGGCCATGCTGATCTGCTGCCACTCCAGCAGCTTGTACTTGAGCAGCACCTTGGCTGCATACAGCGCATGCTTGCCGGGGTTGCGCACGAAGCCGTCCAGACGGCGGCGTGCGCCGTCGATGGCGCTCGGGGCGTCGGCAAACACGGGGCCGTGGCCTGGGATGACGACCTGAGGCGACAGCTTCTCGATCACATCCAGCGTGGCTGCGACCTCGGCAAAAGCATCGTCGCCCTCCAGCTCTGGGAACACCACGCCAAAACCGTTTTCCCACAACGCATCGGCCGAGATCAGCACGCGGCCCTGGGGCTCGAACAGCACCACCGAATGCGGATCGTGCCCCGGCGCGGCATGCACCTGCCAGGGCTTGTCGCCCAGCAGTACACAGGAGCCGGGCACCAGCAACGTATCAGCCCGAAACGGCGGGCATTCCTGGCCGGTGGGGGTGTAGCTCAGCGCGTAGGCATCCCACTGGCGCACATGGTCGGCCTGGCCGGGCGGGATGGCGGTGAGCACGCCGGGCCAGGCCTTTTGCAATGCCGCGTTGCCGCCGCAGTGGTCGCTGTGCAGGTGGGTGTTGAGCACGCGGTCCAGCGGGCGGCCTGCTAGGGCGTCGCGCACCAGTTCCACGGTCTGTTCAGCATGGCTGCAATAGCCCGTGTCCACGATGGCGGTGTCGTGCTGGCCGATGAAGAGGATGTTGTTGGCAGACAGCCAGCCGCGTTCCAGAACAGTGATTTCAGGGGGGAGAAGGTCGTGGGGCGCTGTGGTGGGCATGGGGCGAGATGTCGGTAGCGCGCGGCAGTGCCGCGCGGGTGCTGCTGCTCAGCGTAACCCGGGGCGGCCCCGCCCGAACTTCTCCAAAACCCGCAAGGTGACATTTTTTGGGGGCTGGGTTGGGCCGCGCCGCAGTGGCGCCGGGCCGCCACGAAACGAGAAGGCAGGGTCGGCGCGGTGCCGTCGCGGTGGTGGCAACGCCGCCCGAACCGGCTGGCGTTGCCGCCCGCCGGTGCGCCGTTGGTGTGGTGATTACTTGCGCAGCTCCCGCCGCAAGATCTTGCCCACGTTGCTCTTGGGAAGTTCGTCGCGGAACTCGATGTACTTGGGCCGCTTGTAGCCAGTGAGGTTGTCGTGGCAAAACCGCACCACGTCGTCTTCGCTCAGCGACGGATCGCTCTTGATGACAAACACCTTGATCGCCTCGCCCTGTTTCTCGTCGGGGATGCCGATGGCCGCGCATTCCACCACGCCGGGGCACAGGCTGATGACCTGTTCCAGCTCGTTGGGGAACACGTTGAAGCCGCTCACCAAAATCATGTCTTTCTTACGGTCGATGATGCGGGTGAAGCCCTGTGCGTCCATGATGCCGATGTCGCCCGTGCGCATGAAGCCGTCGGCCGTGAAGGCCTTTGCGTTCTCTTCGGGCTGGTTGTAGTAGCCCGTCATCACGTTGGGGCCGCGGATGCAGATCTCGCCCGATTCACCCTGGGCCAGGCTGTTGCCTTCGTCGTCCTTGATGGCGATGTCGATGCCCGGTAGCGGCAGGCCGATGTTGCCGCTGAACTCGGTGTTGATCACCGGGTTGTTGGTGCCGATGGCGCAGGTTTCGCTCATGCCCCAGCCTTCGATCATGGTGCTGCCAGTCACCTTCTGCCACTGCTTGGCCGTGCCCTCGCTGGCGGCCATGCCGCCCGCCTGTGACACGCACAGGTGCGAAAAATCCAGCGTCTTGAACTGCGGGTTCTGCAGCAGCGCGTTGAACAGCGTGTTCACGGCCGGCAGCATGTGGAAGGGGCGCTTTTTCAGCTCGGCGATGAACTTGGGAATGTCGCGCGGGTTGGGGATCAGCGTCATGCTGGAGCCCTGGCGGATGGCCAGCAGGCACAGCGTGAGTGCGAAGATGTGATACAGCGGCAGTGCGGCAATGCTGTTGGCTTTGCTGAGGTCGCCCACTTTGGAAAGCGCCGGGGTGAACCAGGCCTCGGCCTGCAGTGTGGCGGCCACGATGTTGCGGTGGGTGAGCACGGCGCCCTTGGACAGGCCCGTGGTGCCGCCGGTGTATTGCAAGAACGCAATCGAGTCGAGCGTGGCCTGGCTGGGAGCCAGCGACTTGTGCTCGCCCAGCGACAGCGCCTTCTTGAACGTGACAACCTTGCGCCCGTTCGACAGCGGCAGCTCATACGCAGGGACCATCTTGGCCAGGTGGCGCACGGCAAAGGTGATCCATTTGCCAAACCAAAAGCCCAGCAGGTCGCCCATGGACGCCATCACCACATGCTTGACGGCCGTGCGGTCAATGACATCGGCCAGCGTGTGCGCAAAGTTCTCCAGGATCACGATGGCCGTGGCGCCCGAGTCCTTGAGCTGGTGCTCCAGCTCGCGGGCGGTGTACAGCGGGTTCACGTTGACGCAGGTGTAGCCCGCGCGCAGCACGGCGGCCATGGTCACGCCAAACTGCGGGATGTTGGGCAGCATGATGGCCACGCGCGCACCGGGCTCCAGCCCCAGGCTTTGCAGATAGGCACCCAAAGCGGCGGAGCGGCGCTCCAGCTCGCCATAGGTCATCCATTGGTCCATGCAGACCGAAAACGGGCTTGATGCGTGTTTGCGGAACGATTCTTCCAGCAGGTGGGCCACAGAGCGGTATTGCTCGGGCTGCACGTCGTGCGGTACGCCCGGGGGGTAGCTCTTGAGCCAGATCTTTTCCATGCGCTTGTTTCCTTGTGCTCGCCAAATGCCATTGATGGGTGGGCACAGATTGTGGAAGGCGCGCGCGTTGGGGGCTACCGGGCTTGTCCTAGGGTGTTTGCCAGTTGGGTCTCGCAGGTGACAGGATCGGCGTCGAACAGTTGCTCCATCAAGCTGCGCTCGCGCGCCTCGATGGTGGCCAAAAACTGCTCCACCCCGCCGCGCTGGCGCGCCAGCTGGCCAAAGGTGTCAAACCCGGCCTCCAGAAACTTCTGCAGCGCCCCCATGCCCGCCGCATTGGCCGGGCCCCGCATCATGCGCAGCATCATCCGCAGGCCGGGCGTGCGGGTCAGGCGCGCCAGGTCAGTGCCCATGGCCAGCACGCGCTGCAGCTGCTCTTGCCGCGCATGGCGCTGGCCCACGGTGCGCCAGGCGGCGGTGTAGCGGGCGGCATCGTTCGCTGAATCGGCATGCGCCAGCCAGGCACGGCCCATCTCTTGGTCCAACCCTTCGGTCTGCGCATGCAGCACGGCCAAAGCCACGGCGGTGGTTACCACTGGCTGGGGGAACATGGTCTGCAAGGTGCCCGCGATGCGGCCGAACTGCAGGTCGCGGTCGGTGTAGTCGGTGTCGCTGTACAGCTCTTCCAGAAAGAACCGGGCGGCAGGTCCAAATGAGGGCGAGCCCATCAGGTCCGCGTATGTGCCCCGAAAGCGCTTTGCCTGGAAGGTCTTGACCGTGCCCACCGCCGCGCCCAGTGCGGGGTCGCCCGTGCGGTGCAGGCGCAGCGCAGTGACGTCGGCAATGCTGTCGCGGATGGTGTGGGCGGCGTCCATGGGGCAGGGTCCTTTCTGCAGTCTCAAGGCAGGCGCGCCCAGACCGCACAATGCGGCAAGGCATGGCCTGCACAGGGCCTTGCTGAATTACAACATCTGCACATTGACTCCACCATCATCATCATGATCGCGCGCTGGCAACAAGCCCTTCTTGTCTTCATCCTGCTGACCATGGCCGCCTGGCTGGTGTGGCAGTGGCCGCAGTCCCCCGTGCGGGCGGTGCTGGGGGCGCTGCTGCCGCTGGGCCTTTATCTGGTGGTGATGGCGGTGGAGTTTGTGCTCATGCACATCACCAACCGCACCGATGCTGCACCCCGTGCCCGCCTGTCGCAGGTCGTAGCAGCCTGGTGGGCCGAGGTGCGGGTTTCTCTTTTGGTCTTTGGCTGGCGCCAGCCGTTTCGCCACCAGTCAGTGCTCGACTGGCTGCCCGCCCAGCCCACGGGCCAACGCGGCGTGGTGCTGGTGCACGGCTTCATGTGCAACCGCGGCTTGTGGCTGCCGTGGTTTGCGCGCTTGCAGGGCGCTGGCCATGCGTATGTGGCAGTCAACCTGGAGCCGGTGATGGGCTCGATCGACGACTACGCGGACACCATTGAAGAGGCGGTGGCGCGGGTAAATGCTGCCACGGGTTTGGCGCCAGTGTTGTTGTGCCACAGCATGGGGGGCTTGGCGGTGCGGGCGTGGTTGCGGGTGCACGATGCGGATGGACGGGTACACCGGGTGTTGACGCTGGGCACGCCGCATGGCGGGACCTGGTTGGGGCGGTTCAGCCGGGCGGTGAACGGGCGGCAGATGAGTTTGGCGGGCGAGTGGGTGAGGGCGTTGCAGAAGGCGGAGCCTGTGGGGCGGGCTGCTTTGTTTACGTGTTGGTATTCGAACTGCGACAACATCGTTTTCCCGGCGAGCACTGCCACTTTGCCGGGGGCGGACAACCGGTTTGTGGAGGGGGTGGCGCATGTGCAGATGGCGGTTGATGGGGGGGTGATGAGGGCTTGTCTGGAGGAGATTGGGCGTTGATTGTTTGGGTATTTTTGGCATCTAGCGCTTATCCGTAAAGCGCTGACAGCTATTGCTTTTGTAGTGCCTGGGTTCCTCCCCGGTCCGTTTGGGGCTGAGCTTGTCGAAGCCTGGGCGCTACGCCAACCGTTCGGGCTGAGCCTGTCGAAGCCGGGGCGCTACGCCAACCGTTCGGGCTGAGCCTGTCGAAGCCGGGGCGTGCTGGTTGGGAAAGCATGCTTGGTTTCAGGGCGGAGGCCGGGCGACTCCCGGCCTCCGCCCTCAGCAAAAGCACGCACCACGACCAGCGCAAGGCGTCGAAAGGCTCAGCCCGAACGGGCGGAGGAGAACTCAGATACTATAAAAACAATAGCTATAAGCGCTTGATGGATAAGCGCTAGAGCTCAATTTCATTCAAAAATCAGGCCGTCACCCCATCGCGCTCATCCGCCGCAAACTCCGGCAACCCCCGCAGCCGCTCATAAATCGGCGCAAAGTCCGCCGCCGTCATCTCAAACAGCTGTTCAAAACTGTCGATCACAAAATACGTCTGCTGGTACGTATCGATCTTGTAGCGCGTGCGCATGGTCCTCTCCAGTGCCAGCGGAATGCGCTGCGGCTCGGGGCTCTGCACCGAATACGCCAGTTCCCCGGATGAACTGAGAATGCCAGCGCCATACGCCCGCAATCCCCCCGCCTCGCGGATCAGCCCGAATTCGATCGTGTACCAGTAGAGGCGCGAGAGCATCTCGCACGACCCCAGCCCCTGCGCCTTCAGCCCGCCTTGGCCATAGCGCTGCACGTAGTCCGCAAACACCGGGTTGAACAGCAGCGGAACGTGCCCGAACAGGTCATGAAAAATGTCGGGCTCGACGATGTACTCAAACTCTTCGGGCTTGCGGATCCAGTCTGTCACCGGGAACTTGCGGTTGGCCAGCAGCGAGAAAAACGGCACCTCGGGGATCAGGCCGGGCACGCCCACCAGCTCCCATCCGGTCGCCTTCATCAGGCGCTCGTTGACTTCCTCAAAACGTGGAATCCGGTCGCTGGCTCCGAGCGACGGCAGGGCATCGATGAATGCCTGGCTCGCCAGGCCGGGCAGCATCGCGCGCTGGCGCTCGTACAGGCGGCGATACGTGTCGTGGTCGGCTGCCGTGTAGGCCGCGTAGTCCTGCAGGCAGGTGTAGTCTGCGTTGGCGCGGCTGTAGTCTCCGCGGGGGGGGCGCTCGCTGGCGCCATAAACAACCGGTTCGATGGCCACGGGCTGGTCTCCCGATCAGGCGCTCTTGGCGCCAAGCACGCCGCGCTGGATCTGGTCGCGCTCCAGCGACTCGAACAGCGCCTTGAAGTTGCCTTCGCCAAAACCGTCGCGGTAGTCGCCTTCGCGCTGGATGAACTCAAAAAACACCGGGCCCAGCATGGGCGTCGAAAAGATCTGCAGCAGCAGGCGCGGCGTGCCGTCGGCGGTGGTGCCGTCCAGCAGGATGCCGCGCGACTGCAGTTCGGATACCGGCTGGCCGTGGCCGGGCAGGCGGGTGTCCAGCATTTCGTAATAGACGTCGTTGGGCGCAGTGGCCAGCGACACACCGGCCATGCCCAGCTTGTCCACCACGTCCTGCAGGTTGTCGCAGATCAGCGCAATGTGCTGGATGCCTTCACCGTTGAACTGCATCAAAAATTCTTCGATCTGGCCGCCGCCCTGCTTGGACTCTTCATTCAGCGGGATGCGGATCATGCCGTCGGGCGCGGTCATCGCCTTGGAGGTCAGGCCCGTGTATTCACCCTGGATGTCGAAGTAGCGGATCTCGCGGAAGTTGAACAGCCTCTCGTAGAAGTTGGCCCAAAAACCCATGCGGCCACGGTACACGTTGTGGGTCAGGTGGTCGATGAGGTTCAGGCCGTGGCCTACAGGGCGGCGGTCCACGCCTTCGATGAATTCGAAGTCGATGTCGTAGATGGATTTTCCGTCTTCAAACCGGTCGATCAGATACAGCGGTGCGCCGCCGATGCCCTTGATGGCGGGCAGGCGCAGCTCCATGGGGCCGGTAGGGATCTCTATGGGTTGGGCGCCCAGGTCCAGCGCGCGCTGGTAGGCCTTGTGGGCATCTTTCACACGGAAGGCCATGCCGCAGGCCGACGGACCGTGTTCGGCGCCAAAGTACGCGGCCTGGCTGTGGGGCTCGCGGTTGATGATGAAGTTGATGCCGTTCTGGCGGTACAGCACCACATCTTTGGACCGGTGCTTGGCGACCAGCGTGAAGCCCAGCTTTTCAAACACCGCCTCCAGAACGCCCGGGGTGGGCGATGTGAACTCAATGAACTCGAACCCCATCAGGCCCATGGGGTTGTCCCAGGCATCCAGCTGGGCGGTGGTTTGTTGGGGCAAGGCGGCGTTCATGGGGTGTCTCCGACATTCGTTGATCAATGTCATGCACTGTAGGCGCGCACTGCCTCATGTTTCTGGCGAAATCAAGAGGCTTTGGCTCATGTTTTGCAGGAATATTGCGAATGGTCAATATTTCACGCAGCCTGGAGGCTCTGCGCTGGCGCTGAGCACCTTGCGGGAATTGCAGGAGCGCTCAGCGGCGTTCGGGGGCGAGCGGCCGCCTTGGCGGGTTTTTATGAGCCGGACGCGGCGGGCTGCAGCTTGCGCAGTGCCAGCGCGGCATCAATGCGCTGCTGTTCTTCGGTGGAGAAAAGCTGCTGTCGCAGTTGCTGCAGCGCCGCGCCGTCACCCTGCTGCGCCTGGGCCTGGCTGTACTGGTTCAGCCGCTGCTGCCAGTGCTGCTCTTCGCGGTCGAGCTGGGCCATGGCGTGGGCGGCCGACTCGCCGTACTGCGCGCTGCGCGCGGCGTGGCGCGTGCGCTCGTCGGTGTTTTGTGCGTTGAATGCGGCAGTCTGGGCGGCGGCGTTCATGTGTTCGGTGGCTGCAGCGCGCTCGGCGCGGCGTGCTTCGGGCAGTTCGTTGTCGGCCTGGCGCAGGGCCTGGGCGCGTTGTTCGGCGGTGAGCTGGGTGTTGCGGGCAATCTCCAGGCGGGCCAGGGTGTAGCGGTCAAGGTCGGCCTCGCGGGCGAACAATGCGTCGTGCTCAGGGCCGTCAAAGAACTGCTGGCGCACCTTGTGGCGGGCTTCCAGTGACTCGCGCAGCGCATAAGGGTCCGTCAGGTCCTGGGGTGCGCGCAGCTGGCCGAGCGCCACGCGGTAGTCGACGTACCGTTCGGCCAGCGCCAATGCCCGGGTGGTCAGCGCTGCCGGAAAGTGCTGGCCCACCAGTGCCGCCAGGCGCTGCTTGAGGGTGGCAGGGTCTGCCGCGCCGTCGTCTTGCGCTTGCATCAGCAGGGCTTCCAGCGTATCGCGCAGGCCGTCCGCCAGCAGCGGGTCGGCGCTGTGGTCGGAGTCGGCTGCGCGGCGGGCCGCAAAAAAGCTGTCGTCCATGGGCCGGGTGGCGTGGCCGCGTATCACGCCACCGGGGTGCACGGTTGCCGTCCCGGTGAGCACGCGCTGATCCACCGCACCCTGCCGGGTCTGCGGGGCCAGCCACCAGACCACGGCGGCCGTGGCAGCGGCCAGTGCCACACAAACACCAGCCAGGGTACGGGATCGTTTCATGGCTTACAGGCCCAGCGTCTTCAGGCGGTTGGCGTGCTGGCGGTACAGCGTTACCGGGTCGGTCGAGAACCAGTCGCGCAGGCCCAGCAGCTGGTTGACCTCGTCCAGATGGTTCTGGCGGTAGTCACCCAGGTGTTTGCCCAGGCGCGACGAGCAGGCCGACACCAGGCCGTCATTGGCCTCGCCAAACGTCAGGCCCATCACACTGAGCAGGCCGTCGCTGGCGTCCAGCACATTGGTCAACGGCTGCGTCCCCGTCCACGAGTAGTAGCGCACGCCGTTGACCAGCTCTGCACCACTGCCGCAGCCTGATGTGGGAATGCCCTGCGGGAAGCGGCTGTTGAACTTGGCAGAGCCCGCCGTGGTGAGCGAGTCCAGCGCCGCCGTGGGCATCTGGGGCAGCCCGGTGCCGCCCGACGTGAGGTTGATCAGGCCGACCAGCGCCTTGGCCGCAGCGTTGGCCACGGTTTCAGACACCGACCCGGAAGGCGCCACGCCCCGCAGGATGTCCGCCACGCGCGAGCCCTTGTTCACCCCGCCAATCGACGTGACCGACGCCACCAGCTGCGGCGCAACGCCCGCCACATACCGTGTGGTGGGCCCGCCATGCGAATGGCCGACCAGGTTGACCTTGGCGGCACCGGTGATGGCCAGGATGGTCTTGACCTGCGCCAGCAACTGCTCGCCGCGCACCTCGGTGCTGTTGGCCGCCGACACCTGCGCCACGTAGACCTTGGCGCCGCCCTGGCGCAGGGCATCGGGGATTCCATAGAAGTAGTCAATGCCCAGCGCCGAGTCAAAACCAAAAAGCCCGTGCACCAGCACGATGGGGTAGCGCGTTTGTGTGTAGCCGTTTTGCGCATGGGCGCTGGCCCCCAGCAGCAAAAGCCCGGCAGTGGCCGCCAGCGCAAGTCGCCGCAATAGGCGGCTGAAAAATCCGGTCATGTGTTGTCTCCGTTGATATGGTTTTTTATGTTTCGCAAAAACGAACGATCGTTCTTTTTTGCGAGATCAATTTTTGTATTCCGCCCGCAGAGTCACTATCGGGACATACCCGCGCCTGCAGTGTGGGCCGCAACACGGGCATGCGGTTTCGTAGAATCCTGCGCTATGAGCGGTTTCAACGCACTCGACAAGCTGGACAGGGCCATCCTGCGCCGTCTGCAAGACAACGGCCGTGAAACCTATGACGTCATCGGCGAACAGGTGGGCCTGTCCCCCAGCGCCGTGCTGCGCCGCGTCAAGCGGCTGGAAGACACCGGCGTCATCAACCGCTACGTCGCCCTGGTGCCGCCCGAGGCCGTGGGCCTGGGTCTGACCGCCTACCTGAACGTGCGGCTTGAAAAACACACCGAAAGCCACAAACGCAATCCCATGGACCTTTTTCGCGCCAGCGTGCAGACCTGGCCTGAAGTGGTGGAATGCGCGGCCCTGACGGGCGAAATGGACTACCTGCTGCGCGTGGTCGTGGCCGACATGGCCCACTACAGCCGGTTCATCATGGATACGCTCCTCAAACACCCCAGCGTGCAGGACTGCAAGACGAGTTTTGTACTGGACCGGGTGAAGGCGACCACTGCAGTGCCTGTATGAAAGACCTTTGTACCGCGTAGCACCCGGTTGCCGCCTGGGCGGGATCGATATACGCTGCCATCGGGCTTGTGTCGCATGGCCCGGTTTCGCCGCACATGCGCCGTACGGGCGAAAAAGGGTCGCAGGGTCGGCCTGGTTTGCTTCTAAAAAAGTAGCAACTAACGCATTCCCAATAAGAACTGAAGCCTGTTTTCATTCATATTTGATGAAGCTCTCTTATTTTGTTGCAATGCAGCAATTTGGACTGGAAATGATTGGGGAAAACCCTTATATTTGGTTTCATGATCGCAACCAAAGACTGGCTGAAGGCTTCCTGGTACATCAGCAAAGCCATGCTTCGCCCAGCGGCGGGTCGCCCGTCTGTTGAGAGCCGTAACCCCACCCCCACACCCGTGATGGTCCCCATTCGCGCCCTTGGCCCCTCTTACCGTGAACGCATCACGCAGCACCTGTTGCAGCTGGAGCCTGCGGACCGGTACCTGCGCTTTGGCTATGCGGCCAACGACGAGCAGATTCGCCGCTATGCCGAGCAGCTCGATTTCAACCGCGACGAGATTTTTGGCATCTACAACCGCCGCCTTGAACTCATCGCGATGGCCCATCTGGCCTTCTCTGAGCACCCGGAGCACAAACACTGCGCCGAGTTCGGCGTGTCCGTACTCAAGCAGGCCCGTGGCCGTGGATTTGGCGCACGGTTGTTCGAGCGGGCCGTGATGCACGCCCGCAATGAAGGTGTGAACATGGTGTTCATCCATGCGCTGTCAGAGAACACTGCCATGTTGAAAATCGCGCGCAACGCCGGTGCCACCGTGCGCCGCGATGGTTCGGAGTCCGAGGCGTACCTGCAGATTCCGCCCGCCAGCCTGGACACCCGCATGGCCGAGATCGTGGAGCAGCAGTTCGCCGAGGTGGACTACCAGATCAAAAAGCAGGCCAAGCAGTTCTGGGATTTTCTGGCCAGTGTCCAGGAAGTGCGCAGTGGTGTGCAGCATGCGCGCCACCAGTCTGCCGAATAGGCCTGCGGGCGCTGCAGAGCGCGAGCCGCGCCGCGCAAGTGGCCTGTCGTCACGACAATCCGCTATCCTAGGGGCCTGATTCACTACCGCACGTCCTGCACGCCAGACTGTGTCTGACCCGCACCCCGCGCACCCCGGGCGTCCGCCCGAAAGGGAAGACAAGCGCTCCTTCCTGCAGAACGTGGCCGAGTTCATCAATCCTGGGCCCGATTCCACGGAAGAACTCATCAATGCCCTGGCCGAGGCCGAAGACAACCAGGTCATCGGCGCTGAGTCGCGCGTGATGCTGGAACGCGTGATTCGCATGGCCGACATGACGGCCAGCGACGTGATGGTGGCGGCGCCCCGCATGGACCTCGTCAACATCGAGGCACCGTACGAAGAGCTGCTGCACCTCGTGATAAATACCGCCCATTCTCGGTTTCCGGTGTACCAGGGCGAGCGCGAGAACATCATTGGCATCCTCATGGCCAAGGACCTGCTCAAGCTGCAGCGCGCGCCAGAGCTAAACATCCGCGCCCTGTTGCGCCCGGCGGTGTTTGTGCCCGAGAGCAAGGGCCTGAACGACCTGCTGCGCGAGTTTCGAGGCAACCGTAACCACCTGGCCATCGTGATCGACGAGTTTGGCCGCGTGGCAGGGCTCATCACCATCGAGGACGTGCTGGAACAGATCGTGGGCGAGATCGAAGACGAGTTCGACATCCCCGAAGACGAAGGCGATATTTTCGGCCTGGCCGACCGCACCTACCGCGTGAGCGGCGACACGCCCATCGAGCGCGTGTCCGAAGCATTTGATGTCTCCGTGGTCGGCAGCGACGCCGATGAGCATTTCGACACCATTGGCGGCCTGATCGCTCACGAAATGGGCCATGTGCCCAAGCGCGGCGAGCATATCCAGCTGGGCGGTCTTCACTTTGTGGTGCTGCACACCAAGGGCGGCGCTGTGCGCTGGTTCAAGGTGTCGCGGGTCGAAGACGCCAGCGCAGGTACTTGATGGCTCAATTCGACTCTCCGGCAGGGCCGCGGCTTGCCCTGCAGGCTCCTTTGGCCGTGGCCGCCGGTTTGGCGCAGGCCGCTGCACTGGCGTGGCCCTGGAGCGGCGAGGCATTGTGGTGGCTGCAACTGGTGTCGATGGCGGTGCTGGCCTGGCTGGTGCGGCCCCATGCCCACCAGGCCGTAGGGTGGCGGCGCGGCGCGCTCATGGGCGGCCTGTTTGCCACGGCCTGGCTGGCCGGCACCTTCTGGTGGCTGTTCATTTCCCTGCATACGTATGGCGGCCTGGCGGCCCCACTGGCGGTGGCTGCGGTGCTGGGGCTTGCTGCCTTTCTGGGCAGCTACTACGCTGTTGTTTTAGGGCTTTTTTGTCATCTAGCGCCCGCTAGTAAAGCGCGGGCTGCTCTACTTTTCGGAGCGGCCTGGCTGTTGGCCGAGCTGGCGCGTGGCACGTTGTGGACAGGCTTCCCTTGGGGAGCGGGCGGCTATGCACATGTGGACGGCCCGCTGTCCGTGCTGGCGCGCAGCGTGGGCGTTTACGGCGTAGGGGCGCTGGCTGCCGTGCTGGCCATGGGCATGGTGCAAGTGCGGCAGGCTGACCTGCGCAACTGGCGTCTGTGGCTGCTGGCCCTGGCCTGCGCAGCCGGTTTGGTGGGGGCGTCGCTGCAGCGTATGTGTGCTGTCGATCTGTGCCACACGCCGATGCAGCGGCCCGCACCTGCGCTGACCCTGGAGCTGCTGCAAGGCAATATCCCGCAGGACGAGAAATTTCAGCAAGGCAGCGGCGTGCCGGTGGCGCTGCAGTGGTACGCGCAGGCGCTGCGGGACGCCAAGGCGGATCTGGTCGTGGCGCCCGAGACGGCAATCCCGCTGCTGCCGCAGCAGTTGATGCCGGGCTATCTGGAAGGGCTTCAGGGCCGTTACGCCCAGGGCAGCCAGGCGGCATTGCTCGGGATGCCGATGGGCGACGAGGTGGTGGGCTATTCCAACTCGGTGCTGGCCTTGTCCCCAACGACCGGTGGTGAGCCCTATCGCTACGACAAACACCACCTGGTGCCTTTCGGCGAGTTCATCCCGCCGTTCTTCAGGTGGTTTACCGCCATGATGAACATCCCGCTGGGCGACTTCAACCGGGGTGCCGTCGGCCAGGCCTCGTTTGCGTGGGCCGGGCAGCGTATTGCTCCCAACATCTGCTACGAAGACCTTTTTGGCGAAGAACTGGGCGCGCGGTTTGCCGACCCCGCCCAGGCGCCCACGGTGTTCGTCAATTTCAGCAACATTGGCTGGTTTGGCAACACCGTGGCCATTGACCAGCATCTGCATATCAGCCGCATGCGCGCCCTGGAGTTCGAACGCCCCATGGTGCGTGCCACCAACACGGGCGCCACCGCCATCATTGACCACCGCGGCATGGTCACCCACCAGCTGGAGCGCCACACCCGCGGCGTGCTCAGGGGCGAGGTTGAAGGCCGCGGGCTCGACGCGCAAAGCGGCTGGTCGATCACCCCGTTTGCATGGTGGGTGTCCCGCTGGGGCCTTTTGCCGCTGTGGGCGCTGGCCGGATTGACGCTGCTCGCAGCACTGGCGGGCAAGGTCACCCACCGGGGCGGCAAGGGGCGCGCCGCTTGATTCAGGTCAGCCGTCTGCCGCCTTGCGCGGACAGCTTGGCGGCACATTGTTTAGAGTTGACTCTCTATGCCTTGATAATGGAGCCCCGCAACCGGGGCTTGTGTTGCGTACAACGATGATTTGCAGCGGGCCCACCGCTGTTCTGGAGCACGACTGAAAATGGCAGATTCCTTTTCCTACGAACAACTGATCGCCTCGGGCGAGGGCCGGCTGTTCGGCGCTGACAGCGGGCGCCTGCCGCTGCCGCCCATGCTGATGTTCGACCGCATCACCCATATCGACAGCGATGGTGGCGCGCACGGGCTGGGAAAGATCCGCGCCGAACTGGACGTGCGCCCTGACCTCTGGTTTTTTGACTGCCACTTCCAGGGTGACCCGGTCATGCCCGGCTGCCTGGGGCTCGACGCCATGTGGCAACTCATCGGCTTTTACCTGACCTGGCTGCGTCTGCCCGGCAAGGGCCGCGCGCTGGGCGCTGGCGAGGTCAAGTTCACAGGAGAAGTCGGCCCCAATGTGAAGTTGGTGACGTACGAAATCGACATCAAGCGTGTGATCAAGCGCAAGCTGATCATGGCCATTGGCGACGCCCGCCTGCTGGCTGATGGCCAAGAGATCTATGTGGCCAATGACTTGCGCGTCGGGTTGTTCAAGCGCGAAGACGGTGCCGCACCTGCCGGAGCCGAACAAGGAGCAGCAGCATGAAACGCGTGGTGATCACGGGCACGGGCATCGTCTCGTGCATTGGCAACGACATGGACACCGTCACGCAGTCGCTGCGTGAAAGCCGTTCCGGCATCCGCGCCATGCCACAGTTTGCCGAGCTGGGCATGCGCAGCCAGGTGGCCGGCGTGCCGCAGATCAACCTCGAAGAGCTGATCGACCGCAAGCAACTGCGATTCATGGGCGATGCTGCGGCGTATGCGCACATTGCGCTGGCCAATGCGATTGCCGAAGCGGGCCTCACCCCAGAGCAGGTGTCGCACCCGCGCACCGGGCTCATCATGGGCTCGGGGGGCGGCTCGCCCGCCAACCAGATCGAAGCCGCAGACATTCTGCGCAGCAAGGGCATTCGCCGCGTGGGGCCGTACCAGGTCACGCGCTGCATGAGCTCCACTGTGTCTGCCTGTCTGTCCACCAACTATGGCATCAAGGGTATCAACTACTCCATCACCTCGGCCTGCAGCACGTCGGCGCATTGCATTGGCGCAGCCGCCCAGCAAATCGCCTGGGGCATGCAGGACGTGATGTTTGCCGGTGGCGGCGAAGAAGTCACCTGGGGCATGGGCCTGCTGTTTGACGCCATGGGCGCCATGTCCAGCGCGTACAACGCCACGCCCGAAAAGGCCTCGCGTGCCTACGACGCCAATCGTGACGGCTTTGTGCTGTCCGGCGGCGGTGGGGCAGTGGTACTTGAAAGTCTGGAACACGCCCAGGCGCGCGGCGCCACCATTTTGGGCGAAGTGATCGGCTTTGGTGCCACCTCTGATGGCGCCGACATGGTGGCTCCGTCAGGCGATGGCGCCATTGCCTGCATGCGCCAAGCGATTTCGACGGTGAGCGAGCCCATCGACTACATCAACACCCACGGCACCTCCACGCCCGTGGGCGACGTGCCCGAGCTGCGCGCCATCCGTGAAGTGTTTGGTGATGCGATTCCGCGCTTCTCGTCCACCAAGTCGCTCACCGGCCACTCGCTCGGAGCTACCGGTGTGCAAGAGGCTATCTACTGCCTGCTGATGCTGCGCCAGGGTTTCATTGCCGGCTCAGCCAACATCGAGACGCTGGAGCCCGCTGCCGAGGGCATGCCCCTCGTGCGGGAAACGGTGGATGCGCCCATTCGCACGGCGCTGTCCAACAGCTTTGGTTTTGGCGGCACCAACGCCAGCCTGGTGCTGCGCCGCTGGGATCACTGATCCCGCATTGACGCCTTGTGCGGCCCGCTGCCCTTTGGGTGGCGGGCCTTTTCTTTGTGCGCCCAGCATGGGCGCACTCTTGGAGGTGCAAGTCCTCCCGTAAGTTGATCACGACGAACGAAGTGAAGCGCAACTGCATGAGGGTGACCAAGTGTGGGGAGGAAGCGTGGATCGAAGCTGCGAGCCGATGAA
>CAMTXG010000044.1:0-40574 GCA_947085645.1 uncultured Gammaproteobacteria bacterium
CAAGGACGAAGGCGGCCGTCACACGCCCTTCTTCAACAACTACCGCCCTCAGTTCTACTTCCGCACGACCGACGTGACCGGCGCCATCGAGCTGCCAGCCGACAAGGAAATGGTCATGCCTGGTGACAACGTGTCGATCACGGTGAAGCTGATCAACCCCATCGCCATGGAAGAAGGCCTGCGCTTCGCTATCCGCGAAGGTGGTCGTACCGTCGGCGCTGGCGTCGTGGCCAAGATCATTGCTTAATTCTTAAGCAGAAAAAGGAACTTGCCATGTCCAAGCAAAAAATCCGCATCCGCCTGAAGGCGTTTGACTACAAGCTGATCGACCAGTCCGCTGCCGAGATCGTTGACACCGCCAAGCGCACCGGAGCGATTGTCAAGGGTCCCGTGCCCCTGCCAACGCGCATGAAGCGTTTTGACATCCTGCGCTCGCCGCACGTCAACAAGACCAGCCGCGACCAGCTCGAAATCCGCACGCACCAGCGTCTGATGGACATCGTGGACCCAACGGATAAAACCGTTGATGCTCTGATGAAACTCGACCTGCCTGCTGGCGTGGACGTCGAAATCAAGCTGCAGTAATGGCTTTTGCAAGGTGGGCCTGCCCATCTTGCAATGTCCGAAATAACGCGAACTTGCTTGAAAAAGCAGTTCGCGTTATACTTTAGGGCTTCGTCTAATTTGCGCCCATTAAAAGGTGCCGGTAGAGCGGAGTTTTATTAACCTTCTTTCATGTACGCAAGTGAGAACTTGCGGAAACGCCGCAGCCAATTGAAGTTGTGTCGGTGAGAGTTTTGGAGAAAACCAATGAGTCTGAGCAACTCCCTCGGGTTGCTGGGTCGCAAAGTGGGCATGATGCGTCTGTTCACCGATGATGGGGACGCAGTGCCTGTCACGGTGGTGGATGTATCCAACAACCGCGTAACCCAGATCAAAACCCAAGAGAACGATGGCTACGTGGCCCTGCAGGTCACGTTCGGTTCGCGCAAAGCATCGCGTGTGACCAAGCCAGAAGCCGGTCACCTTGCCAAGGCAGGTGTGGAAGCCGGTGAAATCATCCAGGAATTCCGCGTAACCGCTGATACCGCCGCCCAGTACCAAGCTGGCGGGTCGGTTGCTGTGACGTCCGTGTTTTCCGTGGGCCAAAAGGTCGACGTGCAAGGCACTTCGATTGGTAAGGGCTACGCCGGTACCATCAAGCGCCACAACATGAAGTCGCAACGCGCGTCGCACGGTAACAGCCGTTCGCACAACGTCCCTGGCTCCATCGGTATGGCACAGGATCCAGGCCGCGTGTTCCCAGGCAAGCGCATGACGGGCCACCTCGGCGATGTCACCAAGACCACGCAAAACCTCGATGTCATCCGCATCGACGAAGCGCGTCAACTGCTCTTGATCAAGGGCGCTATTCCGGGCTCCAAGGGCGGGTTCGTGACGGTGCGTCCAGCGGTCAAGGCCAAACCTTCCAAAGGAGCGAACTAATGCAGCTCGAACTCCTGAATGACCAAGGCCAAGGCGCATCCAAGCTGGATGTTCCTGAAACCGTCTTCGGTCGTGAATACAACGAAGATCTGGTTCACCAGATCGTTGTGGCCTACCAGGCCAACGCACGCCAAGGCACTCGCGCTCAGAAAGACCGTGAGCAAGTTCGTCACTCGACCAAGAAGCCTTTCAAGCAAAAGGGTACGGGTAACGCACGTGCAGGTATGACTTCCTCGCCTCTGTGGCGTGGGGGTGGTCGGATTTTCCCGAACATGCCTGACGAAAACTTCACGCAAAAGATCAACAAGAAGATGTACCGCGCTGGTATGTCTGCCATCTTGTCGCAGCTGGCCCGCGAAGGCCGTCTGGCTGTGGTCGATTCGCTGAAGCTTGACTCGCCCAAGACCAAGGTCCTGGCCGACAAGTTCAAGGCGATGAATCTGCAATCGGTGATGGTTATCGCCGACGAAGTAGACGAAAACCTGTACCTGGCTTCGCGCAATCTGGTGAACGTGCTCGTCGTTGAGCCACGTTACGCAGATCCCGTGTCGTTGGTGCGCTTCAAGAAGGTGCTCGTCACCAAAGGAGCCATCGACAAGCTCAAGGAGATGTTCGCATGAGCCGCGTGAATCCTACTACCGCAGAACGCAAGTTCGATGAAGGTCGTCTGATGCAAGTGCTGGTCGCTCCCATCGTGTCCGAAAAGGCCACCATGGTTGCTGAAAAGTCCAATGCAGTGACTTTCAAGGTGCTGCAGAACGCAACCAAGCCAGAAATCAAAGCCGCTGTGGAATTGATGTTCAAGGTCGAGGTCAAGGGCGTTTCTGTGGTGAACACCAAAGGCAAGACCAAGCGTTTTGGCAAGACCATGGGCCGTCGCGACAATGTTCGCAAGGCTTATGTCACGCTGCAACCAGGTCAAGAGCTGAACCTCTCCGGGGAGGCCGCGTAATCATGGCTGTCATCAAGATGAAACCCACTTCGCCCGGCCAACGTGCCGTGGTGAAGGTCACGCGTGACCACCTGTACAAGGGTGAAGCGTACGCGCCCCTGCTGGAGCCACAATTCCAGAAGGCAGGCCGTAACAACAACGGTCACATCACTACCCGCCACAAGGGCGGTGGCCACAAGCACCACTATCGTGTGGTGGACTTCAAGCGCAACAAGGACGGCATTCCAGCCAAGGTCGAGCGCATCGAGTACGACCCTAACCGTACGGCCCACATCGCTCTGGTGTGCTATGCCGACGGTGAGCGCCGCTACATCATCGCTCCCCGCAACCTGGAAGTGGGCGCAACCCTGCTGTCCGGTTCGGAAGCCCCTATCCGCGCTGGCAACACGCTGCCTATCCGCAACATCCCCGTGGGTTCGACCATCCACTGCATCGAGCTCAAGCCCGGTGCCGGTGCACAGATCGCTCGCTCGGCCGGTGCTTCGGCAACGCTGCTGGCCCGCGAAAGCACCTACGCTCAAGTGCGCATGCGCTCGGGTGAAGTGCGCAAGATCCACATCGAATGCCGCGCCACCATTGGTGAAGTAGCCAACGAAGAACACAGCCTGCGCCAACTCGGCAAGGCCGGTGTGAAGCGCTGGATGGGTATTCGTCCTACGGTTCGCGGCGTTGCCATGAACCCAGTGGATCACCCTCACGGTGGTGGCGAAGGCCGCACCGGCGAAGGCCGCCATGCAGTCGATCCTTGGGGCAATCTGACCAAGGGTTATCGCACCCGTAACAACAAGCGCACACAGATCATGATCGTGTCGCGTCGCAAGAAGTAAGGGGCACAGATGACTCGCTCTCTTAAAAAGGGTCCATTTGTTGACCATCACTTGCTGGCCAAGGTTGAAAAAGCCGTTGCCACCAAGGACAAGAAACCAGTCAAGACCTGGTCGCGCCGCTCCATGGTTCTGCCCGATTTCATCGGTCTGACCATCGCCGTTCACAACGGCAAGCAGCACGTACCTGTCTACGTTACCGACCAGATGGTGGGCCATAAGCTCGGCGAATTCGCCCTGACGCGCACCTTCAAGGGTCACCCCGCTGACAAAAAAGCGAAGAAGTAAGGAACGACCATGTCTGAAACACGTGCAGTCCTCCGGGGCGTCCGTCTGTCGGTCGACAAGGGCCGTCTGGTCGCTGATCTGATCCGCGGCAAGAAGGTGGACCAGGCTCTGAACATCCTGAACTTCACGCAGAAAAAAGCTGCGGGAATCGTCAAGAAGGTTCTGGAGTCGGCCATCGCCAACGCCGAACACAACGATGGCGCTGACATCGACGAACTGAAGGTCAAGACCATCTACGTCGAACAAGGCACCACGCTCAAGCGCTTCACCGCGCGCGCCAAAGGCCGCGGCAACCGCATCAGCAAGCCCACGTGCCATGTGTACGTGACGGTTGGCAACTAAAGGCTCGGGAAGACTATGGGACAAAAAATCCATCCTACCGGCTTCCGCCTCGCGGTCAGCCGCAACTGGTCCAGCCGTTGGTACGCCAGCAACCGCGATTTCGCGGGCATGCTGGCCGAAGACATCAAGGTGCGTGAGTACCTGAAGGCCAAGTTGAAGAACGCGGCTGTGTCGCGCATCCTGATCGAGCGTCCTGCCAAGAACGCCCGTATCACCATTTACTCGGCCCGTCCTGGTGTGGTGATCGGCAAGAAGGGTGAAGACATCGAGAACCTCAAGAAGGAACTCGCGCTTCGCCTGGGTGTGCCAGTGGCAGTCAACATCGAAGAAGTGCGCAAGCCTGAAATCGATGCCAAGCTGATCGCTGACAGCATCACGCAACAGCTCGAAAAGCGGATCATGTTCCGCCGCGCCATGAAGCGTGCGATGCAGAACGCCATGCGTCTGGGTGCCCAGGGCATCAAGATCATGTCGTCTGGTCGTCTGAACGGTATCGAAATCGCTCGCTGCGAGTGGTACCGTGAAGGCCGCGTGCCACTTCACACGCTGCGTGCGGACATCGACTACGGTACTTCTGAAGCCAAGACCACCTACGGTGTGATCGGCGTCAAGGTCTGGGTCTACAAGGGTGACACGCTGGGTCGTAATGACCTGCCAGCCGTGGAAACTCCTCGTCCGGACGAAGAGCGCCGCCCCCGTGGTCCACGCCGTGATGGCCGCCCAGGTGGCGATCGTCCAGGCGCAGGCCGTGGAGCCCCACGTCGTCCAGTCGGTGGTAACACCGCTCCGGCCGACGGCAGCGACAAGCCAGTGGAAGCTGGTGGCGCTGATAACACCGCCGTTAAGCGCGTACGCAAAGTCGCCGCGCCCGCTACAGCAGCGGACGGAAAAGGAGAATAAAAGATGCTGCAACCTGCTCGCCGCAAGTACCGCAAGGAGCAAAAGGGCCGAAACACTGGCGTCGCAACTCGGGGTGCAACCGTTGCGTTCGGTGATTTCGGTCTGAAGTGCACCGATCGGGGCCGTCTGACGGCCCGCCAGATCGAAGCTGCACGCCGTGCGATTTCCCGTCACGTCAAGCGTGGCGGCCGTATCTGGATCCGCGTGTTCCCGGACAAGCCAATCTCTACCAAGCCCGCAGAAGTGCGTATGGGTAACGGTAAGGGCAACCCCGAGTACTACGTGGCCGAAATCCAGCCCGGCAAGATCGTTTTCGAGATCGTCGGTGTGCCCGAAGAACTGGCCCGTGAAGCGTTCCGCCTGGCTGCTGCCAAGCTGCCGCTGCGCACCACGTTCGTCAGCCGCCTGATCGGCGCGTAATTCAGGAGAACAAGCAATGAAGACTACTGAACTGCGCCAAAAAGACGTCGCCGGCATCGAGACCGAAATCAAGGCGCTGCAAAAGGCCCATTTCGGCCTGCGCATGCAAAAGGCTACGCAGCAACTGGGTAACACCAACACGCTGCGCACCACCCGCCGCGATATCGCCCGTGCCAAGACCATTCTTGCTGAAAAGCAAGCCGCCAAGTAAGGAGCCCATATGACGGAACCTAAAAAATCCCTCAAGCGCACCTTGGTTGGCAAGGTGGTCAGCGACAAGCGTCAAAAGACTGTGACCGTGCTGGTCGAGCGCCGTGTGAAGCACGAGCTCTACGGCAAGATCGTTGGTAAGTCGAGCAAGTACCACGCCCATGACGAAAATGGCGAATACAAGCTGGGCGACACCATCGAAATCACCGAGAGCCGTCCGCTCTCCAAGACCAAGAACTGGGTTGCTACCCGCTTGGTGCAAAAGGCCGGTCTGCTGTAAGTCAGCAAGCCACCTCACCGGGGCGAAAGCCCTGGGCGGAAAAGCCCTTCCAAAACGACCCACAATGTGGGTCGTTTTGCTTTGTGGGCTGCGTTTGCGTGGCACCGGGCAACACGTTCTTTCAAACCGCCTGCATTCAGCAGGCCCTCATCCCAAGGAGAACGCAATGATCAAAGTCGGTGACACCCTGCCAGCCAGCACCCTCATGGAATACTCGGAAGTCGAGGGCGAAGGCTGCAGCATTGGCCCCAACCCTGTGCCTGTCGACAAAGCCACCGCTGGCAAGACGATTGCCCTGTTCGCGCTGCCAGGCGCCTTTACTCCCACCTGCTCGGCCAAACATGTGCCCGGCTATGTGGAGAAGGTGGCCGAGTTCAAGGCGGCTGGCGTGGACGAAATCTGGTGCGTGAGTGTGAACGACGCTTTCGTGATGGGCGCATGGGCGCGCGATCAGAAGACGGACGGCAAGGTGCGCATGCTGGGCGACGGTGACGCAACGTTTGCCAAGGCGACCGGCCTGACGCTGGACCTGAACGGTAAGGGCTTGGGGCTGCGCAGCAACCGCTATTCGATGCTGGTGCGCGACGGCAAGGTGGTCACGCTGAATGTGGAAGCGCCGGGCAAGTTTGAAGTGAGCGATGCGGACACCTTGCTGGCCCAGGCCAAGGCTTGAGTCCCATCGCTAATTGCTATTAAATATATAGCTGCTGGCGCTTATTTATCAAGCGCTAGCGCCAAAAAACACTAAAAAATATCGACCTTGAGGTAATGCGCCCCCGCAATCGGGTTGTGATAGTAGGGCGGTACTTCCTGAAAGCCCAGGTCGGTGTACAGTGCGCGCGCGGACTCCATGTCGTCCAGCGTATCGAGCAACACGCAGGCATATCCAGCCAGGCGGGCTCGGTCCAGAATGGCTTCTGCCAGCTCGCGGCCCAGGCCGAAACCGCGGAAGGCCTTGCGCACAAACAGGCGCTTCATCTCGGCTGCGTTCGGGTAATCGGCGGTGTCGAGAGGGCGCAAGGCACAGCAACCGGCAATGGCACCTTCCACCTCGGCCAGCAGCAGCGCGCCACGCGGTTCGGCGTAGTCGCCAGGCAATTGGGCCAATTCGCTCTCAAAGTCCTGAAAACACAGGTCCACGCCCAGCGCATCAGCGTATTCGCGGAAGATTTCGCGGACGGTGTCTAGCTCGGCGGGCGAGACAGGGGTCCGCAGGGTGACAGTAGGCTTGTCCAAAACACGAGGGGGTAAAGCAACAAAAGCCGCAGTGTAGCGAGTCTGGTTCAGAACCCCGCGGCCGCGAGTGTTGACACCCACCACGACAGCCACACGCTCAGCGCCATCAATACCAGCGCCAGCAGCCGCGACTGTGCGTCGTCACGCGACGAGGCAACCGGTGTGGCCAAAACCTTGTCGCCGTGCAGCATGGGGCGCACCAGGCGTTGCTTGCGCACCAGCACGTAGTAGACGATGGCCAGCACATGCAGGGCGACCAGCCCCAGAACCAGGTACTGGCCGATGTCTTTGTGGTAACCCGTGGCCTGGCCCACCACGGCGTTGGAGACAAAGCGGGTCAGGGGGCCTGCAAACGCAATCTCGTCGTCGCTGAGCAAACCGGTCACCACCTGCGCCACCAGCACCGCCAGCAAGCCAAACACCGACAGGGCACCGAGCGGGCTGTGGCCCACGCTGTCATCGGGGTGGCCCTCGCCGCGCAGGTAGCGCAGCAGTCGAGCAGGCGAATACACAAAGGCGGTGAACCGAGACCACCGCCCGCCGAACACCCCCCAGAGAATGCGGAACACCAGCAACGCCAGCACCAGATGGCCCAGGCGAAAGTGCCACTCCATGGCATTTCCACCCAATTTGGCGGTGATCACCAGGCCGATCACGCTGGCGGCCAGCGCCCAGTGGAAGAGGCGGATGGGAAGGTCCCAGATGCGAACGGTGTGGAGGTGCTGCGTCATGGCGGTGGGCGAAGGGTGGGGAGGTGCTGCGAACGATGACATTGTGCGGGACATGGGATTTACCCGGTAGTGCCGCAGGCTGCGCAACGGACCGCAAACCGGCATACTGATCACTGCACGCACGGTTTTGTCCCCCCCACGAAAAAGGAAGCTCCCATGAAAGCACTTGCCGCGTTCACCCTTGCCGCTGCCGCACTGACCCTCTCGGCGCCAGCGTCTGCCCAGTTCGCCAAAGCCGAGGACGCCATCAAATACCGCCAGAGCGCGCTGTTCGTGATGGGCCAGCACTTCAGCCGCATCGGTGCCATGGCCAATGGCCGCGTACCGTTTGACGCCAAGGTGGCGCAAGACAATGCCGATGTGGTGGCCCAGATGGCCAAACTGCCTTGGGCGGGGTTTGGGGCGGGTACGGACAAGGGCGCGCCCACCAAGGCGCTGCCGGAGATCTGGACCGAACAGGCCAAGTTCAAGGAGCACTCCGACAAGCTGGAGGCCGAATCCATCAAGCTGGCGGCCGCTGCCAAGACGGGTAACCTGGACAATCTCAAGACCGCGTTTGGCGCAGCTGCAGGCACTTGCAAGGCCTGTCACGACAACTACCGCGCGAAATAAGGGTACATCCCCCTGAGCGGCTTTGCCGCTTCCCCCTTCTCTCTACGCGCTCCGGGAAGGGGGACGACGCCAGCGCGGCGGGGCGGCCCTTGCGCGGCGTCCGCTGGTCTGGGCAGCGACAGTTGAATACGGCAGCTATTCAAATAGGAGCTGTTTGCGCTTGATCCATAAGCGACGAAGGCCGATTTTTTATGAAATCGGCCTTCTGTCCTTCTGTGTTTGGAGATGTAGTCGCGGCTCAGGTCTCTGCCAGCAGCTTCTCGATCAGTCGGTGCAGCTCCGGGAAGTTGGGTGCGCCCACAAAGGTTTTCACGATCTCACCGCGTTTGTTCACGATGAACGTGGAGGGCGTGAGCCGCACGTCGCCCCAGGCATGGGCCACGGCGCCCGTGTTGTCGATCGCGACCTTGAAGGGCAGCTTGCGGGTTTCGGCAAAGTTCACCACATAGCTGGGCGGGTCGTAGCTCATGGCCACGGCCACGGTGTCAAAGCCCTGGCTTTGGTACTTGTTGTACGTGGCCACGATCTCGGGCATCTCGGCCACGCAGGTGGTGCAACTGGTGGCCCAGAAGTTCACCAAGGTCACCTTGCCTTGCATGTCTGCGGTGGTTTTGCTGGAGCCGTCCAGCAGCACAAAGGTTGACGCAGGCGCCGCGGCACGGCCGGTGTCCAGATACACATAGGCGCCAATGGCCGCAAACGCCGCCACTGCCACACCTGCTGCCCAATGCTTGATCGCCATGACTTCACCATCCATCCAGAACAAGGGCCTCGCCCAAACCGGCATTGTGCCGGACGCGGGACCGGAGCCTCTACCAGCGTGGCAGCGCCCGGTTCACAGCGGAGGTGGACTCAGGCGCGCCGTAAAAGTTCGAGGCCGCAACAGGTTTAAGGGGCCCGTGCACCAAACATGGGCGGCACTGCCGATAATCGACCCAATGAATTGGACACTGACGGGCGCCACTGCCCTGCTGCTGCTTGCGGGCTGCAGCCCCGCGTTGAACTGGCGCAACGTTCCGTTGCCTGACGCAGCGCTCACCATCACGCTCCCTTGCAAGCCCGACCGCGCCACGCGCCAGGTTGAATTGGCAGGCGCGCCCGTGGAGCTGTCGATGGTGGGCTGCGATGCCGACGGAGCGACCTTTGCGGTGTCGCATGTGACTCTCGCGGACCCCTCGCAATTGGGAGACGCACTGACCCACTGGCGCGCCGCGGTGCTGGCCGTTCTGGGGAAGGAGGCCTATGCCACTGCGGTAGACGCTCCCTACGCACCGCCGGGCGTGTTGCCCGTGCCGCAATCGGTGCGCACCGTTGCACAGGGACAGCGCGCGGACGGCAGCGCCGTCGCGTTGCAGGGCGTGTGGTTTGCGCGTGCGGTGGGGCCGCAGGTGCAGCTATACCACGCAGTGGTCTACACGCCCAAGCCCCGCCCAGATGTGGCTGACCAGTTATTTGCCGGGTTGGCATTGCAATGAGCGGGGTGCTGCCGCGGCGCACGGCCGTCATTGTTTTCCTGGCGTTTGCGTTTGCCTATTTTTTGTCGGCCCTGGTGCGGGCTGTCACGGCCACGCTGGCGCCCACGCTGGCGGAGGAATTCACACTGCAAGCCAGCGACCTGGGCTTGCTGGCTGGCGGGTACTTTCTGGGCTTTTCGGCCACGCAGCTGCCGCTGGGCACCTGGCTGGACCGCCATGGCCCCAAAAAGGTCGCGCTGGGCTTCCTGGGTGTGGCGGTGGTGGGTAGCCTGGTGTTCTCGGTAGCGACCGGCTTTTCGGGCTTGCTGGCGGGGCGGGTGCTGTGCGGGGCGGGGGTCAGCGCGTGCCTGATGGCGCCGCTCACCGGGTACCGGCGCTGGCTGGCGCCCACTGCGCAGATGCGTGCCAACTCATGGATGCTGATGACGGGTTCATTGGGCATGGTGGCGTCGACGCTGCCGGTGCAATGGGCGCTGCCGCTGGTGGGCTGGCGGCCTCTGTTCTGGGGGCTGGCGGGGTTGATCGTGTTGTCGATGGTGGTGATCGCGGTGTGGGTGCCCCACTGGGGTGGTGCCCCCAAGGCCAAGGCCGACACCGCTCCCCAGGCGGCAGGCGATGACGCGCTGCCCGACGGCTATGCGATGGTGTGGCGCCACCCGTACTTTCAGCGCCTCGCCCCGCTCGGTTTTTTTGTCTACGGCGGCATGGTTGCCATGCAGACGCTGTGGGCCGGGCCGTGGATGCAGCGGGTGGCGGGCTACACGCCGCTGGAGTCGGCCACCGGCCTGTTCTGGATCAACGTGTCCATGCTGTGCACGTTCTGGATGTGGGGCATGGTCAACCCGTGGCTGCTGCGCAAAGGTTTTGGTCCTGACCGGCTGATGGCGGCGGGCCTGCCCCTGTGCCTTGTCGTGTTGCTGGGCATCATCGTTGCCGGGCCGCAGGCGGGGGGCGGGGCCTGGGCGCTGTTCTGTGTGTCGTGCACGTTTGTGTCGCTGTCGCAACCTGCGGTGGCGCTGGCGTTTCCGCAGGCGCTGGCGGGCCGGGCATTGTCGGCCTACAACCTTGTGATCTTCTCAGGTGTGTTCGTGGTGCAGTGGGGCATCGGGCTGGCGGTGGATGCGTTTGCGGCCGTAGGCTTGTCGACCGTGCCATCGTTTCAGGCGGCCATGGGCGTGTACCTGGTGTGCAACGTTGCGGCCTATGCGTGGTTCCTGCTGCGGGGGCAGCGCCATAATGTGCTGCCAACCTCCACCCCATGAGCACCACCAGCATCCTCATCATTGCCCACGCCCCGCTGGCCCACGCGCTGCGCGAATGTGCGTTGCATGTGTTCCCCGACTGTGGCGACAGCGTGACCGCACTGGACGTGCCGCCCAACATGCCGCCTGAAGAGTCGCTGGAGCAAGCCCGCATCCTGCTCGACCAGCTGGGAGCCGATTCGACCCTGGTGCTGACCGATGTGTTTGGCGCCACGCCCTGCAATATTGCGCAGCGCGTTGTCGATGGCGTGCGCTCGCGTCTGGTGACCGGCGTCAACCTGCCCATGCTGCTGCGCGCTGTGAGCTACCGGGCCGAGCCGCTCGACTCCGTCGCCAACCGCGCTGTGGTTGGTGGCACACAAGGGGTGATGCAGGTCGCCATCTCCGCACCACAGAATCAGAACCGCCGTAGCCGACATGATCAAGACTCGTACGACCATCAACAATAAACTGGGCCTGCATGCCCGCGCCTCGGCCAAGCTGACCAAGCTGGCGGGCAGCTTCCCGTGTGACGTTTTCATGAGCCGTGGTGACCGCCGCATCAACGCCAAGAGCATCATGGGCGTGATGATGCTGGCGGCCGGCATGGGCACCGAGGTGGAGATCGAAACCAGCGGGGACCGCGAGCAGGAGGCCATGGATGCACTGCTGGCGCTCATCGCTGACAAATTCGGTGAGGGTGAGTGAAATGACCCCCACGGTCGCGCACTGCGTGTCGCTCCCTGCCCCCCGAGGGGGCCCAGCCCGCCTTCGGGCGGCCGGGCGGCGGGCTGATGTGCGCCGTACAGCCCGCTTTCGGGTGACCCCACCATGACTTTTTCCGTCCACGGTCTTGCCGTCGCACGCGGCATCGCCATCGGCCGTGCGGTGCTGGTGGCGTCCAGCCGCGTGGATGTGGCGCATTATTTTGTGCAGCCCGATCAGGTCGAGGGCGAAATCGAGCGGGTGCGCAATGGCCGAAATGCGGTGGTCGAAGAACTGCAGCGCCTGCAGACCGATATGCCTGCGGATGCGCCGCATGAACTAACCGCGCTGCTGGACGTGCATTTGATGCTGTTGCAGGACGAGGCGCTTACGGGCGGCGTCAAGCACTGGATCACCGAGCGCCTGTACAACGCCGAGTGGGCGCTGACCACGCAGCTAGAAGTCATCGCGCGCCAGTTCGACGAGATGGAGGACGAGTACCTGCGCGAGCGCAAGGCCGACCTCGAACAGGTGGTCGAGCGCATCCTGCGCTACATGAAGGGCGTGGCCAGCCCCGTGGCACCACCCACCAGCAGCCCCCGCCGCAAGACGCAGCAAGACCTGCTGCTGGACGACACGGTGGACGTGCCCCTGGTGCTGGTGGCGCATGATTTATCGCCCGCCGATATGCTGCAGTTCAAGCAGAGCGTTTTTGCCGGCTTTGTGACCGATGTGGGTGGCAAAACCAGCCACACCGCCATCGTGGCGCGCAGCATGGACATCCCCGCCGTGGTGGGCGCGCGCAGTGCCAGTCAACTGGTGCGGCAAGACGACTGGGTCATCATCGACGGTGATGCGGGTGTGGTCATCGTCGATCCGTCCCCCATCATCCTGGCCGAATACGGGTTCCGACAGCGCCAGGTCGAGTTGGAGCGCGAACGCCTGGCGCGGCTGCGGCACACCCCGGCCATCACCATCGACGGCCACAAGGTGGAGCTGCTGGCCAACATCGAACAACCCGGCGACGCCGCCGCCGCCGTGCGTGCTGGGGCCGTGGGCGTGGGGCTGTTTCGCAGCGAATTTCTGTTCATGGGCCGCATGGGCAACCTGCCCGGCGAGGACGAGCAGTACCGCGCGTACTGCGAGGCCATTGACGGCATGCAGGGCCTGCCCGTCACCATCCGCACCATCGACGTGGGCGCCGACAAGCCCCTGGACCACAAGGCCCACAAAGACAACTACCTGAACCCGGCCCTGGGCCTGCGCGCCATTCGCTGGAGCCTGGCCGACCCGGCCATGTTCCGCACCCAGCTGCGCGCGGTGCTGCGCGCGGCAGCGCATGGCAAGGTGAACCTGCTGTTCCCCATGCTGGCGCATACGCATGAGATCCAGCAGACGCTGGCCCAGGTGGGCCTGGCCCGTGCCGAGCTGGACGCGCGCGGCGTGCCCCACGGCCCGGTGCAGCTGGGCGCCATGATCGAGGTGCCTGCGGCTGCCCTCATGGTGCGCACCTTCCTCAAATACTTCGACTTCCTGTCCATCGGCACCAATGACCTGATCCAGTACACGCTGGCCATCGACCGCGCCGACGAGGCCGTGGCCCACCTGTACGACCCGCTGCACCCTGCCGTGCTGCGGCTGGTGGCAGATGTGATCGCTGAAGGCGAGCGCCAGGGCAAAAGCGTGTGTGTATGCGGCGAAACGGCGGGCGACGTGGCCATGACGCGCCTGCTGCTGGGCCTTGGACTGCGCAGCTTTTCGATGCACCCGGCGCAGATCCTGGCGATCAAACAAGAGGTGCTGCGTGCCGACACGCGCAAGCTTGCGCCCTGGGCGCAGCAGGTGCTGGAGGGCGATGAGCCTGCTGCGCTGCTGGCCTCGTAGGCCATCGAGCGCTTAGTCCTGAATTGATAGCTGTTAGCGCTTGATAGGTAAGCGCTGGAGGCCAATTTGACTCATATTTTGCGGTCAGCGCGCCCGCATCCCCATCACTGCGGCGCAGATGATCATCGCCGTGGCCAGCGCGATGCTCCAGGTGAATGAGCGGCCGCTCACCACGATCAGAAGCGCGGTGGATGCCAGCGGCGTGACGTAGCTCAGGATGCCGATGTGCCGCGCATCGCCCAGCTTGAGCGCCTTGTCCCACATGAAAAACGACGCCCCCAGCGGCCCCAGGCCCAGCACCGCCAACAGCGCCCAGTCGCGCGGCTGCAGCGCGACGGAGGGCTCCAGCAGCACATGGCACACCAGCGACAGCACACCCGACACCAGGCCGAAGAGGCCAATGGCGGTGGTCGGGAAAGCCGCCACGCGCTTGGTCAGCAGTGAGTACGTCGCCCAGATGAACGCTGCGGCCAGCGCGGGCAGGTAACCCCAGGCCAGCGTGCCGCTCAGCTCGCGCCCGCCGACGATGGCAATCGCCGCCCCTGCAAACCCCAGCAGCGCCGCCAGCACGTGCGGCAAGCGCAGCGCCACGCCCGGCAGCACCACGGGGGCTAGCACCACGATGAACAGCGGCCACAGGTAGTTGACCAAATTAGCCTCCACCGGTGGCGCATGGCGCAGCGCGATGAACAGCAGAAAGTGGTACGCAAACAGGCCGTATACGCCAAGCGCCAGCGTGCGCAGCGGAATGCGCCATTGCGACGGATCACGCAACACAAACGGCCAAGCCGGCACGCTGCCGATGATGAGCGCTATGCCCGTGAGCAGGAACGGCGGAATGTGCGTGAGCGAGACGCCCAGCGAGGCGAGGGAGGCCCACAGTGCGATGGCGCCCAGGGCGTACAGGTTGGCTTGCATGGTGCTGAGCTTACGCGCGCCCGCTGCCATGGATCGTCGCGCAACAACGGTCCGTCGTCGCGCTCCAGCGACCCTCCATGGCCGTCAACAGACGTCAGTGGTGTTCGGTGCGACGCAGCGCGGCCGTGAGGGCCGAGGGTGAGCGGTAGCCCGTGCGCCGCGCTACCTCGGCCACGGGCATGCCGGTGCCCCGCAGCATCCGCGCTTGCGCCAGGCGCTGGCTGCGCAGCCAGGCCATGGCGCTTTGGCCTTGGTCCTCGCGGCAGCGGGCCGCAAACTGGCTGGGGCTCAGATGCACCCGCGCCGCCAGGTCGGCCACGGTGAGGTCGCGGTGCCATTGTTGGGCGGCCCACTGCTGGAGTGCGGGCCAATCGATGGTTCGTCGGCGTTCAGTGTTGAGCTGTGGGATGGGTGGATGGGCGCCGCCCAGCCATGCCTCCAGCAGCAGTGCGGGGCCGTGGGTCTGAGCCAGGGGGCGGCTGTGTTGCAGTGCGCTGGCCAGGTAATGCGCCAGCGGCAGGGCGTCGGCAGGCAGTGTCGTGGTTCGGTGTGGTTTGGCGCACTGCGCCCAGTCGGGGTGTGCGCTATCGAGCACCAGGCAGACGCTGCCGCGCGACGACTCAAAGTCGTGCCGATCTCCCGGTGCAATCACACAGCCGCCGCCGGGTGCCACGCGCACGCCCCGCCCATCGACCTCCAGGTCCAGCGCGCCGGAGAGGCCCAGCAGAATCTGGAAGTAGTCGTGGCTGTGGCTGCCCGGCGATGCGCCATAGCACCGCAAAGAGAGCGATTCCGCTGGGACCATGTGCGTGCTCTGCGGCTTCGCTCGGCGCCAGCCTTAGACGCCAGCGGCGTGCGCCTGCTGGTCGGCGTGGTAGCTGCTGCGCACCATGGCGCCCACTGCGGCGTGGCTGAAGCCCATCTTGTGGGCCTCTTCCTCGAACATCTTGAAGGTGTCGGGGTGCACGTAGCGGCGCACGGGCAGATGGCTGTTGCTGGGGGCCAGATATTGGCCAATGGTCAGCATGTCGATGTGGTGCTCGCGCATGTCGCGCATCACCTGCAGGATCTCTTCGTCCGTCTCGCCGAGGCCGACCATGATGCCGCTCTTGGTGGGCACTTTGGGGTGCAGGGCCTTGAACTTCTTGAGCAGGTTCAGGCTGAACTGGTAGTCGGAGCCAGGGCGCGCTTCTTTGTACAGGCGCGGCGCGGTTTCGAGGTTGTGGTTCATCACGTCGGGCGGCGCGGACTTGAGGATCTCCAGCGCGCGGTCGTCGCGACCCCGGAAGTCGGGTACCAGGATTTCAATCTGCGTGGTGGGTGACAGTTCGCGGATGTTCTGGATGCATTCCACAAAATGCCCGCTGCCACCGTCGCGCAGGTCGTCGCGGTCCACGCTGGTGATCACCACGTACTTGAGCTTGAGTGCTGCAATCGTCTTGGCCAGGTTCAGCGGCTCGTCCTTGTCCAGCGGGTCGGGGCGGCCATGGCCCACGTCGCAGAACGGGCAGCGGCGCGTGCACTTGTCGCCCATGATCATGAAGGTGGCCGTGCCCTTGCCGAAGCATTCACCGATGTTGGGGCATGACGCTTCTTCGCACACCGTGTGCAGCTTGTGTTCGCGCAAGATCTCCTTGATCTCGTAAAAGCGCGTGGTGGGGCTGCCCGCCTTGACGCGAATCCAGTCGGGCTTCTTCAGCACTTCGCCACGCTCCACCTTGATTGGAATGCGCGACAGCTTGGCCGCAGCCTTTTGCTTGGCCAGCGGGTTGTAGTCTTGGGTGGATTGCGCTTCGCGGACGACTTCAGGGGTGCTCATGGCGTGTAGGCAGCGTAGGTAAGGCTCAAGGCGCGAGACGGATGCTGAGCTGCTGGCCCAGCACCTGCGCGGCTTCTTCCCAGGTGGTTTGGACCCCGATTGTAGAAAGGTCCACCGTTTGCAAACCTGCGTAACCGCAAGGGTTGATGCGCGCAAAGGGTTCCAGGTCCATCGCCACATTGAGCGCCATGCCGTGGTAGGTGCTGTGGCGGCTGACCTTGATGCCCAAAGCGGCGATCTTGCCCAGCCCCTCGAAATCGGGGATCGGTGCTGCCGTGCCAATGCGTTTTTGTGGACGCTGCGGCAGCATTGCGTGGCTGTGCGGGTCGTCCAGCCGCACATAGATGCCAGGGGCGCCGCCCACGCGGTGGCCCGTGATGCCAAAGTGCGCCAGCGTGCGAATCACGGCTTCTTCCACGCGGTAGACGTATTCCTTGACGAAATAGCCAGCACGTTGCAGGTCGATCAGCGGGTAGGCCACCACCTGGCCGGGGCCGTGAAAGGTGACCTGGCCGCCACGGTTGGTGGCCACCACGGGGATATCGCCCGGGTTGAGCACATGGTCACTTTTGCCAGCAAGGCCCTGGGTGTAAAGCGGGGTGTGTTCGCACACCCAAAGCACGTCGGGGGTTTCTGGGCTACGGCTGGCCGTGTAGTCCTGCATGGCCTGCACGGTGGCTGCATAGTCCACGCGGCCCAGCATGTGAATGTCGATGCTCATGCAGATAACCTACCGCATGCTTGCGGCTACAGCACCACTTTGACGAGGGGGTGCGACGAAAGGGTGCGGTACAGGTCGTCCAGCTGTTCGCGGCTCGTCGCCGTGATGGTGATGGTTACTCCGAGGTAATTGCCAGCGCGGCTGTCGCGCAGTTCAATGGTGCTGGCATCAAAGGTCGGATCGAACTGGCGTGCCAGCTCGGTGATGGCATGTACGAAGCCGTCTACCTTGGCGCCCATGACCTTTATCGGAAATTGCGAAGGGTATTCAATCAGCGAATCTTTGCGTGGGTCGGTAGCCTGTGTGTTCAGGCCGTTTGCGGGCGGCGGTGTAGAGGATGTCATGGTGAAAGTTGGTGAAATGTTTGCTGCGAATTCAATAGCTGTCACGTCTTGGCCATTGTGCGTCAGCGGGTTGTTGGCGTCACGGCAGGTGACTGTGCGGAATGCGCCAAGTCGGTGCGTGGTTACGCGTCCATCCCGTCCAAAGCCGTTGGCCCATCACCACAACCGAGCGAAGGAGCGCACCGGTTTCGTGCCCGGGTTGCAGGTCTTTGTCGGGTGGCATGGGTTTTTACTTATAATTAGAGGCTTTGTGAAAGTTGCAGTCTGCAACGCGGGCGTCATTCAACAATGAAAACAATCGCGCCTCTGACTGAAACTGAGGCTGAAGAATCTGACTTCAAGTCCCTCACGGCCGAAGAGGCCGCGGTGTGGCGCAGTCGCAATCCTCCCATTTCGGTGTGGAAGGTGGTGGCGGGTCAGGCGCTGGTCGGAACCCTGGTGGCCCTGGTGGCCTGGGCTCTGACGGGCAGTGTGCTGGTGGGCTGGTCTGCAGCGTACGGTGCGCTGGCGGTGGTGGTTCCGGCGGCGTTGTTTGCGCGCGGTGTGCTGCGCCACAAGGCGTCGTCCAATCCGCGTGCTGCGATGGTGGGATTCTTTGGTTGGGAAATTGCCAAGATCGTGTTGACTGTGGCGCTGCTTGCGGCGGCACCTTGGGTGGTGCCTGGCTTGAACTGGGTAGCCCTTGTGGTGGGCATGGTGATCACGATGAAAACGTACTGGGTCGCACTGTTGGTGCGGCCTGGTGTCCGAAAAACCGATTGATATAGAGAAGAGTTGTCCGATGGCCGCAGAAGCGCACGCTCCGACTGCAAGTGAATACATCGTTCACCACCTGCAGCATCTTCAAAACGTCAAACAGACCAAGATAGTTGACTTCACCGTCTTTAACTACGACTCCATCATTGTGGGTCTGGTTCTGGGTGTTCTCATGCTTTTGGTTCTCTGGTCAGCCGCTCGCAAGGCGACCTCCGGCGTCCCGGGCCGCTTCCAGGCTGCGGTGGAAATGCTGGTCGAGATGGTGGACAACCAGGCCAAGGCCAACATCCACAATGCCGAGAGCCGCAAGTTCATTGCTCCCCTGGGTCTCACCGTGTTTGTCTGGATCTTCCTGATGAACTTCATGGACATGATTCCTGTAGATCTGCTGCCCGCCATCTGGGCCCAGATTTATGGCGCTGCTGGTAATGATCCTCATGATGCCTATTTGCGCGTTGTGCCTACGGCCGACCTGTCGACCACCTTGGGTCTTGCATTCGCCGTGCTCATCCTGCGCTTTTGGTACAGCGTCAAGATCAAGGGCGCTGGTGGCTGGGCGCACGAACTTGTGTCGGCCCCATTCGGTACCAGCAAGAATCCCATCTTCGCCCTGATCCTGGGCGTGGTGAACCTGTTCATGCAGATCATTGAATATGTCGCCAACACCGTATCGCATGGCATGCGGTTGTTTGGCAATATGTACGCTGGCGAACTGGTGTTCATGCTGATTGCCCTGATGGGCGGCGCAGCTGCACTGTCGCTGTCGGGTGTGTTGCTGCCCGTGGGCCACGTCATCGCTGGCACCATCTGGACGCTGTTTCACATTTTGGTGATCTCGCTGCAAGCGTTCATTTTCATGATGCTTGCGCTGATCTACCTCGGCCAGGCGCACAACGCGCACTAAGTTTCCCTTTCGTTTTTTCTTTCCTCAACTTTTCTTTTTTACTCAGGAGTCATCATGGAAAACATTCTCGGTCTCGTCGCTCTGGCTTGTGGTCTGATCGTTGGTCTGGGCGCTATCGGCGCTTCCATCGGTATCGCACTGATGGGTGGCAAGTTCCTCGAATCGTCGGCACGTCAGCCTGAGCTGATCAACGAACTGCAAACCAAGATGTTCATCTTGGCCGGTCTGATCGACGCTGCGTTCCTGATCGGTGTGGCTATTGCTCTGCTGTTTGCATTCGCCAATCCCTTCGCTGCGACGTTCTTGGCCAACCTGCCCAAGTAAGTCCCGTTCAACGCCACTCTAGAAAGGTGTTGCCGTGAGTATCAACGCGACCCTGTTCATTCAGGCCATCGTCTTCTTGATCCTGGTGTTCTTCACGATGAAATTCGTGTGGCCCCCGATCGCGAAGGCGTTGGATGAACGAGCCCAGAAAATCGCCGAAGGCCTCGCTGCTGCCGACCGTGCCAAGTCCGAACTGACCGCTGCCAACCAGCGCGTCGAGAAGGAACTGTCACAGGCACGCAACGAAACAGCCTCGCGTCTTGCGGACGCCGACCGACGTGCCCAGGCCATCATCGAAGAAGCCAAGGCACGCGCTACGGAAGAGGGCAACAAGATTGTCGCTTCCGCACGTGCCGAAGCCGAGCAGCAATCGGTGCAAGCCCGCGAAGCCCTGCGTGAGCAGGTTGCTGCGCTGGCTGTGAAGGGCGCTGAGCAGATTCTCCGCAAGGAAGTCAATGCCGGCGTTCACGCCGACCTGCTCAACCGCCTGAAGACCGAGCTGTAAGGGGACACACATGGCTGAACTCGCCACCATTGCCCGCCCTTACGCGGATGCTCTGTTCAAGGCCGCGACTGCGGGTGCGGGTATGGACCTGGCCAGCACCGCTGACTGGGTCGATGAACTGGCGGCTATTGCCGCCAACCCTCAGTTGCGTCAGCTGGCGGACAACCCCAAGGTGACCGCAGACCAGGTGTTTGCGGTTGTCACCGGTGTGGCGCGTTCGGCGCTGTCCGACACGGCCAAGAACTTTCTGCGCACGGTCATCGACAACGGGCGCCTCAACGCGCTTCCGGAAGTGGCTGCGCAGTTTCGTGCCCTCGTGAATCGCCGCAACGGCTCTTCGGATGCCGTGGTGTACAGCGCTTTCCCCATGGACAGTGCCGCATTGTCTGAGGTTAGCGCAGCGCTGGAAAAGCGCTTCGGCCGCAAGCTCAATCTCGCCGTTCAACAGGACGAGTCCTTGATTGGCGGCATTCGCGTAGTGGTGGGTGACGAGGTGCTGGACACTTCGGTCAAGGCCCGTCTTGAACAAATGAAAGCGGCCCTCACCGCGTAACGCGCGGCGAGGACAGCGAACCAAAGAAAGAAGGAAAGAGTCATGCAACTCAATCCCGCAGAAATTTCTGAACTCATCAAGAGCCGCATCGAAGGTCTGGCTGCCAGCAGCGATATCCGTAACCAGGGCACCGTGGTGTCTGTGTCTGACGGTATCGTGCGCGTTCATGGCCTGTCGGACGTGATGCAAGGCGAAATGCTGGAGTTCCCCGCCACCAAGGACGGTCAGCCTTCCTACGGTCTGGCTCTGAACCTGGAGCGCGACTCCGTCGGCGCCGTGATTCTGGGCGAGTACGAGCACATCTCCGAAGGCGACACCGTCAAGTGCACGGGCCGTATTCTGGAAGTGCCCGTTGGCCCTGAGCTGATCGGTCGCGTGGTGAACGCCTTGGGCCAGCCTATCGACGGCAAGGGCCCCATCAATGCCAAGCTCACCGACGTGATCGAAAAGGTCGCTCCGGGTGTTATCGCACGTAAATCGGTGGACCAGCCTCTGCAAACCGGCCTCAAGTCCATCGACTCGATGGTGCCCGTGGGCCGCGGCCAGCGCGAACTGATCATTGGTGACCGCCAGACCGGCAAGACGGCTGTGGCCATCGACGCCATCATTGCCCAGAAGGGCCAGGGCGTGACTTGTATCTACGTCGCCATCGGTCAGAAGGCTTCGTCGATCAAGAACGTGGTGCGCGCACTGGAACAAGCCGGTGCCATGGACTACACGATTGTGGTGGCCGCATCGGCCTCGGAATCGGCAGCCATGCAATACGTGTCGGCCTACTCGGGTTGCACGATGGGCGAATACTTCCGCGACCGCGGCGAAGACGCCCTGATCGTGTATGACGACCTGTCCAAGCAAGCTGTGGCTTACCGTCAGGTGTCGCTGCTGCTGCGCCGCCCACCAGGCCGCGAAGCTTACCCTGGCGACGTGTTCTATCTCCACAGCCGTCTGCTCGAACGTGCTGCCCGCGTGAACGCCGACTACGTCGAAGCCTTCACCAAGGGTGAAGTCAAGGGCAAGACCGGTTCGCTGACCGCACTGCCCATCATCGAAACGCAAGCTGGCGACGTGTCTGCCTTCGTTCCGACCAACGTGATCTCGATCACCGACGGCCAGATCTTCCTGGAAACCAGCCTGTTCAACGCCGGTATCCGCCCCGCCATCAATGCCGGTATCTCGGTGTCGCGCGTCGGTGGTGCTGCCCAGACGAAGCTTGTGAAGAACCTGTCCGGTGGTATCCGTACCGACCTGGCCCAGTATCGTGAACTGGCTGCGTTCGCGCAGTTCGCTTCCGACCTGGACGAAGCCACCCGCAAGCAGCTCGACCGCGGTGCCCGCGTGACCGAACTGCTCAAGCAGGCACAGTACAGCCCGCTGTCCATCTCGCTGATGGCCTCCACGCTGTTTGCTGTGAACAAGGGCTTCATGGACGACATCGATGTCAAGAAGGTGCTCGACTTCGAACACGGCCTGCACCAGTTCCTGAAGACCAGCCACGCTGCTTTGCTGGCCAAGTTGGAACAGGCCAAGGCCATGGACAAGGACGCAGAAGCCGAAATGTCCGCCGCGATCGCCGCGTTCAAGAAGTCGTTCGCTTAAACCGAACGAGGAATCATCATGGCAGCAGGCAAGGAAATACGCGGCAAGATCAAATCGGTGGAAAACACCAAGAAGATCACCAAAGCCATGGAGATGGTAGCTGCATCCAAAATGCGCAAGGCGCAGGAACGGATGCGGGCTGCCCGCCCTTACAGCGAGAAGATCCGTAACATTGCAGCCAACCTCGGCCACGCCAATCCAGAGTACGTGCACCCGTTCATGAAAGTGAACGATGCCAAGGTCGCTGGCGTGATCGTGGTGACGACCGACAAGGGCCTGTGTGGTGGCATGAACACCAACGTGCTGCGCGTCGTGACGTCCAAGCTGCGTGAGCTGCAAGGTGCTGGCGTGTCCACCGAGGCGGTTGCTATTGGCAACAAGGGCTTGGGTTTCCTGAACCGTGTGGGTGCCAAGGTGGTTTCGCACGTGACGGGTCTGGGCGACACGCCGCATCTGGACAAGCTGATTGGCCCGGTCAAGGTGCTGCTTGATGCGTATGCAGAAGGCAAGGTCAACGCGGTGTACCTGAGCTACACCAAGTTCATCAACACCATGAAGCAGGAATCGGTGGTGGAGCAATTGCTTCCCCTGTCCTCCGAGCAGATGCAGGCCGAAAAGACGGAGCATGGTTGGGACTACATCTACGAGCCCGATGCGCAAAGCGTGATCGACGAGATGCTGGTCCGTTATGTCGAGTCCCTGATCTACCAGGCGGTTGCGGAAAACATGGCGTCCGAGCAGTCGGCACGCATGGTGGCCATGAAGGCCGCCACCGACAACGCCGGCAGCGTCATTGGCGAGTTGAAGCTGGTCTACAACAAGACGCGCCAAGCAGCGATTACGAAAGAACTTTCGGAAATCGTTTCCGGCGCCGCTGCTGTGTAAGCAGCTCAACCAACATCTAAATTGGAGCGAAAAATGGCTCAAGTGCAAGGCAAGATTGTTCAATGTATCGGCGCTGTGGTGGACGTTGAGTTCCCGCGCGACCAGATGCCCAAGATTTACGACGCTCTGAAGCTCGATGGCTCGACACTGACGCTGGAAGTACAGCAGCAGCTGGGCGACGGCGTGGTGCGTACCATTGCGCTGGGGTCCTCCGACGGCCTGCGCCGTGGTCTGATGGTGACCAACACCCACGCGCCGATCACGGTGCCTGTGGGCAAGGCAACGCTCGGCCGCATCATGGACGTGTTGGGTGCGCCCATCGACGAACGTGGTCCCGTCAGCCAGGAGCTGACAGCCTCTATCCACCGCAAGGCTCCCGCGTACGACGAACTGTCGCCTTCGCAAGAGCTGCTGGAAACCGGCATCAAGGTGATCGACCTGGTCTGCCCGTTCGCCAAGGGCGGCAAGGTGGGTCTGTTCGGTGGCGCCGGTGTGGGCAAGACCGTGAACATGATGGAACTCATCAACAACATCGCCAAGGCCCACAGCGGTCTGTCGGTGTTCGCTGGTGTGGGCGAGCGTACCCGCGAAGGGAACGACTTCTACCACGAAATGGCCGATTCCGGCGTGGTGAACCTGGAGAAGCTCGAAGAGTCCAAGGTCGCCATGGTGTACGGCCAGATGAACGAGCCACCAGGCAACCGCCTGCGCGTTGCGCTGACCGGTCTGACCATCGCGGAATCCTTCCGTGACGAAGGCCGTGACGTGCTTTTCTTCGTGGACAACATTTACCGGTACACACTGGCCGGTACTGAAGTGTCCGCTCTGCTGGGCCGTATGCCTTCCGCCGTGGGCTACCAGCCCACGCTGGCCGAAGAAATGGGTCGCCTGCAAGAGCGTATTACGTCCACCAAGGTCGGTTCGATCACTTCCATCCAGGCCGTATACGTGCCTGCCGATGACTTGACCGATCCATCGCCTGCCACGACCTTCGCCCACTTGGATTCCACCGTGGTGCTGTCCCGTGACATCGCTTCGCTGGGTATCTACCCTGCCGTGGACCCTCTGGACTCCACCAGCCGCCAACTGGACCCGAACGTTGTGGGCGAAGACCACTACGCCACGGCCCGTGCGGTGCAAGGCACGCTGCAGCGCTACAAGGAACTGCGCGACATTATCGCCATTCTGGGCATGGACGAACTGGCTCCTGAAGACAAGCTGGCTGTGGCTCGCGCGCGCAAGATCCAACGTTTCCTGTCGCAGCCTTTCCACGTTGCCGAAGTGTTCACGGGCTCGCCTGGCAAGTACGTTCCGCTGTCGGAAACCATCCGTGGTTTCAAGATGATCGTGAGCGGCGAGTGCGATCACCTGCCAGAACAAGCGTTCTACATGGTGGGCACCATCGACGAAGCCTTCGAAAAGGCCAAGAAGGTGGCCTGATTGCCGGGCGGCTGAGCAGCTCAGAGCCGCTCTGCCTTCACCAGCAAACAAGCAACCCACCTTTTCCTAGGAGCAATGATGAACACCATCCACGTTGATGTGGTCAGTGCCGAAGAGTCCATCTTCTCCGGTGAAGCGCGTTTTGTCGCGTTGCCCGGCGAATCGGGCGAGCTTGGCATTTATCCGCGCCACACGCCGCTGATTACGCGTATCAAGCCGGGCTCCGTGCGTATCGAGATGGCCGACGGCAGCGAAGAGTTCGTGTTCGTGGCCGGTGGCATTCTGGAAGTGCAACCTAACTGCGTGACCGTGTTGTCCGACACCGCCATTCGGGGCAAAGACCTGGACGATGAGAAGGCCAACTCGGCCAAGGCAGCTGCTGAGGAAGCGCTGAAGAACGCCAAGAGCGAGATCGACTTGGCCAAAGCCCAGTCCGAACTGGCGGTGATGGCGGCCCAGATTGCGGCGCTGCGCAAGTTTCGCCAGAAAAAATGATCCCGCCCGCGTTGCGGACTTGATCATCAAGAACCCGGCAGTGCCGGGTTTTTTTACGCCTCTCATGCACTGCTGTGCTCCGCTGCACCACTGTTCGGGTGGCTGGCGTCAAGTCGCATCACCTCAGCGATTTCATGCAGAGCCGGGAGGTTTGTAGCGCCACTGCGGTGGTTACGCGGGCGTTTGCTGCACCAATCTAATATGGAGACCTTCGCATGCAACGGCAAGCATGCCGCCTTGGTCGGCTTCTATCAGGTGTCGGCTGGCCAGGAAGTGCCGAGCAACATCGAGCGACCGCACCGCAAACGACAGTGCGTCGATCTGAAGGTGTTCGGCGGGATACAGCTCCAGCGCAATGTCCGCAGTGAGCTGGACCGGATGCGTGCACGAGCCGCTGAGGGCCTGCCACTGGCGCAGGTGGCGTTCGAGGCTGGGTGTGCCCATGTGGATGGTTTGCAGGCCCACAAGACCCAATGGTCCTCCGCCGCGTTCAGACAACAGCGCGCGAAACTGAGCACGGCGCTGCACGGGTGTTTCGGGCTCGCTCCAGGGATAGATGCTGGCTTCCGCGTTCCACTCGCACAAAAACACGCAGCAGCTGGGGGAGGACAGGTCGAGCAAGAACGCATTCGTGAAGTTCGTCACCTGCTCTGCGCTCGCGTTCATCGTTTGGAATGCGCGCGGTGGCTTGCAGCCGATACCCGATGCCACGATGCGAGCGAGCGTATCTGGCAGTGTCAGCGCCGGCTCCAACGCAAAGCCATGGACCAGCGGGGGCAGGGCGTGCGGAGGAAGATCTGCGTTGGACGCTGCGGCCCACATCTCAAGATCGGTGTTGCCGACATGGACCCAGCAATAGGTCGCGAACTCGGCCCGCTGAAGCGGCCAGGCCACGGGCAACCCAAAGGTGTTGCTGAGCAAATGAAGCACGTGGTCTGCAGCAGGCAGTCGCAGCATGACGTGGTCGATGGATCGGTAGGCGGGCATTTGGAAGCAGCGAGTGGGTCATCCGGCACAGCCATTGTGCGGGGCCACATCTGCTGCAACAGTGCCCCGCTCCTCCCCATACAAAAAAGGCCGAGGCCCTGTGAAGGGCTTCGGCCTTAGTACGTAGCGCTGCAACGGGGTCGATAGCCCCACAGCAGTCAACGCAAATTACATGGCGCTGAATTCGCCCGAAGCAATCTTGCCCGCACGCGCTGCGACGGAGGCCTCGGCGCGAACTGCAGAGCGCTCAACGCTGGACGAATACGACACACCGCCCGAGCGGCTAGGCATGTCGCGGCTGGCAGACGCCACGGTGAACTCACCGGCTGGGATCTCGCCCTTGTGCAGTGCATCGGCCCCCTGGGCACGCACTGCAGCACGGTCAATGGTGGAGGACTTCGTCGCCGTGCTGGAACGAGCAACGTCGGAGGTATTGCCTGCGGCGAAGGAGAGCTCGCCCGCAGCGATGTTGCCCATGTGCAGTGCACTGGCAGCCTGCGTGCGAACTTCAGCCCGGCTGGCTGTGGACTGGATGTCAAACTGCGCGCCGTAGGTTTCGGCGTGTGCACCAAATGCAGAGAAAGCAGTCACAGCGGCGATGGAAAGGAAGCGTGCGGTATTGTTCATGATGAAACTCCAACTTAAAAAGGTTACAAGAGAAAACGTTGTCTACGAGACTGGATACGCTGCGGTTAACTACCCGGATTCAAAAATTTCCTTCCTGAACCGGCTTCGGTGAGTAGTTCCAGGTGGTTCGGCTCATCGATGGGTTGAACTGTAAGCCGATACCGTTCAAAGAAAAACTACTGAGTTGCAAACTAACTGTTCCAGTTTTGGAAACAATCAAATGGGGTCTCCAAGCACGAGCCGCCGAAGGTGTCGGTGGCCTTGCAGGCACTTGTTGGTCAGCAGCACCAGACTGGTGCGGCGGGTTCCGTTGGGGATTGAATGAAAAGGAAGAGATTGGAAGAGCCGACGGAGAGCGTCTCAACACCGGCCTATCAAAGGGGGACGGGCTGCAAACGCCATGCGCTAGGAGCCTGTCGGACTTGGAGCGTCGAAAGCGAAAATTGGCCCCAGCGAGGACAGTTTTTGCCGGATTTGCAGCCCCATAGCCGGGCTATGGGGAAAAAGACGGTGTCCTCGAAGAGCGGCGAAGCCAAAAATGGACCGCTGCGGTCAATTTGCAGCCGATGATTTCCAAGTCCGACAGGCTCCTAGAGCACGCGCGCGAGGGCGGCCGTACGGGGCGCAAGCGCCAGCAGCGTATTGCGACACTCGCAAGACGGCACATCGCGCACGGCAGAAAAGCGCGAGGCGATTTGGTGCCTCCACATGTCCTCACCCGAGAATGCACTTTTACCGCGCCGTACTGCGATGAAAAGCGCCAGTGCAAGCGCTGGACCGTGCTCAAAATTTCTGACACTCCCGACAGTCTTGGCCGTGCAGGAGCGGATGGCCAAGCACCCAGCATCCCAGCGCCGCTGAGCAGGCGGCCTCAGGATCGGCCAACCCAGGGTTGGTCCGGTAACTCGTTGTGCAGCGATGTGTCGCGGTGGTCAAAGTCGCTCGCCGGGAAGTGGCGCACCAGCAGTGCCGATACTTCGGCCAGTGCTTGGGTCAAGCCTTCTTCATGCCGTCCCGCGCGGAACGACGTACCGATTTGTTCGACCATGGTGTGCCAGGTCTGGGGGGCGACCTTGCGGGCAAGTCCCCGGTCGGCCACGATCTCGATGGCGTGGTCGGCCTCCAGCAGATAGATCAGCACGCCGTTGTTGGCTTCGGTGTCCCACACCCGCTGTTTGCCAAACAGTGCCACGGCCCGCTCGCGGGCGCTGGCACCGCGCCACAGGTACGAAAGCGGAAGGCCACCCTCCACGCAGATGCATATCTGGCCGGTGTGGCGGCGCTCGCTGGCGGCCACGCGGCGGGCCAGGCGCTCGATCAGCTCTGGCGGAAACGTACGGCGCAACGCGCCTTCAGCCCAGCGATGGCGCACAAGGCGCGCAAGGCGCTGAAACACGCCGGGTGGTCGGGTGGGTGAATGTGTAGCCGCCATGTTCACCAGTCTCCAGAGGCGCCACCGCCACCAAAATCACCGCCGCCACCCGAGCTGAAACCGCCGCCTCCGCCGCGACTGCCTCCACCCCAGCCCTCAAAACTGCCGCTGACCCCGCTGCCCCCATGTACGACCGGCCCGCTGCGGCCACTGAAGATCCAGGTGTACAGCAGCGCCAGCAACCCGGCGCCGAACGACACCGCCATGCTGGACGTAATCCAGAAGGCCACGGCGCCCACCCCGCCGCCCATCAGCAAGCCGCCCAGCGCATTGCCGAGAAGGCTGCGTGCCAGCGGGCCGCCCACCATCACACCGAAGAACACGAAGATGGCCAGGTCGGTCCAGTCAAAGCCGCTGTCGCCCTGGCCGGCAGAGGTGCGTTGATTGCCGTCGGGCGCGGGCAACGCCTCGCCCGCAATGCGTGCGCTGAGTTGGCTGACTGCGGCGCTCAGGCCCCCTGCAAAGTCGTTCTGCTGAAAGCGCGGCTTCATCGCGCTGTCGATGATGCGGGCGGCGGCGATGTCGGGGATGGCGCCTTCGAGCGCCTTGGCGACTTCTATGCGCATTTTGCGGTCGGTTTTGGCCACCACCAGCAGCACGCCGTCGCCCACGTCGCGGCGGCCGATCTTCCATTGGTTGCCCACGCGGTTGGCGTAGGCGGCGATGTCTTCGGGCGCGGTGGTGGCCACCATCAGCACCACCACCTGCGAGCCCCTGGATTGCTCGATGGCCACCAGTTGCGCCTCCAGCGCGCTGATGTCGGCGGCAGTCAGGGTGCCGGTCTGGTCCACGACGTGGCCCGTCAGCGCGGGCACGGGCTGCAGCGCATTGCTGGCCTGCGCCCAGGGGGCTGCAAGAGCTATTAAAAATATAGCTATCAGCGCTTTATGGATAAGCGCTAGAGGCATACCTGATCAATATTTTGTGGGCAAGCACGGCGGCGACTTACGGCTTGGGCTGCGAGGCTGAGAAGTCCACCGTGGGCGGCACGGCGATCTGGGCCTCGTTGGCCACGGTGAAGCTGGGTTTGGGTTCGTAGCTGAACACCATGGCCGTCAGGTTGCTGGGGAAGCTGCGGGCCAGCACGTTGTAGTCCTGCACGGTCTGGATGTAGCGGTTGCGGGCCACCGTGATGCGGTTCTCGGTGCCTTCCAGCGTCACGCGCAGGTCGCGAAAGCCCTGGTTGGCCTGCAGGGTGGGGTAGCGCTCGGACACTGCCATCAGCCGCGACAGCGCCCCCGACAGCTCGCCCTGCGCCTGCTGGAACTTGTTGAAAGCCTCGGGGTTGTTCAGCGTTTCGGGCGTGACCGTGATGGAGGTGGCCTTGGCGCGCGCCTCGATCACGCGGGTCAGCGTCTCCTGCTCGAAATTCGCTTCGCCCTTGACGGTGGCCACGATGTTCGGCACCAGGTCGGCCCGGCGCTGGTACTGGTTGAGCACCTCGCTCCACGCGGCCTTGGACTGCTCGTCCAGGCGCTGGAAGTCGTTGTATCCGCAGCCGCTCAGGGTCAGCGCTGCCGCCACGAGGGTGATGAAGGCAAGAAAACGGTGTGTCATGGTGATGGGTCCGCCGACGAGAAAGGAATGGGCCGAGTGATGCCGCCATTGCGTGCCGGAAACCGGCAGGTGCGCGGATTTTGCAGCATGTACCCGGCAACGCCGCACAGACCAAGACCGAGGGGCTGCATGGCTTTGGGCGATGCCCGCACAATAGCGGGTTTGGCGGCAGCGTGCTGTTGCCGCTTGCGTATCAGTTCAATCACCTCTCATCGACCATGCCCCGCTCACGTTCCAGAGCCGCCTCACTCGGCGGATCCTCCGACGAGACAGAGTCCGCGTTTTACGAGGCACTGCAGCGGGGCGACATCGAACTGCTGATGTCTTGCTGGGCTGAAGAAGACGACATCGTGTGTGTGCACCCCGGCGGTCCCCGGCTGCTGGGCGCCGGTGCCATCCGCGCCGCGTTCGAAGGCATGTTTGCCAGCGGCACCGTGCGCGCACGGCCGGTGCAGGTGCACCGCGTGGTGGCGTTGACCAGCGCCGTGCACAGCGTGGCGGAAGAGGTCGAAGTGATGCTGCCCGACGGCCTGCACCAGGCCGTGGTGCTGGCCACCAACGTGTATCACAAGACCCCGGAAGGCTGGCGCATGGTGGCCCACCACGCCAGCGCGGGCACAGCGCCGGATGCGCAGGCGGTGGACGCGCAACGGCCAGTACTGCATTAGGTGCACCCCTGATGAAGCGCCCCAGCGGTCTGCGTGAGGTTGATGGTTTTGATTTTTAAGTGTTTTTGCCCTCTAGCGCTTGCTGGATAAGCGCTAATAGCTATGAAATATGTAGCTCCTCGTTGGTTGCCCGGTGGCCAGCTTCAAACGATCTGGCCTGCGCTGTATTCACGCCGCGTATTCGGTCCTCGACCTGAGTACCGCCGGGAACGCTGGGACACCCCCGACGGCGATTTTGTGGACGTGGATTTTTTGAACGATGGCGTAGCCACCGATACGCGCCGACCGCTGCTGGTGGTGTTCCACGGGCTGGAGGGGTCGTCGCGCAGCCACTACGGCGAGGCGTTTGCGGACCTCGCGCGTGAGCGCGGCTGGGCCTGCGCGTTGCCTCATTTCAGGGGCTGCAGCGGTGAGATCAACCGTGCACCCCGCGCCTACCATTCGGGCGACCATGCCGAGATTGGCTGGATGCTGCAGCGCTTTCGTGCATCGCACCGGGGGCCTTTGATGGCGGTGGGTGTTTCGCTGGGCGGCAACGCGCTGCTGCGCTGGGCGGGCGAAGTGGGCACTGACGCAGCACGCAGTGCAGACGCGGTGGCGGCAGTGTGTTCGCCCATCGATCTGGCGGCAGGCGGGCACGCCATCGGCCGCGGGTTCAATCGCCAGATCTACACCCGCATGTTCATGCGCACCCTGGTGCCCAAGGCCCTGCAAAAGCTGGCTCAGCACCCGGGTCTTTTCGACAAACAGGCGCTGCTGTCTGCCCGTGACTTGTACGCGTTCGACAACGTGTTCACCGCCCCGCTGCACGGCTACAAGAACACCGAGGACTACTGGCTGCGCGCATCGGCCAAGCCGCTGCTGCGCGATATCCGCATCCCGGCGCTGGTGGTGAACGCGCGCAACGACCCCTTTGTGCCCGCCAGTAGTCTGCCGGGTTTGCACGAGGTGGGCCCCTGCGTCACCCTGTGGCAGCCCGCACACGGCGGTCATGTCGGGTTTGCAAAAGGCCGCCTGCCAGGCCATGTGCGCGCCATGCCGGACACGGTGGGCGACTGGCTCGCGGCACAGACTGACACGCAAAGGAGCGCGGAAGGGCCACAATCGCACCATGGATGACATCGTCAAACAAGCCTTGGCCAAGTGGCCCAATGTTCCCGACTGCTACGGCTGGTTGGGGCTGGATGCGCGCGGCCGCTGGTACATGCGTGATGACGCCACCCAGGCGCAAGGCGCCTTCCCCCGCCCCAAGGGCTCCTTGCTGCAGCATGAAAAACTCATCGAGTTCATCGAGCGGAATTTCGAGCCCGATGCACAAGGGCAGTGGTTCTTTCAGAACGGACCGCAGCGGGTGTATGTGGAGCTCGAGGCAACGCCCCTGATCTGGCGCATTCAGCCTGATTTTTCGGTGGTGTCTCACACAGGGCGCAGTGCCGTGGTTCAGGACTGCCTGATGGACGCACAGGGGCGTGTGTATCTCACTGCCGATGGGCTCGTTGGCCTAGTGCATACCGCAGATGTGCTGACGGCAGCTGAAGCCGTAGAGGCAGGCCGCTGGGCGCCGCGCGATGTAGCCGCCGAGGATTTGCCCGCGCGATACGGCTTCGTCATGAGCCCCCAGGCGCGCTGTGAGGCCAGTGGCAGGGCGGCAACGGTTGGGCAGACTCCGTAGCAGGCCCGGGGGGCGGGCAGCGAGGGCAGTTGTTTGGGTTGTCTGCCTGGCTGACACGTCTTCATCGCATACGGGCACAAAAAAACCGGTCCGCGGGCTTTGAGGCCCGTGCCGGCTTTTTTTGGGGTACGCGCGCCCGCTGCGTGCCACCTAAAACAGAGGTTTTATTACTTGACCGTGGCTGTCATGTACTCGACGGCTGCACGCAGGTCTGCGTCCGACGCTTGTGCCGCTCCACCGCGGGGAGGCATGGCACCCTTGCCCTTGACCACGCTGGCGTACAGTGCATCGATGCCCGCAGGAAGGCGAGTCGCCCAGGCTGCCTTGTCGCCGAGCTTGGGGGCACCCGCTACACCAGCGACATGGCATACCTGGCAGGCCTGTTTGTAGAGGGCCTCGCCGTTGGCCGAGGCCGTAGCGACGGAGGCTGCAGCAGGCGCTGCAGCGACAGCATCCGCCACCGGTGCAGGAGCCGGGGCTGCAGCGGCTGCAGGTTCCGCCGCAGGGGTTGTCGGCGCTGCATCGGCTGCTGCGGCACCAGCGGCAGCTGGGGCAACGGGTTCTGCGAACTTGCCGCCCGCTGCGTTGGCCATGTAGGCCACCGCACGCGCGATTTCCGTGTCGCTATAGTCGCCACCGCCCTGAGGCGCCATGGCGCCCTTTCCCTTCAGGGCTGCGGCCACCATGGCTTCAAAACCGGTTGCGATGCGGGCCGACCAGGCGCTGGCGTCTGCAAATTTGGGGGCTCCGGCAACACCAGCGGTGTGGCAAGCGGCGCACTGGACCTTATAAACGTCTTCGCCGCTGGCGAGGGGGCGGTTGGCGTCCCGGATCTCCACCACGCCGACCTTTTGGATTCGTTCAGCAATGGCCTTTTCAGGGTTGCCAGAACCGGGAGCGGACTTGTCCGCCGACGTGACATACAGGACCAGGCCAATGATGGCGAAGATCGGAACCACAAACGACGCAAGGACTGCGTACAACAGTTGCTTGGGGTTCTTGATCGGTCCGGTATGGGCTTCTTCGTGGTGGTTGTCGCTCATGACGTCCTCAGGTTTATCGGGGGCTTTGATGAAATCAACCCTCAATTATATGTGCCGTACCAGGGGGACTCTGGGACGACTGGCCCCGCACGCCACAGCGGGCTGTGCGAAAAAGGAGACGGCAACCGCGCCGGAGCAGCCGTACAGGCGCAGCGCCCCCTGTTGTGCGCGGTGCCTGCGGTGTCCGCCCGGTGGGGTCAGGACGGTTTGTTGCCCGCAATGGTGCCGGGCGCACCGCCACCCAGGGCCTTGTACAAGGACACCTGGTTTTGCAGCTGAGCCAGCCGTACTTGCACCACGGCCTGCTGGGCGGCAAACAGCGAGCGCTGGGCATCCAGCAGGTCCAAGTAACTCGATACCCCGTTGCGATAGCGCAGGTCAGCTAGCTGCAGGCGCGCCGATTCGGCTTCGGCCTGTAACAGCTGGGCCTGCACCTGCTCGCCCAGCGTGGCCTGGCCCGCGAGCGCATCGGACATCTCCCGAAAAGCGGTCTGGATGGCTTTTTCGTACTGCGCTATCGCAATGCCACGGCTGGCCTGCGCGCTGTCGAGGTTGGCCTGGTTGCGGCCCGCATCGAAGATGGGCAGCAGCAGAGACGGGGCGATGGAGAACCCCCACGACCCGCTTTTGAACAGGCCCGACAGCTCGCCACTGGCCGTGCCCGCCTGGGTGGTGAGCGAAATGCGGGGGAAGAACGCCGCCCGCGCTGCGCCGATGTTGGCATTGGCGCCCAACAGCTGATGCTCGGCTTGGCGAATGTCCGGGCGCCGGGTGAGCAGATCCGAGGGCAGCCCTGGGGGCAAGGGCGCCATGGCAGGCGCATCGGCCAGCCTGCTGCCCGTGAGGCTGGCGCGGACGTTGTCCGGCAGCGCCTGCCCCAGCAGCAGCGCCAGCGCGTTTTCGTTCAGCGCACGCTGGCGCTGCTGTTGGGCCAGGGTGGCCTTGGCGGCCTGGGTGAGTGACTGCGCCTGCCGATAGTCCAGTTCAGACGCCACGCCTGCGTCCAGCCGCAGCTGCGTCAGGCGCACCGATTCTTCGCGCGAGGCCAGAGTCTGGCGGGACAGGTCCAGCAGTTCTTCGTCGGCCAACAGATTCAGCCAGCCATTGGCCACGGCGGCCACCAGGCTCACCTGTGCGGCATTGCGACCTTCTTCGGTGGCCAGGTACTGCGCGAGTGCTTGTTCTTTCAGGCTGGCGATACGACCAAAAAAGTCGATCTCCCAGGCCGAAATGGCCAGCCCCACGCTGAACGAATTTGTCAGGTCGCCCGTACCCGTCGCAGGCGCCCGGCTGGCATTGGCCGCCAAGCCCACGCTCGGGTACGAGTCGGCATGGCGCACCTGGAAGGTGGCCCGCGCCTGCTCGATGTTGAGCATGGCCACGCGCAGGTCGCGGTTGTTGGCAAGGGCTGCCTCGACCAGCTGCTTGAGCCGTGGTTCGCCAAAGTAGTCCTGCCACGGCACAGTAGGCGCCGTTGACGCTTGACCGGCGGTGGTTGCATACGTGGCCGGAACGGGCGCTGCGGGGCGCTCGTAGGTCGGTATGAATGAGCAGCCCGCCAGCAGCACTGCAGCTGCCAGGGCGATGGTTGTGCTGCGTTTAGTCATGGGCTCCAACTCCTGCTTCTTCTGCATGGCGGCGATTCATTTCGTGCTGTCGTGCGCTGCCCTTGAATAGGCTGCGCACCACCACGAAGAACACGGGCACAAAGAACACGGCCAGCACCGTGCCGGTGATCATGCCGCCCAGTACCCCGGTGCCGATGGCGCGCTGGCTGGCAGAGCCTGCACCCGAGGCAATGGCCAGAGGCACCACACCCAGCCCGAAGGCCATGGAGGTCATGATGATCGGGCGAAAGCGCAGGTGCGCGGCAGCTAGCGCCGACTCGATCACACCCTTGCCCTGCGCCTGCAGGTCCTTTGCAAACTCGATGATCAAGATGGCGTTTTTGGCGGACAGGCCAATGATGGTGATCAGCCCCACCTGGAAGTACACGTCGTTTGCGTAACCGCGCAGCAAGGTGGCCAGCAGCACGCCCAGCACACCGAGCGGCACCACCAGAATCACGGCCAGCGGGATCGACCAGCTTTCATACAGCGCCGCCAGGCAAAGGAACACCGCCAGGATGGCGAAGCTGTAAAGGATCAGCGATTGCGAGCCTGCCAGCTTTTCCTCGCGAGACTGGCCCGTCCATTCGTAGCCAAAACCCGCAGGCAATTGGGCTGCCAGCTTTTCCATCTCGGCCATGGCGGCACCTGTGCTCAATCCGGGTGCGGGGGAGCCCGAGATGCGCATGGCGGGGTAGCCGTTGTAGCGCACGGTTTGCTGCGCCCCGTTCACCCAGCGTGTAGTGGCGAACGCCGACAGCGGCACGGGTTTGCCCTGGCTGTTGCTGGCGTTGATCTTCAGCAAATCGTCGGGCTGCATGCGCGCAGGTGCGTCGGCCTGTATCACCACACGTTGCAGACGGCCCTGGTTGGGGAAGTCGTTCACGTAGGTGGACCCCAGGGCGGACGACAGGGACGAGTTGATCGCGTCGAACGACACACCCAAGGCGTTGGCCTTGTCACGGTCGATGTCGATCTGCAGCTGTGGCGCGTCTTCCAGGCCATCAGGGCGCACCTGTGCCAGCACCTTGCTTTGCGATGCCATGCCCAGCAACTGGTTGCGTGCATTGACGAGCGCCTGGTGGCCGGCGCCGCTGCGGTCCTGCAAGCGGAACGTAAAGCCGCTGGCGTTGCCCAGTTCGGGAATGGGTGGTGGGCTCAACGGAAAGATGAAGGCATCGCGAATGCCCGAAAGACCACCGAAGGCCCGGTTGGCCAGGTCCTGCGCCGACTGGCCTGGGCCGTGGCGCTCCTTCCAGTCCTTGAGGGTCACAAACGCCAGAGCGGCGTTTTGGCCCTGTCCGGAGAAGCTGAAGCCCAGCACACCCACCATGCTTTGCACTTCGGGCTGCTTGAGGATGAACTCTTCGACCTGCTGCATCACAGCCAGCGTGCGCTCTTGCGTGGCTCCGGGCGGCAGCTGTACGTTGACGATGATGTTGCCCTGGTCCTCTCCTGGCAGGAACGAGGTGGGCAGGCGCATGTAGACCACCACGACGGCACCGATGATGGCGGCGTAAATGACCAGGTAGCGCGCCGCGCGCTTGAGCATGCGCGCCACCAAACTTTCGTAGCCCCTGGCAGTGCGCGAGAAACCCCGGTTGAACCAGCCGAAGAACCCGCGCTTTTCATGGTGGTGACCTGCTTCAACCGGCTTGAGCAAGGTCGCGCACAGGGCGGGGGTCAACGACAGCGCCATGAAGGCTGAAAAGCCGATGGACGCCACCATCACCGCCGAGAACTGGCGATAGATATTCCCGGTGGAACCGGAAAAAAACGCCAGCGGCACAAATACCGAGACCAGCACCACGGTCACGCCAATGATGGCGCCGGAAATCTGGCGCATCGCCTTGCGCGTGGCCTCCAGCGGCGGCAGGCCTTCCTCGCTCATGATGCGCTCGACGTTCTCGACCACCACGATGGCATCGTCCACCACGATACCAATCACCAGCACCATCCCGAACATGGTCAGCACATTGATCGAGAAACCAAGCGCCAGCAGCGTGGCGAACGTGCCCAGCAGTGCAATGGGCACCACAATGGTCGGGATGATGGTGTAGCGCCAGTTCTGCAAGAACAGGAACATCACCAGAAACACGAGTCCAACCGCTTCCAGCAGCGTAATGGCGACCTGCGTAATGGAGATGCCCACAAAGCGTGAGCTGTCGTATGGAATGCTCCAGGTCGTACCTTCCGGAAAGTAGCGCGACAGCTCATCCATCTTGGCGCGCACGGCCTTGGCGGCTTCCAGCGCGTTGCCGCTGGGAGAAAGCTGGACGCCGATACCGACGGCTGGCTTGCCATTCAGGCGCGCGGAGGTCGAATAGGCCTGGCCGCCAAGTTCCACGCGCGCCACATCCTTGATGCGAACGGTAGAGCCGTCCGTATTGGCCCGCAGCACGATATTGCCAAATTGCTCAACGCTCGACAGTTGCCCGTTGACGACCACTGTGGCAGCAATGCCCTGGGCCGCCACGTTGGGCAGATCGCCAATCGTGCCGCTGGCCACCTGCGCGTTCTGCGCGCGGATGGCGGCCGTGATTTCTGCCGCCGACAGATTGAAGCTGGCCATCTTGGCTGGGTCTATCCAGATGCGCATGGCGCGTTCGGTGCCGAAAAGCTGCGCCTGGCCAATGCCGTTGACGCGCTGCAGTTCGGGAACGATGTTGCGCGATGCGTAGTCCCCCAGCGCCACAGTATCCATCTGTGGGTTGGTGGATGAAAGCATCGTGAACAGCAGGAAGTTGGAGCGCGATTTGTCAACACGCACGCCCTGCTGCGTCACCGCAGATGGCAAGCGCGGCGATGCACGCGACAGCCTGTTCTGAACATCCACCTGCGCCAGGTCGGCATTGGTGCCTGGTTGAAAGCTCAGCGTGATACTGCCGGAGCCATCGGCCTGGGCCACCGACTCCATGTAGAGCAGGCCGGGCGAACCGTTCATCTCGCGCTCGATGACGGAGAGCACGCTGTTCTCCAGCGTTTGCGCGGATGCCCCGGGGTATGAGGCATTGATGACGATGGCGGGTGGAGCTACAGGCGGGTATTGGGATATTGGCAGCTGTGTGATTGCGACGCCACCCATCACCATGATGAAAAGCGCGATCACCCACGCGAAGATGGGGCGGTCAATAAAAAATTTGGCCATGCTTGGTTGCCCCTTATAGCCTGGAAGCTGCTGCTGCCGGTTCAGAAGCCGGTGCCGAGGGCCCTGAGGGGGCTACAACCGTGCCCGGCGCCTGCCATGGGACTGGTTTTACCGGTGTTCCAGGCGGCAGCATCTGCAGCTTTTGGAAGCCGTCCACCATGACCTTTTCTCCTGCCTTCAAGCCGTCAAGAACCACCCAGCGGTTGTTTTGCGCCGCGCCGATCTTGATGGGGCGCTGTGACACTTTTCCGTCGTCTCCCACCACACTCACGATATCGCCCTGCTGAGTGCGCGTGACAGCCTGTTGGGGGAGGCTGATGGCATTGCTGGCTTGCGCCTGTTCAATGCGAACACGCAGATACAGCCCTGGCAGAAGTTCTCCCTTTGGGTTGGGTACTTCTGCGCGAAGCATCACCTGGCCTGTGGTTGAGTCCACCGACAAATCGGTGAACAGCAGTTTGCCGGGCATGGCGTACTCAGTTCCGTCGTCCATCACGAGTTTGACGCGGGCTGCTTCGCCGCTGCCCGCGCGCTTGAACTGCCCGCTGTCCATGGCGCGACGCAACTTAAGCGCGTCGCTGGCGGACTGTGTGAAGTTGACAAACACCGGGTCAATTTGCTGCACCACGGCCAAGGCCGTTGCTTCGCCCTGGCCCACCAGGGCGCCTTCAGTCACCAGAGCGCGGCCAATGCGGCCGGATATAGGCGACGTCACTCTGGCATGGCCTAGGTTGATGTCTGCCATACGCACCGACGCTTTGGCAGATGCAATGTCTGCCAGCGCCTGCTTCTCAGCCGCCTCGGCGTTCACGAAGTCCTGCTTGCTGATGGCATTGGCGGCCACCAGGGGTCGGTAGCGTTCTAATTGAGCGCTTGCCTGGGCCAGATTGGCCTGGGATTTGGCGAGGTTTGCGCGAGCATTTTCGGCGGCGGCGGAGTAGGGTGCGGGGTCGATGTCGAAGAGCGCCTGTCCCGCCTTGACGTCGCTGCCCTCTCTAAAGAGCCGTTGCTGCAAGATGCCCGTCGCACGGGCGCGTACCTCGGCAACCCGCGACGCTTCAACGCGGCCTGGCAATTCGGTAATCAGCCCCACATCGCCCGGGGTCGCTGTGATCACGCCCACTTCGACGGGGGATGTCTGCCGCCCAGCAGCGCCGGCTTGCCCATCGGCTTTGCCGCATGCAACGACCAGAAAAGTGGCTGCGCTGATGGCCGCGAGGGTGACGGATCTCCGGATGGGCAAATGGTGGAGCGGGGTATTGACGGATGCGTCACGCAGGTTTGGCATGAGAGTCCTTTTGATGGGCATCAAGAGAAGCGAATGTTGGGGATGGGCCGCCAGACACAAGCAACCCCGGGTTAGCGCCCGGCTCAATGAAGTATTTGATTATACATACAAACATGAATGTATAATTATTGCCTGGCCGCTTGGCTTGTCTGTTAGGGCTGGTTTGAACAAGAACTAGGAGGCGCTATGGCGCGTAAAACCAAAGAAAACGCTATCGCTACGCGCAACAGCCTTATCGATGCGGCCGAAGGCGTGTTTCTGGAGAAGGGGGTCTCCCGGGCGTCCTTGAGTGATATTGCGCAAGCCGCTGGTGCAACCCGTGGCGCCATCTACTGGCATTTCAAGGACAAGGTTGATCTGTTTGGCGCCATGATGGAGAGAGTGACATTGCCCTTGGAGCAGGGGTACCGCGAAATCGAATGCAGCACCTGCCCCGACCCTGTGGAGCGTTTGCGGGCGGTGATGGCGCTTGTGCTGCAGACGGTGGCGTCCGACGAAAGAACTCGCCGCGTATTTGAGATTGCCATCTACAAAGTTGAATATGTCCAGGAGTTGGTGGTTGTGCGCGAGCGACACGTTGCCGCCTCGGAGGCGTTTACATGTCAATTGGCGCGCGATTTTCAGATTGCTGCGCAGTTGCAGGGTGTTGAGCTACCAATGACGGCCATGGAGGCGGCCATCGGGCTGCATGCATTGTTCGATGGCTTGATGCGCAACTGGATGCTGAATGACGGGGCTTTTGATCTTGCGGGAGTGGGGCGCGTCAGTACAGACGCGTATCTGTCGGGTCTGGGCCTTGCGGTGCCCGACGTATCGGGCCGATGTGCGCAAGGTCTGAATTGAGCATCGCTGTGGCTGCTTGTGTTTCGATGTCATAGATCGGTGGTGTGGTGGCCAGCGCGTGCAATAATTCAAGGCTGTGCCGATGCACAAGTGCGGCTGTAGCTCAGTGGATAGAGTATTGGCCTCCGAAGCCAAGGGTCGTGGGTTCGATCCCCGCCAGCCGCACCATGTTGTTTCGCGTTGAGCTATGCCGCCCCAAAAGCTGAGGCGCTTTCTCAAGGGTCAAAAAATGGTGCTATAATTCGAAATTCTCCGGAGGGGTGCCCGAGTGGCTAAAGGGGGCAGACTGTAAATCTGTTGGCTTACGCCTACACTGGTTCGAATCCAGTCCCCTCCACCAGTGAGTGAGTAGTGTTGAAAGTGTATTTTGCTGTCTTTTATAGGTGGCAAAAATTCGCAAAGGTTGTTGGCCAATGCGGGAGTAGTTCAATGGTAGAACCCTAGCCTTCCAAGCTAATGACGCGGGTTCGATTCCCGTCTCCCGCTCCATTGCTTGCTTGTGCTGGTTTGTTGAGTTTGAAATTTTGGCGCTGCGTAGGCGGTGCTGAGTTGCCCATGTGGCTCAGTGGTAGAGCACTCCCTTGGTAAGGGAGAGGTCGCGGGTCCGATTCCCGCCATGGGCACCACTTTCAGGTGCGTCCGATTCTGGTTGCGCCGAATTCTGTTGACTTGATATAGATTTTTTTCGGAGTCGGAAAAATGGCAAAAGGAAAGTTCGAGCGCACCAAGCCTCACGTCAACGTGGGCACCATCGGCCACGTGGACCATGGCAAGACGACGCTGACGGCAGCCATCGCTACCGTGCTGTCCGCCAAGTTCGGCGGCGAAGCCAAGGCATACGACCAGATCGACGCAGC